>NZ_JBXAQJ010000013.1:122358-226801 GCF_058807115.1 Pseudoduganella sp. GW821-FHT12E03 | reverse complement strand
CGTCTTGTGGCAAGCGCCGGCTGGTCCGGTATGCTGGTGTCCGTGTGGGCGCTGGCGCGGGCAAGCTGGTGGCCGGTTATTCGCGGCCAGTTCGGGTGCTGTGCCCATCATTTCATTCCAGCGGATCGCCTACGGCGCCCGCTGAATTCCAACGTTAGAGCGCAAATTTATGTCATCCATCCGTAATCCCGCAATTTGGCTGCATGATCTTGCACACGGCGACGATGAAAGGCGCCACCGTGCGATCCTGGCCATTGGGAGTCTGTCGTATGATGAGCCAATTGACGTCGATGCATTCTTGACAGGGTTGTCTTCCACCGAAGAGAAGATCGTTTTTTGGTCGATAATCGGTCTCGGTCGAATTAAGTCGCAAGGTAAGCCAGCCTTGTCGGCACTTGCTTCCCTTGCGCTTACTCACGCAGCATTTGGCATTCGCCAAGCAGCGATCAGCTCACTTCGCCAAATCTCGCAGAACGATTCGCCCTCCCGGTCGGCTACCTTTCAAGCGCTGCACGACAGCAATCCATTTGTCCGGAGAGAAGCACTCCAATCAATCGCTGCCCTTCAAGCGCTGACAGATCTGGAAATCGATAGTGTGCGAGGCCTTGCCGCAGATCCGGACGAAACAGTCAGAAGTTGGTGCGCAATTGCCTTGCGCCAGCTGGGGCTTGCATCGTGAAGCGCTCTAACATTTCATTCCAGCGGACGCCGTACGGCGCCGCTGAATTCCGACGTTGGGCCGCTTGAACCCATGATTGCCATCTCTGTTCAAATTGAGAGGTTCATCGATGATCATCACCCCGGCTTCGTCGAATGCCGCCTGATTGACGCGAATGGAAGGTCTCATCTTTTCATCGAAAAGGTTCCCGTCGTGACGACGGCAAACCTTTGGTCGGATAGTCCATATCCCCAGGTCGGTACAATAGCGTGCGAGGTCGAATTGGAATCGGATGACGCCGACGGCCGGAAGCTTTCGACGGTTAACACCGAGCGTCCATGGTCTATCGAATCCACCGAGGGTATTTCACGTTTTGTCGTCCAGTCTTCACAGGTAGTGCGACAATGACGCTGTCGCCCAACAATGCGCTCAACCTCGCTCCCTTTGGTCGCTGGACGCTGCGCGATAAAGCCGCGCAGCGCCGGTTAGCTTGAAACGATGGGCCCAGCCTTGATCCTGTTAATGAATCACGCGTTGACAACTTCGCTCCGCTCTTTGGTCGCAGGCTGTTTCGCCAGCGCGGCGAGTGCTGGCGTTTGCGCCGCTGGCGGCGCGGCGTCTTGTGGCAAGCGCCGGCTGGTCCGGTATGCTGGTGTCCGTGTGGGCGCTGGCGCGGGCAAGCTGGTGGCCGGTCATTCGCGGCCAGTTCGGGCGCTGTGCCCATCATTTCATTCCAGCGGATCGCCTACGGCGCCCGCTGAATTCCAACGTTGGACGGTATGGAGGCTTTGCAGTGAAATTGGGTAACAGCTTCAGCGGTGCGCTGAGGACTTTCTCGTACTTCATGTCGAGCGGAACGCACTACATGCTTAAAGGAGTGGATTACCTGAGCCTGTACGGGAATGAGCCAAGCGCAATCGAGCGGACTTACGCAATTTTCGCCAATGTCCTCGAACTCGACGAAAATGGTCAAGTCCAGAATGGAACGTACGCACAGAAAAGGGCTACCGACTATTTGAAGTCCTATTGCGACTCGTCATTCCAAGTAGTCCCGCCATTTGAAGACTGGGAGCTTGAGTTGCATGAGCCACCGCCGGTAAAGGATCAAATATGAAGTCCAACCCAGCATTCCAGCCGACGCCTGCGGCGCGGCTGAATTCGGCACGTGAGCCTTTTTCTAATGCAACCTGAAAACTATCCAGTCGTCGGTATTTTTCGAAACGATACCTCGGACCCTATGAGGCTGTTCCTAGAAATGGTGCCGAACGAAGTTGTTTTATCTCCTGGGCATTCTGTCGAGCTAATGGCCAAGCCGACCGAGGATCTTCTTCCGTTGACAATTGACATCGTTACCGGTGGACTGCAAATTCATCCGCACAAAGAATTTGATCCTGATTGGCATATTCGCTTTAACTGTCTAGTCATTCGCGCAGGATGCCCGACGATTCTGGATGAGTACGAGTGAATGTCTTGAATTCTACCCGGAATCTATGGGCTAACCTTTTGCTCCACCGGACGCCTGGCGGCGCCGGTGAGCACGCACGTTGGGGGGGATATGGCTGTTGTGTCTAAATGGACATGCGGCGCTTGCACGGCACTAGATGTAGTATTTGCATTTGAATTATGCAGAAATGAATTATTTTTCGTCTGTGGGGCCTGCAGTGCAACAAGATTTGCACCTCCCAAAGAGCTCAGTGAGATTCTAGAGATGGATGAGACTGCGCGAGATCTGAGAGGCGGTTGGACTCTTGCAAATATTGAAGAAGTTAAATCGGCAGGGTATGAATTTCAAATCGACTTAGTATATGCAGATTTTTACGAAGGATTATTTTCTCGATACCCTGGTTATCAAAGGTAAAAATTCTTTGTCCCAACCATGCATTCCACCGGACCTGCGCAAAATCGCGCAGTCCGGTGAATTTTTACGTTGGACCATCAATTCATGCAGCGCGATGCCATCTTAAAACGCCTTAACGACCTTGCAAGAGAGCGTGGCGGTCATATCGGTTTCCGCGCCTTTCTCGAAGAAATTGGGAAGAGCGAACATTGGTTGCGAGCGCAACCTTGGTTCCAAGGGTGGAATGCACTCTTGGAAGAAGTCGGACTCGAAACCCGTCACTTTTCCCCACCAACACGAGATATCGGTGACACCGCGGCGGTGTTGGTCGAACTTGTTATTCGATATGGCCGATGGCCTACAGAAGACCAGTTAAAACGTGAACGGGTCACAAACCCTTCTGTCCCGAGTCCTCATTTTGTCAGGAGGATGCGACGTACGGGTGACCTTGAATGAGTGCGAACTGGGCTAGAGCAACGGCGCCCGGACTTGCTTCCTGAAATAACCGCAGCTTTAAGACCAACGACGGATGAGCAAGATGCGTTGCAAGCACCTGGGGAACGAGTACGGGGATATGTGTACCTTCTTCGCTCTGGTCGGCGTTACAAGATCGGAAAGTCGCAAGATCCATCTCGGCGTTTCCGGGAGGTCAAGTTGGAGCTCCCGGAGGAGACTGTTCAGGTACATTCAATACCTACCGACGATCCAACTGGAATAGAGGCATACTGGCACAGCCGCTTTCGAAGTAAGCGGGTACGTAACACTGAATTCTTTGAGCTTGATGCTTCTGACGTACGCGCGTTCAAGCTTCGCAAGTACCAGTGAAGAGAGTTGTCCAACCCGGCAGTCAACTGGACTGCCTCCACGCTGCGCGTTCCGGCAGCCAGTTACTTTTTACGTTGGGCACGGTCGTAACAATGAATCAAAAATCGATTGTCGGAGTTCTTGGACTGTGCGTTTTCCTGTTTTTGTACCTCTTCGTCGGATTTTATGCAGATCGCGAGTCGCGTGTAATCCACTTATTTCTCAAGCATCGGCCGTATCCCAAACTCTTATTCGCTTCACCGCTTGGCGAGGCAGATCGCAGTAGCATTCCTGGAAAGGAAGGCTACCTATCGCCGGAACAGGAGAAAGAGGAAACGCTTTATGTGGAGTTCGTAGAACATGGCAAGACAATCAGTAGCCGTCCATAGTTTTTCGCATAGATCATGCACAGCAGGCCCAACCTCACATTCCACCGGACCTGCGCTAAAACCGCGCGGTCCGGTGAATTCTCACGTTGGGCCACCTAACTCTATGGCAATCGCAAGAAAAGGCAGTCGCCGCATTGTCGTTGATTCCATCCCTTACCGATGGACGATTCGGCCACGCCCCACTTATGATCAAGCTCTTGCGCAGGCCGGAATGTCTTTCGCAGTTGATCTTGAAAACGGTGGGCTGGCTACGCTGTTGGTGAAGCTGAATGTACTTCGCCCAGACAATTGGATGAATGAAGATTTCATTTCCATCACCCCAGTAGTGGTCGAACGGGCGATTCGGCAGGCGCTGACTAAAGGCTGGAAGCCGACAAATCGAGGAGGAGCATTTGAGCTCGCGTGCACTTTGGAATAGGCCCAACGATTAAGGATAGATCGTGCGAAGCCACGATCTGAACCGATGGTTGGACGAGCCCGGCCCCTGGACCTCAGCGGGTTCATAGAAAATAAATTTTTGGGAATTATGCTGCTTTGGCAGCGAGGCCAAGTGCCGCAAGGCCCGCTGCCAACGTAAGGCGCGAAGGCGTGCACTGTCTCCCAATTTACAGCGCGACCGACACCTGCGCAGGCCCGTCCGCCATGCGGCCGACCACCGCCGCACCATCAAACCCCTCGCGGCGGAACAGTTCAAGCACCTCGTCAACCGAACCCGGATCACACGCCACCAGCAAGCCACCCGACGTTTGCGGGTCCGTCAGCAGCGCGTGGTGTTCGGCCGGCAGGCCGGCGGGCAGCACCACGTCCTTGCCATAGGCCTCCCAGTTGCGGCCTGACGCGCCGGTAAAGTAACCGTCGCGCGCCAGTTGTTCGACGCCGTGCAGCAGGGGGATGGCCGGCATGTCGAGCTGCGCCGACAGGCCCGCGCCGCGCGCCAGTTCCAGCAAGTGGCCCAGCAAGCCAAAGCCGGTCACGTCGGTCAACGCGTGCACACCCGGCAGTTCGGCCAGCGCCTTGCCCGGTTTGTTCAGTTTCGTGGTCGAGGCGATCATGGCGGCATAGCCGTCCGCATCGAGCTTGCCTTTCTTCAGCGCGGCCGACAGCACGCCCACGCCCAGCGGTTTACCCAGCACCAGCACGTCGCCGGCACGCGCCGCCGAGTTGCGCTTGACCTTGTCCGGATGTACCAGGCCCATCACCACCAGGCCGTAGATCGGTTCCACCGAATCGATGGTGTGGCCGCCGGCAATCGGAATGCCCGCTTCCGCGCAAATCGATTCGCCGCCCTTGAGGATCTGGCCGATGGTATCCAGCGGCAGCTTGTTGATCGGCATGCCGACCAGGGCCAGCGCCATGATCGGGGTGCCGCCCATGGCGTACACGTCGGAAATCGCGTTGGTGGCGGCGATCCGGCCAAAGTCGAACGGGTCGTCGACGATCGGCATGAAGAAATCCGTGGTGGCGATCAGCGCCTGCTCGTCATTGAGCTTGTAGACCGCCGCGTCATCGGCGGTTTCAATCCCGACCATCAGTTCCTTCGGTACTGGGAAACCGTGGGTGTTTTTGAGGATTTCCGACAGCACGCCGGGCGCGATTTTGCAGCCGCAGCCGCCGCCGTGGGAAAAGGACGTCAGTTTCACAGGTTCGTTGCTCATGGTCGCGAAAGTTCCGGTTAAAATCAAGTGAGGTTCATCGATGCGGGGGGCTATGCAAATTCCATCGTTCATGTCATTCCGCACCGCCAACGCAGGACAACTGGCGGATGCCCTGCAACATGCGCGCGATTATACGCTCGCGCTGTTCGACTGTTTCGTGCAAGCCGGCTATGACGCCCCGGCGCGCGTGCCCCAACTGCTGTGTGTGAATCCGCCGCTGTGGGAACTCGGCCATATTGCCTGGTTTGCCGAATGGTTCGTGCTGCGCCACGCCGCCTCCAGCCACCCGGCCGATGCCCGCAAAGGTCCGCTGCTGCGCAAGGGCGACGACTGGTTCGATGCCGGCACCGTGCCGCACGCGATGCGCTGGAACCTGGATTTGCCCAGTGCGGGGGCCACGAAAATGTATTGCCATGAAGTGCTCGACCGCGTGCTCGACCAGTTGTTGAATGCCGCGGCTGATGGCATGGCGCACGATGCGGCGCTGTATCCGTACCGGCTGGCGCTGGCCTATGAAGACATGCGCGGCGA
This sequence comes from Pseudoduganella sp. GW821-FHT12E03, assembly GCF_058807115.1. Taxonomy (NCBI): domain Bacteria; kingdom Pseudomonadati; phylum Pseudomonadota; class Betaproteobacteria; order Burkholderiales; family Oxalobacteraceae; genus Pseudoduganella; species Pseudoduganella sp. GW821-FHT12E03. The sequence goes on along the minus strand of NZ_JBXAQJ010000013.1, from coordinate 220,927 downwards.
AGCGCTGCTGGCCGCGCTGCAAACCCTGGGCTTGCCCGCGCCCCCCGGACTGGCGCGCGATGAATCGGCCTGGGTCCAGCCTTCGGAACTGCGTTTCGCCGGCTGCTCGATACAACTGGGCAGCCGCCAGGATGGCAGCTTTGTGTTCGACAATGAATTGCACGCCTACGAATGCTATGTGCCGGGGTTTTCCATGGATGCGGCGCTGGTGACCAATGCCCAGTTCAGCGATTTCGTTACCGATGGCGGTTATGACAACAGCCGTTACTGGAGCCCGGCGGGCCGCGACTGGCTGCTGCGACAGGAGCGTGTAGCGCCGCGCTACTGGCAGCGCGACGGCGGCTATTGGCGCAACCTGCGCTTTGGCCGCCTGTGCACCCTGAATGGCGCGGAACCGGTGCGCCACGTGTCGTTGTTCGAAGCGCAAGCGTATTGCATGTGGGCGGAGCGGCGCCTGCCGACCGAAGCGGAATGGGAACTGGCGGCGCTGTCCGGCCATCCGGGGTTCCGCTGGGGGCGGCTGTGGGAGTGGACCGCGACACCGTTTGAACCGTATCCCGGTTTTGCGCCGGGCCCGTGGCGCGAATATTCGGCGCCGCACTTTGCCGCCTGCCAGGTCTTGCGCGGCGCATCGTTTGCCACCCAGGCGCGGCTGGTGTCCGCGAAATTCCGCCATTTCCAGTTGCCGGCGCGCGATGATATTTTTGTCGGCTTGCGCACCTGCGCTTACTGAAAAGGAAAGCCCATGAAGAGTGCGTTGAAATGGCTGTTGACGGTGTTGATGGGCCTGTTGCTGCTGGCTGTGCTCCTGATCACCCACACATCGCATTTCAAGCCGTTGCGGCTGGACTGGTTTTATACCCGCACCTTTGCCAAGCAAGTGCTGGACAGCCCGGAAATGCTGTCGTCGATGCGGCTGCTGCCATCGTGGCTGGATTTCTATGGCGGCCGGCTCGACGAGGCGTCGGTCGAACATGACGCGAAAATGATGCGGCGCCTGAAAGAAGACCTGGTCATGCTGGACAGCTATGACCGCACCGGCCTGGACCGCGACGGCAAGCTGTCCTATGACACGCTGCATTACTCCATGCGGATCCAGGCCGAGGGCGAACCCTATTTGTACCATGCGTTCCCGCTGAACCAGATGGCGGGCGTGCAAGTGACGCTGCCGGAATTCATGGTGCAGGTGCATGAAATCAGCACGCGCGGCGAAGCGGAAGATTATGTCGCGCGCCTCGAACAATTCCCCCGCAAATTCACGCAATTGTTGGAAAAGGCCCGCCACAGTGAAAGCAAGGGCATTTTGCCGCCGCGCTTCATGGTCGATAAGGTGTTGAAGCAGATGGGCGACTTTGTCGGCGTGCCGCCGCAGCAAAACACCTTGTATGTGAACATGCGGGAAAAACTGGCGAAGATCCCTGCCGGCGCCATGGATGACGCCAGCCGCCAGAAACTGCTGTCGCGCACCGCCGATGTGCTGGCCAACCGGGTCTACCCGGCCTATGGCAAACTGATTGCCCACTTCAAGGAATTGCAGGGCAAGGCCAGGGACAACCATGGCGCCTGGAGCCTGCCCGATGGCGACAACTATTACGCGTGGGCCGTGCGCATGCACACCACCACGCGCCTGACACCGCAGCAGGTGCACGCCTTGGGCTTGTCGGAAGTGGCGCGGGTGGGCGAGGAAATGGAAGCCATCCTGAAGCTGCAGGGGCTGACCGAAGGCAGCATTGGCCAGCGCGTGCAGCAACTGGCGTCGAATCCGGAACAGAAATACCCCGCCACGGAAGAAGGCAAGAAAGCCATGCTGGCGCAATATCAGCGCATCCTCGATGAAATCAATGACGGGGTGGCGGCGGCGTTCGAACTGCGTCCGAAACTGGGCGTGGAAGTGCGGCAGGTGCCGCCGGAATCGCAGGAGGCGGCGCCGGGCGCGTATTACATGCCGGGCGCGTTCGACGGTTCCCGTCCCGGCATCTTTTACGCGAACATGCGCACGCCGGGTGAGACGCCGAAGTTCGCCATGCGCACGCTGGCTTACCACGAAGGCATCCCCGGCCACCATTTCCAGATCCAGATCGCGCAGGAATTGCAGGGCGTGCCGTTCTTCCGCAAGGTGATTCCCTTCACCGCTTACCAGGAAGGCTGGGCGCTGTACGCGGAGCGGCTGGCCAGCGAGCTGGGTTTCCAGAAAACCCCGATGGACAACCTGGGCCGCCTGCGCGATGAAATGCTGCGCGCCACGCGGCTGGTGGTCGATTCGGGCATCCACTACAAGCACTGGACGAGGGAACAGGCGATTGCCTACATGATGGATAACACGGGCATGGCCGAAGGCGACGTGGTGGCGGAAGTGGAGCGGTATTTTGTCGATCCGGGCCAGGCGCTGGCCTACAAGGTCGGCATGCTGAAAATCCTGGCGCTGCGGGAACAGGCGCGCGAAGAACTGGGCGTGAAATTCGACTTGAAGCAGTTCCACAATGAAGTGCTGTCGCACGGCGCGCTGCCGCTGACGGTGCTGGAACGCCAGGTCAACGACTGGATCGCGCACAAGAAGCGCGGCGATTCATAAATGCCCCGCTGGCTTGCATGCAAGCTGCGGTGATTGCGTAGGGCGGTTTCCGCCTCGCGGAAGCCGCCATGCATGCGTCAACGCGGCGCAAGCAGGCGGCTTTGCAAAAGCCGCCCTACAGGATTGGCGTCCCCGGCGAATGCCAGGGAAGTGGCCTTACAAGCTGCGGATATTCATCCCGACCATGATGCGGCGGCCGGCGTACGAATAGTCCAGCAGGTTCGGCGTGCCATCGGCGAACGGCGAGAACGGACCCTGGCTGTTCGACGTGGTGGCGCGGCCCAGGTTGCGGCCTTCGGCGAAGATTTCGATACCGTTCTTGAAGCGGTACGCGATCTTGGCGTCGATGTAGCGCGTGCCGTCGCGGAAGTTCGGCGAACCCGGATTGTATGGCGTGACCGTGATGCGGGTGACGCCCGGCGAGCTTGGGTAATTGTTCACCGAGTTGGCGCCGCAGGCGGCGATACAGGTGAAGTACGACGCCACCGCCTGCACCGCGACGCGGGCCGACAGCGCGCCATCGTCATACCACAGCGCCAGGTTGTACGAATACTTCGATTCGCGCGCCGGCGGCAGCGGGGTGCCCGTGATCAGGTCCACGACATTGACCGCCGAAGTGGCCGAGCGCAGCTTGGTGTAGTTGGCGTCGAAGCCGGTGTACTTCAACGCCCATGGCAGGAATGTGAAGGCGGTCTTGGAACCGAACTCGATGCCTTTGCGGGTGGTGGCGGCGCCGTTTTCCCACGTGTTGTAGTTGAAGTCCACGTCGCCCAGCGCCACGCCGGTTTGCGGGTCGGTCAACTGCGAACCGGAGAACACCTTGACGTTGCTCTTGCCCTGCACGATGGCCGGGCCGATCAGGCCACGCTGATTGAACGAGGCCAGCGAGAACATGGTGTCGCGGTTCGGATACCACTCGACGCTGAAGTTCTGGTTCCAATTGGTTTGCGGACGCAGCGCCGGGTTGCCCACAGTGCCGGAACAGGTCTGGTCCGGTTCATTGCCGTTGCTGTCGATGGCGCCGACCTTGCGTTCGTCATAGGTGCAGGTGCCGGCCGGCAGCAGCGACGACACCGGTGGACGGGCCACGGTCTTGGCACGGTTGTAACGCCATACCAGCTGGTCGGGAATGGTCCATACCGCCGCGTTAAAGGATGGCAGGTAATCGGTGGTGCTGGCTGACATCACGGTCGGGGTGGACAGCGTGTTGGTGACGGTGCCACCGGCCTGATTCGGGTTGCTCGGGTTGTACGCCGCCGTCTTCTGGATCGACGTGAAACTCATGATGCCGGTGCCTTCGACCTTGGTATTGACGATGCGGTAGCCGAAGTTGCCATCCACTTCCCAGCCGAACGGCAAGGCGTGGTCGGTGAAGGGCAGGTGATCGATGTTGTAATCGGTCATCAGGTAGCCGGAGCGGACCCGCTCGCTGAAGGTGCCGACCGGCTGCGCATATTTCTTGCCGTCGCTGCCGGTGCATTCCTTCAGGCAGTCGAAGTTGACGTTCGGGACGCCTGCCAGCTGGAACACTTTTTCGACGTCGATCTGGGTCCAGCCGTTGATCAGGCCGGCCGGACGGTCCTTGGCGCCGGCAAAGAATTGCGAGGTCTGCTGCGTCATCGATTGCGCGATGATGTCTTGCAGCTGCGCCGGCGTCATCACGACCTGGCCGGACAGCGCCGTGGCCGGGTTGGTGCTGGGGTTGTAGCCGTATTTGCACGGCGCGCCGCCCGCGCCCAGCGAACCGGCGGTATCGGTACAGCCGACGAACGAGCTGCGCACGATCGATTGCGGCACATAGATGCCCGGCACATAGCCGGCCGCGCCGAAGGTGCCGACCGGCGCCTGCACCGTATAGCCGCCGTTCGGGTTCCAGCTGTTGCCGGAGGTGTCGCGCAAATTGAAACCCGTTTTCAGGCGCGACAGGAACGGCACCTTGTCCGACAGCGCGTACGCCACGTCGAGCTTGGCGGTGCGCTCCCTGGTTTCCGCCGCGCGCGGCGTGTACGTCAATTGCGGCGCCTGCGTCATCAAAGGTTGCTGGTTGATGGTGTAGGCGGGGATCGCCACCGGCACGGTGGCCGAAGCCGGCACTGCCGTGGTGGCGACCGCGGCCGGCCGGGCAATCGCATAGTTGGCGGCGTTGGACTGGTCGAACGTACTGCCGGACGGGAAGCTGTAGCCCCACAAGCCGTTGGGCAGCACTTGCATGGTGGCCGGGCCATAGTTGTAGCTCCAGCTGGTGCGCTTGTCGCCGCGCGTGAAGTCGGAACGCGCGTCGCCGACAAAGTACTCCACCAGCAGCGGGCCGTCTTTATAGGTGCCGCCGGTTTGCAGGTAGCGGCTGCTGGTTTCAATGATGTTGTGGATCTGGTCCACACCCGCGCTGCCGTCGCTGATGGTGAACTTGGTCACGTGGTGGTTGGCGTCCACCACCACTTGAGCGGGATTGACGTTGGCCACCGCGCCCATCGCCGGGAAGGCGTTGGTGCGGAAGCTGGGCGAGTCGTACAGGTAGTAGCCGGAACCCGGCACGGCCGAACGCACGCCGGCGGCGTTGTCGGTGAAGGTGATGCCGGAATAGGCCGGGCTGGCGGTGTTGGTATTGACGCTCAGGCCACCCAGGCCATAGGTCAGGAAATTGTCATCCACGCGGCGACGCTGGATGCTGCCTTTGGCGTAGACCGTGAATTCATTGTTGACCTTGAAGTCCAGGCGCAAGTCGCCGGAACGGCGCTTGTCGATCTGCTTTTTCATCAGGTAGCGCACCAGCGACGGCGTGTAATCGTTCCACTGGTTCAGGCACGTCATCAATTCGTTGCCGCGCTGGTTGATGGCGCCGTTGCGGGTATTGCCCGCCGCGATGGCGTTTTGCTGTTGCGTGGTCAGGTTCGGGAACATCGCGTAGCAATCCGCCTTGGTCTGGGCGGCGGCGGACTTCGTGATCAGTTCCAGCGGCGAGGCGGCGTTGAGGAAGCCGCCGGCCAGCAGCGGCGTGGACAGCAGCGGCGCGGTGGCGGTGGAATCCGTGGTGGACACCGTGGCCGGGTTGAAGGCAAAGGTTTTATTGGGCGAATTGTCGAAGTCCAGCGCGCGCGCATAGCCCTGGTTGGCGGAAGTCGCGACCTGCGACGAGTGGCCTTCGTTGTGCATTTGCGAGGTCGACACGTTGAGCAGCACGCCGAGGCGGTTGTCGAGGAACTTGTTGGCCAGGATCACGTTGGTGTCCGGCGACCATTCCTTGTTCAGCGAACCTTGCGAGGCGGCCACGCGGATCGAATAAAACGGTTTCTTGAAATCCAGGCCGGTGCGGGTCTTGATGATGATGCCGCCGCCCAGCGACCCTTCGGTCATGTCGGCGGTGGACCCTTTGACCACGTCGACGCTTTTGATCAGGTCGGACGACAGTTCGCGCAATTCCACGCCGCGTCCGCTGCCGCCGCCATTCAAGTCGGTGCCGCCGCCGGCTTGCAAGCCCTGGCCGTCGAGTTCGACGCGGGTCAGGTCCGCCGAGTTGCCGCGCACGGCCACGTTGACGCCTTCACCGAAATCGCCGCGTTCCAGCGCAATCCCGGACAGGCGCGAAATCGCTTCGCCCACGTTGCGATCTGGTAGCGCTCCCACATCTTCCGCGACAATGGAATCCATGGCGGTTGCGGCATTCTTCTTGCGTTCATTGGCCGATTGCTGCGACGCGCGGGTGCCGACCACCATGACTTTGGTTTCAGTCTTGATTTCCGGTTTCGCGCTGTCTTGCGTGGCCTGCGCCATGGCGCCATGGCTTGCCATCAGCGACGCCAGCGCCATCGATACGGCGTAGCAGAGCGGACGCAATTTCATCCGCTCCTGCTCCCATTGCTTGTTCACTCCATTCACGGTCTGTCTCCCTTGTTGCGGTTTTTTTGGGCAAAAGCGCTCCCTGCGGGCGCTGCCAGGGCAGGTCCGTGTGTTTGTCAGGGGGCGGTTTCGGGAGACAGTGTATGAAGTTGGTCGGCGACTGTGTTGCCCTGATGGCAAACAATCAGGACGATGATCCGAGTGTATGTTTTACACCAAATCACCCTGTGTTTTGCTCACACAGTTGATTGGAGTACGGCGCGGATCGTCCCCAAGCGCAGCGAATGGCGGTGCCAGTACGCGCTGTAATCGCCCAGCGACAGGGTGGACGTGGTGTGGATTTTCTTGATGCGGTCGTCCGCCACCACGTGCTTGAAGACCGAGCTGGGCAGCATCGCCAGGCAATCCGTGTTGCACAAGGTGGCCACCGTCACCAGGGCTGACGTGGTGCGCAGCTTGATGACGGGCTGCGCGCAGCCGCTGTCGGCGAACCAGCCGGACAGCAGCGCGGCCAGCGGGGCTTTCGGTTCGTAGCTGATCCACGGGTAGCCGGCCAGGTCGGCGCACTGGTATTGCTGGTTTGACGCCAGTGGATGCTGCGCCCCGGCCGCGATGCAAATCGGTTCCGTCGCCAGTTCCAGGCAATCGAGTTCCGGCTGGCCGGCCGCCAGGCCGGAGCGGGCAAACACCAGGTCCAGTTCGCCGGACTGCAATTTCAGCATCAATTCCGCGGAAGTCCCTTCCTGCGCCTCCACCAGCAGGTTTTCCCGCGCCGCGCAGGCGCGGCTCACCACCCCGCAAAATGCGCCGGTCACGGCGCCCATGATCAGGCCGATGCGCAGGATTTCCTGGCGCTGGTGTTCGATCGCATCGAGTTCATATTTCATGCGCCGTACGGAACCGATGATGCTTTGCGCATGGTTGATGGCGCAACGGCCCGCCGCCGTCGGCGTCAGGCCGCTGTGGGTGCGCTCGAACAATTGCGTGCCGAGCGCCCCTTCCAGTTCCAGCAGCGATTTGCTGGCGGCCGGTTGCGACACGGCCAATTCATCGGCGGCCTTGCGCAGCGAGCCGTGGTTGCCCAGCGCCAGCAACAGCATGAATTGCTTGATCCGCAAGGAGGACAGGGCGGAGCGGGGCACGTAGGCGGCAGCGGGATCGGACATGGTTATCGGGGGATGAATTGTTTTCAATTCCCGCCATGGTACGCCGTGGCTACCATGTCTGCACAGTCATCATCGCAGTCGTCAATTACTTTAGGAGAGCTTGTGAGTATTCATGAATCCACCCCGGCCCAGATCAACGGGGCCGTTATCGCCGCTTCCCGAACCGCAGGCGACTGGGCGCAATCGCCTGCCGCACGCCGTGCCGCGCTGTTCCAAGGGCTGGCCGACGCCTTGCACGGCCAGCGCGACGCGCTGATTGCCATCGCCAATGCGGAAACGTCGCTGCCGCTGCCGCGCCTGAACGGGGAAATGGACCGCACGATTTTCCAGTTGCGCGCCTTTGCCGACCAGGTGGTGGCGGGCCGTCCATTCGTCGTGACGGAAGATGCCGCCGTGGCCGGTGCGCCGCCGCAAGGCCGCCCGCACCTGGCGCGCGTGCAAGTGCCGCTGGGTCCGGTCGCCATGTTCTCGGCCAGTAATTTCCCGTTTGCGTTTTCCGTGCTGGGCGGCGATACCGTGTCCGCGCTGGCGGCCGGTTGCCCGGTCGTGGTGAAAGCGCACCCGGGCCACCCGGCCCTCTCACGCGCCGTGCATGAACTGGCGCAGGCGGTGCTGGCGCAGCAGGATTTGCCGGCAGGGCTGATCGGCATGGTGGAAGGGGCGGGCATCGACGTGGGCGTTTCGCTGGTACAGCATCCTGATATTGCTGCGGTCGCGTTTACCGGTTCCTATAAGGGCGGTCATGCGCTGTGGCAGCAGGCGAATGCGCGTCCACGGCCGATTCCGTTTTATGGCGAACTCGGTTCGACCAATCCAGTGGTGATCTTGCCGGCCGCGCTGGCCGGGCAGGTGGCGGACAAGGCGGCCGCGCTGGCCGATTCGATGGCGTTTTCCAGCGGCCAGGTGTGCACCAGTCCCGGTGTGATCGTGCTGTTCGACGGCGCGGATGCCGATGCGTTTGAAGTGGCATTGCGCGATGCGCTGGCTTCCAAGACCCTGCATCCGATGCTGACGGCGGGCATGAAGCGTAATTTTGATGCGGGCGTGGCGCGGGTGGTGGGCACGCCGGGCGTGACCACCGTGCTGGCGGGGGCGGAGGCGGGCAGCGATACGGCGCCGCCGCAACCGCTGGTGGCGCGCACCACGGCGGCCAATTTCATCGCGCGGCACGCGTTGCAGGAAGAAGTGTTTGGCCCGGCCTGCATACTGGTGCGGGTGGCGTCCGCTGACGAGGTGGTGGCGGTGCTGAATGCGGTGGGCGGGAGCCTGACGGTGACCGTGTGGGGGGCGCAAGAGGCGTCGCCCGACGTGGCGCGCATGGTGCGCGCGGCGCAACAAATCTCGGGACGGGTGCTGTTCAGCGGTGTGCCGACCGGTGTCGCGGTGGCGGGCAGCCAGGTGCATGGCGGACCGTGGCCATCGTCGACGCAGCCGGCGGCAACGTCGGTGGGCTATGCTGCGCTGGAGCGGTTCCTGCGGCCGGTGGCGATGCAGGATGCGCCGGCGTGGTTGCTGGCGCTGGGTGGCCGGCCGGTGTAATGCCGGCGGCCCTGTACGGCGCTTGATTCACGCAGCGGTGGCTGCGTAGGGCGGTAATCCGGAGGATTGCCGCCATGCTGGCGTTGTCACCAGCGCATGCATTGATGGCGGCACATGCATGGCGGCTTTGCCTCCGGCAAAACCGCCCTATGGGTTCACCATCCCCACTGAAAGGGATGGTGTGGCCTGCATAATTTACAGCAGTGTCTCGCCCAATTTGACCAGATGCTGCGCATACGCATCCAGGTCCAGTTCCTTCCTCGCCACGCCGCTGGCAAATGCCGCTTGCGCGATCTTCGGCGTCACGCCCGACAGCAAGCGCGAATCCAGCAAGCCTGGCACCACGTAATCCTTGCCGAAACGCTCGTCCGAACGGGCCATGCCGGCCAGCGCATGGACGCAGGCGATCTTCATTTCCTGGTTAATGGTGGTGGCGCCGGAGTCCAGCGCGGCGCGGAACAGGTAGGGGAAGCACAGCGCGTTGTTGATCTGGTTCGGGTAATCCGAGCGGCCGGTGGCGATGATGGCGTCGGGTGCCACTTCGCGCACCAGTTCCGGACGCAGTTCAGGATCAGGGTTGGCCAGGGTGAAGACGATCGGCTGCTTCGCCATGCGCTTCACGTCGTCCTGCGACAGCAGGCCGGGGCCCGACAGGCCCAGGAACATGTCCGCGCCTTCGATCACTTCGCTCATTTTGGTCGCGATGGTGTCGCGCGCCCAGGCTTTTTTCTCGCCATCGAGGTCGCGCGCGGTGCTCAGCACGCCTTTGGAATCGCACACGAAGATGTTTTCACGCTTGGCGCCCAGCGAGACAATCAGTTCCAGGCAGGCGATGGCGGCGGCGCCGGCGCCCGAGCAGACGATCTTCAGGTCTTCGATCTTGCGGCCGGTCAGGTCCAGCGCGCCCAGCAGGCCGGAGCCGACCACGATGGCGGTGCCGTGCTGGTCGTCGTGGAACACCGGGATCGACAGGCGTTCACGCAGCTTGCGCTCGATGTAGAAGCATTCCGGCGCCTTGATGTCTTCCAGGTTGATGCCGCCGAAGGTCGGGTGCAGCGAGGCGATGATCTCGACCAGCTTGTCCGGGTCGGTTTCGTCGATTTCAATGTCGAACGAATCGATGCCGGCGAACTTCTTGAACAGCACGACTTTGCCTTCCATGACGGGCTTGCCGGCCAGCGCGCCGATATTACCCAGGCCCAGCACGGCGGTGCCGTTGGTGATGACCGCTACCAGATTGCCCTTGGCCGTGTAGGTGTAAGCCAGCGACGGATCGCGCTGGATTTCCAGGCACGGGACGGCCACGCCAGGCGAGTAGGCCAGCGCCAGGTCATCCTGGGTGGCCACGCTCTTGGTGACGGCGGTGGCGATCTTGCCGGCGGAACCGGCTTTGTGGTACTCAAGGGCTTTCTGTTCCAAAGTGCTCATTCCGGTGTTCCTTTATCAAATGCGAAAAACGCCTGCCCGAGCATAACCTGGGCAGGCGTGGTGGTGACTGATTACGTCCTATATCTCATATTACCAATAGTATTGGCGCAGACTGGACCCTTGCAGCTTGTGGATTTCACTTACGTTGTATGCCTCAAGGATACAGGCCGCGCACTTCCCGCGCTTGCAGCACCCGGGTGCACGCCAGAATAAAGGTGGCGGTACGCAGGGTGACATTCTTTTCCTGGGCGACTTCCCACACGGACTTGAATGCGTCTTGCATGATGCGAGTCAGGCGGGCGTTGATTTCATCTTCGCTCCAGAAGAACGACGAGAAGTCTTGTACCCACTCAAAATACGACACCGTCACGCCACCGGCATTGGCCAGTACGTCCGGCACCACCAGCACGTCTTTGTCGGCCAGGATGTCGTCGGCTTCGGGCGTGGTCGGGCCGTTTGCACCTTCAAGGATAATTTTGGTGCGGAGTTGCTGGGCGACAGCAGCGGTAATTTGCTGTTCCAGCGCGGCAGGAATCAGGATGTCCGATTCGATGCCCCAGAATGCGTCACGGTCCATGAACTGTTCGACACCCGGGAAACCTTTGACGCCGCCCACTTCCGCCACATGTTTGTGCAGTTGTACGATGTCCAGGCCGCCGGAGTGTACCACGGTGCCGGTGTGGTCTTGTACTGCAATGACTTTGGCGCCGGCATTGGCGAACATGGTTGCGGCCACGCCGCCCACATTGCCGAAGCCCTGGATCGCGATACGGGCGCCTTCGATCTTCACGCCGCGCTTGGCGGCGGCTTCCTGGCCGGCGACGAACACGCCACGGCCGGTTGCTTCGCGGCGGCCCAGCGAGCCACCCATCGAGATCGGCTTGCCGGTCACCACGCCGGTCGACAGGTTACCTTCGATCATCGCGTAGGAGTCCATCATCCAGGCCATCACCTGCTCATTGGTGTTGACGTCCGGCGCCGGGATATCCTTGGTTGGGCCGATGATCAGCGCGATTTCGCTGGTGTAGCGGCGGGTCAGGCGCTGCAGTTCGCCTTTCGACAGGGTTTTCGGGTCAACCCGGATACCACCCTTGGCGCCACCGTATGGCACGTTGACGGCGGCGTTTTTCACGGTCATCCAGGCCGACAGGGCCATCACTTCGGACAGGGTCACGTCCTGGTGGAAGCGCACGCCGCCTTTGCCAGGGCCGCGCGACATGTTGTGCTGCACGCGGTAGCCCTCGTAGTGGGCGATGGAGCCGTCATCGCGCTCGATCGGCACATCGACCACCAGGATGCGCTTTGGACGCTTCAGCGTTTCGACCCAGCGCGACAGCGAACCCAGGTGCGGGGTCACACGGTCGATCTGTTTCAGGTATTGGCCCCATGGGCCCAGGTCTTCTGCATTGAGGTAGGAAGGCAGTGCGTGCTGAGTAGTCATTCGATTCGCTCCTGAGGTTATTTATATGCGCGGCTTGTGGCGTTTATGCGCTTGCGTTAATACGCGGTATTCAGTGAGGCGAATCTTAGGCCAATGCACCAAAATGGTGCCAATGCTGAGTGCGCATCCAACTATGCATTTTTTGCATAATCCCATATCGACATTTCGTCACGTTATGCAAAAAATGCATAGGCTGCGGCATAACGTCAAATCGTTGATTTTTATCAAAATCAGCGCTCGGAGTCCGGAATACTGCGCCGCTTCGACGCGTTTTGCTTGCCGCCCAGGTGCTCCCACAGGCGCGACACGATCGGCTTGCCGGGCCGGGTCGGCGACGGTTTTTCCCGGTACAGCCGGATTTCCATTTCGATTTCCCAGTCCGCGCCGCCGCCGTCGGCGCGCGCCAGCAGCTTCGATTTCAGTTCGCGCGTGACGGCCGATTCCGGCAGGAAGGCAATCCCGCGTCCCTCCAGCGCCATCATCTTCAAGCCCTCGGCCATATCGGTTTCGTAGTGGTTTTCCAGGTGCAGCGGGGTTTTCGTGTCGGCCAGGATCAGCTCCACCATGCGGCCCAGGTAGGCGTTATTGGTATAGGACAGGAAGGGCAAAGGATCCGCTTTCGTGCCGGGCAGCGTGAGTTCCGGTTTTTTATTCTTGTCGCAGCGGGCGTAGGCGCGCAGCGCTTCGCGGCCCAGCACCAGCATGTCGTAGCGGCCCGGGTCCAGCTGCACCGGCTGGCGCGGGTGGTGGTAGCACAGTAGCAGGTCGCAGCCGCCTTCCACCAGCTGCAGCACGGCGTCGTGCACGTTCAGCGCCATCAGGCGGCTGTTGATGGGACCGAAATCGTCCTGCAGCTGCGTGATCCACTTCGGGATGAAGGTTAGCGACAAGGTGTGCGGCACGGCCAGGTCGATCGTGGTTTGCATGGCGGCGCGCTTGTTGCGCAGCAGTTCGCGCACGCCATTGATCTGTCCCAGCATTTCCAGCGCCTGTTCGTAAAACACATGGCCGGCCGGGGTCAGGCGGGTTGGATACGAGGTGCGGTCGATCAAGTCCGTCCCCAGCCAGTTTTCCAGCGACTGGATGCGGCGCGAAAACGCCGGTTGCGTCACATGGCGCAGCGCCGCCGAGCGGGAAAAGTTGTTGGTCTCAACGAGGGAGATGAAGTCTTCCAGCCATTTGGTTTCCATGGTGTTTTTGATTTATGCAGATAGCCGCCATTCTACTTGGCGCTTAAGTGTAAATTTGTCTGACACTTTGTACATTCGAGCGATTACATTAATCGGATGAAAAATAAATGAAAAAATACGCGACAACACTTGTGCACCTTCCCAGTCCGATCCCGACTAAATCGGCACATTGCACGATATGCAATCGCACTGTCATATTTCCCCCATACCATCCATGCCCACATCACTTTCACATGAGGAGGAGGGCACATGGTTTCACCCAGCAGGCGCAGGTTCTTGAATGCTTTTGCCGCGACGTCGGCGGTCTCGCTGTTTCCGGATTTGATCCGCACGGCGCTGGCGGTACCGGCCAATAACACCACCGGCACCCTGGCCGACGTCGAGCACGTCGTCATCTTCATGCAGGAAAACCGCGCGTTCGACCATTACTTCGGCACCCTGTCCGGCGTGCGCGGTTTTGGCGATCCGCGCGCGATCGAACTGCCGGGCGGCAAACCGGTGTGGTACCAGCCCGATGGCGCGGGCAGCTATGTGCTGCCGTTCCACTTCGATGCGAAGAACACCAGCGCGCTGTCGGTCGGCACCGACCATCACTGGAAAGGATCGCAGGCGACGTGGCAGGCGTGGGACGCGTGGGTCAAGCAAAAGACCGCGCAATCGATGGGATATTTCGATCGTGGCGACCTGCCGTTCTATCACGCGCTGGCCGACGCCTTCACCATTTGCGACGACTATCACTGCTCGATCTTCGGCGCCACCGATCCGAACCGCATGTATTCGCTGACGGGCACCAACCAGGGCTGGCAAAGCAGCATGGGCAGCCTGTACAACATCAGCCCCACCGGCTATTACAACAACGATCCCGCCAAGGACAATATCAGCGCCTCCGTCACCGCCAGCGCGCCGAACTGGCGCACCTATGCGGAAACCCTGGAGGCGAACCAGGTCAGCTGGAAGGTGTACCAGGAATGGGATAACTACGGCGACAACTACCTGGCGTACTTCAAGAACTTCCGCGTCAACGCGGATGGCTCGCGCCTGTCCGCCAGCTCGCCGCTGTACCAGAAAGGCCGCCAGCTGGCGGCCGGTTCCACCGAAGCCAATTCGGCCGGCACCAAGGGCGACTGGCTGGTGGCGTCGTTTGCCGACGACGTGCGCAACGACCGCCTGCCGCAAGTGTCGTGGATCTGCGCGCCGAACGATTACACCGAACATTCGCCGAATTCCCCGAACGCCGGCGAAAACCTGACCGCGCGCCTGCTGGCCGCGCTGGTGGCCAATCCCGCAGTCTGGTCGAAAACCGTGTTCCTGCTGACCTACGATGAAAACGACGGTTTCTTCGATCACGTGCCGCCGCACCAGGCGCCGATCAACGGAACCCTGGGCAAGGCCACCTTGCCATCGCTGGGCGCCTACGAAACCTACCAGAATGAACCGGTTGGCCTGGGACCGCGCGTGCCGATGATGGTGATTTCCCCTTGGACCAAGGGTGGCCGCGTCTGTTCGCAACTGTTCGATCACACCTCCAAGCTGCGCTTCCTGGAAGAGTGGCTGGTGGTCAAGGGCAAGGCCCGCACTGGTGTCACGTGCGACCTGATTTCACCATGGCGCCGCGCCATCTGCGGCGACCTGACGTCGGCCTTCAACTTCACGGATCCGGACGCCACCTGGCCTTCGTCGGTGCCGGCCACGGCGTCGTATGTCAAAGTGTCCGGCAAACCGGCGCCGACGCCGCCCGCCGTGCAAACGCTGCCGCGCCAGGAATTGTGCACCGACAGCACCAACACGCGCGAAGCCTGCGCGCTGCCTTATGAGCTGGCGGTGCATGGCCGCGCCACCGGCGGCAAAGTGGAACTGACCTTCAACAACACCGGCGCGGCGGGCGCCGCGTTCATCGTGTATTCCAGCGTGCGCACGGATGGCCCGTGGTATTACACGGTGGAGGCGGGCAAGTCGATCGCCAACGAGGCCTGGAACTTCACCGGCGCGGCGTATGACTTGCGGGTGCACGGCGCCAACGGCTTCCTGCGCCACTTCAAAGGCGCCACGGCCGCTGCCGCCGGCGCGAAACCGGAAATCGCCGCCACCCATAACGGCGTGCACGGTTCACTGCAACTGGTGCTGTCGAATGCGGGCGGCACCGCAAGCTGCACCTTCACCGTCACCGATGCCACCTACGGCGCCACGGCCACCCGCCACACGGTGGCGGCCGGGCAGTCGGCCACGCTGGACTTGCCGCTGGGCGCGAGCTATGGCTGGTACGAGCTGTCGATCACTTGCGACACCAATGCGCAATGGTCGCGCAAAATCGCGGGCCACGTGGAATCCGGCTCGGCCAGCCGCACCGACCCGATGATCGGCGTGGTGCGCACGCCGGCCGCCGCCCTGACCAGCGCATCACGCTATGTCACCAAGGGCGCGCTGCTGACGTTGACCTATGCGGCGCCGGCCGGCAAGCTCGATGCGAAGAACTGGATCGGCATTTACGCCGATGGCGTGACGCCGGGCAGTGGCAGCAACTCGCCGCTGTGGGCCTATGCGCCGAATCCCACGGGTTCGATCCCGATCGGCACCGCCAACCTGGCGGCGGGCGACTACAACGCCTGGTACCTGTACCAGAACGGGTATACTGTGCTGGGCGGACCGGTGCCGTTCAGCGTGTCGCAATTGACGCCATCGGCCACCAGCGTGGCGCGCGGCGCGAGCCTGGTGTTCGATTACGCGGTGCCAGCGTCGAAAGTCGCCGCCAAGAACTGGATCGGTATCTGGAAAGCCGGTGTGACGCCTGCAAGCGGCACCTGGGCGTCATGGCAGTATGTGACCCGCGCCAGCGGCAAGGCCACGGTGGACACCAGCAAGCTGGCGGTGGGGAATTATGCCGCGTGGCTGTTCCATAACGACAGTTACACGGTGTTGGCGGGACCGGTGAATTTCACGGTGACGTGATGGTCTGGTAATGCGCGTGGTTTGGCGGGCAAAGCCCGCCAAACCAGCCTGCGGGTTACTTGGGAATCGCGCCCTCGACACCCTGCACATAGTAGTTAATCGACAGCAGTTCCTTCATCGGCATCACCGCACCCGCCGCCACGCGCACCTTGCCCGATTGATCCTTGATCGGACCCTGGAACGGATGGAACGACCCATCGGACAGCACCTTCAGCTTGGCGTCATACGCTTTCGCGGCATCGGGCGGCACGACCGGATTGAGTGGCGACATTTTCACCATGCCTTCCTTGATGCCGCCGTGGATGTCGGTCGGTTTCCAGGTGCCCGCCATCACGGCTTTCACCGTGTCCGCATAGTAGCCGCCCCAGTTGTTGGTGGCGGCCGTCAGGTGGGCTTTCGGCGCGAACTTGGCCATGTCCGAATCCCAGCCGAACGCATACACGCCTTTCTCTTGCGCGGCTTGCAGGGTGGCGGGGGAGTCGGTGTTCTGGCTCAGCACATCGGCGCCTTGCGCAATCATGGTTTCCGCCGCCTGGCGTTCCTTGGCCGGGTCGTACCACGAGTTCACCCAGATCACCTTGGTCTTGATGTTCGGGTTCACGCTTTGCGCACCGAGGGTGAAGGCATTGACGTTGCGGATCACTTCGGGAATCGGGAACGAGGCGACAAAGCCCAAGGTATTCGACTTCGTCATCTTGCCGGCAATGACGCCCAGCAGGTAGGCACCCTCGTACAAGCGGGTTTCGTAGGTACCCATGTTCTTGCCGGTTTTAAAACCGGTGGCATGCTGGAACACGATATTGGGGAAGGCTTTCGCGACTTTTTCGGTCGGGTTCATGTAGCCGAACGATGTCGTGAAAATCAGCTTGTTGCCGTCGGTCGCCAGCTTGCGGATCACGCGCTCGGAGTCGGCGCCTTCCGGCACACTTTCCACGTACGTGCTTTTGACTTTGGCGCCCAGTTGTTTTTCCATTTCCAGGCGGCCCTGGTCATGCGCATATGTCCAGCCGGCGTCGCCCACCGGACCTACATAAACAAACCCGACTTTCAATGGTTCTTCGGCGGCCTGCACCGTTGCAGCGTAAGGCACGGTGGCGGCCAGTGCGGCCAGGGTGTAGGTGGTCAGCAGTTTGCGGCGATTCATCATCATCTTCCTTTCCGGTTCAGAAGTGGTACTCGGCACGGATCATCGGGGTCTTGGCGAAAGCACCCGAGCCGGCAAAGCCGTTGGAGTTGTTGCCGAACTTGTTTTTCCAGTACTGGTACTCGACGCCGACCTTGAAGGTATTCTTGCCGGCTCCCACCACGCTGCTCATGTCGTACATGATCTGCATGTCGATGTTGGTTTCTCGGGCGGTCTTGCCGCCGAATTCGTCATTGCCCTTTTTGCCGATGAAATTGGCAAAGCCTTCGAACGTCAGTGGCACGCTGTTCGACAGCGGGATCAGCCACACGGCGTTCAGCATCGGGTGCACTTTGTAGTCATAGCGGTTGACGCCGGTGCCGGAAAACGTGCTGTAAGGCGCATTGCTTTCCCACAGCGCCAGCAGGCTGACGTTGAGGAAGCCCGGCACATCGAACATCACCGTGGGGCCCGCCACCACCATGCGTTTTTTGGAGTTGTAGCCGGCGTCGGTCTTGGTGTTCATGTCGAAGCCCGCCGTCAGGCCCCAGCCGCGGATGCCCGGGCCTTTCAAGTCGCTGCCGCTGACCTTGCCCAGGTCCAGCGTGTGGCGATACAGCACATACACTTCATGCGCGCCATTCTTTGAACCGGCTGACGAGGGATCGTTCTTGTCGGAGAACAGCATGTCGGCGCTGAAGAAATTCGTGCCGTACTTGTAGCCGCTGGCGTGGCTCAGGTTGACGATGTTCTTCTTGATGTCGACCGGATTGTACGGTTCGGCGAAATCGGTGCCGTAGCGGTAGCTGATCGACGTGTCGCTCCAGTCGGCGGCGTGGGCAACGCCCATGCAGGCGGCAAGGATGGCGGCAGCGGCAGTGCTTTTCCTGAATTGCTGGATCATGTCGAACTCCAAGGATAGTTGTTATCGTTGTGATGCTTAGCAAATAGCGGGCCTGGGCCCGCATCGGGTCCTGCGTTTGGGATACAGCGGGTTACAGCCCGGCCAGTGCATCGGCCAGTTTGACTTTGCGGGTGACCACGCCCAGGCGCAGGCGGCCTTCGATTTCCAGCAAGTGGTGTTCGATCAGCGCGACAGCCTGTTCGCATTTCTTTTGTTCGATCAGCGCGACCAAGTGGCGGTGCTCATCGTTTTCACACATGTGGGAGCCGGGACTTTCATACAGCGCGATGATCAGCGAGCAGCGCGACACCAGCTCGCCCATGTAGCGCTGCAATACCCGGTTGCCGGCCAGCTCCGCCAGCAGCAGGTGGAATTCGCCGCCCATGCGGATCCAGTTGGCGCGGTCGCCGCTGCGGCGCGCCGCTTCTTCTTCGGCCATCGCTTCATGGATGCGTTGCAGCGAGGCGGCATTGATGCTGGCGTTGCGGATCGCCAGCGGCACGATTTCCCGTTCGATCGCGCGCCGCGCGGCAAAGATTTCACGCGCTTCCTCAGGGGTGGGGGACGCGATCACTGCGCCGCGGTTGGGGCGCAATTCAATGATGTGGTCATGCGCGAGGCGTTGCAGCGCCTTGCGCACCGTGGTGCGGCTGACCTTGTACAGTTCACAGAAATCCGATTCGCCCAGGTGGGTGCCGGGCGGCAGCTTGTGGCTCATCACGGCATTGACCACGGCACGATATATGCGTAAGTCCACTGCCGTGGTGCCGCGCTTGGCGGGTTTGACGGTGGACGACGCCGTGCCGCCGGCGGCCGCGCTGTCGCCCGTACCGGCGCCGCCTTCGCCGCCATGGCCACCCTTCGTGCCGCCTGTCTTGCGGCGGCTGCCCGCGCTCATTTCAATGACGCTGGCCGGTTCGACGATGCGGGATGCGTTGCTCATGTTGGTCACTCGTTTGAAGGTAATCACTTGGGTGTGATGAAAAAAGACACTCGCTCAGTCGATGGGTTCATTGTGTACGAAATAGTGCGCAATTCAACGAAAATTTGTATACAGTAAGAATTAAGCGTGGCGAAAGCGCCACGCGCCGGTGGTTACCAAGCACTGTATACAATCGGTGCAGGACCGCACCAGGACGGGGCCGGCTGCACCGTTTTGGCGCTCATGCCGGCATAGCGAGACGCGAGAAATTCAGTTGTTTCAGTTGTATTTCAGTTGTATACAACCGCCGCAAGGAGTATCCACCAATGAATCCAGCAGCAGATCCTTCCGCGCTGCAGCCCCTGGTTGAACCGAGGCTCAAGCTGCGCGGGATTTCCAAGATCTATCCTTCCGTTGTCGCCAATGATTCAGTTGACCTGACCGTCATGCCCGGTGAAATCCATGCCGTGCTGGGTGAAAACGGCGCGGGCAAAAGCACGCTGATGAAAATGATTTACGGGGTCACGCATCCCGACGCGGGCGACATCTTCTGGGAAGGCGATCCGGTCCGCATTCCATCGCCGTCGGCCGCGCGCAAGCTGGGCATCGGCATGGTGTTCCAGCACTTCGCGCTGTTTGAAACCCTGACCGTGGCGCAAAACATTGCGCTGGCGCTCGACGACAAAATCTCGCCGGAAAAACTCGCGCCCCGCATCAAGCAAGTGTCGGAAGACTACGGCTTGCCGCTCGATCCGCACCGGCTGGTGCACAGCATGTCGGTGGGCGAGCGGCAGCGCGTGGAAATCGTGCGCTGCCTGCTGCAAAATCCCAAGCTGTTGATCATGGATGAACCGACTTCGGTGCTGACGCCGGAAGCGGTATTAAAGCTGTTCGAGTCGCTGCGCCGGCTGGCCAGCGAAGGCTGTTCCATCCTGTATATCAGCCACAAACTCGATGAAATCCAGGCCTTGTGCGACAAGGCCACGGTGCTGCGCAGCGGCCGCGTGTCCGGCACCGCGATTCCGCGCAACGAGACAGCGCGCTCGCTGGCGGAATTGATGATCGGCCGCGAGTTGCCGAGCTGCCGCCTGACGCCACACGAGGCCGGCGACGTGCGGCTGGCGCTCGATAAACTGAATTTCACGCCGCTCGATCCGTTTGGCACGTCCCTCAAGGACGTCTCCCTGCAATTGCGCAGCGGCGAAATCGTCGGCATTGCCGGCGTGTCCGGCAATGGCCAGCAAGAGCTGTTGAAAGCGATTTCCGGCGAATGCCTGCTGGCCGATGCCGCCTCGCTAAAACTGCTGGGGCAAGCGGTGGGCGGCCTGAATCCCGCGCAGCGCCGCGAACGCGGCTTGTGCTTCGTGCCGGAAGAGCGGCTGGGGCGGGGCGCGGTGCCGGATTTGTCGCTGGCCGATAACGCGCTGCTGACCGGGTATGTCCCCGAAGGCAAAACCGGCATGGTGAAAAACGGCCTGGTGCAGCATAAGACCATTGCCGCCTTTGCGCGCGACGTTATTGCCCGCTTCAACGTGAAATGCGGCGGCGAGAAATCCGCCGCGTCCAGCCTGTCCGGGGGCAACCTGCAAAAGTTCATCGTCGGGCGCGAAATCACGCTGGCGCCGAAAGTGCTGGTGCTGGCGCAACCGACCTGGGGCGTCGATATTGGCGCGGCCATGCTGATCCGGCAAGCCATCATCGACATGCGCGACCAGGGTGTCGCGGTGCTGGTGCTGTCGGAAGAAATCGAAGAATTGTTCATGATGAGCGACCGCATTGCCGTGATCGCGAAAGGCCGCCTGTCGCGCGCCGTGAAAACGTCGGATACGTCGATCAACCAAGTGGGCGTGTGGATGAGCGGCGATTTCGATCACGTGGAAACCGCAAGCCCTGCGGCACAGCAGGAAGGAGAACATTATGTCCAGGCTTGAAGCTCGACCGGAGCCGTCAAAAACCATGATGCTGGCGTCGCCGCTCATTGCGGCCTTGGCCATGCTGGTGACCGGTTCGATCCTGTTCTATGGCTTGGGACAGGACCCGATGCACGCGTTTTATGTGTACTTCGTCAAACCCGCGACCACCGCGTATGGCATCGGCGAATTGCTGTTGAAAGCCACGCCGCTGATCCTGTGCGGCATCGGCCTGGCGCTGGGGTTCCGCGCCAACGTCGCCAACATCGGCGCCGATGGCCAATTGACCATCGGCGCGGTGACGGCCGGCGCCGTGGCGCTGTATCTTGATGATGTGGACGCGGGCTGGGTGTTGCCGGTGGTGATCCTGGCCGGCGCCGTGGGCGGCATGCTGTGGGCGGCGATTCCCGCGCTGCTGCGTACGCGCTTCAACACCAGTGAAATCTTAACGAGCCTGATGCTGGTGTATGTCGCATACCTGTTGCTCAGCTACCTGACGCACGGGCCGCTGCGCGATCCCGCAGGGTTCAATTTCCCGCAATCGAAGATGTTCCACGACGCGGCCATGTTGCCGCTGCTGGTCGAAGGGTTGCGCACCAATGCGGCCTTGCTGCTGGCGCTGGCGGCCGCCGGTGGCGCGTGGTTCTTTTGCGCGCGCACCTTTGCCGGCTACCGCATGCAGGTGTCGGGCATGGCGCCGATGGCGGCGGCGTATGCGGGCTTTTCCGAGCGCCGCAACGTGTGGGCGGCTTTCCTTATCAGCGGCGCGCTGGCGGGCATTGCCGGCGTCGGTGAAGTGTGCGGTCCAATCGGGCAGTTGCAGCCCTCCGTGTCGCCCGGCTACGGCTTTGCCGCCATCATCGTGGCTTATGTGGGACGGCTGCATCCGCTCGGTGTGGTGCTGGCATCGTTGCTGATGTCGCTGCTGTACATCGGCGGTGAATCGGCGCAGATCGAACTGGGCTTGCCGAACGCGATCACCGGGCTGTTCCAGGGTCTGCTGCTGTTTTACCTGCTGGCCGCCGACCTGTTCATCCATTACCGCTTCAAGCCGCGCATGCGTCCAGCACCGGCGGTGGCTGCCCAAGGAGGTGCCGCATGAATACCGAATACCTGATTGCCTTCCTCGCCAGTACGGCCGGCGCGGCCACGCCCGTGATCTTCGCTTCGCTGGGAGAACTGGTGGCGGAACGGGCCGGCGTGTTGAACCTGGGGCTGGAGGGGATGATGCTGACGGGCGCGGTGATGGGCTTTGCCGTCACCCTGTCCACCGGCAGCGCCGGCCTGGGATTGGGCGCGGCCGCGCTGGCCGGCATGGCGCTGGCGCTGCTGTTTGCCTTCCTGGTACTGACCCTGCAAACCAACCAGGTGGCGACCGGGCTGGCATTGACCTTGTTTGGCGTGGGCCTGTCGGCCTTCCTCGGGCGCGGGCTGGCGGGACAGACGGTCGAGCCGCTGGCCAAGCTGCCGATCCCCTTGCTGTCGGACATCCCGCTGATCGGGCCGTTGCTGTTCCGCTTCGACATCATGGTGTACGCGTCGATCGCACTGGCGGTGGCAATCGGCTGGATGCTGGCCCGTACCCGCCTGGGATTGCTGATCCGCGCGGTGGGCGAGTCGCCGCACAGCGCGCACGCGATCGGCTTCCACGTGATCCTGCTGCGCTATGCCGCCGTGGTGTTTGGCGGCGCGATGGCGGGGCTGGCCGGCGCGTACATGTCGATGGCGCTGACGCCGATGTGGGTGGAAGGCATGACGGCGGGGCGCGGCTGGATTGCGCTGGCGCTGGTGGTGTTCGCCACCTGGAAACCGCGCGGCGTGGTGCTGGGGGCGTATCTGTTTGGCGGCGTCACGATGCTGCAATTCCATGGACAGGGCTTCGGTCTGGAAATCCCGTCCGAATTCCTGTCCATGCTGCCTTACCTCGCCACCATCGTCGTGCTGGTCTACATCTGCCGCGATCCCAAGACCATCTTGCTGAACAAGCCGATGTCGCTGGGGCAGAACTTCAGGGCGGACTGACGTCGTCTGCCAACGCCGATGCGGCTTCCTAATGAGCCTGTATATGCCGCATCGGCGTTGCGACCCACGCAAAGGCCGCCAACGACAGCAACAGGGCGCCGCCGCCGGCAAACAATTGCGCCAGCGTGATCCACTGCAGCAGCGCGCCGATGACCGTGGCCGACAACGGCGCCACGCCCATGAAGATGCACATGAAAATGCTCATGGCGCGGCCCAGCATGTGCGGCGGCACGCTTTGCTGTATCCACGTGAAAACGGCAATCTGCATATAGCCGCCCAGCACGCCGATGGCCCCCAGTAGCACCATGCCCTGCCACGCGGCCGTGATCGCGCCCAATGGCGACATCAATAAGCCGACCAGTGCATCGACGGCAAGGATGGTGGCGCCGAAAGTGATGGCGCGCAGCTTTGTGCGCGACAGCGCCATGCCGGCCAGGGTACCCGCCCCGTGCGCACCCATCAGGATGCCCAGCGATGCGGCGCCATCGAGGTTGCGCGAGGCCAGCAGCGGCAGCGCCACCTGCATGGTGCCGCCGACGACGATCGCCACCAGTGACCAGTAAATAAAGCAGGTACGCACCGCCACGTTTTGCCACAAGGTGCGCATGCCTTCCGCAACCGCGTGTAATACGCTCTGGCCCGGCGCCGGCGCGGTTTGGGCGCCAGGCTGTGCGCGCACTTTGGCTAGCGTCCATGCGGAAATTAAAAAGCTGGCGCAATCGTAGGCGAATGCGTAGCCGATGCCGTTGGCGTGGCCTGCGCGTTGACCCTGTTGGGAGGCGGCGTGGATATTGTCGCCACCGAGCACCATCAGCAAGGCGCCCAGCAACGGCCCGGCCAGCATCAGCAACTGGCGCAACCCCATCATGATGCCGTTGGCGGCCTGCAAGTGTTCGCGCGCCACCATCGTCGGCAGGATCGACGTGCCGGCGGGGACGGCAAATGCCTGCGCCAGCCCCAATGCCAGCGCCAGTGCATACAGCAGTGGCAGTGTCAGCAGTGCGGGCGCCCCCAGCACCAGCACGGCCAATGTGCCGATCACCAGGGCATTGGCAAATTTGGTCACCATCAGCACCGACTTCGGCGAATAGCGGTCGACCAATGCGCCGCCTATCAGCATGAACACGGCGCGCGGCACGCTCATGATGGCGATCACAAGGCCCAGCGCCAGCGGATCGCCAGTCATTTTCAAGACCAGCCAGGGCAGGGCGATCATCGTGAACTGGTCGCCCAGGCCGGACAGCACAGCGCCGCCCGTCAGCCAGCGGAAGTTCGCGTCTTGTAGCAAAGCCTTGCTCATGTTGCCCTCAGATATAGGTGGCGCCGGCCACCTGGCCCAGGACTGCCGATACCGCCTGCAACTGGTCCGGCGGCGCGTGGCGCAGCAAGTCGGCTGCCACGTCGCGCGCCGTCACCATGGCGTTATCCAATGTCGTGTGGCCGGCCGGCGTAATCACGGCGTAGCCGACGCGGGCATCGCGCGGATCGGGCTGGCGGCCCACCAATCCTGTTTTTTCCAAGGGCAGCAGGCTGCGCGTGACGCCCGACGCCGTCAAGCCCTGGCGCTCGGCCAGGTCGACCCGGCGCAGGCGGCCGCCCGGCGCACGGGCCAGGTGGTGCAACAGCTGGAAGTCGCCAAAGCTGATGCCGAAATGGCCGCCCAGCGCCGCATCGAGGCGGCGCACGACCGCTGCCTGGGCACGCGCCAGCCGCAGGCAAAAATCCAGTGCGGTATCGTCGGCCGGTTCAGGTACAGTGCTTAACTCATTCATGATTAATCCTTGAAATATACTTGAGTAAGCAAGTATATGCGCAAAAAATAGAAAAGTCCAAATATACAGGCGGTTCCGCACCCGGCTGCTTCACTTCCACGGTTCCTGGTGGCGTAGCCATAAAAAAGCCACCGATGGTTGATCGGTGGCTTTCGTCGAGCTTAGGCTAACCGATTAACGGTCGCCGTAGCGGCGGGTGCTGAAGTTGCCTTCGCGGCTGCCGCGGTTATCACGGTTGTAGCCGCCTTCGCGTGGCGCCGGGGTGCTTTCGCGGCTGTAACGGCTTTCGCGGTTGTAGCCACCTTCACGGGTTGGCGACGCGGCTTCGCGGTTGAAGGTCGAGCCTTCGCGGCTGAAGTTGGAGTGACCGCCGCCTTCGCGGTTGAAGCCACCACCTTCACGGTTGTAGCCGCCTTCGCGCGGTGCGCCCGGCTTGCTGAAGCTGCGCTGGCCCGGCTTGCGGCCTTCGCCTGGTTTCCAGCCTGGACGGGCCGGACGCGGGGCGGCGGAGCGCTTCGGCTCGTAGCCTTCCACCACGGTCACTGGAATGCTTTGCTTCGTCAGACGCTCGATGCGGCGCACGTTCATGTTTTCCGAGTGGTTCACCAGCGACACGGCCAGGCCGTTGCGGCCGGCGCGGCCGGTGCGGCCGATACGGTGCACGTAGTCTTCCGCGAATTTCGGCAAGTCGTAGTTGAACACGTGGGTGATCGTTGGCACGTCGATACCGCGTGCCGCCACGTCGGTCGCCACCAGTACTTTGACCTGGCCACGGCGCATGCTTTCCAGCGTGCGGTTACGGGCGCCCTGGTGCATGTCGCCATGCAGTGCGGCGGCCGAGAAACCGGCGATGTTCAGGCGGTCGGCGATGGTGTCGGCGTCACGCTTGGTGGCGGTGAAGACCACGGCCTGGTCCAGCGTTTCGTCGCGCAGCAGATGGTCCAGCAGGCGGTTCTTGTGGGACAGGTCGTCCACGAAGTGCACGCGCTGCGTGATGTTTTCATGCTTGTTGGCGGCGCTGTTAATCTGGATCACCATTGGATCCTTGGTGATGCGGCGCGCCATGTTGCCCACCACGCCGTCCAGCGTGGCGGAGAACAGCATGGTCTGGCGGGTGGCCGGGGTGGCTTCGACGATTTTTTCGATGTCGTCGATGAAGCCCATGTCCAGCATGCGGTCCGCTTCGTCCAGCACCAGGATTTGCAGTTGCGAGAAGTCGATCTTGCCCGACTCCATGTGGTCGATCAGACGGCCAGGCGTGGCAACCAGGATTTCCGGGTTACGCGACAGCAGTTGCATCTGTTTCGGGTATGGCATGCCGCCCAGGATGGCAACGGCTTTAATACGGCGCAGGTTGGCGCAGTATTTGTCGGTATTGGTGGTGACCTGCAGGGCCAGTTCGCGGGTCGGCGTCAGCACCAGCATTTTTGGCTGGGCTGGCTTGAAACGCGGGCGCTCGCCGCGGGCTTTGGCCGATTGGGCTTCTTGCGCCGGGGTGCGGCCGGTAGGGGCCGATTCATCGTGCGCCAGAGCCAGGCGGTGCAGCGACGGCAGCATGAAGGCTGCGGTCTTGCCGGAACCGGTCTGGGAGGACACCAGCAAGTCCTTGCCTTCGATCGCGGCAGGCACTGCCTGCTCCTGTACCGGGGTCGGCTTGGTGTAGCCGGAATCGGTCAGCGCTTTAAGGATGGACGTGTGGAGGCCAAGTGCTTCAAAAGTCATTCAGTATCTTTCGTAAAAATCAGCGTCTTGCCAAAAGCAATACGCAAAATAGCAACGCGAACCAAAGCGAAATGACTCTAAACGGGTGTATTAGAAATTTCGGCACAAAAGCTTTGCGCCGGGACAGTGCCATATGCGGCACTTAGGGCGGGGGGCTTTATATCGGGCGACATCCGGTTGATGCGCCCAGGCTGCGTAGCTGCTCGTTATTATTCAGGTGCCTGCGGTGTTGCAATGCACAAGCGAGAATAATACATCATTTCGCCAGACAGTGCATAGATAAATTCTTACACCAAGCTTACACGCTACAAAGTTGTTACATGGGCCAGCCTGTGGCAATCAAAAACGTAGCTTTCGCGCAAACAATTTTTTCAGCGATTTAACCCCGTTCTGTAACCCGCACCGTTACATGGTAGTGCCGGATGGTCCGGATTCAAGGAGGATGCCATGTCAACGCGCCCGATGCGCCTGTTGCGTATATATACGTTGTTTTTACTGTTGTGCGCCGCGCCATGGCTGGCGGCGCAGCCGTTGATGGAGACCTTGCGCGGGGAGCGTCCCGTGCGCCTGCAGCGTCTCGACATTCACAGCGCCATCAGTGGCGGCATGGCCGAGACGCGGGTGCGCATGGTGTTTTTTAACCCGAACAGCCGCGTGCTGGAGGGGAATTTGCAATTCCCGCTGGCGGACAGCCAGCAAGTGACAGGCTTTGCGCTTGATATTGATGGCGCCATGCGTCCGGCGGTGCCGGTGGAGAAAAGCCGGGGGCGCCAAATCATTGAAATGGAAGAGCGTCGCGGCGTCGACCCCGCGCTGCTCGAGCACACGCAAGGCAACCAGTTCCGGTTGCGCGTGTATCCAATCCCCGCGCAAGGAACCCGTACCGTGGAACTGACGGTGGCGGAACCGCTGGCGCGCGACAGCGAGGGCTGGATTTACCGGCTGCCGCTGGCGTATGCCAATGGCGTCAAGGATTTCGTGCTGAATGTGGACGTGCAGGGGGCGGCCGCGGCGCCCCGTTTCAGCGGGGTGGCCGACGCGCCGGTATTCAGCGGCAGGAACGCAGTCCGTAACCAGCCCCCGGGTGAGCCGGACAGCGAGGCGGCGCGCCGCGCCGAGAACGTGGCGGTTGATACCGCGCAGGGCTGGCAGGCGCGCCTGGACCGCCCGGCGGCGCAAGCCGTGACGGTGCATATTCCCGCCGCACAGCGCGTGCAAGCCTATGTCGAACGCTTTGGCAATGACACGTATTTTGTGGCGGAAGTGCCGGTCAACGCGCAGCGCACCCCGCGTCCCTTGCCGCGCACGGTCGGCCTGCTGTGGGACGCCTCCGGTTCCGGCGCGCGGCGCGCCATCGATGACGAACTGGCGCTGCTGGAGCGTTATTTCCGCGCGCTGGGCAATGGCGACGTCAAGCTGGTGCTGTTGCGCGACCGCGCCGAGGCGCCACAAACCTTCCGCATCCGCGATGGCAACTGGGACGCGTTGCGCAAGGTATTGCAAGCCGTGAAATATGACGGCGCCAGCGCACTGGCGGACTGGCAGCCGGAGTCCGGCGTGCAGGAATACCTGCTGGTGTCCGATGGCTTGCAAAATTATGGCGCGCGCCGCTTCCCGCTGCTGGCGGCCGGGCAGCGGCTGTATGCCATCCATTCCTCGCCAGGGGCGGACACGGTGCGGCTGGCCGCGCTGGCGGAACGCAGCGGCGGCGCACTGGTCAGCGTGGCGGCGGGGCAGGCGATCGATGCCGCCGCCACGATGCTGCTGACGGACGGCCCCCGCATCGAGCAATTGCGCGCCGACGGCGCCACCGAACTGCTGGCCGATGCCGGCGCCATGGGCCAGGGGCTGCTGCGCATCGCGGGCAAACTGACGCGCGCCAGCGCGCAAGTGCAACTGTCGCTGGCGCGGCAAGGCAAAGCCGTGCCGGTGACGGTCCACATTGACAGCGGCGCCGCAACGCATCCGCTGGCCGCGTGGCTGTGGGCCAGTTATCAATTGCGGGCGCTCGATATCGATCATGAGGCCAACCGTGGCGCGATCCGCCGCCTCGGCGCGCAATTCGGCATGCCGACCCGGCAAACGTCGCTGCTGGTGCTGGAGCGGCTGGAAGATTATGTGCGCCATGACGTGACGCCGCCGCCGTCAATGCTGGCGGCGTTCGACAAGCTGCGTGCGCAGCGTACCCGCAGCACCGCACAGCGGCGCGACAAGCAGCTCGATTCCGTGATGCGCCAGTTCGAGCAAAAGATCGCGTGGTGGGAAAACCCGCCCCAAAAGAAACGCTGGCTGTACAAGGACGAGGAGGCGGTGCAATTGAGCCAGCGGCAAATGCAGGAACTGCGCCGGGCGGAGCAGGCCCGCGTCCGGAATGAATCCCTGACGCGGAAGGAGCGGCGCGAACACATGGATCCGCGCCAGATGGACGATGCGCGGATGCCTGCGCCGGTGCTGAGCCTCGCGCCGCCTGCGCCGCCGCAGGCACCGGCACCCGCCGCCGCACCGGTTGCCGCCGGTATGCGTGCGGATACGCGTGCCGATATGGCGATGCCGCCGATGGCCGAAGCCAAGGCGGGCATGGCGCAGAAGGACGGGGTGCAGGCGCCTTCGATCGGTATCGCGCTGAAGAAATGGAATGCCAATGCGCCGTATATCGCCCGCATGAAAGCGGCCGCGCCGGATGCGCTGTATGCGATTTATCTCGATGAAAAACCGTCGTGGGAAAGCAGCAGCGCGTTTTATGTCGATGTGGCGGACATGCTGCTGCAAAAGGGCAAGCGCGACCTGGCGCTGCGGGTCTTGTCGAATCTGGCGGAAATGGACCTGGAAAACCGGCATGTGCTGCGCGTGCTGGGTTACCGTCTGCTGCAGGCGGGCGCGCCGCAACTGGCGATTCCCGTGTTTGAACAGGTAAAGCAATTGGCGGAGGAAGAGCCGCAATCGTTCCGTGACCTGGGTCTGGCCTATGCGGCGGCGGGCAAGCGGCAGGAAGCCATCGAGCACTTGTATGAAGTGGTGCTGCGTCCCTGGGATGGCCGTTTCGCGGAAGTCGAACTGATTGCGCTGGCGGAAATGAATGCGATTATCGCCACCGCGCCGGCCGGTTCCCGGCTGGATACCAGCCACATCGACAGCCGCCTGCTGCGCAACCTGCCGCTGGACGTGCGGGCCGTGCTGACCTGGGATGCTGACAACAGCGACATGGATTTGTGGGTGGTCGATCCGGAAGGCGAGAAGTGCTACTACGGCAACCAGAACACGCAACTGGGCGGCCGCCTGTCGCGCGATTTTACGGGTGGCTATGGGCCGGAAGAGTTCTCGCTGCGCCGGGCCAAACCGGGCAAATACCGGGTCTATGCCAATTACTTTGGCGACCGCCAGCAACTGGTGGCCGGCGCCACCACCTTGCAGCTGAAACTGACCACCGGCTTTGGCATGGCGCGCGCCAGGGATGAGATGGTGACGCTGCGGCTGAAAGAGGGCGGCAGTACGGTGATGGTGGGGGAATTTGAAGTCAAGTAAGCCTTAACGGCTGCGCCCCAGTGCTTCGCGCAATTTGTCCGGAACCGGATAGTCCGGATAGGTTGCGCGCAAGCGGTCCCACTCCGCCAGCGCTTCATCGCGCTTGCCTTCCTTCAGCAATTGCTCGATGCGGGTCACGATGGCGGCAGGGTAGACGGGCTGGCTGGCCGCGTCGTCCGCCAGTTGTTTGGCCAGCGCGGGCATGGCCGCCGGCGGCGCCGATTGCGCGGGAGCGCCGGCGCGGTAGTCAGCTTGTGGTGGTAGCACTGGTGCCGGCGCAACGATCGGCGCCGGCGTGCGTGCGTATGCCGGGACTGGCGCGGGCGGTGGCGGGGATGCGGCTGATGACGGCGCTGCGGTGGGGGCCGGCACCTGTATTTTTGGCGCTGCGACTTCTGCAACCGGTGCCGCCTGCGACGCACGCTGTGAACGGGCCTCCGCCAGTTCGCGTTCCACGGCTTTGCGTTCCACACCGGCATCATCGGCCTTGCGCTTTTCCGCTGCAGCATCGTTGCGTGCGGCCTCCGCTTTGGCTGCCGGGCCGGACGGTGTGGCCATGATTGCGGGCGGGCGTGCCGCCGCGCGGCCAGTGCCTGTGGCTGCTGGAGCGGCGGCATCTTTGGCTGGCGCGGCACTGTCCGGTACTGGCGCAGCCGCTTCCGGCGGCGCGTGTGGTTCCGCCATCGGCGCTGGCATGGCCGGGATTTGCATCTCCTGCATCGATGCCTGGATGGCTTGCTGCTGCGCCAGATCGTCCTGCCACAGCGGCAACGCAATGGAAATCGCGGTGACCCCGGCGGCCAATGCCACCGGCATGCGCCACCGTTCCCGCCAACGGCGTGGCTGGAAGTCGGCGGGACCTTGGTCATCATTGGCTGCGGCTGTGCTGCCTTGCCCCAGGTCCGCCGCCACCCGCGCCAAAATCGCCGCATCCAGCGCGGCCGAAGGCTCCGGTTGCGTCAATTCCGCCAACCCCTGCGCGAGCGGTCCCTTGCCTTGCAAAAAGGCGTCGAATTCCGCATCGTCATCGTCGTAGGGCTGGCCCGTCATACCGGTTCCTTGTCCGCGTCGGCGGCATAGTGCTGGCGCAGTTTCTTCATCGCATAGCGCAGGCGGCTTTTCACGGTTTCCACCGGAACCGCCACCAGTTCAGCAATTTCGTCCAGGCTCATGCCGCTGAATTGTTGCAGTATAAGCGCTTCCTTTTGTTCGCCGGGCAGCGCGTGGATGGCCGCGTGCAGGGCGCGGGTGCGCTGGCGCGCTTCCAGCGCGGCGTCGGCGCCCAGCGCAGCACCTGCCGCACCCAAGGCGGCGCCGCCGCTGTCGTTCAAATGATCGAACAGCGTCTCGTCATTGACCAGTTGCGCCTGCGGCTGGCGCAGCAGATCCAGCAAGCGGTTGCGGGCGATCTGGTACAAATACGTGCGGAAGCTGGCCAGTGGCTCATAGTGCAGCCGTGCCTGGTGCAGGTTGATCCAGCTGTCCTGGGCGATTTCATCGGCCCATTCACGGCGCGGCGCATGCCACGACAGGAAGCGGTACAAGCCGCGGCTGTGGCGGCGGTACAGTTCCTGGAAAGCTGGCAAATCGCCTTCCTTGTAACGGAGCATCAGCGCTTCGTCAGACAGTCCGTTGTGCATGGGTCAAATAAAAAGGGGCCAGGTCCCATTGTAAAACGGACCTGGCCCCATTCGAGAGCGGGGATTACTGGTAGTCGGAGGCGTTCAGGCCCATCACGTGCGAGAAGCCGCCGTCGACGTACAGGATGTCGCCGGTCATGCCGGACGACAGGTCGGACAGCAGGAAGGCGGCGGTGTTGCCGACTTCTTCAATCGTCACGTTGCGGCGCAGCGGGGCGTGCGACGAGGCAAAGCCCAGCAGCTTGCCGAAGTCCTTGATGCCGGAAGCGGCCAGGGTCTTGATCGGACCGGCGGAAATGCCGTTGGCGCGGATGCCTTTCTGACCCAGGTTTTCAGCCAGGTAGCGCACCGATGCTTCCAGCGATGCTTTGGCCAGGCCCATGGTGTTGTAGTAAGGGATCGCGCGCACCGCGCCCAGGTACGACAGCGTCAGCAGCGACGAACCTTCGCGCAGCATCGGCAGCGCGGCTTTCGCCATGGCCGGGAACGAGTAGGCGGAAATGTCGTGGGCGATGCGGTAGTTTTCGCGGGTCAGGCCATCGAGGAATTCACCGGCAATCGCTTCGCGCGGCGCAAAGCCGATCGCGTGCACGAAACCGTCGAGGAATTCCCAGCTCTGGTTCAGGTCGCGGAACAGCGCGTCGATTTGTTCATCGCTGGACACGTCGCAATCGAACACCAGGTTGCTGCCGAATTCAGCGGCGAATTCCGTGATGCGGTCCTTGAAGCGTTCGCCCACATAGGTGAAGGCCAGTTCGGCGCCTTCGCGGTGGCACGCCTTGGCGATACCGTAAGCGATGGAACGGTTGGACAGGAGGCCCGTGATGAGGATTTTTTTACCTTGCAGGAATGCCATAGTGACTCCGATTACTACTGCTGCGATGGCACGCACACCGGGGCGGCGTCAACGACAGTAAGGGTTGATTGGTTCGCAAGTGCGAGATTGTAGGGGCTGGCTGCCGCATCTGCAACTTTTCAGTGGCAAAGCGGCAGCACGTCCGTGCTAATAACAGACGCCGGTAACAGTTTAGTTGTTACGGGATTTCTTCTTGCCGGCGGCATCGCGCGAGACGCGGGCCTTGACCAGCGAAACCGGAGCATTCTTGCTGTTGGTTTCGCCGGTGGCTTGTTTGTAGCGGCTGGCCTTGGCCTGGCCCCGGTCGGCTTCCAGCGCCATCATGGCGCTGTCGGCGACTTCCGGCGCAATGTCCACATCCAGCGAAGCCGACGTCTTCGGCACCAGGATGGTGGAACCGGCTTTGAGCACGGTTTTTTGCGGGATGTTGTTGGCCTGGCGGATCACGTCTGGCGTGGTGTGGAATTTCGATGCCAGGGTTTCAATGCGCTCGCGGGCGCTGGTGATCTTGTGGGTGGTCCAGCTCGACAGGTTGCGGCCCCATTGCGCCAGGTTGGCGGCGAACTTTTCAGCATTGGCCTTTGGCAACAGAATCTGCGTTTCATCGCCGGTGATGACCGGCTTGTTGAATTGCGGATTGAGCGCCTTGAATTCTTCCATCGGCAGCTCCGCCAGTTCCGCGGCGACCTTCATATCGATGTCGCTGGTTTTTTCGATGGCCGTGAAATACGGCTGGTTATCGATGTGCGGCAGGTGCAGGCTGTATTGCGCCGGATTGGCCACAATGTTTTTCACGGCTTGCAGGCGCGGGACATAGTTGCGGGTTTCCGCCGGCATGTGCTCGGCCAGGCTTTCGAAGTCGATGGCTTTGCCGGCGGCCTGGTTGCGCTTGATGGCTTTTTGTACGTTGCCTTCGCCCCAGTTATAGGCGGCCAGGGCCAGTTGCCAGTCGCCAAACATATCGTACAGGCGCTGCAGGTAGCTTAACGCGGCGTCGGTCGACGACAGCACGCTGCGGCGGTCATCCTTGAAGGCGGTCTGCTTGAGGTTGTAGTCGCGCCCGGTGCCCGGCACGAATTGCCACAAACCGGCCGCGTTGGCGCTCGATAGCGCTTGCGGATTGAAGGCGGACTCGATAAACGGCAGCAGCGCCAGTTCGGTCGGCATGCCGCGCTTTTCCAGTTCGGTGACCACGTGGAACAAGTAGCGCGACGCGCGCTCACCGGTGCGGGACATGTGTTCCGGGTGGGCGCTATAGTAAGTCACGTGCTTGCTGACCAGCGAATTGCTCAAGTCAGGAATGGCATAACCGGTGCGGATGCGGCCCCAGACATCCGTTTCGCGGAAAGCGTCTTCGTTGATGGCTGGCTTGGCTGGAGTTGCTAGGGCGGGTTTTGCTGCAAGAAGGGCGGACTGCGAGGCGGACTGCGAGATCAGCGCGGCGGAGGCGGTAGCGGCTGCGGGGCCGCTATCGAGCGCTCGGGAAATGCCCGGCGCCAGGCTTAGCAGCGCCATCGCGCTTCCCGTCAGAATCAATTTAAATCGTTGCATAGTATTCTTTGTCGCGTTGTCGATAAGAAACATCGGACTGACCATGATCAAGGGGGCAGTGTACGGGCGTTTATACGGCTGGGTCAAGAAATATGTCATCCCGATGACAGTTGCATTTCAGAAATCATGGTGTTTATTGCAGGTGAGTTGGCAGGAGTAGCAAGCAAATTGGCAGCAAATAGGAGAACCCCATCGGAATGCGTACAATGGCGCCCACTTATAAGGAATTGCAGGAGGAACATTATGACTAACCAGGCTCCCGACCACGACGCGATCATTGCCACCACCCAGAAATGGCTGGAAAAGGCGGTGATTGGCTTGAACCTGTGTCCGTTCGCCAAGGCCGTGCACATCAAGAACCAGATCCGTTACGTGGTGTGCGATGCGTCCACGCCCGAGGAATTGCTGGAACTGTTGATGGATGAACTGCAATTGCTGTCCGACACCGATCCGGCCCAGGTCGACACGACCCTGATCATGCACCCGAATGTGTTGCAGGATTTCGAGGATTACAACGAATTCCTCGACGTGGCCGATGCCGCGCTGGAAGACATGCAGCTCGACGGTGAACTGCAGGTGGCGAGTTTCCACCCGGATTACCAGTTTGCCGATACGGATAAAAACGATATCAGCAACTACACCAACCGTTCGCCATATCCGACCCTGCACTTGCTGCGCGAAGACAGTATCGACCGCGCGGTGGAAGCGTTCCCGGAAGCGGAGGCGATTTTCGACAAGAATATCGAGACCCTGGAAAAGCTGGGCCACGACGGCTGGGATCAACTGGGCTTGCAGGCGGATAAATAATGACGGGGCTGGAAATCAAGCGCATGGCGTCAGCCGTGCATGACGCCACCACGCCGGCCGCCAAGCCAGTGCTGCGCCCCGACACGCCCTGTGTCGCCGTGTGCTCGACCACGTTCGATGAAATCTGCCGCGGCTGTGGCCGTACTTATATAGAGGTGGCGCACTGGGTGGCTATGTCGGACGAGCAAAAGGAAGTGGTGTGGGAGCGCATCACGGCGCAGGGGTATCCAAGGCGCAATACTTGAGTGTTGCCGGCGATCCGGTGGGCTTTATCTGTGAGAAGAGAAATGAAGAACGGAACTTTTTGCGCGGTGATATTTCCGCTTGTCTTACTGTTGACGAGTGGCTGCTCAACTACTAAAAGCACTGTTGCAGAACGAGTAGATAGCTTGCCCAAGCCCTTGTTCACCATAACAAAAGACAGAATTGATGAAGAGATAAGGAAGCAATGGGGAAGCACGGATCCGAAGATATTTAAAAAATCTTCATTTACCGCTATGGAAAGGCGTCAGATATTGATGCGCACAGCGCTGGATGCATTCTCGGCGCAATATCAATTTGCTAGAAGTAATCCAGAGGAGAAAAGTGAATGCACAACATTCAAGCTTCTGGATATCGATGGGCCGTTTCTGGAAGATGAGACAGGAACGAAAAGTGAGCAATGGACAATCAGTAGATGTTCCGAAGTGGTGTCTTATACTGTCCAAATGACTGCTAACGACAGAGCTTTTGCCGCTAAGCTGAAATATTCCATTGATCCTGATTTTTGAGCTGGTAACTGGCTACCCGAACGCCCCATCAAACATATCCCATCGCGGTAACGTCACATACACCCGCGTCCGGTTTTCCACGTCGCTGGTATCAAAACTGATCGTCCCTTCCTGCGCCTCGATCATCAGACGGGCGGAATAGGTGCCGAGGCCGCTGCCGCCGCGCTTGCTGGTGGCGTAGCGGGTAAACAGTTGCTCGCGCATGTCTTCCGGCACCGTGCCACGGTTTTCTATGGTGACCAGCAGTGGCGACCGGTTGTGCAGGCGGATGGTGACGGTGCTGCCGGCCGGAGCGGCTTCGGCGGCGTTTTTCACCAAATTGTGAAAGGCCGAGTGGCATAACGTGATTTCACCGCACGCCACGGGGGATTCTTCGCCCACGGCAACATCGGTATCGACAGAAAACGTCAGGTTTTTAGGGCCATGCGCCAAGCGCGCCAGGTGGGCCACCTGGTGCAGCAAGTCCCCCATCTCGACCGGTTCCAGCAGCGGCTGGTAACGGCCTGTTTCCATTTGAAATACCACGGTGGTCAGCGCGATGATGTCCAGTACCTGCTGCACGGACGACTCGATCATTGCCGCCTGGTCTTCCTGGCGCTTGGTCATGGCGGGATCGGCGCGCATCAATTGGGCCAGCCCCAGCACGCCCGCCAGCGGTCCTTTTAAATCGTGGCGCAGCATGCGGTCGATATCTTCGCGCATGCGGGCCGCTTCCAGCATGGCGTCGTAATCGGCCTGGCGCTGCTTGTTCATTTCCACCAGACGCATGAAGTTGTGCACGCGCAGGGCCAGCAATTCCGGGTCGATCGGCTTGCTGATGAAGTCCATCGCGCCCAGCTGCAAGCCATGGCGGCGCGCATCGTGGTTGTCGAGGGTGGTCACGAAAATCACGGGAATGCCCGCGCTGGCGGGATGGTCGCGCATGTGCCGCGCCACTTCGAAGCCGCTCATGCCAGGCATCATGACGTCCAGCAGCACCAGGTCGGGCGGATCGTCGGACTGGCAGATCGCCAGCGCTTTTTCGCCGTTGTGGGCGATGCGCACGCGGTAATGTTGTTCGAACTGGTGGCAAATCAGGCGCAGGTTGTCGGCGGTGTCGTCCACCGCCAGGATGGTGCCGCGCACCGCTTCACGTCCGTCCGGCGGCAATACACTGTCCAGCCCCGCGGCGAGGGCTGCGCGCGGGGTGGCAGGCGGGCGGTCCGGGGCGCGCGCCGGTACCGGCGCGCTTGCGGCGGCGCCAGCGTGGGGGCGCGCCAGGGCCGCGCCGGACATCGTGGCGGCAGCGCGCCTGTCGGCGGTAAGGCGCCCCTCGACTGCAGCGCGCCTGTCGACAGCGGCGCGCATATCGGCGGCGGCGCGCGCCGCCATGTCCGCCGCGGCCGCCTGCTGCATCCTGCGACGTTCTTCGCGCGCCAGGATGGTGATGATTTTTTCGTGCAGGCGCTGAGCCGTATACGGTTTGACCAGCAGGTCGGAGACGCCGCAGGCAATCGCTTCGGCAATGCGCGAGCGTTCCGCCTCGGCGGTAATCATCAGGAACGGCAGCGCCGCCAGTTGATCCTTCCCGCGCACGGTGCGCAGCAGGGACAAGCCGTCCATGACCGGCATATTCCAGTCCGACAAAATGAAATCGATGCGTTGGTGGCGCAATATCTCCAGCGCTTCTTCGCCGTTGGCCGCCACATGAACGCTTTTCGCGCCCAGCGCGCGCAGGGTGTCGGCATTGACTTTGCTCATCACGGGCAAGTCATCCACCACCAGAAATTGCAGTTGTTGCATTGTGACGGGATTTCCTAGCATGGGTCGTCCTGTGGAAGAAGCGTGTGCGCCTGCAGGATCGACAGTGCGCGCTCCAGGTCAAGGTCGTCGATGGCGGCCGCCAGCCTGGCATAGGCCTGCGGCAGCGCCGCCTGCAGCAGGGCGGCATGCTGTTCCAGTACGCGTTCGGCGCGGCTGTCGTCGCTGGCCAGCAGGCGTTCCAGTTGCGCCAGCACGGCGGGGAGCTGGGCGGCGGTGGATACCGTGGCAAATGTGGCGTCCGCCGCAGTGGCGGGGGCGGAGCCCGGCCGTGGCGCGGTGGCGGCTTCCAGCGCCGGCAGGGCGGCATCGATGGCGTCCAGTTGCGCCGGCAGCAGCGCCGCCACATCGGCCAGGCGCGCGCGCCACATGGCGCGCGGTTCGCCGTGCCGGATGGCCAGTTCCAGCTGGCGCGCAGCCCTGGCCAGCGCATCGGCGCCCACCTGCGCCGCGGTGCCGCACAGCTGGTGCGCCAGCATTTCAGCCGGGCGGCCCTGGTCCTGTTCCAGGCCCGCGCGCAGGCGTTCCACGGTGGCGCGCTGGCTGCCTGTAAAGCGGCGCAGCAGTTTAATGTACACATCATGTCGGCCCAATGCGCGCAACAGGGCCGCTTCCACGTCCAGGCCGGGAATGGCCGGCCACGGCACG
Organism: Pseudoduganella sp. GW821-FHT12E03; assembly: GCF_058807115.1. NCBI lineage: Bacteria > Pseudomonadati > Pseudomonadota > Betaproteobacteria > Burkholderiales > Oxalobacteraceae > Pseudoduganella > Pseudoduganella sp. GW821-FHT12E03. Next base: position 182,839 of record NZ_JBXAQJ010000013.1, on the reverse strand, counting down.
GCGGCCGGGGCGGGCGCGCGGGTGGTTGACAGGGCCGTGGCAAGGATAGAGGCGTCTGGCGCAGGGGCGGCAGGCATCGAGGCGGCAGTCACAGAGGCGGCAGGTGTGGATGCGGCGCCGGGCGCGGCCGGTGCAAAACCGCCGCCAATGTCTGCCGGCGCCGCACCCGCCGTTGGATCGTCGGGGGGCGGCGCGGCGGCGGCGCCAGGCTGGCGGTGCGCCGGCAGCCACTGCGACAGCTTGCCCCACAGGTCTGCCGGATCGACCGGCTTCGTCAAAAAGTCATTCATGCCCGCCGCCAGGCAGCGCTGGCGGTCGCTGGCCATGGCGTTGGCCGTCATCGCAATCACCGGCAAGCGGTTGGCGTCATAACGGGCGCGCAGGGCGCGGGTGGCGCTGATGCCATCCATTTCCGGCATTTGCATGTCCATCAGCACCAGGTCGTAGGGACGCGCGGCGATGGCGGCCAGCGCCTCGGCGCCATTGCCCACCACGTCGACCTCGGCGCCCGCCAATTGCAGCAAGTCGGTCGCCACCAACTGGTTCAGTTCATTGTCTTCGGCCAGCAGGATGCGTGCGCCGCGCAAGGTGGCCGGCGCCTGCGGCACGGACATCGCGCGCGGCGGCGCGGCATCCCCGGCCTGCGCCACGCCCAGCCGGCAAGTGAACCAGAACGTGCTGCCCGCGCCATGCACGCTGTCCACCCCGACCGTTCCGCGCATCAGTTCCGCCAGTTGCTTGGAAATAGCCAGGCCCAGCCCCGTGCCGCCATATTTGCGGGTGGTCGAGCCATCGGCTTGCTGGAAGGATTGGAACAGCAGCGCTTGCTGCTGCGGCGTCAGGCCGATCCCGGTGTCGCGCACGGCAAACCGCAGCAACACGTCGTCCGCGCCCTGTTCCTGCACGTCGACGGCGATATCGATCGCGCCCTGTTCGGTGAACTTGACGGCGTTGAACGCATAGTTCAGCAAGACTTGCGCCAGCCGCAGCGGGTCGCCGCACAGCCAGGGCGGCACATCGGGCGCCACCTGCAGGCGCAATGGCAAGCCCTTGCTGCCGGCCCGCTCGCCCACCAGCGCCAGGACTTCATCGAGCGTGGCGGACAGGGAGAAGGGGATGGTTTCCAGGTGCAGGCGGCCCGCTTCGATGCGGGAAAAGTCCAGGATGTCGTTCAGGATGCGCAGCAAGTGCTTCGACGATTGCAGGATTTTTTCCACATAGCCGCGCTGGCGCGGCGGCAGCTTGTCGCCGCCGTCACCGGCCAGGGCAAGGTGGCTCATGCCGATGATGGCGTTCATCGGCGTGCGGATTTCATGGCTGGTGTTGGCCAGGAAGTCCGATTTCATGCGGGTGGCCTGTTCCGCCAGTTCCTTGGCCTGGCGCAGCGCCAGGTCCGCCGCCTTGCGGGCCGAGACATCGTGCGCGATCATGCACAGCGCATAGGGGTGCCCGTCATCGTCGAGCAGCGGGAATTTGACCTTGTCATAGGGCCGCAAGCCATCCGGCGTGGGGATGGCTTCTTCGAAATGCAGCGGTGTTCCCGCCGCCAGCACGGCCAGGTCGGCGGCCCGCGCCCGCTCGGCGTATTCGGGCGGCAGGGTGTCATGGTCGGAGCGGCTCTTGCCGTCCGCGCCAACGAGCGCATCGAAGGCCCGGTTGCTCATCAGGTGGCGCCCTTCGGTATCCTTGATCAGCACCAGCGCGGGATATTCATCGACCACGTCCTGCAACAGCTTTTGCTCCTGGCGGCGCGCCGTGATGTCCTGGTAATAGCCATTGACCAGCACCACGCCGTGTTCGTCTGGCGCGTCGGCATGCACATTGATGTGAATCCAGCGCGTGGCGCCATTGCGCAGCAGGCGCATCGACGCTTCCAGCACAATCCCGCCGGCCGCGCGGTCGCGCCGCCGCACAAAATCCAGCTGTTCGTTCAGCAGGGTGCGGTCGGATGGATGCACGTGGCGCAAGCTGCTGGTGGCGTTGGCCTGCAGCTCGGCCACGCTGACGCCAAGGATGGCTTCGGCCGGCTGGCCGATGAAGTTGAAAGCGCCGTCGGCATGCGGCGGCAGCACCAGCTGGAAAATGGCCAGCGGCAGCGCATCCGACATCGCCAGCAGTTGTTGCTGGATGCAGTCGGCGCGTCCCAGCGCCCGGATATTGGCCGCTTCGGCGGCGCGCCGTTCGGCCGCTTCGCGCTGCAGGCGCCGGTTCATCAGCATGCCCAGCGCGGTGGTCATCACGGCGCCGGCGCCCAATACCGTGAAGGTGCGCAGCCACAGCGGCGTTTCGGAACGGAAGATGTCGGTCAGGTAAAGCGGGGTGTCGTGGGCGTACGCCAGGGCCGGTGACAGGACCAACGTCAGGGCCAGCATGGCGGCCGTCAAGGGTCGGACCATAGGGCAGGTTGCGGCAGTGGGATTGCCGCAACCTTAACCGGTCCCGCAGGCCGCTGTCTGTTGGCCTTTAGTGCAGTTGGGAAAGACTCAGTGGGAACGGTCAGAAGGTGCCGATAAAGTCTTTCTTGCCGATTTCAATGCCGTTGTGGCGCAGGATGTTGTACGCCGTCGTCACGTGGAAGAAGAAATGCGGCAGCGCATAGTGGTGCAGGTAATTCTTGCCGACCCAGTGCTTGGTCTTTTCACCGCTGCCGGTGGTGATTTCACGCGTTTCGGCGCCATCGAAGGCCGACGATGGCAGGGTGTCGAGGAACGCCAGGGTTTTCGTGATGCGGGCTTTCAATTCCGCAAACGTTTTTTCCGTGTCGTCATAGGCCGGTACTTCCTGGCCCGCCAGGCGCGCGCCGGCGCCCTTGGCAAAGTCGGCGGCAATCTGGATCTGGCGCGTAAACGGCAGCATGTCCGGGAAGAGACGGAATTGCAACAGTGCGTTGGCGTCGATTTTCTTGTCGCTGACGTGGGCTTCGGCTTTGTCCAGGATAGCCAGCAGGCTGTTCAGCAGTTGGCGGAACACGGGGATGGACGCGGTGTACATGGGAGAAGTCATAACGGTTCCTTGAAAAGCCAGTGATTGGCGAGTGGCGATGATAGCAAGCTTGTCATCTTTGTGCTGGACGCCGTGGCTCGCGCGGTATCGCTATAGTCGTGACTTATCGGCTTGTTTGCGTGCATAATTGTTGCTACTGAAAAATTCCTTTCGCCGCAAGTCCGGCAAGTGTCCCCAGCCCGTGCATGATTAGCAATTTATATAGAAGACTGCGCTCGCGGCTGAGCGCGTTGTACGGCCTGTCAATCTACGGCGCTCTGCTGCTGGTGGTCTTTGGCGGCCTGGTGATTCCCGCGATGATCGGCAGCTACCTGCTGATCGGCGTTCATGAACAGCAATCGGCGCGCACCGCGCTCAATGAATCGCTGCAGCGCAATGCCGATATCCTGGCGCTGGGCATGCAGGAATCGCTGTGGAACATGAACGCGGAATCGGCCCATTCGCTGGTCGAATCGGTCATGCGCGACCGCGCCGTGCTGCAAGTGCAGGTGACGGGGCAGGCCGACACCCAGTTCATGAACGTGAAATCGCCGCGCCGCGTGGTGGGCCACGTGTTCCGCGCCGAACGTGAAATCCTGGTGCGGGGCGAGCGCATCGGCCGCATCATGGTGGAAATGGACGATGCCCGCAGCCAGCAGGAATTGCGGGAAAAACAACTGTCCTATGTGTTCGTGCTGGCGGCGCAGCTGACGGTCTCGCTGCTGCTGATTGTGCTGTTCCTGAATAAACGCCTGATTACGCCGCTGCGCAAGCTGATGCGGTTTTCCGACCGCCTGTCCCATGGCGACTTTGAAACCCGGCTGGAATTGACCGGCCGCGATGAATTGGGCCGCCTGTCCGGCCAGCTGGAACAGATGCGGGTCGCGATCAAGCATTTGTTTGAAGACATCGGCCAGCGCGAAGAACGGTTCCGCACCATCGTGACGCAAGTGCCGGGCGCGGTGTTCCGCTTCCGCCCGGACGGTCCGATTGATTTCGTGTCGGACGCGATCGAAGATATTTCCGGCTACCCGGCCGCGCAATTCATGCGTTCCACCACCCATTCGTGGGCCAACCTGATTTGTCCGGAAGACCGCCGCGTGCACCGCCGCGCGCTGGCGCAGGCGATCCGCGACGGCAAGCCGTATGAAATCGAGTACCGCATCATCGACGCCTCCGGCACCGAACGGTGGGTGGCGGAAAACGGCCAGCCGCAGCCGGGCGAGCGCGGCGCCGATGCGCCGTGGGTGGATGGCATTATTTCCGACATCAGCCAGCGCAAGCACAATGAAATGCGCATCGAAGCGCTGCTGGCGGAACAAAGCGCGATTCTCGACAATGTGATGTTTGGCGTGATGTTCGTGCGTAACCGCAGCATCGTGTCCGTCAACCGCCGCTGCGAAGAATTGTTTGGCTACGAGCCGGGTGTCATGGTGGGCGAATCCACCGCGCTGGTGTTCCCGACCGAAGAGGAATACCAGGAAGCGGGCGAGCGCCAGTATCCGGCGCTGGAAGATGGCGCCGACTTCAGCGAAGAGCGCCAGTACCGCCGCCAGGACGGTACGCTGTTCTGGTGCCTGGTGTCCGGCTGCGCGATCGATTCGACCCGCGCCAATGAAGGCAGCATCTGGGTCTATGCCGATATCACCGCGCGCAAGGAAGCCGAAGAAAAACTGCGCCTGTCGGCCACCGTGCTGGAGCACATCGCCGATGGTGTGATGGTGATTGACGCCCAGGGCACCATCGTGGCGGTCAATCCCGCCTTCACGCAAATCACCGGCTACACCGAAGCCGAAGCGCTCGGCCGCGACCGCACCCTGACCCGTTCCGAACGCCACGACGACGCGTTCTACCAGGAACTGTGGACGGAACTGGTGGCGACCGGTTTCTGGCGCGGCGAAATCTGGAACTTGCGCAAGAACGGCGAACTGTACCTGGAATGGCTGACCATGTCCGCCGTGCGCGACAACAAGGGCGTCACCACCCACTATGTGGGCGTGTTCAGCGACATCACCCTGGTCAAGGAAGCGCAAGAAAAGCTGGACCACCTGGCGCACCACGACCCGCTGACGGCGCTGCCGAACCGCTTGCTGTTCCACGACCGCCTGCACCATGCGCTGCAGCGCGCCACGCGCGAGCAGGAACAGCTGGCGGTGCTGTTCATTGACCTGGACCGTTTCAAGAACGTCAACGATACGCTGGGCCACCACATTGGCGACGAATTGCTGAAACAGGTGGCGCGCGCGCTGCAGGACAAGTTGCGCGAAGGCGATACCCTGGCGCGCCTCGGCGGCGATGAATTCATCGTCTTGCTGGAAAACGTCGATGGCCAGTTCGGCGCGGCGCACGTGGCGGAAAAACTTGTGGCCATGTTCGAGCGTCCGTTCATGGTGGCGGACCACGAATTGTTCGTCACCGGTTCGGTCGGCATTTCGCTGTTCCCGGAAGATGCGACCGACTTGAATATGCTGATCCGTAACGCCGACGTTGCCATGTACCAGGCCAAGGCGCGTGGACGCAATGGCTACCGCCTGTATGCGCCGTCGATGTCGGGCGAGGGCGTCGAGCGCCTGCGTCTGGAAACCTTCCTGCGTCGCTCGCTGGAAAAAGATGAAATGTTCCTCAACTTCCAGCCGCAGGTGGAAATCGATACCGGCCGCCTGACGGGCGTGGAAGCGCTGGTGCGCTGGAACCACCCCGAACTGGGCCTGGTGCCGCCGATCCGCTTTATTCCGCTGGCCGAAGACACCGGCTTTATCAACCCGCTCGGCCAGTGGGTGCTGGAACAGGCGTGCCGCCAGATGATCCGCTGGGACCAGGCCGGCCTGCACGTGCCGAAGATGGCGGTCAACCTGTCGGCCAAGCAGTTCGACCGCGGCAGCATCGCCAGCCTGGTGGGCGACATCCTGCGTGAAACCGGGCTGGAGCCGCACCGGCTGCAGCTGGAAGTGACGGAATCGGTGATCATGAACACCGGCGATGCGCTGGCGTACATCAATGACCTGCATGCGATCGGCGTCGGCCTGGCGATTGACGATTTTGGTACCGGTTATTCGTCGCTGGCCTACCTGAAGCAGATGCCGGTGCAGACCCTGAAGATCGACCGTTCGTTCATCAAGGACATTTCGACCGACGTGAACGATGAAGCGATTGCCATTGCGATTATCCAGCTGGGCAAGAGCATGAACTTGTCGGTCATCGCGGAAGGCGTGGAAACCGATGAACAGGCCGCCTTCCTGCTGCGCCATGGCTGTAACCATGCGCAGGGTTATTACTACAGCAAGCCGGTGCTGGCCGATGACTTGCTGGCGCGCTGGCGGGAAGTCGAGGCGGTCAACCAATGAAGCGGCGCACCTTCCTGTTGTCCGGGCTGGCGGCTGCCGGCGCCGTGCTGGTGGGCTGGGGCGCGCTGCCGCCGCGCCAGCGCATCCGGGGCAAGGCGGCGCTGCCGGTCAGTAACGGCGCGGTGACGCTCAATGGCTGGGTGGCCGTGGCGCCGGACAATACCGTGACGGTGGCGATGGCGCGCAGTGAAATGGGCCAGGGCGTGCTGACGGCGCTGCCGATGCTGGTGGCCGAAGAGCTCGACGTGCCACTGGAGCGGGTCCGGCTGGTACAGGCGCCGTTCGATAAAATCTATGGCAACGTGGCGCTGATCGCGGACGGCTTGCCATTCCACCCCGATGACGAGGGCCGCGTGCGCCATGGCGTGGAGCGCGTGATTACCAAGGTGGCGCGGGAACTGGGCATCAATATCACGGGCGGCTCGTCGAGCATCAAGGATTTGTGGCTGCCGATGCGCGAAGCGGGCGCCACGGCGCGCGCGCTGCTGATCGAAGCGGCGGCGCGCAACTGGAATGTGCCGCCAGCGGAATGCCGCACGGAAGACGGCCATGTGCTGCACGCCAGCGGCAAGAAGGCGCCATATGGCGACCTGGCGCAGCTGGCCGCCGGCATGACGCCGCCCGCCAACGTGCGCCTGAAAACCCCGGGACAATTCCGCCTGATCGGCGCCAGCGCGCCGCGCCGCGACACGGCCGCGAAATCCAATGGCAGCGCGGTGTTCGGCATCGACGCGCGGCCGCCCGGCATGCTGTATGCGGCGGTGCGCATGGCGCCCGTGATCGGCGGGACGGTGGCGTCGTTTGATCCGCAAGCCGTGCTGAAAATGCCGGGTGTCCGGCAAGTCGTCGATTATTCCGCCGCGCTGGAAGGCCAGACCGGCGCCCGTGCCGGGCTGGCCGTGGTGGCGCAGCATTATTGGCAGGCGCGCCAGGCCGCCGATGCGCTGGCCATCCAATGGCACGACGGACCGCACGCGGCGCTGGCGTCAAGCGCCATCGCGCGCGAACTGGCGCAGCGGCTCGACAGCGATAGCGGACACACCTTCCATGAAACCGGGGACATCGGCCAGCTCGATGGCGCGGCGAAAACCGTGCGCGCGGAATACCGCGCGCCATACCTGGCGCATGCCGCCATGGAACCGATTAATTGCACGGCGCAGGTGGCGGACGGCAAGGTGCGGCTGTGGGTCTCGACCCAGTCGCCCACCTTTGCCGTCAACGTGGCGGCCAAGGTGGCTGGCGTGAAGCCGGACGATGTGGAACTCGACATCAAGCTGCTGGGCGGTGGCTTTGGCCGGCGCCTCGACGTGGACTTCATTGCGCAGGCGGTGGCCATTGCGAAGCAATGCGGCGGCTTGCCGGTGCAGGTGATCTGGACCCGCGAAGACGATACGCGCCACGACGTGTACCGCCCGGTGGCGCTGGCGCGCTTTGCTGCGGGCCTCGATGGCGCGGGCAATTTGCTGGCGTGGGACAACCATTCGGCCGGCGCCGCCATTGGCCACCAATTCTTGACGCGCAATCTGGGCGTGCCGGGCGCCGGGCCGGACAAGAATTCCGCCGAAGGCGAATACGACATGCCGTATGAAGTGCCGCACCAGCGCATCCGCCACGTCAATGTCGAGAGCGTGGCGCCGGTCGGTTACTGGCGCTCGGTCGGCCATTCGCACAATGCGTTTTTCAAGGAAAGTTTTATTGACGAAATGGCCCACGCGGCGGGGCAGGACCCGGCGGCTTTCCGGCGTAGTTTGCTGCACCGGCATCCGCGCCACCTGGCCGTGTTGAATGCCGCCGTGGACAAGGCGGGGCCGCCGCCGCCGGGGCGCGCCCATGGCGTGGCGCTGCACCAGTCATTCGGCTCGATCGTGGCGCAGGTGGCGGAAGTGTCGGTGACCGGCAAGGACATCACCGTGCACCGCGTGGTGTGCGCGGTCGATTGCGGCATTGCCGTCAATCCGGGCATCATCGCGCAGCAGGTCGAATCGAGCGTGGTGTTTGGCTTGTCGGCCGCGCTGATGGGGGAAATCACCATCGACGGCGGCAAGGTCGTGCAGGGCAATTTCGGCGATTATCCGGTGCTGCGCATGAACCAGGCGCCGAAAGTCGAGACCATCATCATGCTGTCGGCCCAGCCGCCGCAAGGCATGGGCGAACCGGCCGTGCCGCCGGTGGCGCCGGCGGTGGCCAATGCCGTGTTCAAGTTGACCGGGCAGCGGCTGCGCAGTTTGCCCCTGATGTTGGCCTGAACCGGTTATCCGGCCCGCAGCAGCGTGCGCAAATTACAGTTTTCCTGCCACGCGCGGCGCTCTTCCGTACTGTCCGCATAGGCCGCCAGTTCCGCATCCGACATCGCCGATTGCGCCAGCACCAGCCGGTGCGCCACGTTGGCGTCCGGCAGCATGGTGCCAAAGAACGCCACGTGTTCATGGCGCTGGATCAGCAGGGTCGGGAAGTTTTCCACGTCCAGGTCGCCCACCACGTCCGCATGGTCTTCGATATCGACCCACAGGAAGTATTTATCCGGATGGCGCGCCGCCAGGGCTTCAAAGGTGGCGCGGTAGCTGGCGCAGGTGCCGCACCAGGCCGCGCACAGGCAGGCCACGATCCAGCGGTCTTGCGCGAGGGCGGCCGCCACGTCGGCGCGGTTGTCGGTTTGTAAAGTCGTGCTGTGCATAGGACAATATTGTACCAAGTGCAGGCCGGGCATGCCGGTCAGGCTGGGTCAGAGCGCGGGCGGCAGGTTAAAATAGCGCCATGTCTACCATACTTGCCATTGAAACTTCTTCCGAAATGGCGTCGTGCGCACTGCTGCGCGGCGATGCCGTCATCAGCCGTGCATCGTCCGGCGTGCGGACCCATTCCGCCGCCGTGCTGCCCATGATCCAGGAATTGCTGCTTGACGCCGGCATCGCGCTGGCCGATGTCGATGCGATTGCCTATGGCGCCGGTCCCGGTTCCTTCACCGGCGTGCGGACTGCCTGCGGCGTGGCCCAGGGCCTGGGATTTGGCGCGGAACTGCCGCTGGTGCCGGTGGTGACGCTCGATGCGATGGCGCTGGCGTGCCGCCAGCAATATGGCAGCACGGAGATCCTGGCCGTGCTTGACGCCCGCATGGGTGAAGTGTACTGGGCGCAGTACCGCTATGCCGGCGATGCGCAAGGCGTGGTCTTGCCGGAGATCGTGCAGGCGCCCGTGCTGACCGCGCCGGAAAGCGTCGCGCCGCAGGGTGGCGTGACGGCGTGCGGCAATGGTTTTCCGGCCTATGCCGACGCCTTCGCCGGCCAGCCGTTTGCCATGGGCGCGCATGGCGACGTGATGCCGCACGCGGCGCAGATCGCGCAGCTGGGCCGCATCGCCTTGGAAGCGGGGCAGGGCGTGACGGCGGCGCAAGCGCAGCCGCTGTACCTGCGCAACAAGATCGCCTACACCAGTGCGGAACGGCGTGAAATGAACGCCAACGCCGGCGCGGCAAAGGCAGGCGCATGATGCAGGGCGCGACGCCGGGCATGCAGCCCGCCTGGGACCTGGCCCGGCTCAATTACCAGCCGATGCAGCCGGCCGATATCGACGAGGTGCTGGCGCTGGAGCAAAGCGTTTATCCCCATCCGTGGACCCGCGCCAACTTTGCCGATTCGCTGGCGTCCGGCTATGACGCCTGGGTGCTGCGTGGCCAGAACGGTGCGTTGATGGGTTACTTCCTCATCATGCAGGTGGTCGATGAAGCGCATTTGCTCAATGTGGCGGTGGCGGCGGACTGGCAGGGCCAGGGCCTGGGCCGTTTCCTGCTGAACCAGTCGGTGGCGCGCGCGCGCGGCCTGGGGATGGACGCCATGCTGCTGGAAGTGCGCCCGTCGAACACGCGGGCGCTGGAGATTTACCAGCGCTATGGCTTCAAGCAGATTGGCCGCCGCAAAGGGTATTACCCGGCCGGCAATGGCCAGCGTGAAGACGCGATTGTGATGCGGATCGCGCTATGAACCGCAACCACGTATTCCTCGATGCGATGGGACTGGGGCCGCAGTGGCGGCTGCGGCATGCGCCTGCCGTGATGGATGGCGATGGCGCTGTGATCGCGGATGTGGCGGACGACGTGGCGGACGATGTGGCCGGCGCGGTAGCGGAAGCAGCTGCGGACAACGCCATGGCGCAAGCGGCCCATGCCGCGCGGGCCGAAGCGCCGGCGGTTTCACCGGTTGCCGATGCCGCAGGCGCTGCGGCAACAGCGGAAAACCGCACGGCCGCGGAGTATGCCGCTGCACCTGGGGCCGTAAGCCAGGCCGCTGCTGCGGCACCGCATGGTTCAGCGCCCGGGGCGGCCTATCCTGCCTCCGCGCCTTCCGCGCCCCGGGCGGCGCCAGCGGGCGGTGAAGACACGTCCTGGTTCGATGATGCGCCGGCCGCACCGTCCACGCGTCCGGCATTGAAATCCCCGCCGCCGGCCAAGGCGCCGCCGCCGGCGCGGCCCGCGCCTGCCGCCGCCAAGCCGGAGGCGGGTGGTGAATCGGGTGGCGAATCCTATGCGTGGTTTGACGATGTCCCGGCCACGCCGATCGCCAAACCTGTGCGCAAGGCTGCGCCCGAACCGGACGCCGAAGATGAAGCGCCATGGCGCGCTGCCGCCTCCGCCGGTGCGGCGGCCCATCCGGGCCGGCCGGCCGCTCCAACGCGGCAGGGGCAACCCGCGCCATCGGCGGCGTCCGCATCCCAGGCCATGCCGGACGACGGCATACCATGGTTCGATGATGCACCGCTGCCATCGTTCGATGGCGGCTTCGACGACCCGTATGGCGAAGCGCAATCCGATGCCGGTGTGTCGGACGCCGCCATCGCGCGCATGGACAGGGCCGCGCTGCAGGCTGCCGTGCAATCGTGTACGCGCTGCACGCTGTGCCAGGAGCGCAGCGCCGCCGTGCCGGGCCGTGGGGCCGACGGTGCGCCATGGCTGGTGCTGGGGACCGCGCCGAATGGCGAGGACGAAGCACAGGGGCGGCCACTGGCAGGCGCACCGGGCCAGTTGCTGGACAATATGCTGAAAGCCATCAAGGTGGCGCCGGAGACGGAAGCCTATGTCACCACGCTGGTGAAATGCCGTCCACAAGGCGACCGTGCGCCGAGCGCCGAGGAAGTGGCGGCTTGCCGTCCTTACCTGGACCGGGAGCTGGCGCTGGCCGGCAGCCGCGCGGTGATCACGCTGGGCCACACCGCCGCCAAAGGCTTGCTGGGCGCGGCCGCGCGCGGCAAGGTGCTGCGGCTGGAACAGATTCCCGTGGTGGCGACGTACCATCCGGCGGATTTGCTGCGCAAGCCGGAAGACAAGGCCCGGGCCTGGGCCGACCTGTGCCTGGCGCGTTCGGCCTTTGACGGCCGCGCCTGAACCCCATGGCGCCGACCTACCAGCAAGCGTTTGAACAGCGCTGGCGCCATTTGACGCGCCCGCACGTGCGGGCGCTGGCCTGGCTGCTGGAGTCGCCCGACTTGCTGGACCCGGCATCGCCGCACTGGCAAGGCCGCGTCGCCACGCTGGGCCCGGTCACGCCGCCGGTGGCGCAGTGGCTGGCGGCGCTGGAACACGATCCGTCACCGCTCGATACCGCGCTCGGCCCGAAGTTTTATTCGCGCCTCGGCCTGTATGCGGAAAAGCTGATGGCGTTTTACCTGGCGCGGCAGGGTGTGCTGGCGGCGCATGGCTTGCAGGTGCGCACGGAGCGCAACCAGACCGTGGGGGAATTTGATTTCCTGCTGCGCGACGGCCCCCGGCTGCTGCACTGGGAATTCGCTTCCAAGTTTTACCTGGTGGACGAGCGGGCCGATGCCGCGTCGTTCCATCATCTGGTCGGCCCCAACCTGGCCGATACGCTGGGCAAGAAAATCCGCAAAACCTTTACACACCAGCTGGCGCTGTGTCACCACCCGGCCGCGCAGCACGTCCTGCCGCAGCCGGTCGATGCGGCGCAGGCGCTGATCAAAGGCTGGCTGTTCCATCCGCCGGGGCCGGAGCGGGCACTGGAAGGCGTCTCGCCGGATCATTGCCGGGGTTCGTGGATGACACTGGAAGACTTCCTGGCCGGACCCGCGCTGGATGCGGACCGCCGTTATGTCGTGATGCCGCGCCTGCAATGGCTGGCGCCGCTGAAGGTGCGCGCCGCCACGCCGGACCAGGCGCCGTTCCAGCCGGCGTCGATTGCCGCCGTGGACAAGGCGGCGCCATTGGCCGCGGCGGGCTTGCATGCGGCCGTGCTGGAGCGCTTCGCGCTGGAAATGTCACCGGTGATGGCGGCCACGGTCGAAGAGCGCGATGGCTGGCTGGTCGAAGTGGCGCGGGGGTTTATCGCGCCGGATGACTGGCACGAGCGGGCCGCCGCGCGCCGCGCGCAAGGCGCGTTGCCTTAGGCATTATGAGCAGGCGAGGGAAATGAATGTGCATGGCGGTTTTGCCGAAGGCAAAGCCGCCATGCCGGCCCGAGACCTAGTGCTTGGCCTCGCCAATCAGCCCCAGCGAATCATGCTGGCCCTGGTTGAATTTATGCAGGCGCATAATGAAGAACATCACGCCGGCCATGAACAGGCCAAACAGCACGATGGTGGTATTCAAGCCCAGGTGCAGGCGGATCATCAGCGAATACATCGCCAGCATGGTCAGGATGGACAGGTTCTCATTGAAGTTCTGGACCGCGATCGAGTGGCCCGCGCTCATCAGCACGTGACCCCGGTGCTGCAGCAGTGCATTCATCGGCACCACGAAGAAACCGGCTATCGCGCCGATGATCACCAGCAGCGGATACGCGATGAGTTTCGAATTCACCAGCACCATGCCCATCACGATCAGGCCCATCAGGATGCCCAGCGGGATCACGGACAGCGACTTGCGCAAGGTGATGTAACGGGCCGACAGGACCGCGCCCAGCGCCATGCCGATCGCCACCATGCCCACCAGGCTGGTGGCCTGGTCATAGCGCATGTTCAGCGATTTTTGCGCCCATTCCAGCACGATCAGTTGCAAGGTCGCGCCGGCGCCCCAGAACAGCGTGGTGACGGCCAGGGAAATCTGGCCCAGCTTGTCTTTCCACAGCAAGGTGAAGCAATTGGCGAAATCGACCACCAGCTTGACCGGATGATGTTCCTGGTGCGGGTAGCGCGCGCCCGTGTCCGGGATGCGCAAGTTGAACAGGGCGGCCAGCAGGTACACGCCGATCAGGACGCACAGCGCCGCTTCCGAGCGGGTATCGACCCCGGTGTCGAACACGGGGAAATCAATGCCGAGCAGCAGGGACGAGAACTGGCCGGTCACCAGCGCGCCGCCCATCACGGTGCCCAGGATGATCGACGTTACGGTCAAGCCTTCGATCCAGCCATTGGCGGCCACCAGTTTTTCAGGCGGCAGCAATTCCGTCAGGATGCCGTACTTGGCGGGCGAATACACGGCCGCGCCAAAGCCCACCACGGTGTACGCCAGCAGTGGATGCACATTCAGGTAAAAGAACATCAGGGCGCAGCCGAGGATTTTGATCATGTTGGCAATGAACATGACCCGGCCCTTGAGCAGGGAATCGGCAAACGCGCCCACATAGGGGGCCAGCAACACATAGAACAGCACAAACGACAGCTTCAGCAGCGGAATGATCCACGCCGGCGATTTCATCGTGACCAGCAGGTCAATCGCGACGAACAGCAGCGCATTGTCGGCCAGCGACGAGAAAAACTGCGCTGCCATGATGGTATAAAAACCACGATTCATTCTGTTGTGTGTCCGCGTAACTGATCCGGTAGGCTTTATACCATGAATACCTGATATTTCCCAAAAAGGGGGGCGGCAGCCGGGATGCCGGCCTTGCTTCCTTGCCATGCGGCCACACGGAAATTATGCCCTCCATCCGGTAAAATACCGGCTCCATTCATCCGCCAAAAATTCCCATGCCAAGGCCAATTACCGCAACCATTCATATCGACGCGATGCAACATAACCTGGCCCGCGCCAGGGCCTGTGCCCCCGGCGCCAAAGTGTGGGCGGTGTTGAAGGCCAATGGCTATGGCCACGGCCTGGAACGCGCGATGCGCGGTTTTGCCGCGGCCGACGGCCTGGCGCTGATCGAGCCGGATAATGCGGTGCGCTTGCGTGAACTGGGCTGGACCGGCCCGGTGTTGCTGCTGGAAGGGCCGTTCGATGCGGCCGATATCGCCATGATGGCGCAGCACGATGTGAACGGCGCGATCCACTGCGAAGCGCAACTGGCGCTGCTGGAAGCGGCCCACCCGGCGCGTCCGCTGAATGTGCATTTGAAAATGAATACCGGCATGAACCGCCTGGGCTTCATGCCGCGGGATTTCGCCGCCGCCCATGCGCGCTTGCGGGCCTTGCCGCACGTGGCGGAAATCACCCTGATGACGCACTTTGCCAATGCCGACGAGGCGGCCCATCCGCGCCTGTCGATCCATGAACAGGTGCGCCGCTTCCGCGACGGCAGCCGGGGTTTGCCGGGGCCGGTCAGCCTGGCCAATTCCGCCGGCACCTTCCAGATGCCGGAACTGGGCGACGAGCTGGCCAGCAACTGGATCCGTCCCGGTATCATGCTGTACGGCGGCACGCCGGGCGGCCAGACGGCGCAAGCCTTCGGCCTGAAACCCGCCATGACCCTGGCCAGCGAGATCATCGGCATCCAGGACATCGATGCGGGCGACTGTGTTGGTTATGGCAGCCGCTTCCAGGCCGATGGCCCGATGCGCATCGGCGTGGTGGCATGCGGTTATGCCGACGGTTATCCGCGCCATGCGCCGCAAGATACACCGGTACTGGTCGATGGCGTGCGCACCCGCCTGGTGGGCCGCGTGTCGATGGATATGCTGACGGTGGATTTGACGAATGTGCCAGGCGCGCAGGTGGGCAGCCGCGTGGTGCTGTGGGGCGAAGGCATGCCGGTCGACGAGGTGGCGGAAGCATCGGGCACCATCGGCTATGAATTGATGTGCGCGCTGGCCCAGCGCGTGCGGGTTGTGGAAGGCTGACAGGGAAGCTGAGATATGGCGAAGGCCAAGACCAATTACACGTGCACCGAATGCGGCGGCACCAGCAGCAAATGGACCGGCCAGTGCGCCGCCTGCCAGCAATGGAACACGATGGTGGAAACCGTCATCGAATCGGGCGGCGGCAATAACCGCTACTCGAACCCGCAGCACATGGCGCTGGCGCAGACCGCGCCGGTCCTGTCGCTCGATGAAATCGACGCGCTTGATGTGCCCCGTTTCCCGACCGGCATTGAGGAATTTGACCGGGTGCTGGGCGGCGGGCTGGTGGCGGGCGGCGTGGTGCTGATCGGCGGCGACCCCGGCATCGGCAAATCGACCCTGCTGCTGCAGGCGCTGGCGCACCTGTCGCACGTGAAAAAAGTGCTGTACGTGTCGGGTGAGGAATCCGGCGCGCAAATCGCGCTGCGCGCCAAGCGCCTCGCCATCGACGCGAAGGACTTGAAACTGCAGGCGGAAATCCAGCTGGAGAAAATCCTCGGCACCCTGGCGGACCTGAAGCCGCAAGTGGCCGTGATCGATTCGATCCAGACCCTGTATTCGGATGCCCTGAGTTCCGCCCCGGGTTCGGTGGCGCAGGTGCGCGAATGCGCGGCGCAACTGACGCGCATGGCCAAGCAAACCGGCGTCACCATCATCCTGGTGGGCCACGTGACGAAAGAGGGCGCGCTGGCCGGTCCCCGGGTGCTGGAACACATCGTCGACACCGTGCTGTATTTCGAAGGCGACAACCATTCCAGTTTCCGCCTGGTGCGCGCGATCAAGAACCGTTTTGGCGCCGTCAATGAACTGGGCGTGTTTGCCATGACGGAAAAGGGCTTAAAGGGCGTCTCGAATCCGTCCGCGCTGTTCCTGTCGCAGCATGACAACCAGGTGCCGGGGTCGTGCGTGATGGTGACGCAGGAAGGCACCCGTCCGCTGCTGGTGGAAATCCAGGCGCTGGTTGACGCCAGCCACTTGCCGAATGCGCGCCGGCTGTCGGTCGGCCTGGAGCAAAACCGCCTGGCCATGCTGCTGGCCGTGCTGCACCGCCACGCGGGCATTGCCGCGTTCGACCAGGATGTCTTTATCAATGCGGTGGGCGGGGTCAAGATCACGGAACCGGCGGCCGACCTTGCTGTGCTGTTGGCGATTAATTCCTCGATGCGCAACAAGCCCTTGCCGCGCGGCTTCGTGGTGTTTGGCGAAGTGGGCCTGGCCGGCGAAATCCGCCCCGCGCCGCGCGGCCAGGAACGGTTGCGGGAAGCGGCCAAGCTGGGCTTTTCCATTGCGATGATTCCGAAAGCGAATGTCCCGAAACAGCCGATCGATGGCATGACCTTGATTGGCGTGGAGCGCATCGATGACGCTTTTACCCGGTTGCGTGAATTGCAATAAAATGGATTAAAATCACTCACTCTGTTGCCCTGCATTAAATTAGCAACCGCAGTACAATATGCGCCGGCCGGCGTGCACATTTAATGTTGCGCTCTTGTCAGGTAATACTGTTTATGACTGCGGTTTAAATTGCTAATTAATAGGAACAAGAGTGTTAGTCGATCAAAGGCACGTTTCACGCAAGATTTTGCGGGCCAAAGCCATGGTGGTGCTCGATGGCGCCGCTCCGACGCCGGCCCGTACGCTGGATATTTCCCAGTCTGGTTTATCGCTGACGATGGGACATATGGTGCAGGCCGGCACGGCTGGCAGTGTATCGTTTGAAATGTTTATTGATGGGAAGCCGCAAATTATTACTTGCCGCGCGAAAGTCAGTTATTGCATTTTCAGCGGCGACGATGTGAAAGTCGGCTTTCAATTCGTTAATCCGGAGCAGGCCGCGATGGCCGCCATTACTAAATTCATGCGCTGATTTCAAGCGCTGATGCAGGGGCGGCGCCGGCGGGAGGGATTTATATGGCCAATTCCAATATGACCGGCCGCCTGGCGGGACTCGATGCGTATGGCGGCCTGGCGTCGCCATCGGCTGCGGTGCTGGCGAAAGTGGAAAAAACACTGGCCGGGCAATCCGGCGCCGTGTCAAAACTCAACCAGAATATCAGCCGCGACCAGGCCAAACTCTCCGGGCTGGGCCAATTGCACAGCGCGCTGGCGGATTTCCAGGCCGTGGCCGAGCGCCTGGCCGGCGCCGGCTTGTCGACCTCGGCCAGCAGTTCGGCGCCGAACATCGTTGCCGCCACCGCCAATGGCAGTGCCCAAGACGGCGTCAAAGCAGGGACGCACGCCATCGAGGTCAGGCAACTGGCGCAAGCGCAAGTGCTGACCAGCAGCGCGCAAGCCGCCGCGAATGCAAAAATCGGCACGGGCGCGCCCGCCATCGTGAAAATCGAAACCGGCGTGACCGGCGCCGGCACGTTCACGCCCGGCAAACAGGCCGCCACAACCATCACCATCGATCCATCCAACAATACACTGGATGGCATTGCCGCGGCCTTCAAGGCGGCCGGCATCGATGCCGCCGTGGTGAAAAGCGGAAATGGCGTTGCGCTGTCCGTGAAAAGCGCGTCCGGCGAAGCCAACAGCCTGCGCATCAGCGTCAGCGGCGACGCCGCCATCAAGGATTTATTGGCGGGGAAGGGCATGACGCAAACCGCGGCCGCGCGCGATGCGCTGGTGACCATCGATGGCAAGGACAGCAAGAGCGCCACCAATACCGTGGACAGCGGCGGCCTGGCGCTGACCCTGAAAGGCATTGGCAAGGCCGACGTCACGGTCAAGCAGGACAGCAGCGAAGTGGCGCGCAATGTGACGGGGTTTATCGAAGCCTACAACGGGCTGCAGGCCAAGCTGGCGGTGCTGGAAAAAGGCGCCCTGAAGTCCGACCAGGCGCTGGGCCAGGCCAGCCGCGACCTGGCGGGGCTGTTACGCGCCGGTCCCGTCTCGGCCAGCGAGCTGGCCAAGGTTGGGGTTGCCGTCAATGGCGACGGTCGCCTGCAAGTCGATGAGAAGCAGTTGAAAAGCGCGATTGCCGCCGATCCGGACGCGGTCGGCAAGCTGTTTACCAACGAGGGTAAAGGCCTGGCGGACCAGTTTGACGCCAGGATCGACGCGTTGACGGGCAAGAGCGGCGCGATCCAGCGCGAAAGCCAGCAAGTCAACAAGGAATTGACGGCGCTGAATGGCAAGAAGACGGAGATGGCCAAGGCCATGACCGCACAAGCCAATGCGCTGGCCAGGCTGTATGCGGCGCAGGAACAGTCCGCTGCAAGCGACGGGCTGCCGGGTTATACCGGGCCGCGCTCGCTGTTTGATTTCATGGCCTGAAAATTAAAACGCCTGCTACCCGCACCCGATAATGGTGCGTTGCAGGCGCCGGCGCTTCCGGAGAAGCGTGCAGCTATTCGTGATAGCGGTCAGTCAGCTTGTTGTGACTCCCTCGGGATTCCTGGACGATTTCAAAAGCGATCAAACCAATCATCGCGCCAAAGATACCGATGGTGAGCAGGGTGAACATGATGTGTCAACCGCTGTTAGCAGCGGCCGCTCCCTAGAGTTGATACAACTAAACTTTAGCAGGCAACGGTGACTTTTCAAGATGCAGCAACCCGGCTGTTGCGCAAATACCCG
The DNA here is from genome assembly GCF_058807115.1 of Pseudoduganella sp. GW821-FHT12E03. Classification (NCBI taxonomy): domain Bacteria; kingdom Pseudomonadati; phylum Pseudomonadota; class Betaproteobacteria; order Burkholderiales; family Oxalobacteraceae; genus Pseudoduganella; species Pseudoduganella sp. GW821-FHT12E03. The sequence continues at coordinate 163,931 of NZ_JBXAQJ010000013.1, read as the reverse complement.
TACGTTTTTTGATTAGTCACTTCACCACCAGGTCCGCCGCCATCACCGCCTTTAGATACAGGCTGTCCGGGTCGCCAGGCTCGCGCTGGGAAAACCACCAGGCACTGGCTTTCTTGATATCCCATGCGCGCGCGTCGCCGGTCATCAGCAGGGCCGCCGCCTGGCCCAGGGTCGGCTGGTGGCCGATGATCAGCACGCTTTCCTTTGCGGCCGGCCAGTTGGCGGCTTTCAGGATCGCGTCCGGATCGGCGTCCGGCGCCAGGTCCGGATGGATCTTGTATTTGCGGCCCAGGCCATCGGCGGTCTGGACCGTGCGCAGGGCGGGGCTGGACAAGATGCGGCAACTGTCCGGCAATTGCGAGTCGAGCCACTGGCCCATGCGCCGCGCCTGTTTCTGGCCCTTGGCAGTCAGCGCCCGTTCCAGGTCGGATTGGCCGGGCGCCGCCTCTTCGGCTTCGGCGTGACGCCACAAGATCAAGTCCATTTTCTTCCCCTTCATGTCCGCAGCCTCACGCGGATCCGGTATCCGGCGTGCCCAGCAAGTGCATCAGGTGGGCTTGCGCGCTGTACTGCGCTTGCTTGCCGCGCGCCTTGCGGCGGCCATAGTGGCCGGTCGGCTCCAGGTCCCAGGCATTGGTGTTGTCCTTCAAATAAGGATTCAAGCCTTCCGCGATCACGCGCCGCTTCAGCGCCTTGTCCAGTACCGGGAATGCGACTTCGACCCGGCGGAACAGGTTGCGGCTCATCCAGTCGGCGCTGGCCAGGTACACATCGTGCGCCAGGTCGTTGCGGAAGTAATAAATCCGGCTGTGTTCCAGGAAGCGGCCGATGATGGAGCGCACCTTGATGTTGTCCGATAAGCCTGGCACGCCGGGTTTCAGGGTACATGCGCCGCGCACGATCAAGTCGATCTTGACGCCATCCTTGGAGGCCGCATACAGCGCGCGGATCACGGATTCATCGACCAGCGCATTCATCTTGCCAATGATGCGGGCCGGACGGCCGGCGCGCGCAATCTTCGCTTCATTGCGGATGGCCTTGATGATTTCATTTTGCAGCGCGAATGGCGCCAGCCACAAATGGGTCAGCTTTTGCGGCTTGGCCAGGCTGGTCAGGTGCATGAACACTTCATTGACGTCGCGGCCCAGGTCCGGGTTGCTGGTCAACACGCCGAAGTCGGTGTACAGCTTGGTCGTGGTCGGGTGGTAATTGCCGGTGCCCAGGTGGGCGTAATAGCGCAGGCCGCCATCTTCGCGGCGCAGCACCAGCGCGATCTTGGCGTGGGTTTTCAGGCCCACCACGCCGTACACCACCTGGGCGCCAGCCTGCTCCAGCTTGTCGGCCCAGTTGATGTTGGCTTCCTCGTCGAAACGCGCCATCAATTCCACCACCACCGTGACTTCCTTGCCGGCGTGGGCCGCCACGATCAGCGATTCCATCAAATCCGAGTCCATGCCGGTGCGGTACACGGTCTGCTTGATGGCGACCACGTTTGGATCATGGGCGGCCGCGCGGATGAAATCAATCACGGTCTGGAACGACTGGAATGGATGGTGCAGCAAGATATCCTGTTCGCGCAGCGAGGCGAACACATCGATATTGGCGGCTTTCGAGACGGAACCCGGCAGGTAAGGCGGGAAGCGCAATTCCGGCATTTGCACGTGGTTGATGATTTCCGTCAGGCGCACCATGTTGACCGGGCCATCGACGCGGTACAAGCGGGACTGGTCCAGGTTGAACTGGTCGAGCAGGAATTGCGACAGCTCGGGTGGGCAATTCTTCGCCACTTCCAGCCGCACCGAGGTGCCGAACTGGCGCCCCTGCAACTCCCCCTTGAGCGCCTGGCGCAGGTTTTTGACTTCATCTTCATCGACCCACAGGTCGGAATCGCGCGTGACCCGGAATTGCGAATACGCCGTCACATCGCGGCCGGCAAACAAGTCGGCGATGTGGGCGTGAATGATCGAGGACAGCAGGCAGAACGCAACGCCGCCCTCCGTGTTCAGTTCGTCCGGCAGCCGGACCACGCGCGGCAGCACGCGGGGCGCCTTGACGATGGCGATCGCCGTGCCGCGGCCGAACGCATCCTTGCCGCTCAGCTGCACGATGAAATTCAAGCTCTTGTTGACGACTTGCGGGAACGGGTGGGCCGGGTCGAGGCCGATCGGGGTGAGGAGGGGGCGGACTTCGCGTTCGAAATAATCCCTGACCCAGGCGCGCTGCTGTTCGTTGCGCTGGGTGTGGCGCAGGAGGTGGACGCCTGCTGCCTGTAATTGCGGTAAGACTTCGGCATTCAGGATGTCATATTGCTGTTTCACCAGCTCATGGCATTCATCGCAGATCCGTCTCAGGTTGGCGGCCAGCGCCGGATGGTCGTCCAGGGTGCCATCCACGCTGGCGGCGGCCAGCAAACTGGCGACCCGCACTTCGAAGAACTCGTCGAGATTGCTGCTGACGATGCATAAATAGCGCAAACGCTCGAGAAGGGGGATGGCGGGATCTTCGGCCTGGGCCATCACGCGGCGGTTGAACGCCAGTTGTGACAGCTCGCGGTCCAGGAAGATCCCGTGCTTGTTGGTTTCCGCACGCAGATCAGGCTTCATGGTGTTCACACTATCTTGCAGATGATTGATTCTATCGCCGATTTCCGTGAAATCGCGTCTTGCCGTAGATTAATTGTCAATTGTGACAGCTTCATGACAATTCCATGACTCCGCTGAAATATGACATGTCATAAATCGTGTGACATGCCCCTGTTTTCCCTCTATGGGACCGCTGGTTCCTTAAATTTCAGTCATGTCATAAAGGTGTCATATTTGGCCGATAGACTGCGCAGCATCTGAACCAAGTAACAACCCCACGTCACAACCCTCAAAGGACTAGATATGCGCATGAAACAGTTGTTCACCTCCCTGGTCGTAGGCGCTTCGGCTGCCGTGGCTTTCTCCACCGCAACCGCCGCCGATATGACGGGTGCGGGCGCAACGTTCCCTTATCCGATCTACGCAAAGTGGGCGGAAGCGTACAAAGCAGCAACCGGTAACGGCCTGAACTATCAATCCGTTGGCTCGTCCGCCGGGATCAAGCAAATCAAAGCCAAGACCGTCGACTTCGGCGCATCGGACAGCCCGCTGAAAGCGGAAGACCTGGATGCGGAAGGCCTGACCCAGTTCCCGGCCATCATGGGTGGCGTGGTGACCGTGGTGAACCTCGACGGCATCGCGCCAGGCGCGCTGAAACTGACCGGCCCGGTCATCGCCGACATTTACCTGGGCAAGATCACCAAATGGAATGCTCCTGAAATCGCAGCGCTGAACGCCGGCCTGAAACTGCCAGCCGAAGACATCGTGGTCGTGCACCGCGCGGACGGCTCCGGCACCTCGTTCCTGTTCACCGACTACCTGTCGAAAACCTCCCCTGAATTCAAGACCAAAGTCGGCGCCGGTACCGCCGTGAAGTGGGTGCTGGGTGTGGGCGGCAAGGGCAATGAAGGCGTGGCCGCCAACGTGCAGCGTGTCAAAGGCGCGATTGGCTACGTGGAATGGGCATACGCCAAGAAAAACAAAATGTCGCACACCGCCCTGAAAAACAAGGATGGCCAGTTCGTGCAGCCGGACGACGACAACTTCAAGGCTGCCGCGTCGAACGCCGATTGGGCCAAGACCCCGGGCTTTGGCGTGGTGCTGACCGACCAGCCAGGCAAAACCTCGTGGCCGATCACCGGCGTGTCGTTCATCCTGATGCACAAGACCCAGGCTGACGCGGCCAAAGGCAAGGAAGTCATCAAGTTCTTCGACTGGGCCTTCAAGAATGGTGGCGCCGCCGCCGCTGACCTGGACTACGTGCCAATGCCGGCCAATGTGGTCAAGCTGGTGCAGGAATCGTGGAAAACCAACCTGAAAGACGCGTCGGGCAAGGCAGTGTACTAATCAGCAACCAGGTGGATCCTGCGCGGCGCGCCGATCCACCAGCCTCCCTGAGGCTATCCAGGACTGCTGCAACCGCGGCAGTCCCGGCCAGCCCCGGCCAGCAGCCCAAAACGACAAGAAAACCACCATGAGCGCAGAACTCTCCTCAGCGACCATTTCCTCCATGCCGGATTCCGCCAACAGCACCATGAGCACCGCAAGTTCCGCGAGTACCGTCTCGCACCAGGCCATGCTGTCCACCATGCGCAAGCAGCGCATCCAGGACGCCATCTTCCACAAGGTCACGATGGCGTTCGCCCTCTCGGTTTTGCTGGTCCTGGTCGGCATCATCATTTCGCTGGTGCTGGGCGCCGTCCCGGCGTTCCAGCACTTCGGCCCCGCCTTCATCACCACGGTCGAGTGGGATCCCGTCAACGATGAATTCGGCGCCCTGATCGCCATCGTCGGCACCCTGTCCACGGCCGGCATCGCGCTGCTGATCGCGTTCCCGGTCAGCTTCGGTATCGCCCTGTTCCTGACCGAGATTTGCCCGGTCTGGCTGCGCCGCCCGCTGGGCACGGCGATTGAATTGCTGGCCGGCGTGCCATCGATCATTTACGGCATGTGGGGCCTGTTCGTGTTCGCGCCCTTGTTTGCCGATTACGTGCAACCGTTCCTGAAAGCCACGCTGGGCCAGGTGCCGTTCATCGGCGCGCTGTTCAGCGGCCCGACCATGGGCATCGGCATCTTGACCGCCGGCGTGATCCTGGCCGTGATGATCATCCCGTTCATCTCGTCGGTGATGCGCGATGTGTTTGAAATCGTACCGGCCGTGCTGAAAGAGTCCGCCTACGGCCTCGGCTGCACCCGCTGGGAAGTGGTGCGCAAGGTGGTGCTGCCGTACACCAAGAACGGCGTGGTCGGCGGGGTGATGCTGGGCCTGGGCCGCGCGCTGGGTGAAACCATGGCGGTCACGTTTGTGATTGGTAACGCCAACAAGCTGTCGTGGTCGATGTTCGCCGCCGGTAACAGTATCGCGTCCGTGCTGGCCAACGAATTCGCGGAAGCGGAGTCCAAGCTGCATGTGTCGTCGCTGTATGCGCTGGCGCTGATCCTGTTTGTCATCACCCTGATTGTCCTGTCGTCCGCCAAGCTGATGTTGCTGGGCATGTCCCGCAAGGAAGGCGTCAAATAATGAATAACACTACTGTCATGAATCCTGTCTACCGCAAGCGCCTGCTGGCGCACCGGGTTGGCATCGCGATGTCCGTGGCGGCCATGTCGGCCGGCCTGATTTTCCTGCTGTGGATCCTCGCGACCCTGCTGATCAACGGTTTCTCCGCGCTGTCGGTCAATATGTTCACGCAGACCACGCCAGCGCCCGGCAGCGAGGGCGGCGGCTTGTGGAATGCGATCGCCGGCAGCCTGATGATGGTGGGGCTGTCGACCATCGTGTCGACGCCGATCGGCATCCTGGCCGGTATTTACCTGGCCGAGTACGGCGAGCAAAGCAAGCTGGCCCAGCTGACCCGGTTTGTCACCGACATCATGCTGTCCGCGCCATCGATCGTGATCGGCCTGTTCGTGTATGCGCTGTATGTGGCCAACGTCAAGCACTTCTCGGGTTATGCCGGTTCCCTGGCGCTGTCGCTGATCGCCGTGCCGGTGGTGGTGCGCACCACCGACAACATGCTGAAACTGGTGCCGAACGGCTTGCTGGAAGCGGCCTTCGCGCTGGGCGCGCCGCGCTGGAAAGTCGCGATGACAGTACGCCTGCGCGCCGTCAAGGCTGGCGTCATCACCGGTGTGCTGCTGGCGGTGGCCCGTATTTCCGGCGAAACCGCGCCGCTGCTGTTCACCGCGCTCAATAACCAGTTCTTCAATGCCGACATGAACAAGCCGATGGCCAACCTGCCATCCGTGATTTACCAGTTCGCCATGAGCCCTTACGACAACTGGCGCTCGCTGGCATGGGGCGGTGCACTGCTGGTGACGTTCAGCGTGCTGGGCCTGAATATCCTGTCGCGTACCCTGTTTGCCCAGAAGGCGCCGAAATAATTACACATGATGACTACTCAACTGAACACCGCTGCGACCCCGACCATGACTGCCAAGCGTAAAACCATCGAGATTTCGGGCCTGAACTTCTTCTACGGCAAGACCCAGAGCTTGCACAACGTGAACCTGGACATTCATGAAAAACAGGTGACCGCTTTCATCGGCCCGTCGGGCTGCGGCAAATCGACCCTGCTGCGCACGCTAAACCGCATGTACGACCTGTACCCGGGCCAGCGCGCGGAAGGCACGATCATGTACCGCAACACCAACATCCTCGAGCCGGGCCAGGACGTGAACATGCTGCGCGCGAAAGTGGGCATGGTGTTCCAGAAGCCGACCCCGTTCCCGATGTCGATCTACGACAACATCGCGTTCGGCGTGCGCCTGTACGAAGACTTGTCGAAAGGCGAGATGGATGAGCGCGTGGAGTGGGCGCTGAAAAAGGCCGCGCTGTGGACCGAAGTCAAAGACAAGCTGAACAAGAGCGGCCTGTCGCTGTCCGGTGGCCAGCAACAGCGCCTGTGCATCGCGCGCGGCGTGGCGGTGAAACCGGACGTGCTGTTGCTCGATGAGCCGACCTCCGCGCTGGATCCGATCTCGACTTCCAAGGTCGAAGAACTGATCAGCGAACTGAAACAGGATTACACGATTGCCATCGTGACCCACAACATGCAGCAGGCGGCACGCTGCTCGGATTACACGGCGTACATGTACCTGGGCGAACTGGTGGAGTTCGGCGAGACGGACCAGATCTTCATGAATCCGGCCCGCAAGGAAACCCAGGACTACATCACCGGCCGCTTCGGTTAATAAAGAGAGAACAATATGATGGGTGAACATTCTTCCAAGAAATACGACGAGGAACTGGAGTCGATCCGGTCCAAGGTGCTGCTGATGGGCGGCATCGTGGAAACCCAGTTCCTGGATGCCATGACGTGCTTCCGCATCGGCAACCTGGAGCGCGCCGAGCGCGTGATCCGCGAAGACGATACGGTCAACCAGCTCGAAGTGCAGCTCGATGACGCGTGCAGCCACCTGATCGTGCGCCGCCAGCCGACCGCCAATGATTTGCGCACCGTGATGGCGACGATTAAAGTGATTACGGACCTGGAGCGTATCGGCGACGAATCCACCAAGATCGCCCGTGTCGCGAAATCGTTGCACGCGCGCGGCTCGGCCGGCATCAACCATTATGAAATGGTGCGCGGCATCGCCAATGCCACCAGCGACATGCTGCACGATGCGCTGGACGCGTTTGCGCGCAGCGACGGCCAGCAGGCATTGCAGCTGATTGCCCAGGATGCCGTGATTGACCACGAATTCCGTTCCATCATGCGCAACCTGATTACGTTTATGATGGAGGATCCGCGTACAATCTCGGCCGCGCTCGATACGCTGTGGGTGGCCAAGGCCATCGAGCGCATTGGCGACCATGCGAAAAACATCGCGGAATACGTGATTTACGTGGTCGAAGGCAGGGATATCCGCCACACCCGTCCGGCGCCACAAGTGCAGGACGACGCACCCCAATAACAGGCTTGACTGAGTAGCTGGTAAAACAATGGCATCTGATAAGACGACTGTACTGATTGTGGAAGATGAACCGGCGATTATCGAGCTGGTCACCTTTTCCCTGCGCGACGCGGGGTGGAATGTCTGTTCCGTATCCACGGTCCAGGATGCGTGGGATTTCATCACCAAGCGCACGCCGCAACTGATATTGCTGGACTGGATGCTGCCGGACCAGTCGGGCCTGCGCCTGTTGTCGCGCATCCGCTCCGACCGCCAGTTCCAGGACATCCCGATCATCATGCTGACGGCGAAAAGCATGGAAGAGGACAAGTTGTCCGGCCTGAACAGCGGCGCCGACGATTACATCACCAAGCCGTTTTCCCCGCGCGAATTGCTGGCGCGCTCGAAGGCGCTGATGCGGCGCAAGAGCCCGGAACACGCGCAAACGCAGATGTCGGCCGGGGTGGTCACCCTGGACCCGGTCAGTTGCACGGTCTCGATGCACAACCAGAAAATCGATATCGGCCACGCGGAATACAAGTTGCTGAAGTTCTTCATGGCCCACCCGGAGCGTGTGTTTTCCCGCTCGCAGCTGCTCGATAAAGTGTGGGGCGACCACGTGGTGATTGAAGAGCGGACGGTGGACGTGCATGTGCTGCGCCTGCGCAAGGCGCTGAAAGATGCGGAACACTTGATCAAGACCGTGCGCAGCGTTGGCTACATGCTGTCCGAGAAAGCATGAACCCGAGCCTGCTGTTCTGGGTGCCGGTCGGCATCCGCATGGCGGCCATGGTGGCCGGCGCCGGCGTGCTGTGGTGGATGTTCGGCATGGTGCCGGCGATGGTGGTGTCGTTACTGGCGCTGGCGGCCATCATCGTGGTCCAGTTGCGCTACCTGTCGCAATTGTCGGCCTGGATGGATGACCCGCAGAGCGTGCGCCTGCCCGATGGCTGGGGCGAATGGACCACGGTGTTTTCGCGGCTGTACCGGATGCGGCGCGATGACGAGAAAAATCAGGCGGAATTGACCGAATGGCTGGCGCGCTTCCGCCAGGCCATGCACCTGTTGCCGGACGGTGTCGTCATCATGGATGACGTGCTGTTCCTCGAATGGTGCAATCCGGCCGCCGAAGCTCACCTGGGCCTGCGCCATGACCGCGACAAGGGCATGCGTGTGACGAATTTGATCCGCAGCCCGGAATTCATGGATTACATCATCCTGGGCCGCTATGACCAGCCGCTGACGTTGACGTTCCGCGAACGCAAGCTGATCGTTCATATCATCCCGTTTGAAAACCGGCGCCAGATCCTGGTCACGCACGACGTGACGGAATCGGAGCGCAATGAATTGATGCGGCGTGATTTTATTGCCAATGCATCGCATGAATTGCGCACGCCGCTGACGGTGATAGTCGGCTTCCTGGAAATCGCGCTGTCGGAAGAACTGGACCCGGCGACCCGCCTGGCGCACCTGAAGCTGATGATGGAGCAGGGCAACCGCATGCAGCATTTGATTGAAGACATGCTGACCCTGTCACGCCTGGAGTCGGTCGATCACCCGCTGCGCTCGGAACGGGTGGATGTGAAAAACCTGCTGGAGCGCGTGTTGAGCGATGCGCGCGCGCTGTCGGCGGGCAAGCATACGATTTCACTGGAAGTCGATGGTCCCGATGTGCAGGGCAGCCGCGACGAATTGCACAGCGCTTTCGGCAACCTGGCGTCCAACGCGGTGCGCTATACGCCGGCCGGCGGTGAAATCCACTTGAAATGGCAGGCGTCGCCGCGCGGGGCCCGGTTCGTGGTCGAGGACACGGGGATCGGCATCAGCCCCGAACACATTTCGCGCCTGACCGAACGCTTCTATCGGGTCGACAAGAGCCGCTCGCGCGAAACCCAGGGCACCGGGCTGGGATTGGCCATCGTCAAGCACGTGCTGTTGCGCCATGGCGGCAACCTGTCAATCACCTCGGAGTCGGGCAAGGGCAGCAGTTTTACCGTGAGTTTGCCGAACGTACCGGTATAACTATATTCAACGCAATATAGTTGGTATACGGGGTTTCTCGCCTGTTTGCTGTAAGGCATTTTTAAGCCAGCGTTGTTCTATTGCGCTACAATCTCGCGGCTCAACCCCGCGATGATTGTCCTATGTCCCTGAAACACAAGTTAATTGCCGTCCTGGCCGCTCTGGCGCTGGGCGGCTGTGCCACAACCGGCCCGCACACGTCGCCACCAGCGACGCCCGCGGGCAGCGGCACCCCGGCCGTCACCACGCCGGTCGCCAATCCCGGCGCCCCCAATGCCGCCACGGTTGACCCTGGCGCGCCGGTCGCGGTGGCGCCCATTCCCCGTAAAATCAAGATCGGCCTCGCGCTGGGCGGTGGCGCCGCCCGTGGCTTTGCCCACATCGGCGTGATCAAGGCGCTCGAAGCGCAGGGCATCGTGCCCGACATCGTGGTCGGCACGTCCGCCGGCAGTGTGGTGGGCGCCCTGTACGCGGCCGGCCATTCGGCCGCCAGCCTGCAAAAAATCGCGCATGACATGGACGAGGCGGCGATTTCCGACTGGGCCATGCCGCTGTTCGGCAAATCGTCCGGCGTGCTGAAAGGCGAAGCGCTGCAAACCTACGTCAACAAGACCGTCAATTTCCGCCCGATTGAAAAACTCAAGATTTCCTTTGGCGCCGTCGCGACGGACTTAAAGAACGGCCAGCCGATCCTGTTTCAGCGTGGCAATACCGGGATGGCGGTGCGTGCGAGTTCGTCGGTGCCGGGCGTGTTCCAGCCAGTCGTGATCGGCAGCCATACCTATGTCGATGGCGGCCTGGTGGCGCCGGTGCCGGTGAAGTTCACGCGCGACATGGGCGCCGACTTCATCATCGCCGTCAATATTTCAACCCAGACCGAGGCGCAGGCGGCGATCAGTTCGCTCGAAGTGATCATGCAGACGTTTGCCATCATGGGCCAGCGCATCAACCAGTATGAATTGAAGGAAGCCGATATCGTGATCCAGCCGCCGTTGGGCAAGATGGCGGGCAATGATTTCGGCAATCGCAGTAAGGCCATTCTGGCCGGTGAGCGCGCCACCAATGCGGTGATGGCGCAGATAAAGTCCAAGCTGAAGGCGCTGCGCGAGCAGTAAAGCCGGACTGTCGTCCAAGCTCATAGCACTACGAAGGCAGTAAGCCTGCTTTCGCTAGTTCGCGGTAACCGCAGGGGCGGTTGCCGTCCGCATCCAACCATTACAACGCACAGGAACTGCCATGCAAACCAAACCAATGCTGACCCTCGAAGATGTGAAGAAAATCGCCGCTGCCGCCGAAGCCGAAGCGGTGGCCAACAAGTGGGCGGTCGCGTTTTCCATCGTCGATGACGGCGGCCATCCGCTGTGGTTCCAGCGCCTGGATGGCGCGGCGCCCATGTCGTCGGTGATTGCCCCTTCCAAGGCGCGCACGGCAGCCCTGGGCCGCCGCGAATCGCGCATCTACGAAGAGATGATCAACAATGGCCGCGTGTCGTTCCTGTCGGCCCCGGGCGTCGAAGGCATGCTCGAAGGCGGCGTGCCGATCATCGTCGATGGCCACGTGGTGGGCGCGGTGGGTGTGTCGGGCGTGAAATCGAACGAAGATGCGCAAATCGCCAAGGCCGGCATCGCGGCCCTGGGCGTTTAAAACACGGCGTCCGGCCGGCCCGGTCCCGCGCCGCGGGTCGGCTGGCCTGCCAGGATACCCTGGTAGCCGGCCAGCGCCGGGCCAATGCTCAGTCCGTTGCTGTCGATCTCGAACAGGCGGATTTCCTTGCTGTGCTCGCTGGCGCGTACTTTTACCACGGCGATCACGCGCCGCAGGCAGCCATCGAGTTCCACGTAGCGCTGCATCACGATGGCGTCCGCCAGGAAGGCGTTGCCGTGGGAGCTGAAGCTGAGCGCCGTGTAGCGGTCTTCCAGCTCGGCCGTCATCAGCACGGTCACGCCCATGCCGGTCAGGACCGCGATCAGGCGGTACAGCGATTCGCGGAAGTCGTCGCGGAAGATCGGCGCCAGCGACAGTTCAAATCCGGACAGTGAATCGATCACCAGCCGTTTGGCTTGCATGCGGGTGATCATCGCCACCAGGTCATGCAGGATTTCATCGATCGACAGGTCCAGCGTGCGGGTATTGACCACACCGACCAGACCGTTGGCGACCAGTTCGTTCAGTTGGCGGCTGAGCAACTGGTTGGGACTCTTTTCAAACGCGGCGATCACGCCCGGCTCCCCGTTGCGTGCGCCATCGGCCAGAAATTGCGTGGCCAGCACGGTCTTGCCGGAACCGGATGGCCCCACCAGCAGCATGGAATAGGCGGAAGGCAGGCCGCCGCCCAGCATCTGGTCCAGCACCGGCACCCCGGTCGACAGGCGGGCACCGTCGCTGATGGAGATGCACTGCGCGCTGTCGACCTGCAAGACCGCGCGCGGGAAGATTTCCACGCCCTGGCCGCTGATGCGGAAGGTGTGCACGCCCAGCGACTGCGCCTGCCCGCGCATTTTGACCACCTGGATCTTACGCACCATGGCGTCGCGCTGGACTTGCTGCGACAGCCACAGGATGCCATCGGCCACGGTGAAGATGGGGCTCGATTCCGCCTCGGGGGTCAGGTATTCGCCGATCAGGAACGTGGTCGCCAGCCAACTGGTCATTTGCATGCCGAGCTGCTGCACAAAGTGTTGCAGGCCGGCGGTGCCGCTGTCCATGGCCCGGGCCGACTGGGCCACCGAGCGGAACGAGTCGACAAACACCAGGCCCGGCTCGAATGCCGCCACTTCAGCGGCGATACGCGCCAGCACGCGCTCGAAATCGCCTTCCAGCAAGTCTGCCGCCAGGTTGACGAATTTGACTGACTGGTTCAGCTTGGCGATGTCGAAGAATGGGAACTGTTGCTGGTAGCGCAGCATTTTCAGTGGCGGCTCGCCCAGCACGGTGAAGAACAGGGCGCGGCGCTGCGGCGTGGCCAGCGAAAACATGATCTGGTGGGCCAGCGTGGTCTTGCCGCTGCCCGGGGTGCCGGCCAGCAGGTTGAACGAGAATTCGGGCACGCCGCCGCCCAGCAGGTTGTCCAGCCCTGGTACGCCGGTCGGCAGGCGCTGTATGTGTACTTTGTTCATTAAGGAAGCTCCGTTCCAGCATGGTTCTCAACGTCATCGCCCCAGGCTTCGCGCAGGATGCTGGTGGTTAAGAGTTCGCCTATGAGTAAGATAAGGGTGTCGATAAAGGTGCACAGCAGGGCCGTGCTGGCGCTGCCGGCGTCGGCGGGGCATTCCCGCAACGCCTGGTCGAGCGCCGCGAAGGCCGCGCTGGCTGGTATGGTGTCGTGCTGTGGCAGCCAGGTGTAGTGGTTGCGTGCGACGTGCAGGCTGCGCAGGTAGAGCGCCATGAAGCCGCCGTCGCCGATGATCGGGCACAATTGCCCGGCCAGTTGGTGCCAGCGTTGCGCGCTGATGGCGGCCACGCCGGCGTCAGCCGGGCCAGGCAAGATGGCCCTGGCGATCAATTGGTGCCGCTGTTCTGTGCTGGTGACCATGATTACTTTTCTCTGCAGTCCAGCTGCGGGAGGGGGGCGGCGAGGCGCGAGTATAGCACCATCATCGACCGGCTTTCCGTCAGCAGGTTGGCTCCGCCAGGAACGGCAGGCTGATGGTGAACCGGCTGCCCTGGCCGACGCCGGCGCTCTCGACACTGGCGGTGCCGCCGTGGATCTCGGCAATGGCGCGCACCAGCGCCAGTCCGATCCCCAGTCCGCTCAGTCGGGACGCCTGTGGCGCGTCGCCCTGGGCGAACAGGTCGAACACGTGGGCTTGCTGGGCCGGCGCGATGCCGGCGCCGTTGTCCGCCACGTGGATGTCGACCATCGCCCCGCGCAGTTCGGCGCTGATGGTCACCGCGCCACCGTCCGGGGTAAATTTGCTGGCGTTGACGAGCAGATTGGTGAGGGCCTGGACCAGGCGCACCACGTCGCCCATCATGGCGACCGGCGCGGCCGGCAGTGTGGTGTGGAGCGACTGGCTGCGCTGGTCGAACAGGGGGCGGGTGGTTTCCAGCGCATTGTCCAGGATTTCCGCCAGCGTGGTGTGGCACGGGTCGACCGTCATTTTGCCGGTCCGGATGCGGCCGATGTCGAGCAGGTCGTCGACCAGCCGCGCCATGTGGCGCAGCTGGCGCTGGATCACGGCTGTCAGGCGCGGCAGCTCGGGATGGATGTCACCCAGCAGTCCGATCATGCCGTTGGCGATCGTCACCGGCTGCAACGGCGCGCGCAGCTCATGCGCCAGCATCGACATGAATTCGGATTGCCTGCGGCTGGCGCTCTGGGCTTCCGCCAGCAAGTCTTGCGCGCCGAAGGTGGACAGCACCAGGTGTTCGTTGGCTTCGCGCAGGCGCGGCAGTTGCTTCGCCAGTGCATCGAGCAACTGCTGCTTTTCCAGGTCTTGCTGGCGCGCCAGTAGCAACAGCTCGTCGATCGTGCCGCGCAGGGAGGCGATTTCCTCCGCATGCACGGTATAGAGCGCGGTCACTGGATCGGCCACCAGGGCTGGCATGGCAAGCGAGGTGCCGGGAGGGGTGGGATTATTCAAAAGGGGCATCCTGCAACGGCAGGAGTGGCCTGCCTGCGACGTGTGGGCAGGCTTCTGCATCTCATAGAATACGCTGGTTCCTGGCTAATATTATTGCATTTGTAACGGGTATGGCCGGCGCAGCGCTGGCGCAGGCTATCACGACCCGCTTCGACGGGGTCTCCGCCATTGCCGGCAGGCTTGCTTTGGGTTATAATTCAAAGGTTTAGCCAATTACACATCGACCGTAGCGCCTACCTCACACACCCATTCTCATCTGATCCGCAAGCCCGCGGTTGTATTCGATTACGCCGGGGTAAATGCAGGTCGTCTGACGTGGCGCCGCTACGGTAACTTTTTCAGGAGTTGCCCTTGCCGCCATTTTTTTCTGGCCCAGCCGTCCCAGCCATTCTGGCTCTTGCTGACGGAACTATTTTCAAAGGTTTTTCCATCGGCGCCGCCGGTCATACGACGGGTGAAGTAGTTTTCAATACGTCGATCACCGGTTACCAGGAAATCCTTACCGATCCAAGCTACAGCCGCCAGATCGTCACCCTGACGTATCCCCATATCGGCAACTACGGCATCAACCCTGAAGATGTCGAATCCACCAAAGTCCACGCCGCCGGCCTGATCATTCGTGATTTGCCGCTGCTGGCCTCGAACTTCCGTTCCACCCAGTCGCTGTCGGATTACCTGAAGGCCGAAAACATCGTCGCCATCGCCGGTATCGACACCCGCAAGCTGACCCGTATCCTGCGCGAGAAGGGCGCCCAGTCCGGCGCCGTGGTGACCGGCACCCAGGGCAATGAGCCATCCGTGGCGCAGGCGCTGGAACTGGCCCGTTCGTTTCCCGGCCTGACCGGCATGGACCTGGCCAAAGTCGTGACCACCAAAGCCGCTTACGAATGGACCGAGTCCGAGTGGAAGCTGGGCGAAGGCTATGGCAAAGTGGTTGACCCTAAATTCCACGTGGTCGCCTACGATTTCGGCGTCAAGCGCAACATCTTGCGCATGCTGGCCGAGCGCGGCTGCAAAGTCACCGTGGTGCCGGCGCAAACCACCGCCGAGGAAGTGCTGGCCCTGAACCCGGACGGCGTGTTCCTGTCGAACGGTCCCGGCGATCCGGAGCCGTGCGATTACGCGATTGCCGCCACCAAAGTGTTCCTGGCGAAAAAACTGCCGGTGTTCGGCATTTGCCTGGGCCACCAGATCCTGGCGCTGGCGTCCGGCGCGAAGACCCTGAAAATGAAATTCGGCCACCACGGCGCCAACCACCCGGTGCAAGACCTGGATAGCAAGAAAGTCATGATCACGTCGCAAAACCACGGTTTCGCGGTGGACGTCGAGACCCTGCCGGCCAACTGCCGTGTAACCCACGTATCGCTGTTCGATGGCTCGCTGCAGGGCTTTGCCCGCACCGACACCCCGGCGTTCTGCTTCCAGGGCCACCCTGAAGCCTCGCCCGGCCCGACCGACGTCGCCTACCTGTTTGACCGCTTCATCACGTCGATGGAAGCAGCGGAGAAGAAATAAATGCCAAAACGTACAGACATTAAAAGTATCCTGATCATTGGCGCCGGCCCGATTGTTATCGGCCAGGCGTGCGAATTCGACTACTCCGGCGCCCAGGCCTGCAAAGCCCTGCGCGAAGAGGGGTACAAGGTCATCCTGGTCAACTCGAACCCGGCGACCATCATGACCGACCCGGAAATGGCCGATGTCACCTACATCGAGCCGATCACCTGGCAAGTCGTCGAGCGCATCATCGACAAGGAAAAGCCGGACGCGATCCTGCCGACCATGGGCGGCCAGACCGCGCTGAACTGCGCGCTCGACCTGCACCGCCACGGCGTGCTGGACAAGTACAAGGTGGAACTGATCGGCGCCACGCCGGAAGCCATCGACAAGGCCGAGGACCGCTCCAAGTTCAAGGATGCGATGACCAAGATCGGCCTGGGTTCGGCCCGTTCCGGCGTGGCCCACACCATGGATGAAGCGTGGGGCGTGCAGCGCGAAATCGGCTTCCCGATGATTATCCGTCCATCGTTTACGATGGGTGGCACCGGCGGCGGTATCGCGTACAACGAAGAAGAATTCGAAACCATCTGCAAACGCGGCCTGGAAGCGTCGCCGACCTCGGAACTGCTGATCGAAGAATCGCTGATCGGCTGGAAAGAGTACGAGATGGAAGTGGTGCGCGACAAGGCGGACAACTGCATCATCGTGTGCTCGATTGAAAACCTGGACCCGATGGGCGTGCACACCGGCGACTCGATCACCGTGGCGCCGGCGCAGACGCTGACCGACAAGGAATACCAGATCATGCGCAACGCCAGTCTGGCGGTCTTGCGCGAGATCGGTGTCGACACCGGCGGCTCCAACGTGCAGTTCTCGATCAACCCGGCCGACGGCCGCATGATCGTCATTGAAATGAACCCGCGCGTGTCCCGTTCGTCGGCGCTGGCGTCGAAAGCCACCGGCTTCCCGATCGCCAAGGTCGCCGCGAAACTGGCGGTCGGCTTCACCCTGGACGAGCTGCGCAACGAAATCACCGGCGGCGCGACCCCTGCGTCGTTTGAACCATCGATCGACTATGTGGTTACCAAGGTGCCGCGTTTCGCGTTCGAGAAATTCCCGACCGCCGACAACCGCCTGACCACGCAGATGAAATCCGTCGGCGAAGTGATGGCCATGGGCCGCACGTTCCAGGAATCGTTCCAGAAAGCCCTGCGCGGCCTGGAAGTCGGCGTTGACGGCTTGAACCAGAAAACCATCGACCGCGAAACGCTGGAAGTGGAACTGGGCGAGCCGGGTCCCGAGCGGATCTGGTACGTGGGCGACGCGTTCGCCCAGGGCTTCACGCTGGAAGAAGTGCACGCGCTGACCCACATCGACCCATGGTTCCTGATCCAGATCAAGGAGATCGTCGACCTGGAACTGTGGCTCGACACCCAGAAGCTGGACAACCTGGACAAGAACACCCTGTACAAGCTGAAGCAAAAGGGTTTCTCGGACCGCCGCCTGGGCTACCTGCTGCAAACCACCGACACGGAAATCCGCAACAAGCGCCGCGAACTGGGCATCCGCCCGGTATACAAGCGCGTCGATACCTGCGCCGCCGAGTTCTCGACCAACACCGCGTACATGTACTCGACGTACGACGAAGAGTGCGAATCGAACCCGACCGACAAGAAGAAAATCATGGTGCTGGGCGGTGGCCCGAACCGTATCGGCCAGGGTATCGAATTCGACTATTGCTGCGTGCATGCCGCGCTGGCGATGCGCGAAGACGGCTACGAGACCATCATGGTCAACTGCAACCCGGAAACCGTGTCGACCGACTACGATACCTCGGACCGCCTGTATTTCGAGTCCTTGACGCTGGAAGACGTGCTGGAAATCGTTGAACTGGAAAAACCGGTCGGCGTGATCGTGCAGTACGGCGGCCAGACCCCGTTGAAACTCGCGCTGGACCTGGAAGCGAACGGCGTGCCGATCATCGGCACCTCGCCGGACATGATCGATGCCGCGGAAGACCGCGAGCGCTTCCAGAAACTGCTGCAAGACCTGGACCTGCGCCAGCCGCCGAACCGCACCGCGCGCACCGAAGAAGAAGCCCTGCGCCTGGCGCAGGAAATCGGCTACCCGCTGGTGGTGCGTCCTTCGTACGTATTGGGCGGCCGCGCGATGGAAATCGTGCACGAGCAGCGCGACCTGGAACGCTACATGCGCGAAGCCGTCAAGGTATCGCACGATTCGCCGGTGCTGCTGGACCGCTTCCTGAACGACGCCATCGAGTGCGACGTGGACTGCATCTCGGACGGCGAAGCCACCTTCATCGGCGGCGTGATGGAACACATCGAACAGGCCGGCGTGCACTCGGGCGATTCGGCCTGCTCGCTGCCGCCGTATTCGCTGTCGCAGGAAACCATCGATGAACTGAAGCGCCAGACCGCGCTGATGGCCAAGGGCCTGAACGTGGTGGGCCTGATGAACGTGCAGTTCGCGATCCAGAAGGTCGATGGCAAGGATGTCGTCTACGTGCTGGAAGTGAATCCGCGCGCATCGCGCACCGTGCCATTCGTGTCGAAAGCCACCGGCCTGCAACTGGCGAAGATCGCCGCGCGCTGCATGGCCGGCCAGACGCTGGCGCAGCAGGGCATCACCAAGGAAGTCGTGCCGCCGTATTACAGCGTCAAGGAAGCCGTGTTCCCGTTCGTGAAATTCCCGGGCGTGGACACCATCCTGGGCCCTGAAATGAAATCGACCGGTGAAGTGATGGGCGTGGGCGTTACCTTCGCGGAAGCGTTCGTCAAGTCGCAGCTGGGCGCCGGCGTGAAACTGCCGAAGACCGGCAAGGTGTTCCTGTCCGTGAAAGCCTCCGACAAGCCGCGCGCCGTGAAAGTGGCGCGCGACCTGGTCGATGCCGGCTTCTCGCTGGTGGCGACCAAGGGTACTGCGGCGGTGATTTCCGCTGCCGGCATCCCGGTTACCGCGGTCAACAAGATGTCCGAAGGCCGTCCGCACATTGTCGACATGATCAAAAACCACGAGATCGCCCTGGTGATCAACACGGTGGAAGAAAAGCGTTCGGCGATTACCGACTCCCGCAACATCCGTACCTCGTCGCTGGCGGCCCGCGTGACCACCTACACCACGATCGCGGGTGCGGAAGCGGCGGTTGCCGGTATCCGTCACCTGGATGAGTTGCGTGTGTACGATTTACAAGGTCTGCATAAGTCTTTAAACTAAGACTTTCGGCGGCGCAGCAGGACGCGCCGCACACATGACGGAGCCCGCGCTGTTGCTTGGCGCGGGCTCTGTGCTTTTTTGTATTCTAGAGAGACAAATATGACCTCAGTTCCACTGACTAAATTCGGCGCCGAACTCCTGAAGGAGGAGTTGCACCAGTTGAAGACCAAGGAGCGCCGCATTGTCATTGACGCGATTGCCGAAGCGCGTTCGCACGGCGACTTGTCGGAAAACGCCGAGTATGATGCCGCCAAGGAACGCCAGGCATTCGTGGAAGGCCGTATCGCGGAACTGGAAGGCAAGCTGAGCGCAGCACAAATTATCGACCCGACCACCCTCGACGCGGAAGGCCGCGTGGTGTTCGCCTCGACCGTGGACCTGGAAGACCTGGAAAACGGCCAGAAAGTCAGCTATCAAATCGTCGGCCTCGACGAAGCGGACTTGAAACTGAGCAAAGTTTCCGTGACGTCGCCGATTGCCCGCGCCCTGATCGGCAAATACGCCGGCGACGTGGTGGAAGTGCAGGCCCCGTCCGGCCCGCGCGAATATGAAATCCTGGAAGTACGCTACATTTGATGCCGGCCATCCTGGCCAAGACCCGCCTGCTGGTGGCTGCCCTGTGGGCCGGCAGCCTGTGGGCAGTCGGCTACCTGGTGGCGCCGACCCTGTTTGCCACGCTGTCTGACCGGGTGCTGGCCGGGTCGATTGCCGGCAGCATGTTCCATTCCATGGCCATGCTGTCGCTGGGCTGTGCACTGGCCATGGTCTTGCTGTTGTGGCGCGCGACCCCGGACTGGACGCCGGCGCGCCGGCGCACGGTGCTGGCGCTGGTGGCAGGCATGGCGCTGTGCACGGTGGTCAGCCACTTTGGCCTGCAGCCGATGATGGCGGAATTAAAAGTCGCGGCCGGGCCGGGCGGCGTGATGGAATCCGCGGCAAAAAGCCGCTTTGGCATGCTGCACGGCATCTCCAGCGTGATTTACCTGGTGCAGAGCGTGCTGGCGGGGTGGCTGGTGATCCGGCAGGTTTAACAGCGCAGGTATAAAAAAACCGGGGCATGCCCCGGTTTCGTTACTGGGCTCACGCCAGCGATGCTTTTTTCGTACTCTTTTGACGCACTTTGGCGCGCTTGATGGTGCCGCCTTCGGTGACGCGCTCATTGCCTTTCAACAAAACCTTGCTGACGGATGGCTTTTTGGTGCCGCTGGCGGAAGGTTTGACGATGGTGACCATGCGCATGCCTTTGCCGGCTTTGCCGGAGCGTTCTTTTTCCGCTTCTTTCTTTGGACGGTACAGGACCAGCAGCTTGCCGATGTGCTGTACGGGCGCGGCATCGAGCTCGGCGCAAATGGTGTCGTACATGCCAGCGCGGGCTTCGCGGTCGTCGCCGAACACGCGTACCTTGATCAGGCCGTGCGAGTCCAGGCCCAGCTCGATTTCTTTCATGACGGCCGGGGTCAGGCCCGATTCGCCGATCATGACGACAGGCTTCAGCCCATGGGCTTCGGCGCGCAGCGCGGCGCGTTCAACGGGTGTGAGATTGATCATAATGTTTTTTTCGGTAGTTCTCTAAAGGCAGTATTCTACGCGAATGGCTAAGAACAAATTAAACAAAAACTGGTTGCATGACCATATTAACGATCCATACGTGAAAGCGGCCCAGAAAGATGGCTACCGTGCCCGTGCGGCCTACAAGCTCAAAGAGATTGACGAAGATGAGAAATTGATCAAACCGGGCCAGATCATTGTCGACCTGGGCTGCACGCCCGGCAGCTGGGGGCAGTACACGCGGCGCAAGTTGGCGGCCGGCAACGGCATCAACGGCACCATCATCGGCCTTGACATCCTGCCGATGGAGCCGATTGCCGATATGCATTACATTCAGGGCGACTTCCGTGAACAGGAAGTGCTGGACCGGCTGGCGGAAGTGCTGCAGGGGCGCAAAGCCGACGTGGTCCTGTCCGATATGGCGCCGAACCTGTCCGGCATCGCCACCGCCGACGCGGCGCGCATGGAAGACTTGATTGATATCGCGCTGGAATTCGCGCAATTGCACATGAAGCCGGGCGGGGCGCTGCTGGTGAAATGTTTCAAGGACATGGGTTTTTCCCAGATCGTTGAGAAATTCCGCGCTGAATTCAAGACCGTCACGCAAAAGAAACCCAAGGCCAGCCGCGACAAATCGTCAGAAATATTTTTGCTGGGACGCGGATTGAAGCATCCGGCCCCTTGATATTTGATAAAAGGGCCACACATCGGCCCGGAGAGGGCTCTCCCGGACCATTCCGGGATCGGTTTTTGCCGCACGGACTGGCATAAAAGTCATTGTTCCGGGTGCGATCGCGATGAATCCCGACCATAACGGCACACTTGGGCGCTGTTTATGGCAAGGCAGGCTTATTGCGAGTAAAATCGGAAGTCCAGCTATTGGTCTGTTATACGCGGACAGCATTGAAGGAGTTTTTGTGAATAACATGTTTTCCAAATCAGCCATTTGGGTCGTCGTTGCCCTGCTATTGTTCATGTTGTTTAAGCAATTCGAGAATCATGGCGTGGCGGGCGGTTCCAAGACCATTGCTTATTCCGATTTGCTGGACGAAGTCAAATCCAAACGCATCAAGGACGTCGTCATTGAAGGCAGCACGCTGACCGCCACCAAGGAAGACGGCTCCAAAGTCCGCGCCAATACCACTTACCTCGACCGTGGCCTGATTGGCGACCTGCGCGAGAATGGCATTCATTTCGACGTGAAACCGCCGGAAGAGCCATCGTTCCTGCAACAGGTGTTCGTGTCGTGGTTCCCGATGCTGCTGTTGATCGGCGTGTGGATTTTCTTCATGCGCCAGATGCAGGGTGGCGGCAAGGGCGGCGCATTCTCCTTCGGCAAGTCGAAGGCGCGCATGCTCGATGAAACCAACAATACCGTGACTTTCGCCGACGTGGCCGGTTGCGATGAAGCGAAAGAAGAAGTGACGGAAATCGTCGACTTCCTGCGCGATCCGACGAAATTCCAGAAACTGGGCGGCCGCATCCCGCGTGGCGTGCTGATGGTGGGCCCGCCGGGCACCGGTAAAACCTTGCTGGCCCGCGCCATTGCCGGCGAAGCCAAAGTGCCGTTCTTCTCGATTTCCGGTTCGGATTTCGTGGAAATGTTTGTCGGCGTGGGCGCATCCCGCGTGCGTGACATGTTTGAAAACGCCAAGAAGCATTCGCCGTGCATCATCTTCATCGACGAGATCGACGCGGTCGGCCGCCATCGCGGCGCCGGCATGGGCGGCGGCAATGATGAGCGTGAACAGACCCTGAACCAGTTGCTGGTGGAAATGGACGGCTTTGAAGCCTCGTCCGGCGTGATCGTGATTGCCGCCACCAACCGCGCCGACGTGCTGGACAAGGCGCTGCTGCGTCCGGGCCGCTTCGACCGCCAGGTCTCGGTTGGCTTGCCGGACATCCGTGGCCGCGAGCAAATCCTGAATGTGCACATGCGCAAAGTGCCGATCGGCACCGACGTCAAGGCCGATATCCTGGCCCGTGGCACGCCGGGCTTCTCCGGTGCGGACCTGGCCAACCTGGTCAACGAAGCCGCCCTGTTTGCCGCGCGCCGTTCCAAGCGCCTGGTGGACATGCAAGACTTCGAAGATGCGAAAGACAAGATCTTCATGGGCCCTGAACGCAAGTCCATGGTGATCCGCGAAGAAGAGCGCCGCAACACCGCGTACCACGAATCGGGCCACGCGGTGGTGGCGAAGCTGTTGCCGAAGGCCGATCCGGTGCACAAAGTCACCATCATGCCGCGCGGCTGGGCATTGGGCCTGACCTGGCAATTGCCTGAACACGACAATATCTCGGGTTACAAGGACAAGATGCTGGAAGAGATTTCCATCCTGTTCGGTGGCCGTATTGCGGAAGAAATCTTCGTCGGCCAGATGTCGACCGGCGCCTCGAATGACTTTTCGCGCGCCACCAAGCTGGCCCGCTCGATGGTGACCCGCTTCGGCATGTCGGATGCGCTGGGTGTCATGGTGTACGAAGATACGCAGAACGAAGGTTTCCTGGGCGGCACCAACAAGACCATTTCCGAAGCGACGCAGCAAAAAGTCGATGCGGAAATCCGCAACATCCTGGATTCGCAGTATGCGCTGGCCCGTAAGTTGCTGGAAGAAAACCGCGACAAGGTGGAAGTCATGACCAAGGCCTTGCTGGAATGGGAAACCATCGATGCGGACCAGATCAACGACATCATGGCCGGCATCGAGCCGCGCCCACCGAAAGCCGGCGTGACTTTGCGCAAGCAGCCCAACAGTGGCGACGGCCCTGGCGTCTCGCCCAACGCGGCAGCCCCGGCATAATTTATTGATAAAGCATTGACGAGGGCGGGGAGTGATCCCCGCCCTTTTTTTAATTTCCGCAATGGGTGCCGGGCCTTCAGGCCGGGCATCTTCAGTTTTAGCAACAGGTGCCGGGCCTTTAGGCCGGGCATCTTCCATATATGAAAACTATTCCCTTCGGCCGTTTCAACTTGCCCGTGCATCCGGCGGGCGCCCTGGTGATGGGCATCCTGAACGTCACACCGGATTCGTTTTCCGATGGCGGCCAGCATGCCGCACTGGAAGGCGCCATCGCCCATGCCGAGCTCATGATGGAGCAGGGCGTGGACATCATCGACATTGGCGGTGAATCCACCCGCCCGGGTTCGCCGGCGGTGCCGCTGGCGGAAGAGTTGCGGCGGGTGATGCCGGTGGTCTATGCGCTGCGCGACTGTGGTGCGGCGATTTCCGTCGATACCTATAAGCCGGCAGTCATGCGCGAAGCCGTGATCGCCGGGGTCGACATGATCAACGACATCAACGGCTTCCGCGCCGAGGGCGCGATTGAAGCCGTGCGCGACAGTGATTGCGCGTTGTGTATCATGCACATGCGCGGCGAACCTGCCACGATGCAGCAGCAGCCGGAGTACACCGATGTCGTGCAGGAAGTCATTAATTTCCTGCGAGAACGCATTGCAGCACTGACAGACGCCGGCATTGCCCGTGAGCGCCTGTGGATCGATCCCGGATTTGGCTTTGGCAAGACGGTCGAGCATAATTATGCTTTGATTAAGTCCACGCGCCGTTTGGTGGAAGAACTCGGGGTGCCGTTGCTGGCCGGCCTGTCGCGCAAGTCGATGGTTGGCGCGGTGACCGGCAAGCCGGTGGAACAACGCATGGCAGGCAGCTTGGGCGGCGCCCTGGCGGCCGTTGCGCAGGGCGCCAGGATCGTCCGGGTGCATGACGTGGCAGAGACAGTCGATGCACTGAAGGTTTGGCAGGCATCACATTAACCATCGAATTCATCGAATTCATAGAACATTAGAGAACAGACATGGCACGTAAATATTTTGGCACCGATGGCGTACGCGGCCTGGTGGGTGTTTCGCCGATTACCCCGGATTTCGTGATGCGCCTTGGCTATGCGGCTGGCAAAGTGCTGGTCAAGAACCTGGGCGGCGCGGCACGCTCGACCGTGCTGATTGGTAAAGACACCCGTATTTCCGGCTATATGCTGGAAGCCGCGCTGGAAGCGGGGTTTGCCGCCGCCGGCGTGGATGTGATGCTGGCCGGCCCGATGCCGACACCGGCCATTGCTTATTTGACCCGTGCCTTGCGCTTGCAAGCCGGTGTTGTGATTTCCGCTTCGCATAATCCTTACGAAGATAACGGCATTAAATTCTTTTCCGAACACGGCACGAAATTGCCGGATTCCGTCGAACTCGATATCGAGGCACAGCTGGATTTGCCAATGGATTGCGTGGAATCGAGCAAGCTGGGCCGCGCCAAGCGGCTGGAAGATGCACAAGGCCGGTATATTGAATTCTGCAAGAGCACCTTCCCGAGCGCGCTGGATTTGCGCGGCTTGAAAATCGTGGTCGATTGCGCCCATGGCGCCGCTTATAACATTGCGCCGCACGTGTTCCATGAATTGGGCGCCGAAGTCATTGCGATCGGCAATAAACCGGACGGTTTTAATATCAATGCCGGATTTGGCGCGACCGCCCCGGCCGCCTTGGCCGCCACCGTGGTGGAAAAGGGCGCTGATTTGGGGATCGCACTGGATGGCGATGCCGACCGTCTGATTATGTGCGATGCCAAAGGCCGTTTATATAATGGCGATGAATTACTGTATGTCATGGTGATGGATCGCTGCGCAACGGGCCCGGTGGCGGGTGCGGTGGGTACATTAATGACGAATATGGCACTGGAAGTGGCCTTTAAAGAAAAAGGCATCGGTTTTGCCCGCGCTAAAGTCGGCGACCGTTATGTGCTGGAAGTCATGCAGGAAAAAGGCTGGATTTTGGGTGGCGAAGGTTCCGGCCACTTATTGGCAACCGATAAGCATACGACTGGCGACGGTATTATCTCCGCATTGCAAGTATTGTCGGCACTGAAGCGCAGCGGACAATCACTGGAGCAATGCGCGGCGGAGCTGGTATTGTTCCCGCAAACGTTGATTAATGTGCGCGT
The DNA here is from genome assembly GCF_058807115.1 of Pseudoduganella sp. GW821-FHT12E03. Taxonomy (NCBI): domain Bacteria; kingdom Pseudomonadati; phylum Pseudomonadota; class Betaproteobacteria; order Burkholderiales; family Oxalobacteraceae; genus Pseudoduganella; species Pseudoduganella sp. GW821-FHT12E03. Next base: position 138,614 of record NZ_JBXAQJ010000013.1, on the reverse strand, counting down.
GCAATCCGGATTTAATTGGCAATCGAATCCTGACGTGGTGGCGGAAAAAGAAGCCGTGGAACGTGAACTGGGGGATACGGGCCGCGTATTGATCCGTGCTTCCGGTACGGAACCGCTGATCCGTGTGATGGTGGAAGCGCGCGATCCGGAGGCGGCCGCGGCCTATGCGCGCCGTATTGCCGATAAAGTCGAAGCCCGTTTGGCCGCGTAATGGAATTTCGGCGGCATCCGGATTGACGCCGGATGCCGGCTGCGGATATAATGGCGTCATCGGAGTGTAGCGCAGCCCGGTAGCGCATCTGGTTTGGGACCAGAGGGTCCAAGGTTCGAATCCTTGTACTCCGACCAAATACTTAAAGAAACGGGTTCGTCGAAAGACCACCCGTTTTTTTTCGCCCCACCTCTTAACTTTTTCTTAAATAATCTGCTTCCGGATTATTTACCCCGTCTGCCCATAGCTCAGTTGGATAGAGCATCGGCCTTCTAAGCCGAGGGTCGCAGGTTCGATTCCTGCTGGGCAGGCCATTCCCCATACTGCTGAACTCCCCCTGTTTTTTAATGATTCGCGCTGGTTTGCGTAGTTTTTCAGCCATTTTATGCCAAATTCCAGCTTGATCGTGCCGGTAATTGGTATAAAAGGTTAGAATTGGTCAACATTCCTGCGGGGAGTCCAATGAGGCCTATCGGGTACCGAACTACGCTGGCGGCATGTGCCTTGGCCATATTGGCGGGCAGTGCCAGTGCCGAAGAGGGCGCATCGCCGGCCACCTTGAAAATCGGTTTGCAAAGCGTGATTGCGCCCTTTGTCATGCCGGGCCAGCAAACGGGCTTGCTGGTCGACGTATTACGCGCCGCCTTTGCAACCCAGCACATTGCCACGGATTTTATCTATTTGCCCAACGTCCGGTTCGAGCAGCAATTGCGCGAAGGAAAAGTTGATGTCAGCACGTTGGCGAAGCCCGAGTATAAGCAGCCAGGTTATCTGAGCCATTGGCCCGTCACGCATTTCCATAATATGGCGATTACCCTGCGCAGCCGCATTCCAGTATTAAGCCATATTGATGAATTAAGGAAATACCGGGTCACCGGGTTTGGTAATGCGCGCAAAGTCATGGGGCGCGAATATGACGCCGCGATGGCCAAGAATCCGCAGTATCGTGAATCTTTGACCATGCCTTCCGCCGGATTATTGTTGAACCGGACCGATGTCTTGATTTCCCAGCGTGATATTTTCCTGTATTACCTGAGCCAGCAAATGCCGCAGGCGCGCAGCCGGGAAGGGGAATTGGCATTCCACGATGTCTTGGGCCCTGGGAATTTTTATTGGCTGTCATTCCGTTCGGAGGCCCAGCGCGATGCCTTTGAGCGCGGCGTGGCGGCACTCTATGCATCCGGAGAAATCGACCAGATTATCGAACGCTATCAGCGCGAATTTGGCACCACACGGGATTTTTTCCTGCCGCTCGATTGCCAGTTCCGTCCGGCCGACGCGCCGAAGGCATGCAAGGATATTGCCAAACGCCAGATGTAAAAAAACCGGGCTGAGCCCGGTTTTTTTATGATCGCATCGCTATTAATAAGCGTAATACATGCGTTGAATTTCTTTGGTGCTATTGGTTTTGGTCAGCGCCAGCATCAGCAAAATACGGGCTTTTTGCGGGCTCAGCGTATCCGACACCACGAAGTCCAATTGATCGTCATTGGCTTCGCCGTTGCGCGCAACAATACCGTTACCCACGCGCGCCGAGCGCACAATCAACGTGCCTTTTTTACGGGCGTCGGTCAGGCCTGGTTTGACCTTGGCCGCGACACTGCCATCACCGGTGCCGGCATGGATAATGCCTTTGGCGCCTGCGGCAATAAAGGCATCCAGTGCCACGGTATTCATGTTGGCATAACCGTACACGATATCGACTTGCGGCAGCGATTCCAGCTTGCTGATATCGAATTCCGTGTCCGTCGTATGCTTGCGGGTGGACACGTGATAGAAGTAAGGCTTGTTGCCTTGCATGTAACCGAGCATGCCCAGTTCCGGCGTGCGGAACGCGTCCGGCGTCGACGTGTTGGCCTTGGTCACGTCACGGGCGCCATGGATCTGGTCGCCCAGCGATACCAGCACACCCTTGCCGTTGGATTCTGGGTTGGCGGCCAGCAACACCGCGTTATACAGGTTGATCGGACCGTCCGCCGAGAGGGCGGTCGATGGGCGCATGGCCCCGACCAGCACCACCGGCTTGCGGCTCTTGACCACCAGGTTCAGGAAATAAGCGGTTTCTTCCAGTGTATCGGTACCGTGGGTGATGACAATGCCATCTACATTGTTTTGCGTGAGCAATTCGTTGACGCGCTTGCCCAGTTTCAGCCAGTGGTCATTGGTCATGCTTTCGCTGGCGATCTGGAACACTTGTTCGCCGGTAACATTGGCGGCGCTTTTCAGTTCCGGCACGGCATTGATCAATTGCTGGACGCCGACCGTGGCGGCGGTGTAGCCGACGGTGGTGGTGGACGTGGCGCCGCTGCCGGCAATGGTGCCGCCGGTGGCCAGGATGGCGACATTGGCGAGTTTTTGCGTGGACGCTTCCTGCGCCTGCGCGGTGGCAAAGATAACCGTGCCGATTACTGCAGCCATCAAACGGGCTGTCTTATGTTGAAACATTGTTTCCTCCTTTTGGGCGAATTGAGCCGCGATAGTAGCAAACAATGCATGCTGAAGAAATAAGGAAAAAACCGAACATATTAAAATGCGACAAAGCTGTCTGATACTCGGAAATCCGGGAAATAAAGGCGTATCAGAGATTGGAAAATCCGGGGAAGTCCGGGAAAAACCAGTGAGCGGCCACGGAAAACCGTGGCCGCCACCAGATGCGCAAGCAGGAATTCAATGCAGCTTGTGGCTCTTGCTGCGGCGGGCCGTGAACGCCAGCATGCCCAGGCCGGCTGCCAGCATGCCGTAGCTTGCTGGTTCCGGTACCGGTGCGGTAACCAGGTTCAAGTTGCCTGCATAAGAACCGCCCAAACCATCGAGCGAAGTCTGGCCATGAATGACAAAGCCATAGTTTCCTGCAGTCAGCGTGTCGGCCGGGAAAAACTCGACCGAATTGCCGGTAGTAGTGCCAGTACCCAGGATGCTGCGGGAACTGTCGGCATTCATGCGGAAAAACTCCACTCCGGTGATGCCGTAGTTGAAGAGACGGCTGAGTCCAGCAAGCGTCTTGCCTGCAATGGCAGTGCCGCTGGCCCAACCCTGGCTCTCAGTGGCGACCTTGAACAGGAATTCGTCGGAATAGGCGCCCGGGTCGGCGTGTGAGACGCCGTAGGTGGCATTGCCCGCTCCGTCGAAAACCAGCACATCCGCCATTGTCACCGGCGTTGCAAGCATGCCGGCGGACAACAGCAGGGCGGTCGCCGTGCTGAAGATGACTTTCTTCATTGTGATACCCCTTCTGGATAATCAAACATTGCCGGCAGACGGAAAACTGCAATCCCCATCACAGTTTTGTCTATTCAGCAAGTTTTCCTATCTACCAACATTGGCAATATATCATAAGGCTGAGTCTGCTTTACTTCATTAATGAAATGTGTTGCAATGCAGCGTGTGGCCAAGGTTGGAATTTTCATCCATGGCTTGTAACGGCAAAGGCGGCCGCTGAACCTCTATATAATCGTTGCCTCCATCATCCTTGCCGCCATCCGACCCAACCCGTGGACCTGCATTCAGACGACCTGAAAACATTTGTCGCCGTCATCGACAGCGGTTCGCTGAGCGCCGCCGCGGCCCACCTGGGCCAAACCACGTCCGGTGTCAGCCGCGCGCTGGGCCGTCTTGAAGAAAAACTGGGCGCCAGCCTGCTGACGCGCACCACCCGGCGCATGGATTTGACGGAAGAGGGGCAGTTATTGCTGCAGCATGCGCGCGCCATCCTGGCCGGCATGGCGGCGGCGGAAGAAACCATCCGCATGCGCCGCCAGCAACCAGCGGGCCGCCTGTGTGTCGACGCCGCGTCGCCGTTCATGCTGCATTGTGTGGTGCCCCACGTGGCGGAATTTCGCGCCCTGTATCCAGGCATCCGTCTCGAGTTGACCAGCAACGACCAGATTGCCGACTTGATCGAGCATCGCACGGATATCGCCATCCGCATCGGCGCGTTGGCGGATTCGACCTTGCATGCGCGGCGGCTGTCCGCCAGCCCGCTGCATGTGCTGGCCAGTCCCGGCTACCTGGCGCGGCACGGCGCTCCCGCCACGCCGGAAGCCCTGTCACAGCACAGCCTGCTCGGCTTTGTTCAATATGACGCCGGCAACCAGTGGCCGCTGCGCCATGCCGCCGGCAACACGCTGCACATCATGCCCGCGCTGGCGGCGTCGAGCGGCGAGACCTTGCGCCAACTGGCGCTGGCCGGTCAGGGCATCGCGTGCCTGGCCGATTTCATGACGCGCGGCGATATCGCGGCGGGCCGCCTGGTGCCCTTGCTGGAAGATTGTTCGACCGGGTATCGCCAGCAAATCCACGCGGTCTACTACCGCAACACCCAGTTGGCGCGCCGCATTTCCTGCTTCCTGGAGTTCCTGCAGCAGAAGCTGTAATTGCCGCTGTCATTGCTGCTGTAAGAAAGGTCACGCAATACGACAGGATCTATTCCTACACCATTTTTTACGTTTTCGCAGCAACCGCCACGTACAGTGTGCGGCACCGTACGGTCCCGTCATGACCCCGGGAATACACTGGCCTTGCGTGATTGATGAATAGCGCAGCGGTCAATAAACAGTCAGCGCAGCGCAGCTTCCAATCCGCAGGCTTGCCGGCCGCCTCGAGGACCGGCACCAATCTCACTGCTGGGGGCAGGCCAGGCGCAAAGCGCCAGCCAGCCAGGGTCGAATAAAAAAACGGAGGCTATCATGGCACAGACTAACCACCCATCGAAGTATGTCGTACGAGAGTACCTGGAACGCCGCTCGCAGGAAGTCAAACCGCCACCCACACCGGAAGAAATCCGCCGCCAGTTGGGCTGGGGCTTGATGGCGTTCGATCAAAAAATGAACGGCGGCCGCTCCTGAGCGCCAGTCCCAAGCACAACTCTCCCGCCCCCGAGGGCCCGCGCTGTTCCAGCCCGGGCCCTCGCTGTTTGTGGCGGCGGCCTCTTCCCCGCATTCATTGGCGCCGTTCCGCCGTTCGCTGAAAACTTCGCCATTCACCGGTCGTCTTCCGCCATTCACCGATTCCCTGTTTCGCCGGCCGGGGCGGCCCGGTATTGTTACGTCCATACCGAACCCGCACATCAAGGAGATCAACATGAAACAGGCAGCGACGCAAAACTGGCGCAATCAAATGGTCTGGGGCGGCGTGATCATCGCCACCGGCGTGGTGTTCCTGCTGGACCGCACCGGCCAGCTGGACATCGGCCACCTGTGGCACTACTGGCCGGTATTCCTGGTGATTGCAGGCTTGTCGAACCTGGTGCCGCCCACCACGCCGAAGCTGGTGTTGAGCGGCTTGTCGTGCATCGGCTTCGCCGCCTGGTTTTATGTGTCGATCGAGCACCTGTGGGGCATGGGCTTCCACAACAGCTGGCCGATCCTGATCATCATGTGGGGTGTCCAAGTGGCGCTGAAGCCGGTGCTGGAAAAACGCCTGGGTCATCAGGAATAAGGGAGAACGATATGGACAACAATCAATGCGGTAAAAGCGGCGGCAGCGCCACGGGGCAAATGGTGGTCGGCCTCGGCGTCATCGCCGTCGGCATGCTGTTCTTGCTCGATAACCTGGGCATCGTCGAATTCGATTATGCGTTCCAGTTGTGGCCAGTGATTTTCATCCTGGCCGGTGTGCTGAAATTCATGCAGAGCACGTCCAGCGGCGGCCGCGCGGCGGGCGGCATTTTTATCGCGCTGGGGGCGGTTTTACTGCTCAAAGGACTGGGCTTTATCTATGTCAGCTGGCGCGTGCTGGCGCCCCTGCTGATGATCGCCGCAGGCTTGCTGGTGGTTTTCAAATCGACCCGCGAACGCAAGGAAACCGCCGGTGGCTTGTCGGACAAGGATGCCGGCCAGGACAGCTTTGTGCGCCTGACCGCGCTGCTCGGTGGTATCGAGCGCCGCGTGTATACGCCGGACTTCCGTGGCGGCGAAATTACCGCCATCATGGGCGGCTGCCAGTTGGACTTGCGCCAGGCGTCGATGCAGGGGGAAGCCGTGTTGAACGTATTTACCATGTGGGGCGGGATTGAAATCAAGGTGCCGGATGACTGGACCGTCAGCCTGGAAGGGACGCCGCTGCTGGGCGGTTTCAGCGAGAAGACCGGCGCGCCGCGCGATAACAGCAAGCGCCTGATCATCCGCGGCGTGGCGCTGATGGGCGGCGTCGATGTGCGCAACTGATGTCCGGTACTGATGCTGTCCCCCACCGGTAACCGCCGCAGCGCCGCCCTGTACCTGCTGGCCTGGCTGTTGCTGGGCATTGCGATCGGCGGCGCCATCGCGGCGGCCTTCGAGGCGCCGTGGCTCAACGCCATGATCTTCGCCGTCCCCGCCACCATGATGTACGGGGTCGGCGCCGGTTTTTCCGCGTACTATTTGTGCCGGGCCTACCCGCTGGCCCAGCGCAGCCTGGCCGGTGTGGTGACGGCGCTGGGCGCTTCCGCCGTGGTGTCGGCGCTGTTGTGGAGCGCGCTGCTGGGCGGCTGGAATGCGCTGTGCCTGTGGCTTGATGCGCCATGGGCAGGTATCGCGTACACGCCGCCCATGCGGGCGGTGTTGTTCGGCCTGGGCGTGCTGCTGTACGGTTTACTGGCAGCGGTCAATTACCTGGCCACGGAATCCGAACGGGCCGCCAGCGCCCAGCAGCGCGAACTGCAATCGCGGCTCGCCGCCAGGGAAGCGGAACTGCGCATGCTGCGCACCCAGATCGATCCGCACTTCCTGTTCAACAGCCTCAACTCCATCAGCGCACTGACGTCGCAAAACCCGAAAGGCGCGCGCGAAATGACTTTGCAGCTGGCGGGTTTTTTTCGCCTCAGCCTGGGCGTGGCGGAGCACACCGCGATCCCGCTGGCGCAGGAAATGCAGCTGATACGGCATTTCCTGGCGGTGGAAAAAGTACGTTTCGGCGAACGCCTGCAGCTGGAAGAATCGATCGAACCCGCAGCCGAAAGCTGCATGGTGCCGCCCATGATCATCCAGCCGCTGGTGGAAAACGCGGTCAAGCATGGCATTGCGGGCTTGCCGGAGGGCGGAAAAATCCGTGTCGCCGCGCGCCATACTGGTTCACAATTGCGCATCGTGGTGGATAATGCGATGGATGACGAGATGCCGGCGCCGCGCGAAGGCAGCGGCATCGGATTGGCCAATGTGCGCCAGCGCCTGGCGGGCAGTTATGGCTCGGAAGCATCGGTGCACTGGGGCGCACGCGATGGCGTATTCGTGGTGGAAATGATCTTGCCGGCACAGACGGCGGGCAGCAGTGGAGAAAACGAGTGACATGCGCATCATCATAGTGGACGACGAAATGCTGGCGCGCGGCGTGGTCCGCGAATACCTGGAGTCGCACCCGGATGTGGAAGTGGTGGCGGAATGCGCCAACGGCTTTGAAGCCGTGAAAGCCATTACCGAACTGGGACCGGACCTCGCCATCCTCGACATCCAGATGCCCAAGCTCGATGGATTCGAAGTGGCGGAACTGGTGGCGGGCAAATGCCGCATCATGTTTGCCACGGCCTTTGACCAATATGCGATCAAGGCGTTTGAATACCGCGCGCTGGATTATTTGCTGAAACCTTTCAGCCAGGAGCGCTTTGACCAAGCCATCGATCACGTGCGCGCCAGCCTGGGGCAGGCCGATGCGTCGAAGGCGCAGCAGGATGCGACGCAAGACGTGGTACGCGACGCGGCGCGCGCGGCCACCGCGCGCGGCAAGCCGCTGGTCCGGGTCGTGATCCGCGATGGCGCCAAAGTCCACGTGATCGCCAGCGAGAAAATCGATTACATCGAAGCCCAGGACGATTACGTGCAAATCCATACGGAGGGCAAGTCCTACCTGAAAAACCAGCGCCTGTCCGACCTGGAAAGCCAGCTCGATGCCGACAAGTTCTTGCGCATCCACCGTTCGTACCTGTTGAACCTGGAATGCCTGGCGCGCATCGAACAGGCGGGCAAGGACAGTCACGTGGCGATTTTGAAGGATGGCGGCAAGTTGCCGATCAGCCGCAGCGGATATCAGAAAGTGCGTAGCGTAATCCAATGAAGAAGATGTGCTTATTGGCGCTGGCGCTGGCCTGCGCAGCCACGGCCACTATGGCCACCGGGCAGGAGACCCGCGCCCCCAATGAGGGCGAGCTGCAATCGTTTGCCGCGTATTACCAGGCGCCGGCCGGCAGCGTGGCGCGTCCCGCGTTCGAATTGCGGCGTGGCGGGGCGGTGCAAGGCTGGAGCATCGAGGCATGGACCGAAGACAAGCCGCAGCGCGCGGCATGGTCGCTGTGCTTCGCGCAGCGCCATGGCCACGCTTATGACGGCAGGGCGTGGCGGGCAACCGGCGCCACGCGGCGCTATGCATGGCTGGACCGGGCCAGCGATTGCGGTGTCTCGCCGCAGCGGGTGCTGTTGTCCCACGAGCTGGCGGACCGCGATATCGTGACCGTGCTGGAAGGGCAGGCCGCCGTACTGCAGGGGGCGCGGCTGCTGTTTGCCGGGAATACGCAGTGCGCGCCGATCCGGGCGTTGCCGTTCAAGCTGGTGGGGCTGGACCGGGACAAGGACGGCATGCTGTTGCTGACCTATCTCAGCGAGCGGGCTTCGGAGGCGCGGGTCACGGTGCGTAAGCGGGGACGCGAATTAACCGCCTGGAACGTGAAGTGTTAGGTGACATCGACGTGCCACCACGCCGGTAGCAGCGCCTTCACTTCCGGCCGCGCAAAGCGGTCATCGATCAGGTACACCGTGCCCTTGTCGGTCTCGGTGCGGATCACTCGCCCGGCCGCCTGCACCACCTTTTGCATGCCCGGATACAAATACGTATAGTCGTAGCCGGAACCAAAGATGGTGTCCATGCGCTGCCGGATCTGCTCGTTGACGGGATTCAGTTGCGGCAGTCCCAGGGTGGCGATAAACGCGCCGATCAGCCGCGCGCCCGGCAAATCCACCCCCTCGCCAAAGGCGCCGCCCAGCACGGCAAAGCCGATGCCGCAACCGTCTTCCGTAAAACGCGCAATAAACGCGTCGCGCGCCGCTTCATCCATGCGCCGCTCCTGCAGCCACACGGGGATGGCCGGATAGCGCTCGCTGAAGGCGCGCGCCGCCTTGTCCATGTAATCGAAGCTGCTGAAGAAGGCCAGGTAATTGCCTGGCTGGCGCGCATAGTGTTCGCCCATCAAGTCCGCGATCGGCGCCAGTGAACGGTCGCGGTGCTGGTAGCGGGTGGAGATGCGGCTGGCCACGCGCACCGCCAGCTGGTCGGCGATGAAGGGCGACTCCACGTCGACCCACGCGGTCCCGGGCGGCATGCCCAGCGTGTCGCAGTAGTAGTTCCACGGACTCAGGGTGGCGGAAAACAGCGCCGTGGTATGGGCCGCATCGAAACGGGCCTTCAGGAACGGGGCCGGCACGATATTGCGCAGGCACAGGGTGGAATTGGCGCGCGTCCCGGCGCCGTCCACGGTCATGTCGAACAGCGAATGGTCGCCATGGCTTTCCGCCAGCCGCATGAAGGCCATCCCGTAAAAATAAAAATGCTGTAAATCGTTGTCCGCATGGGCCGGGTGCTCGGCATAAAACTCGCCGATGGCGGTGATGGCCGTTTGCAGCGCGCCCGTGAGTTTTTCCGGTAATTCTTTATAGACCTGGTAGTCGGGCTGGCCGCTTGCCAGCTGTTCCTTTTCCAGCGCGTTCCATTGCCGGTGTACGCGGTCCAGCGCCTTTTTCAGCGATTCCGGAGCGGTCTTGCGCAACAGGCGCAGTTGCGCGTGTTCCAGTTCCGCCGAATACATCTTGCGCGTGCGCGACACCATGTTGTGGGCCTCGTCGGCCAGCACGCTGACTTTCCAGTTGTTTTGCACGGTCAGGCTGTACAGCATGGCGCTGACGTCAAAGTAATAGTTATAGTCGCCGACGATCACGTCGGCCCAGCGCGCCAGTTCGCTGGCCAGGTAATACGGGCAGACCTGGTGATCCAGCGCGACGGCCCGCACGGCGTCGCGGTCCAGCATGGCGGCGTAACGGGGGGCGGCGTCCGAGGCCGCGGCGACGGCAATCCCTGCCGCATCCGTGCCTGGATCATTGGGCGGCATGGCGTGGGCCCGAAGCGCCGCCGCACGGGCGGCCGGCAGGCGGTCATAAAACCCCTGCGCCAGCGGGCACGATTCGCCATGGCACGCTTTATCCGGGTGTTCGCAGGCTTTATCGCGCGCCACCAGTTCCAGCGTGCGCAGCGGGACGATCGGGATGGTTTTCACGGGGGCCGAGCGGCCGATGCCCGTCAGGGTGGCCGCCGCGTCGAGCGCCATGGCGCGGCCCGAGGTTTTCGCGGCCAAAAAGAAAATCTTGTCGAGGCCATGTTCCGCCGTGGCTTTCAGCAAGGGAAACAGGCTGCCCACGGTCTTGCCGATCCCGGTTGGCGCCTGCGCCAGCAAGCCGCAGCCGCGCGTGCTGGCCTTGTACATGGCTTCGGCCAGCTGGCGCTGGCCGGGGCGGAAGCCGGCATGGGGGAAGCGCATGGTTTTCAGCGCCGCGTCGCGCGCGGCGCGGTGCGCGATTTCCTGTTCGGCCCAGGCCAGGAAGGCGCGGCACTGCTGTTCATAAAACGCCTGCAATGCCGGCGCCTCGGCGTCTTCTGTGACCAGGGTTTCCTTCTGGCTGCCGATATCGAAATACACCAGCGCCAGCCGCACACGAGCCAGGCCACGCGCGGCGCACAGCAAATGGCCATAGACCTTCAGTTGTGCCCAGTGCAGTGCGCGGTGGTTGTCCGGCATGCGTGCCAGGTCGCCCCGGTAGGTTTTGATTTCTTCCAGCCGGTTGGCGGCCGGGTCATAGCCGTCGGCGCGGCCGCGCACGCGCAGCGGACCATATTCGCCCGCCAGACTGACTTCCTTTTCATAGCCATCATCACGGCGCGAGGCAACCACCGCATGGCCGGCAATGCCTTCTTGCGCGGTCGGCGCGGGCGTGAAGCGCAAATCCAGGTCGCCGGCCTTGGCGGTGAATTCGCACAGCGCCCGTACGGCAACGTGATAAGTCATGCAGCCCATTGCAGGTAACAGACCGTGATTGGCATTGCGTGCTCGGCGCAATAGGCGATCCAGCGCAACTGGTTATCCTGCAGCCGGTCGCCGGGGCCTTTCACTTCGATCATGTGGTAGCGGCGCTCTTCAGGCCAGAACTGGATCAGGTCCGGAAAACCGCTGCGGTTGGCCTGCACATCGGCCAGGATGCGTTCACACCACAGTTTCAAATGCGCGGCAGGGATGCAGGCCAGCGCCAGTTCCAGCAAGGTGGCGTCGAGCGCGCTCCAATACACGAACGGCGACTGGATGTTGAACTTGGCGGCAAAATTGCGGCGAATGGTGTCGCGGTACCGGCCATCGCTATCGTCGAGCTGCGCCAGGCAGGCGGCAAACTGGCTGGCGCGGCGCGCATGGAAATCGGCGGCATGCAAATCCGCCGGGCCGTGGTGGAACGGGTGGAAGAAGGCGCCGGGAATCGGCGTGAAGATCGCGTCCCAGCACAGCAGGCCGAACAGCGAATTGGCCAGCGCGTTTTCCACGTAATACACCGGCGACACGTCTTCGGCCAGGTGGTCGCGCACCACGCCTTCGACCCACCAGTCTTCGGCGGGCATGGGCAGCGCCAAGTCCAGCCGCACCACCGGCGCGGCCGGAACGGCGGCTTCCTTCGGATGGCCCAGCTTGCGCCGCAACCGTGGCGCCATGCGCAGCAATTGCTGGCGTTCGGCGTCGCTTTCCGGCGCCGCCATGGCCAGGCGCAGCAGCGCAAACGCTTCCCCGGCCGCGTCGCTTTTTTCCAGCACGCGGATGGCGCGGGCGCGCGCGCCGGGATACGGGCAATCGCGGTACAGCGCCAGCGCGCCCGGCCAGTCCCGCTGTTTTTCCAGATGCTGCGCCATGTGGAATTGCAGCCGGTGGCGGCGGCTGGCCAGCCATTCATTGTCGCCGGCCGGCGGCAGGTCGCGCAGCACGCCCTGCGCCGGCTCGCCATTGGCAAAGCGTTCGCGGCACGCATGCAGGGCCAGATACGCATCGATATCGGCGCGGCTGCGGAAACCCCGGGCCGAGGGCGGGAAGTCGACTTGTTCGTACTGGTAAATGCCAAGGTCGGACAGGACGAATTCCGACCAGTCCTGGTGGAAGTTGCCAAAGAAGACCAGCCGCAGGCGGTCGCACAGCGGTTGCATCAGCATGTGGTAAATCACGTCCGCTGGCGCCGCGCCCGTGGTCAGGGCAGCCCAGCCGGCCAGCGGCAGCGCATCGGGATAGCGCTCGCGCAGCGCTTCCAGCTGGTCGGCCTTGCGCGCGGATTTGTCCGCCCCTCTGAAGGCAAACAGTTGCGCCAGTTCCGGTTTTTGCAAGACAGCAAACACCTCATCGAGCGTCAGCAGCGGTGCGGTATCGATCCAGCCCAGCGCCGCCAGTGGCGCGCACGCCGTGGCGGTGTCGCCGATTTCCGGGTAGTCCAGTTTGGACGCGCGGAACAGCACGCCCTTGCGCATGGCCATCCGGACAAACAGTGCGCGCGATGGCTGGGGCAGGGTGGCAAATTGCGCCAGGAAGGAACGCTCGGCCACATCGAGCAAGTCGTCATAGCGGGTGGCAATCCACTGCAAGACTTGCTGGAAGTTATCCAGATAATAAAACGGGTTTTCCAGTACCTTGACCATCGATGCGCGCCGCCAGCTGTATTTTTATACAGTAGTGTAGCGCGGATGGGACTGGTTGAACAGCGGGGAGAGGGGCGGCGCGGGCCGCCCCCGGGGAAATTATTGAGGATCGGTGACTTGCGCGGACGCTTTGGCGATTTGTGCTTCCACGGTGGTGACGGCCTGGCGGGCCGCCGTGGTCACCTGTTCATAGCCGGCAAATGCGTGATCAATCGCGGTTTTCACGATTTGCACGGCGTTATCCGAGCCGGGGCGGACGTTTTTTGTCACGTCATGGATCAGCGCGGACAGGGTGGTTTTGGCTTCCGTCATGTGGGCGTCGGCCGCGCGGTTGAATTCATCGCGGATGTCAGTAATGATGCCGCCCAGTTGCTCGTGGTATTCGCGGGCATTGGTCATGCCGGGCTGGACTTTCGAGGCGGCCACGGCCAGCACCGCTTTGGGATCGCGCGCCAGGCTCAAGTCTTTGCCGGCGGCCAGCTGGTCTTCCAGGCTGGATTTCGCGGTGGCCATGTTCAATGCCACCACTTGCTCGACGCCCTGCACGGTTTTGCTGGCCAGTGTATTGAAGGTCTCCAGCTGGAATTCAAACAGGGCCTTGGTGGTGGCGGCGAATTGCTCAGGACTCGTAAACATTGGCTCTCCTCATGTTATGTAGACTATGGGTGCCAGGCCTTCAGGCCGGGCATCCACATATCAGGGTTGGAACTTGCTGCAAAGTCTTGTGGTGAACCCATTATTTGGCAATTGCTAATTTTTCGCAACGGCTATCTTTATAAGGACGGGGTATCCGGTCCCAGCCGGGACCCAGCGGCGTTTGCGAACAGACCCGGGCGCCATCGAGCTTGCTGACCCACCAGTACCACGGGGCCGGTTCGGCCGCCAGCAGCGCACAGGCGCCGGACAGGAGGAGGGCAAGCAGGATTTTCATGGAATGATTATAGCGGGGCGGACGACGGCAGCAACAGGGTAAAGCGGGTGCCCACGCCCGGCGTGCTGTGCACGTCGATGCGTCCACCCAACACGCCGGTGACGATATTGTGCGCCACGTGCAAGCCCAGGCCGGAACCGCCGGCGCCCAGGCGCGTGGTGAAGAACGGGTCGAAAATGCGGCTCACATGTTCTTGCAGGATGCCGCCGCCATCGTCTTCAAACGTCAGTTGCGCGGTGTTGTCTTCCAGCCGGTGCGCGGCAATTTTGATGTGCCCGCCGCTGCGGCCGGCAAATCCGTGCGTGATACTGTTTTCAAACAGCACCTGGATCACTTGGCCCAGCTGGCCGGGATAGCTGTCCATGTCGAAATGGTACGGGATGTCCTGTTGCACCTGGACTTGCGTGTGCTTGACCATGGCATGCAGCGGCAGCACCAGCTCGGAAATGAAGTTATCGAGGAAAAAGCGGCGGCGCTGCGCACTGTCGGTATCGACCGCGATTTGCTTGAAACTCTGCACCAGGTTGGCGGCGCGGCGCAGGTTGCGCACCACGATGTCGTCGGCTTCCTGCGCTTGCAGCAGGTACGCGTCCAGCGCGGAGCGCCGCAGCGTGCCGGTTTCCGTGCTGGTGCGCAGGGCGCGGGTGCGCTCGACCATGGTGCTGGCCACCATCAGGCTATTGCCGATCGGCGTGTTCAATTCATGGGCCACGCCGGACACCAGGGCGCCCAGCGCGGCCAGCTTGTCGCGCCGCACCAGTTCATCCTGCGTCATGCGCAGGTTTTCCAGTGCCTTTTGCAATTCCTGGTTGGCCTGTTCCGCCGCATCCATCGCGCGCCGCATGTCCGCCGTGCGGGCTTCCACCAGTTCTTCCAGGTGGCCCCGGTGCCGCAGCAATTCATTTTCATGGCGGGTGCGGGCAATCGCAATGCCGGCCAGGTGGGTCGCGACACCCGTCAGGCGCAAATCGTCCGGACCGGGGCTGCGCGGTTCACGGTAATACATGGCGAACGTGCCCAGTACCGTGTCCTGGTCCAGCAGGATCGGCATCGACCAGCAGGCCCGCAGGCCGAACTGCTGCGCCAGCGCGGCGTAGGGCTGCCACAGCGGATCGGTGGCGATGTCGCTGACGATCACGCCTTCCTTGCGGAACATCGCGGTGCCGCAGGACCCGACGCCCGGGCCGATCTTGACGCCTTCGATTGCCGCCATGTATTCCGGCGGCAGGCTGGGTGCGGAACCGATGTGCATGGTCTGGCCATCGGGATCGAGCAGCAGGGTCGAGCACATCACGCCGGGCGATTGCGATTCGATCAAGAGCATCAGGCTGTCCAGCGTTTGCTGCAGGGGCGCGCCGCGCGCGATCATTTCCAGCAATTTATTCTGGCCAAAGCGCAGCGCCTCGGCCAGCTTGTGGCCCGTCACATCGACCATGCGCATATGGTACAGGCGCCGGCCATCCTTGTTCAGCATCACCAGGCGCAGGTCGCAATCGATGCGGCGCCCGCTGCTGTGCTGGAACGTGACCTGGAACACCCGGACTTCACCGGCCAGCACGCGGCGGATCAAATCCTGGACGGCCTGGTCGGATGGCGTGCCGTCCGGCTGTAGTAAGGGGCACAGGTCTTCCAGCCGCAGTGCGCGCAATTCCGTGCTGGTGCGGCCCAGCATGCGTTCGGCGCTGGCGTTGATGGCGACCGGGTGGCCGTGTTCCGCGTCGAATAGCATGACGCTGTCCGGCGTGGACAGCATCATCGAGAAATAATTGACTTCCAGCGCTTCGGCATCGAGCTTGGAGGAACCGGGACGGGTCGGCCAGGCGTGGCGCACCGTCAATTCCACCAGCACTTGTTCCACCACTTCGTCGACCGATTGCGGCAATTGCAGATAGCCGCTGGCGCCCGCTTCGAGCGCGCGCTTGTGTTCATCGTCGGACAGTGACGGCGACATCATCAATACCGGGAGCTTGCCTTGGTCGGCGCCGGCCAGCAGGCGTTGCACCAGTTCAAAGCTGGCGCTGCCGGCCAATGCCGCTTCCACCAGTACCAGGGAAATGCCGCCCTCGCGCACGGCGGCCAGGGCGGAATCCCCCCGGTTGACGACCTGGACGCGGAAACCGTATTCGGCCAGCGCTGCCTCCAGCGCCGCGATATCGTAGGCGGCGCCTGAAACGATCAAGATGGTTTGCGGCTGGGTCAACGCCATTGAGGGGGAATCCGGGGAACGGTGAGTTAGCCCAGTGTAGTACAAGGTGCTGTGCGGTAACAACACACTTGCAAATGAGGAGGGCGGGGGAAGCGACAATCGTCAAATGCAAAACGCCGCAAACTTTCACAAGTTTGCGGCGTTCTTTGCGGAATTCTGTGGTGCCCACGGAGGGACTCGAACCCCCACACCTCGCGGCACATGGACCTGAACCATGCGCGTCTACCAATTCCGCC
>NZ_JBXAQJ010000013.1:0-122258 GCF_058807115.1 Pseudoduganella sp. GW821-FHT12E03 | reverse complement strand
CGGAGGGACTCGAACCCCCACACCTCGCGGCACATGGACCTGAACCATGCGCGTCTACCAATTCCGCCACGTGGGCAATGTCTGCTATTATAGCAATTTGGCTAGTCTCACGCCAGATGAACGTTGCCGTTCCATGCTGCGTATCGACTTGCCTATCTTGCGGCATCGCTGCTGCAAGAGACACGGATTATAGAGCAATCCCAGCCGTTGTCAAATACCGGCGGCACAGAAATTGAGTCCGTACAAACTGGCGCGACCTCCGGTACACTACGCGCTATATATGTACATCCATGAATAATAAGACCAAACACTTTTGAACCAATCTACCCACATCATTCCCAGCCGCGAGGAAATTCTCGGCATCTTCCGCAGCGCCAAAGCGCCGCTCGACCTGCGCGCCCTTGCGCTGTCGCTCAAAGTCAAAGCTGATTCCCATGCCGTCCTGACGCGCCGCCTGAACGCAATGGAGCGCGACGGCCAGCTCGTGTCCGACGGTTCCGGCTTCTATGTCCTGGCCGACCATTCGGGCTTTATCGCGGGCCGCGTCAGCAGTCACCGTGACGGTTACGGCTTCGTGATCCCGGACCAACCGGGTGAAGACCTGTACCTGTCCGAGCGCGAAATGCAAAAAGTCATGCACGGCGACCGTGTCATGGCCAAGGTTGTCGGCCTGGACCGCCGTGGCCGCGCCGAAGGCACCATCGTGGAAGTGGTGCAGCGCGCCAATACCCATATCATCGGCCGCCTGTTGAAGGAAAACGGCGTGTGGCTGGTGGTGCCGGAAGACAAACGCATTTCCCACGACATCATGATCGAGGGCCCGGTGGGCAAGGCCAAGCCGGACCAGATCGTCAGCGTGGAATTGACGGCGCAGCCGGGCCGCTTCAAGCAGCCGACGGGCCGCCTGGTCGAAGTGCTGGGCGCGCTGGACGATCCCGGCATGGAAATCGAAATCGCCGTGCGCAAGTTCGGCGTCCCGCACATCTTCTCGGACAAGGCGCTGAACCAGGCGAAAAAACTGGCCGACTTCGTGCGCGACGAAGACATGGTGGAGCGCGTGGATTTGCGCGACGTGCCGCTGGTGACGATTGACGGCGAAGATGCGCGCGACTTCGATGACGCGGTGTATTGTGAACCCGTGAAAATCGGCCGCGCCAAGGGCTATCGCCTGATCGTGGCGATTGCCGACGTCAGCCATTACGTCAAACCCAACGACGGCCTCGACGGCGATGCGCTGGAGCGCAGCACGTCGGTGTATTTCCCGCGCCGGGTGATCCCGATGCTGCCGGAAAAGCTGTCGAACGGCCTGTGCTCGCTGAATCCGAATGTCGACCGCCTGTGCCTGGTGTGCGACGCCGTGATCAGCGCCGAAGGCGAAATCAAGGCGTACCAGTTCTATCCCGCCGTGATGCACTCGGCGGCGCGCTTCACGTACAACGAAGTGGCGGCCATCCTGGGCAACACCAAGGGACCGGAAGCGGCGCGCCGCGCACCGCTGGTGCCGCACCTGCAAAACCTGTACGCCGTGTTTCACGCGCTGCAAAAAGCCCGCCAGTTGCGGGGCGCGATTGATTTTGAAACCACGGAAACCTACATCGTTTGCAATCCGTCGGGCAAGATCGAGAAAATCATCCCGCGTACCCGCAACGATGCGCACAAGGTGATTGAAGAGTGCATGCTGGCGGCCAACGTGTGCGCGGCCGACTTGCTGCTGCGTCACAAGCATCCGGGCACGTACCGCATCCACGCGGGACCGACCAAGGAAAAGCTGACCCAGGTCCGCAACTTCCTGAAGCAGGCAGGCCTGAGCCTGGCCGGCGGCGATACGCCGGCCGCGTCCGACTATGCGGAACTGATGGGCAAGATCAAGGAGCGTCCCGATGCGTCGCTGCTGCAAACCATGCTGCTGCGCTCGATGCAGCAGGCGGTCTACAGCCCGGACAACATCGGCCACTTCGGCCTGGCCTATGAAGCGTATGCGCACTTCACCAGCCCGATCCGCCGCTATCCGGACTTGCTGACACACCGCGCCATCAAGGCGATCTTGCTGGGCAAGAAGTACGAACCGAAGATCGGCGACACGAGCGTGCTCAATACCGCCGTCTCGAACGCCACCCGCCGCCAGCAACTGAAAGACAAGCAGGAAGGCAAGGCCCCGAAAGCCGCCGGCGACCTGACCGTGTGGGATGCGCTCGGCGTACACTGCTCGGCCAACGAACGCCGCGCCGATGAAGCGTCGCGCGACGTGGAACAGTGGCTCAAATGCTACTTCATGCAAGACAAGCTCGGTGAGGAATTCACCGGCATGATCACCGGCGTTACCACCTTCGGCGTGTTTGTGCAGCTGGAAGAATTGTTTGTCGAAGGCCTGGTGCACATCACCGACCTCGGCGCCGATTACTTCCAGTACGACGATGCGCGCCACGAATTGCGCGGCGATCGCACCGGCAAGCGTTACCAGTTGACCGACAAGGTCAAGGTGCAGGTGGTGCGGGTCGACCTCGATTCTCGCAAGATCGACTTGCGCCTGGCCGCCTCGGAAACCGCCGGCATCGGTGTGCGCCAGAAAGACGTTGGCGGCCCGCGTGTTACGCCGCTGTATGAGGAAGACGATGACGCCGCCGAAGAAGAAGCGCCACGTGGCCGCCGCAAACCTGGCGGCAAAGCCGCGCCAGCCGGCAAGGGCGCTCCCGCCGGCAAGGGTGGCAGAACCGGCGGCCGTGCCGCCGGTCCGGCGCCGAAAGCCGGCGCCGCATCGAAACCGGCCGGCGGCAAGTTGCCTGCCTACTTCGACCTCGAGCCGTTGCCTGAACCACTGGTGCCACCGCCGCGCTCCCGCACCAGCACCGGCGCCAAGACGGCCCGCCCGGCCGCGAATGCTGCCGGCAAGCCGGCTGTAAAACCCCAAGCCAAGGCCGTGAAAGCCAAGGCTGCAAAACCCAAGCGCTCAAAGGTTGCCACCGCAGCCAAGAGCAAGAAGAAACGATAAGCAATGTCTAAAAATAAAATGATTTTCGGCTTCCACGCCGTCACCTCGCGCCTGCGTCACGAAGCGTCGTCCGTGGAAGAAATTTTCGTCGATATCGCGCGTAACGACCGCCGCATGACCGACCTGGTGGCCAACGCCAAGTCGCTCGGCGTGCGTGTCATGCCGGTGGAATCGTCCCGCCTCGACAAGATCGTCGGCACCCACCGCCACCAGGGCGTGATTGCCTTTGCCCAGCAAATTTCGCTGGCGCGCAACCTCGATGAATTGCTGGACGCGATTGAAGGCCCGCCGCTGCTGCTGGTCCTCGATGGCATTACCGATCCGCACAACCTGGGCGCCTGCCTGCGCGTGGCCGATGGCGCCGGCGCGCACGCGGTGATCGTGCCGAAAGACCGTGCCGTGGGCTTGAACGCGACGGCCGCCAAGGTCGCCAGCGGCGCGGCGGAAAACGTCCCGTACATCACGGTGACCAACCTGGCGCGCACCTTGCGCGACTTGAAAGACCGCGATATCTGGCTGATCGGCACCTCCGATGACGGCGAAAAGAATTTGTACCAGTCCGACTTCTCGGGCCCGACCGCGCTGGTCATGGGTTCGGAAGGCGAGGGCATGCGCCGCCTGACCCGGGAAACCTGCGACATGCTGGTCAGCATTCCGATGTTCGGCACCGTCGAAAGCTTGAACGTCTCGGTCGCCTCCGGCGTCTGTCTGTACGAGGCGCGCCGCCAGCGCCTCGCCAAAGAAGCCTAAACAGGCACGGCGGCTTCCGCTGCGCGGAAGCCGCTCTACGGGCCACCCCGGCCCAAATTCCAAATTCGAGCAACCGCCCACCGAATGCGCTACGATGCGCATATCGGTCATAACCTTATGCGTTTTATGTTCCATCGCCTGAGAGAAGACATCAACAGCATCATTGAACGTGATCCCGCCGCCCGCAACGGATGGGAGGTGTTGACCTGCTATCCCGGTCTGCACGCCATCGTCATGCACCGCTGGGCTTACTGGTGCTGGCACCACCGGATGAAATGGCTGGGCCGCTTTACGTCGCACGTGGCGCGGGTACTGACCGGGATTGAAATTCACCCGGGCGCCTGGATCGGCCGCCGCGTCTTCATCGACCACGGTTTTGGTGTCGTCATCGGTGAAACCGCCGTGGTGGGCGACGATTGCACGATTTACCAGGGCGTGACCTTGGGCGGCACGTCGCTGGCCAGCGGCGCCAAGCGCCATCCCACCCTGGAGCGCGGCGTCATCATTGGCGCCGGCGCCAAGGTGCTCGGTAATTTCACCGTGGGCGAATATGCGAAAGTGGGCTCCAACGCCGTGCTGCTGAAGCCCGTGCCGGCTGGCGGCACCGCCGTCGGCAACCCGGCCCATATTGTGCAAAATTCGGTGCAAAAGGACGCGGCGCCCGCCACCGTGGCCAACCTGTTCACGTCTTACGGCCTGTCGGCCAATGGCGACGACCCGCTGTCGAAGGCCTTGCTTGCGCTGATCGACCATGCGGCGGTGCAGGAACGGCAGATCGAACAGCTGGCCGCAACCATGAAAGCGGCGGGGTTGGACTGTAAGGCCTTGCCCGAGTGTGATAAATTCGATCCCGCCCAATTGAACAAGCTCGTCGAATAAGGAACAGCGCATGACTACCGAAGCAGACAACCCCAACCTGCTGGACCCGTTCGAAGTACGGGTACTGGCGGTGCTGGCAGAAAAAGAAGCGCTCACCCCCGACAATTACCCGATGTCGCTCAACGCGATCACCAACGGCTGCAACCAGTTATCGAGCCGCGACCCGGTGATGTCGCTGTCCGAGGAAACCGTGGCCGAAACCCTGCAGCGCCTCATGCAGCGCAAATTCGTCAACGGCATTACCCAGGCCGGCGCGCGCGTGACGAAATATGAACACCGCATGCGCATCAAGTGGTCGCTGGAACAGGACAAGGTGGCGGTGCTGACGATCCTGATGCTGCGCGGCCTGCAAACCGCCGGCGAAGTACGTACCCGCACCGGCCGCCTGCATGAATTCAAGACCGTGGGCGATGTCGAACAGGCGCTGCAATTCCTGATCGACAAATACCCGCCGTTAGCGGCGCGCCTGGCCGTGGCGCCGGGCGCGAAGGAACCCCGTTACGGCCATTTGCTGTCCGGTGAAGAAGCGCTGGCGCGCGAGGAAACCGCCGCCAGTTTTGGCGGTTCATCGAGCGCGGGGCAGGGCACGCAGTCGGGCCGCGTGGCGGCGCTGGAAGCGGAAGTGGCGCAATTGCGGCAGGAAGTGTCCGAGCTGGCGGCGCAGTTTGCCGAGTTCAAGAAACAGTTTGAGTAATCTCGCTAACGTAGGGCGGCTTTTACAAAGCCGCCATGCATGCACCGCGTTGATGCAGGCATGGCGGGTTCGTAGAACCCGCCCTACGCGCTATTTGCGCAGTGGCGTTTATTCGTTCGCCGCGCCGCTGGGCAGGTAACGGCCCGTCAATATACGGAACTTCTCCGTCCGCTTGAATTGCGCCAGTGCGGCATCGTACTGGCGTATCCGTCCCAGCGACTCCGGCTTGTGTGAAAACACGATATAAGCCGGCGTCACGCTGAGCGGCGGCGACAGGATGTCCACGTCATCGAGCTTGCCCAGCTTGCGCATTTCATGCGTGATGTTCAAGTCGTTTTCCACGATCGCATCGAAGCGCTTGAACAGCAGCTTTTTCATGTTCAATTCCGCGCTCGGCACGACGTCGACGCGGGCCCAGGGCGCGGCCCGCAAGGTTTCGAATTCATCATTGACCCGCTTGTCGGCATACAGCCCGATCGCGTAGCGGCGCATGAACTTTTCAAGGTTGCCGTCAAACCGGATGCCGCTGCCGCGCCGCACCACCAGCACGTTTTTCTGGTCGAGGATCGCTTCACGCGGGAACAGCATGAATTCCGCGTAATCCTTGAAGTAGAGCACCGTCATGGCCATGTCGCAGCGGCCCAGTTTCATTTCCGACACCACCCGCGCCCACGGCATGTAATCAATGCGGATGTCCCAGCGCAGCGCGGCGGCCACGTTGTGCAGGATTTCAACGGCATAGCCGGCCGGCTTGTCGTCGGCGTCTTTCATGGTTTGCGGCGCCAGCACCAGGCTGCATACGCGCATCGGCGGTTCGGCCGCAAACGCGGCCGAGTGCAGTGCCAGCAAGGCAATCAATAGGGCTTTAATCATGGTGAACATCGTCAGGCACTGCTTGAGTACGTTCCGATGCTACTTGCTTTCACCATGACTGTCGATGCTGTCCGGGTGACAGCAGCTATATTGTGCAAACCACATATTTGTTTTTATTCACGTGTCAGGCGGAAGGGCGGCGGACGGCGCGCACCTTGCCGCTTGGACCTCCACCGCAATAAAACAGGCCGGCGCCATCCGATTCCAGTCCGCTGACGCCGATCCCCTGCGGCATTTCGATCCGCGCCAGCACGGCGCCGCTGGCCGGATCGATGCGGCGGATGTCGCTGTCGTCGCCTTCCCACGTGCCATGCCACAGTTCACCGTCCACCCATGTCACGCCGGTGACGAAACGGTTCGATTCAATCGAACGCCGGATCGCGCCCGTGGCCGGGTCGATCTGGTGGATCTTGCGGTCGCGGTAATTGCCGACCCACAGGCTGCCCTCCGCCCAGGTCAGCCCGGAATCCGAGCCGTTGCCCGGCGCCGGGATCGATGCCAGCACCTTGCCGGAGACGGGATCGATCTTGTCGATGCGCGCCTCGGCAATCTGGTACAGGTGCACTCCATCGAACGCCGTGCCCGCATCGCAGGCGACATCGAGCGTGCGCACGGTATCGCCGCTGGCGGGATCGAACGCGACCAGCGCGCCACCGGTGGCGGCCCAGACGCGCTGGCCATCGTGGGATACGCCGTGGATGCGCTCGGCGCCGTTGAAGGGGCCATATTCGCGGACAATTTCCGCCGCCGTGACGGTTGCCTTGCCGTTTGCTTTGTTGCTGTTCATGACTGTCTCCTTGGTGATGGGCGGCCAATGCGGCGCCACACAGCCACTCTATCCAATCGGCAGCGCGGAAGAGAGTAACAAAATCGTCGTGAATCCGCTCAGGGGCGCGGCCAGCGGCGGCGCCAGCCAGCGGCGCGAACGGCCCTGGCCGATGGCGCGTACCTGTCCCGCAACTTCCAGTTCCGCCAGCGCGCGCTGGACCGTGCGCTGGCTGGTATCCATGGCTTGCGCCAGCGCGGAAGTCGGCCACGCGGCGCCGTCGGCAAGCAACGCCAGCAGCGATGCCTGTTCCCCGGCAATTGGCGGGGCCAACACGGCGACTTGCCGGCTGGCGCGGGGCTGCCACGCAAAGCCGTGCGCGGTGGCGGCGATGCCGGCCAGCGGCGCGGCCAGCTTGCGCAAGCGGCCGATTTCCACGCGTAGCCGCGCCCGGTGCGTATCGTCCGGATGGCGGGTGCGGAATGCCTGTGCAATCAAGACTTCCCGTTGCGCATCGGCGGGCCAGGCTTCGGCCAGCGCGCGTGCCAGTGTAAACAGGACAGGGCGGCTGGCCAGCGGCACGAACAGGCTGTTGCAAGCCAGCCCGCGCCGGCATGCATCGACTGTCAGGGTATCGGACGCCAGCAGCGCCGCCACCTCATCGAGCGTCTGCCATTGTTCGTCACCGGCATGGATGCGCCTTGCGGCGGGACGTTCCAGGACTGCCTGCGCTTGCGTGGCCTCGGCCATCAATGCCGGGATGCCGGCACGCTGCGCGGCGGTGCGCGCGTGGGCAAGCGCGATATGTGCGGCGCCCGTGCGCAATGCGCGCAAGGCGATTTCCGCCGCAATCAGGTTGCCAATGGCAGCCAGGGCCCAGGGCACGCCGGCGGAACCGGGGACGTTGCCGGCGTCCGCACCGGCATGCGCATTGGCCTGCACCAGTATGGCTTCCGCCTCTCCCAGCCGCCCCAGCAGCACCTGCCGCCGCGCGGCAATCAGGTGCGCCTGCAAGGCATTGGCATGGTCGTGGTGGGATGCCAGCGTGGCGGCGGCCGCCGCGAGCGAGCGGGGCGCGACAGTGAAATCGCGCATGGCCAGCGCCACCTCCGCTTCCGCCACCACACAGCGTGCGCGCGCCACGGCTTCGCGCGGTCCGAAAGCGCGTGCGGCAAGGCGCAGCAATTCGCGCGCACGTCCCAGTTCGCCCAACTGGGCCATGGCAATGCCGCGCAGCGCCAGGGCAGGCGGATCGTCCCGCAGCGCCACGCGTTTGAGCGCGCCCAGCGGGTCTCCGGCAGCCAAGGCACGGGCGGAGGCGGTGATCAGGGAATCCATAGCCGCCAGCCTACATGAAAAAAGCCGGACCAGCCTTTCGGCCAGTCCGGCTTTGCGTGCTAAACGCTCAGCGTGATTTACGCGGCGATCTGCGCCTTCACCGCCTCAACGGCATCGAGGATCGCTTCGCTGGTGGCCGGCGCGCGCAGTGGCGGGTTGACCTTGTGCTCGCCCACCGACGACACCGCGTTACGGATCGCCAGGAACACCGAGAACGGCAGCAGCAGCGGCGGTTCGCCCACGGCCTTCGAGCGGTGGATGCTGTCGAACGGGTTGCGGTTCTTGAACAGGCGGATATCGAAGTTGTCCGGGCAATCCGACACGGCGGGAATCTTGTAGGTGGACGGCGCGTGCGTCATCAGCTTGCCCGTTTTGTTCCACCACAGTTCTTCCGTTGTCAGCCAGCCCATGCCCTGGATGAACGCGCCTTCCACCTGGCCCACGTCGATGGCCGGGTTCAGCGAATTGCCCGCGTCGTACAGGGCGTTCACGTCCAGCAGTTTCCATTCGCCGGTCAGGGTGTCGACCACCACTTCCGACACCGACGCGCCATACGCGTAGTAGCCGAACGGGTTGCCGGTCATCGATGCGCGGTCCCACGACAGGCCCGGGGTCGCATAGAAGCCGTCCGACCACAGTTGCACGCGCGCCAGGTAAGCCGCGGCCACCAGGTCCGCGAACGTCGTCGTCACTTCGCCGGCGTAGACGATGCCTGCCGCGAACACGATTTCTTCCGGCGCCACGCTGTAGGTTTTCGCCGCGAAGTCGCGCAGGCGCTTGTTCAGGGTGGCGGCCGCGTCCTGCGCCGCCTTGCCGTTCAAGTCGGCGCCGGTCGATGCCGCCGTGGCCGAGGTGTTCGCCACTTTCGACGTATCGGTTGCCGAAGCGCGGACCTTGGCCAGGGGAATACCCAGCTCATGGGCCACCACCTGGCACACCTTGGTGTTGATGCCCTGGCCCATTTCCGTGCCGCCGTGGTTCACCAGCACCGAACCGTCGGTGTAGATGTGCACCAGCGCGCCGGCCTGGTTGAAGTGGGTCACGTTGAACGCGATACCGAATTTCACCGGGGTGATGGCCAGGCCTTTTTTCAGCACCGGGCTGGTGGCGTTGAATGCATCCACTTGCTTGCGCCGTTCACGGTAGTTCGAGTCAAGCTCCAGCTGCGCCACCAGTTCATGGATGACGTTGTCCTTGATCTTCTGGCCATACTGGGTGACGTTGCGGCCTTCTTCGTCATTGCGGCCGTAGAAGTTCACTTTACGCACGTCCAGCTGGTCGATCCCCAGGTTGCGGGCGATTTCATCGACGATGTATTCGATGGCGATCGCGCCCTGCGGGCCGCCGAAGCCGCGGAACGCGGTGTTCGACTGGGTGTTGGTCTTGCCGGCCATGGCGCGGATATCCACGTCCGACAGGTAATACGTGTTGTCGAAGTGGCAGACCGCGCGGGTTGCCACCGGCGCCGACAGGTCGGCCGAGAAGCCGGCGCGCGACACCATTTCCACTTTCGCGGCGGTGATCAGGCCATTGTCGTCATAGCCCATCTCGTATTCATAGTAGAAGCAGTGGCGCTTGCCGGTCACCATCATGTCGTCGTCACGGTCGGCGCGCAGTTTCACCGGCTTGCGCAGCTTGGCCGCTGCCACGGCGGCGCAAGCCGCCCACAGCGCCGATTGCGATTCCTTGCCGCCGAAGCCACCGCCCATGCGGCGGCACTCGATCTGCACCGCGTGCGACGGGTAGTGCAGGGCGTGGGCCACCACGTGCTGCATTTCGGTCGGGTGCTGGGTCGAGCAATACACGTGCATGCCGTTGCCTTCCTTAGGCAGCGCATACGAAATCTGGCCTTCCAGGTAAAACTGTTCCTGGCCGCCCACGTGCAATTTACCCTTCAGGAAGTTCTTCGACTTCTTGAACGCTTCGGCCGCATTGCCGCGTTCCAGGCGCATCGGCGGCACCACGAACGATTGCGCATCGCGCGCCGCTTCCGGCGTCAGGATGGCTGGCAACTCTTCCCACTGGATGTCCGCTTTGCGGGCGGCATGGCGGGCCTGGTCGTGCGTCTTGGCGATCACGACAAACATCGGCTGGCCCACGTATTCCACTTTTTCCTCGGCCAGGATCGGGTCGTCATGAATGATCGGACCGCAATCGTTGGTGCCGGGGATGTCCTTGTACGTCAGCACGTCGACCACGCCCGGCATCGCGCGCACCGGGTCCAGGTTCATCGAGACTATGCGTGCGTGGGCTTTTGGCGACATGCCCAGCGCGGCGTGCAAAGTGCCTTGCGCTTCCGGGATATCGTCGGTGTAGGTGGCTTCGCCCAGCACGTGCAGGATGGCCGACTCGTGCGGGTGGTTTTGTCCGACTTCGGCCCAGCCCTTCGCTGCGCCAATGGTCATGAAGGCTTCGGATTTGCTGTTCATGAATGACTCCTTAAGCGAATGCGAACGCGTTGACGGAAGAAGCTGGCAGGGCGCCGTCAGGGCGGGTCTCCAGCCAGAAGCGCTGCACCAGGTTTTGTGCGGTTTTCAGGCGATAGTTCGCCGTGGCGCGCATGTCGGTCAGCGGCGTGTAATCGGTTGCCAGCGCGGCGTGGGCGGCCTTCATGGTGTCTTCATTCCATGGCTTACCCTCGATCGCGGCTTCCGCGTTCGGCGCGCGCTTGGACGTTGCCGCCATGCCGCCGAATGCGATGCGCACGTTGCGCGCAATGCCATTGTCCAGTTCCAGCGAGAACGCCGCCGCCACGGCGGAAATGTCCTGGTCGTAGCGTTTCGACAGTTTCCAGGTGCGGAATTGCTGGTTGGCTTTTGGCATCGGGATGCGCACGGCTTCCACGAACTCGCCCGGTTGCCAATCCTTCTTCATGTAGTCGAGGTAGAAGTCTTGCAACAGCATCGAGCGGCGGCCTTGCGAACCGTTCAGCACGATTTCCGCGCCCAGCACGATCATCCATGGCGCCGAGTCGCCGATCGGCGAACCGTTGGCGACCGAGCCGCCCAGGGTGCCGGTGGAACGGATCGGCTGCGACGCGAAGCGCTGCCACAGTTCGTGCAGCGAGGCATCCTTGTAGTGTTCCAGCACCGCTTTATACGCGTCGTCCAGCGATACGCCGGCGCCGATTTCCAGCATGCCGTCCACAATGGCCAGGTTATGCAATTCTTTCACCATGCGCACGTAGATCACGTTGCCCAGGTTGCGCATTTGCTTGGTGACCCACAGGCCCACGTCGGTCGAGCCGGCTAAAATCGTGGCGGTCGGCTGTTCGGCGCGCAGTTGCGCCAGTTCCGCCAGGGTGCGCGGCGCATAGAAGGTCTGGCCGCTATGGGTATAGCTGAACATTTTGTCTCGTTGAATTTCTTGCAATGCGGCGGCCAGCGCGGCCTTGTCGAAGTCCACGTGCGGCAATTCCAGCATGCGCTGGGCCGAATCGAGGATGGGACGATAGCCGGTGCAACGGCACAGGTTGCCGGACAGTGTTTCGTTGATGGTCTTGCGGCATACCGGTTCACTCTTACCTTCCTGCTTCAGGTACAGGCTCCACAGCGACATGGCAAAGCCCGGGGTGCAGAAACCGCACTGCGAACCGTGGCACTCCACCAGCGCTTCCTGCACCGGGTGCAGGCTGCCGTCTTGCTGCTTCAGGTCTTCCACGGTGAACACGGCCTTGCCGTCCAGCGTCGGGACAAACTGGATGCACGAGTTCACGTTGCGCATTTCCAGTTCGCCGTTGATCAGCGAACCGATCACGACGGTACAAGCGCCGCAGTCGCCTTCGGCACAGCCTTCTTTGGTACCGGTGCAATGGTGGTCTTCGCGCAGGTGCTGCAGCAAGGTGCGGGTCGGGGCCACGTCGGTCACTTCATGGACCTTGCCCTGATAGAAGAACCGAATCGGTTGAGACTGCTCTTGGGACATTTTCTAGACTCCTCTATTAATTTTTATATCGGACAATCGCTAATGATGATCAGCCGGGTAAGTAAATTGTTTTGAACAGGAAAATACCCGCAATTCCCCACAGCATATAGCTGACTTCACGATGTTTGCCAGTCAACAGTTTCAGGCCGGCGTAGCTGATGAATCCCAGCGCCAGGCCATTGGCAATCGAGTAGGTGAAAGGCATCACCAGCGCGGTGATGACGGCGGGAATACTTTCCGTGGTTTCCGCCCAGTTAATCTCCGTCAGCTCGCGCAGCATCAGGCAGGCAACGAAGAACAGGGCGGGGGCGGTGGCATAGGCCGGCACCACGCCGGCCAGGGGCGCGATGAACAGTGCGAGCAGGAACAGCGCGGCAATCGTGACGGCGGTCAGGCCGGTGCGGCCGCCGGCCTGCACGCCCGCGGCGCTTTCGATAAACGCGGTGGTGGACGAGGTGCCCATCATGGAACCGGCAATGATGGCGCCGGAATCGGCCAGCAGGGCCTTGTTCATGGCTGGCGGCATTTTGCCGTCTTTCATCAGGCCGGCGCGCTGCGCCACGCCCATCAGGGTGCCGGTGGCGTCAAACAGTTCCACCAGGAAGAACACCAACACCACGTTCAGCAGGCCGTTGGCCAGTGCGGTCATGATGTCGAGTTTCATGAAGGTGGCGTCGATCGACGGCGGGGCCGACACGATGCCTTTGAATTCGTTACCGCCGAAGAAGAACGACAGCACGGTGACCGTCATGATGCCGATCAGGAGGGCGCCGGTGACGCGCAACCGGTCCAGCGCCACGATCACCATGAAGCCGATGATGGCCAGCACGGCTTGCGGCTTGTGCAGGTCGCCCATGGTGAGGAAGGTGGCGGGATTGGAGACCACGATGCCGGCGTTTTTCAGCGAAATCAGCGCCAGGAACAAGCCGACGCCGGCGGGAATCGCCGTGCGCAGCGAGGGCGGGATCGCATTCATGATTTTTTCGCGGATGCGCAGCAGCGACACCAGCAGGAAGCAGCAGCCCGAAATGAACACGGCGCCCAGCGCCGCTTCCCAGGAAAAGCCCATGCCTTGCACCACGCCGTAGGCGAAATAGGCATTCAAGCCCATGCCCGGCGCCAGGCCGATCGGGAAATTCGCGTACAAGCCCATGATCAGGGTGCCGATGGCGGCCGCCACGCAGGTGGCGACAAAGACCGCATCCTTCGGCATGCCCGCATCGCCCAGGATGGACGGGTTGACGAAGATGATGTACGCCATCGTCAGGAAGGTGGTAAAGCCCGCCAGCACTTCGGTGCGCACGTTGGTGCCGTGTTCACTGAGCTTGAAATAGTTATCCAGGAAGTTCATGTCGCGTCTCTCCGCTTTCTCATTCGTTTAGCCACGCGGTCTTCTATATGCCGCGTTATATGTACTGTCGCTGATGAGGTGCTCGGCTGCTTATGAGAAAGGGCATAACCTTTATTGATTATTCCGTATATTCCCCGGTTGGCGCTTCCACTGGAGACGATGCGCGGGCGCCGCGGGTCGCTGCGCGCGCGGGTTTGGGCTTGAAGTGGCGCAGGAAATCCAGCAGGATGCGGGCCGCGACATCGGCGTCGTCGGCCGACAGGGTTTCAAGCGGGTTATGGCTGATACCGCCATTGCCACAGCGGGTAAACAGCATGGCGACGTCGGTCACGCGCGCCATCAGCATGGCATCGTGACCGGCGCCGGACGCCAGCTGGAACGGGGTGACACCGGCCCGTTCCACGGCGGCGGACAGCTGCGCCATCAGCCATGGCGCGCACGGCGCGCAGCCGGCTTCCACGATGGGTTCGATGGTGACGTCGATGTTGCGCGATTGACACACCGTTTCAATTTTTGCCAGGATGTCGGCCACGGCCGCGTCCCGCGCCGTGTCATTGCCGGCGCGGATGTCGAGCGAAAAGTGGCAGGCGCCCGGGATCACGTTGACGGAACCGTTTGGCACCTGCAACTGGCCGACCGTGCCCACCAGCGAAGACGCCTGGTCTTCGTTACAGCGCTGTTCCACATATAACAATACTTCGGCGGCGGCCGTGGCGGCGTCCTTGCGCATCGCCATCGGCGTGGTGCCGGCATGGCTGGCCACGCCCGTGAACTCCACCAGGAAGCGGCGGCTGCCGGCAATCGAGGTCACGATCCCGACCGGCAAACCTTTGTCCAGCAGCACCGGGCCCTGCTCTATATGCAATTCCACATAACCGAGCAAATCGGACGGATCGCGGGCAATCGCGTCGATGCTGCTTAAATCCTGGCCGGCTTCGGCCAGCACGTCGCGCAGCACGACGCCGTCGCGGTCTTTTAACTCCAATAATTCCGGGTCGAACTGGCCGATCACGGCGGACGAGCCGAGGAAGGTGCTCTTGAAACGCACTCCTTCTTCTTCGGCAAAGGCAATGACTTCCAGGTGGAAGGGCAGTGAAATCCCCTTGTCGTTCATGTGTTTGACGACGGCGATCGCGCTCAGGATGCCTTGCCTGCCGTCATATTTGCCGCCATTGCGGACCGTGTCGTAATGCGAACCGGTGATCAGGGTGCGGGCTTGCGGATCGGTTGACAGGAAGCGGCCCACCACGTTGCCGACCGCGTCGATGTGCGCGTGCATGCCCGCTTCGCGCATCCATTGCATCAGCTGCACGGCGGTTTCGCGGTGCGTGGCCGTCATGTAGGTGCAAGTCAGCCCGTGTTTGTCTTCACTGAGCGTGCTCAACTGCTCAGCCCATGCCACGACCGTGGCGCCCAGCGTATGCTGTTGCGGGGTATTTAGTTGCTTCAGAGTCGTCATCGTGCGGTCCGGTGGTGAGGATGCGCATCGATCATAGAGGTCGGCCAGGCCGGATTTATATGGTCGTGACGATATGTGATGAAACGGGAGCGCTATAGCGCGGGGAGGGGGGGCGGACTAACGGACGAAGCGCGGGTCCGATAATCACGTCCTTCGTGGCCAACGTGTGAGCTCTGTCGGGTCCCATGCAGGGCGGAAGTTCCTGCCTTCGCCCTCGCCTGCACAGGTTTGACTTTCCTTACTGCTTTTTAGCGGCCTTGCGGCGCGATGCAGCCACGCCCAGCGCGCCCAGGGCCAGCAGCGCCATGGTCGACGGTTCCGGCACGGTGGAGGCCTGGCTGACCATCACGTCCAGCGCGCCATCCTGGTTGGAGAAGTAGGTCCAGGAATTCTGTCCCAGGCCTTCAGTCAGGCCTGCAATGGCCAGGGTCGCCTTGCCGTCGCCGCTGTACTGGCTGTTGATGAACGCCGTCACGTCGAACGACAGGTTGGTGATGTCCTGGCCTGGATTGAACGAGGCGATCAGCGTGCCCAGCGCCGGATTGGCGGACCAGTTGGTCACAGGCGTGTCGCTGTTGACCGCATACAGGCCCAGCGGATTGCCCGCGTTGAGGTAACGGCTGTCGCTGGAAATCGTGAAGGTGGCCGAGGTCACCGTCGTGCCTGCGGCGTAGCCAGGCAAATCAAACGTTTCATAAAGACGGCTCATTTCACCTTGGCCGGCATCGCCGGCAAATACCGGCCCAAAGAGAATGCCGCCATTGTAAGTAGCGTAGGCATTGGACGGCGACAGTACGGTGGCTTGAGCAGCGCTGGCGGCCACCACTACAGTTAAAGCAACAAGCATTTTTTTGAACATACTGAACTCCACAGGATTGATAGTGCGGCAATCAAAGCAATCCGCGTGCCAGTCTGTGTAAAATTTCAATAAATCAATGACATAGTCCATTCGGCAATTTTATTGCCCTTCGACAAACTCGCTGGTGTCAAATTTCCCGACACCTTTTCAGTCACAATTGTTGCCAAGATGCCGATGCCAACAAAAATGTAACGCCACAATAACTGGGGACGAACGCCTTCCGCCGAGCGCTTCGGCGTCGGCGGCGATGCGCTGTTCGATGATGCCGGCGGCGCCAATAGTTCCACAAACTGCGGCGCCATCGGATCGGCCGACGCCGGGGCGGTGTCACGTTGCAGGCGCCGCGTCAGCCGTTCACGGTCAAGCCCAATGCCTGCGCGGTGCGTTGCACACCATGCAGTTCCACCATAAGGTTTGCCGGAACGACACCGATCATCACGTCGGGACAGCTTACTTCGCCAGCAACCTTGCCGCCGTGCTGACTTGCGCGCGCAGCCACTTGTGCTCGGTCGCCTGGTGCGCCCGTTCGTGCCACAGCTGGTAGAAGCGCAGTGGCGGGAATTTAACGGGCACCTTGTACGACTTCAAGCCCAGCGTGTTTTCATAGAAATTCGCGAACTGCTGGCCGGCCGTCAACACCAGGTCCGTCTGCGACACGATGTACGGCAGCATGCGGAAGTGCGCCGACTCCACCACGATATTGCGTTCCATGTTTTGCTGCTCGAGGAAGGCGTCGATGTTGCCGTGGTAGCCCGGTAAGATCAGCGCCGGCGCGGCGTGCGGTAGGGTCAGGTAATCTTCCACCGTCATGCCGTCTTTCGGCGTGCGGCGCGCATAGGCGCTGTTGGCGCGCATCAGGCACACGATCGGATCATCGAACAGTTTCGAGATGTGCAAGTGATGCGGCGGCTCGTCCCAGTTCGCAATCACCAGGTCCAGTTCGCCATCGGACAGCAGGCGCACATAGTCGGCGTCCGGGCCCAGCGCGTGGATCACCAAACGGCTTTTCGGCGATTCGCGGCGCACGCGGGCAATGACTTCCGTGAAGAATTGCGTATTCATATAGTCCGGCGCCGCGATGCGGAAGGTGCGGGCTTCCTCTTGCGGCACGAACGCGGTTTTCGGGCTGAACAGCGCCTCGGTTTCATCGAGGATGCGTTTGGCCGGCTTCAGCAGGCTCTCGCCGTGCTGGGTCGGGACCATGCCGCGGCCACCGCGCACCAGCAGCGGGTCGCCCGTCAATTCACGCAATTTGCGCAGCGAGGCCGAGATCGACGGCTGCGGCTGATTCAATTTCAGGGCCACGCGCGAAACATTCTTTTCGCACAACAGCAGGTACAGGATACGTATGAGGTGAAGGTCCAGGTGTTCTGGCAAGCGTGACATGTGTCTCTCCTGAGGTCGGTTATTTTCACTTATGCATAACAGGTTCGCATATTCCTGCGCGTAAGACCTATAACGGGAAACATATGCAAGTTATATGGAATGGTGCAGGACTCGCGCGGGGCAGGGGCGATATCGTTGCACCATCCCGGAAAGAGAGGAGACACCTTCCGAGCCCGGGTGCAGGTTGATGGGTGCTTGCCAAGCGCAGGTAGTCATCACAGTCGTAGGGGCGGCAGTAGCACGACTGGATTGGGGGCGTCAGCCTCGCTCATCTGAAAGCCCAAAACGAGGCAGATGAACAAGACTAAGAATGGAATAACTCATGGAAGCTTTATTCGGATCGTATGGGGTGGAGTGGCTGAACCTGCTGGTACGCTGGCTGCACTTGATTACCGGCATTGCGTGGATTGGCGCATCGTTTTACTTCGTCTGGCTGGACAACTCGATCCGGCCACCGAAGCCAGGCAGTGAACTGGCCAAAAAAGGCGTGAGCGGCGAATTGTGGGCCGTGCACGGTGGCGGCTTCTACAACCCGCAGAAATACCTGGTGGCCCCTGGCGAATTGCCGGAAGACTTGCACTGGTTCAAATGGGAAGCGTATGCGACCTGGCTGACCGGTTTCGCGATGCTGTTCATCGTCTACTACTTCAACGCCTCGGCGATGATGATCGACAAAAACGTTGCCGACCTGACCAGCCTGCAAGCTGTTGGCGTTGGTATCGGCACCCTGCTCGGTGGCTGGCTGGTGTATGACCTGCTGTGCAAGACCAAGCTGTCGGAAAATCCGGCCGCGCTGGGCTCCGTGCTGTTTGTCCTGATCGTGGCCGCTGCTTACGTGCTGACTCACACCCTGTCGGGCCGTGCTGCTTACATCCACGTTGGCGCCATGATCGGCACCATGATGGTGGGTAACGTGTTGTTCGTGATTATTCCTGGCCAGCGCAAACTGGTGCAAGCCATGGAAAAAGGCCAGTCGCCTGATCCGATCTACGGCAAGCGCGCCAAAGTGCGTTCCGTGCACAACAACTACTTCACCCTGCCAGTGCTGCTGATCATGATCAGCAACCACTATGCAATGACCTACACCCACTCGTACTCGTGGCTGGTGTTGGCCGCCATCATGGCTGCCGGCGTCCTGATCCGTCACTTCTTCAACCTGCGTCACGCCGGTAAAGTGTCGATCGGCTTCCCTGCCGCTGGTTGCGCCCTGCTGGTCGCTGTGGCGGTGGCGATTGCTCCCGCACCACGCAAACCAGCCGCAGCGCCAGTCGCTGCCGCTGCGGATGCCCACGGCCACGATGCCGCTGCTGCTGCTCCCGCAGCAAACGCCGCCGACCTGGCTTCGGTACAGGCTGTTGTGACTCAGCGTTGCGCCTCCTGCCACTCGGCCAACCCGACCCAGCCAGGCTTTGCTTCGGCGCCAGGCGGCATCATTCTTGATACCCCTGAGCAGACCAAGCAGCAGGCACAGCGCGTGTTCCAGCGCGCCGTCCAGAACAAGGACATGCCACTGGCGAACATGACCCAGATGACCGACGCGGAACGTGCGCTGATCGGTACCTGGTTCGAATCGGGCGCGAACTGATAGACGACATCCCCGCGCCAAGCGGGGATTCCTCTGACACGAAGGAAATACCATGACTGAAAAAGTGATTATCGACGGCTTCACCCTGACCGCTGAACAAGTACTGGCGGTGGCACGCGGCAACGCGAAGGTGGAACTGGCCGCATCGTCGCGCGCTGCGCTGAAGGAAAGCCGCGACTACATCGAATCGACCTGGATGCACGATGAAGCGCCCATGATGTACAGCTTCAACACCGGCGTGGGCTTGCTGAAAGACACCCGCATCAAGGTGGAGCACATTGAACTGTTCCAGACCCAGCTGATCAAAGCCCACTCGGGCGGTATCGGCGAGCCGTTCTCGGAAGAAGTGTCGCGCGCCACCATGCTGCTGCGCGCCAACGCTTTCGCCTCGAACTATTCCGCGCCGCGCGTGGAAGTGGTGGACCGCCTGCTGGCCTTCATCAACGCCGGCATCCACCCGATCATGCCGCAAAAAGGTTCGGTCGGCGCGTCCGGCGACCTGGCGCCGCTGGCTTACCTGGGCGCGGCGATTGCCGGCTTCGACGAAGCTGAAGTGATCTACAAAGGCGTGCGCATGTCCGCGCCGGAAGCCATCACCAAATCGGAAGTGGGCCCGGTCCAGTTCGACCTGAAAGCCAAGGACGCTTCCGCGCTGATCAACGGTTGCACCGCGTCCCTGGCCGTGGCTGTCATGGCCGCCGAAGATGCGCGCAACCTGCTGACCGACGCTTGCGTATCCCTGGGCCTGACCCTGGAAGCCATGCGTGCCGAGATGGCTGGTTTCGACCCGCGTATCCAGCAAGCCCGCCCGCACCCAGGCCAGATCAAGACTGCCGCCACCGTGCGCAAGCTGCTGAAGGGTTCGACCCGCACCACGCACGAAGCGCGCGCGATCCAGTTCCCGGACGAACTGCGCCGCACCGACATCGAATACACCCCGCGTATCCAGGACGTGTACTCGTTGCGCTGCACGCCGCAAGTGTATGGCCCGGTGTTCGATGCGCTGGACTACATCGATGGCATCGTGAAAAACGAGATCAACTCGGCCACCGACAACCCGCTGATCTTCGGCAAGGATGGCGGCGGTTTCGAGATCATCTCCGGCGGTAACTTCCACGGCCAATACCTGGCGCAAGCGATGGACTTGCTGGCCATGG
Source organism: Pseudoduganella sp. GW821-FHT12E03 (assembly GCF_058807115.1). Taxonomy (NCBI): domain Bacteria; kingdom Pseudomonadati; phylum Pseudomonadota; class Betaproteobacteria; order Burkholderiales; family Oxalobacteraceae; genus Pseudoduganella; species Pseudoduganella sp. GW821-FHT12E03. Next base: position 102,248 of record NZ_JBXAQJ010000013.1, on the reverse strand, counting down.
CGATCACCGACCTGGGTTCGATCGTCGAGCGCCGCATCGCCCGCCTGATCGACCCGACCCTGTCGTGGGGCCTGCCACGCAACCTGATGTCCGGCCTGCGCGGCGTGAACACCGGCTACCCGGTGATCCAGTGCTCGATGTCGTCGCTGGTGATGGAAAACCGCACCTTGTCGATGCCGGGTTCGGTGGATTCGATCCCGTCGAAAGCCAACTCGGAAGACCACATCTCGAACTCGACCTGGTGCGCGCGCAAAGCCCACACCATCGTGCAAAACACGCAGTACATCGTGGGCGTGGAAATGCTGTTCGCGGCCCAGGGCCTGACCATGACGGAACACCTGCTGCCAGGCTTCGTGCTGGGCGAGGGCACGCAAGCTGCTTACGAAGAAATCCGCAAGCAGATCCCGGCCTGCCTGGAAGGCGACCGCTGGTTCCACAACGACGTGCAAGTGGCACACTCCTTCATCACCAGCGGTTCGGTGCGCAAGGCGGTGGAAGCGAAGATCGGCGCGTTCGTATAAGCCTGTCGGTAGTACGCCACACTGAAAAACCCCGGGTGACCGGGGTTTTTTTACGTTTACCGCCCGTAATCCCGTTTGTAGGTGGATCCCGTATGTTGCCCCGCCGTCCTCGATAGTATCCTTATGATAGTTACTATAAAAACAGTTTCACGGGGGAGCATATGGGCGCGCCGCGAGGTGAGCAGGCATTTTTATCCACGTTGCCTGCCAGCCCACGGGCGCGGCGGCTGGCGTGGGGCGTCGTATTGCTGTCATTGGCGGTGTTCGCCGCGATGGCGCCGTTCGCCAAGACGCAACTGGCGCGGATCTGGGCTTTTATCCCGGTCTACGAATCCGCACTGGTGATCTGCGACCTGGTCACCGCCATCCTGCTGTTCGGGCAATTCCATTCCTTCCGCATGCGCTCGCTGTTTGTGCTGGCGGGCGGCTACCTGTTTTGCGCGCTGATTGCCGTGGTCCACATGCTGACCTACCCGGGTGTGTTCAGCGATGCCGGATTGCTGGGGGCCGGGCCGCAGAGCACCGCGTGGCTGTACATGTTCTGGCATGGCGGCTTCCCGCTATTTGTGATTGCCTATGCATTGCTCAAGCGCGGTGAAGCCGAGCAACCACCGCTGGGTCACGGCTGGCCGCTGGCGCTGGCGTTGTTGTTTGTGCCGCTGCTGGTCGGCGGACTGACGGTGCTGGTCACCCTGGGCCAGTCGCTGTTGCCGGACATCATGGTGGGCAACCGGTATTCGCCCGCGATGATCAAAGTGATCGCCACGGTCTGGCTGTTGAGCGTGGCCGCGCTGGTGGTGCTGTGGCGTTGCCGGAGCAGGGCTGTGCTGGATATGTGGCTGATGGTGGTGATGTGCGCGTGGCTGGTGGATATCGCCTTGTCGGCCATGCTCAATGGCGGCCGCTTCGACCTCGGCTTTTATGCGGGGCGCATTTATGGCTTGCTGGCGGCCAGTTTCGTGCTGCTGGTGCTGTTGCTGGAAAGCGGCTTGATGTATGCGCACTTGCTCGACATGATGGAAGTGCTGCGCCGCCTGACCTCGACCGATGCCTTGACCGGCATCGCCAACCGGCGCGCGTTCGATCAGGAACTCGAGCGCGAATGGCGCCGCGCGATGCGGGCCGGGGCGCCGCTGGCGCTGTTGATGATCGACGTCGACTGCTTCAAGCGCTACAACGATACGCGCGGCCATCCTGCCGGCGATGCCTGCCTGCGGGCCGTGGCGCAGGCGCTGGCCGGGGCCACGCGGCGCGCCGGCGACCTGGTGGCCCGCTATGGCGGGGAGGAATTCGTGGTCTTGCTGCCGCAGACCAGCATGGCCGACGCGGAGCGCCTGGCGCAGCGCATGTGCGATGCGGTTGTGGCCCTGGCCTTGCCGCACGGGGCGTCGCTGGCCGGGCCGCATGTGACGGTCAGCATCGGTGTCGGCAGCGTGGTGGCGGCGTGGAGCGGGACGGAAGCGGATGGCCGTGGCGATGCGGCGCCGGCCGCGCAACTGGTGGCGTCGGCCGACCGCGCGCTGTACCAGGCCAAGGAAGCGGGGCGCAACGGCTATGCGACGTCGGCGCCGCAGGTGGCGATGCAGGTCGCCTGACGCTTTTGCACGAACGCGCGGCAAGTCTTATGATGGCGCCACGTTACGTTATCAGGAGACCGCTATGGATTCAATTTTTTCAGCATCCGTGTTCGATGCCACCGTCATTGTTGACGGCCACGAATTGTTCAAAGGGCAGGGCGCCGCCGCCGGCTGGGCCGAGAAACTGTCGCGCGCATTGGAAGTACCGGTTACCGTGCGCAAGATCCGCACCGGGTGGGCATTGTGCGGTACGGTCGATGGCGAAGCGTGCGTGTATGGTGTGTATGGGCAGCGCTTGAAGCGCCTGGACATTGCGCTGTAACCGTTCCCGCCGCGCGCAACCGCGCTAGCCGCCCGGCTGCCGCTTACGCCGCGCCAGTTCCCGGTCCAGCGCATTGGCGAAATTCTGCCGGTCGCTTTGAGAAAAAGCGGCCGGGCCGCCGGTATCGACACCGGCGCCGCGCAACTCTTCCATGAAACTGCGCATGGTCAATTGCTGGGCGATCGTGTCCTTGGTATACCACTCGCCCCTAGGATTGAGCGGCAGGCCGCCTTTTTCCAGCACCAGTGCGGCCAGCGGAATGTCGCCGGTGACGACGATGTCACCCGGATTGACCCGTTCCACGATTTCCGCGTCAGCCGCATCGGCGCCAGCCGGCACTTGCAGCGCGCGGATAAACCGTGATCCCGGTACCCGCATCAGTTGATTGGCGACCAGGGTGACGCTCAGCTGCATGCGCTCGGCGACCCGGAATAAAATGTCCTTGATGACGGCGGGGCAGGCGTCCGCATCGACCCAGATGTGCATAAATAAACCCAGTGTTGGTAAGGCGAGGTGCGATGATACAGCGTCTGCTACTCATCTGTGGCGCAGGCGGTGAGCTGCGTCACTTGTTGCGTTACTTGCTGCAGTACCTCTTTCAGCTGGGCCACGATGGCCAGTGCGCCAGCGAGCTCGCTGGCCGCATCGCCCGGCGCCAGTTCCTCCAGCGCTTCGCACAAATCAGCCATACGGAACGCGCCGACGCTGCGCGCCGCGGATTTGATGCGGTGGCCCAGTTCGCGGACCGGCTGCACGTCGCCAAGGGCCAGCGCCGCCTCCATGTCGCGTACCCCTTCCTGTGAACTGAGCAGGAATTTGTAGGCAAACTTGCGCACCTTGGGCGGGTCGTCGCCGAGCAGGGTGGACAGCACCGACAAGTCGAACACGGCCGGATCGCCGCCGCCGGCCGGCCGTGGGGCCGGCGCGGGCGGTGGCGCCGGCGGTTGCCGCGTCCCGCCCGGTTGTCCGCGCCGGGGCAGCCAATTGGCGATGGTCTGGTACATCAGGGCAGGATGGACCGGCTTCGAAATAAAATCGTTCATGCCGGCATCGATGCAGCGCATGCGCGCTTCGGTGGTCGCGGTGGCTGTCATGGCCAAGACCGGGATATGGGCCAGTTGCGGGTCGGCGCGGATGCGGCGGGTCGCTTCCAGGCCATCCATGAGCGGCATTTGCAAATCCATCAGCACGCAGTCGAACTCGGCCTGGCGCAACAGTTCCAGCGCATCGGCGCCATTGCTGGCGAGGCACACCACGGCGCCCATTTCTTCCAGCATTTCCTGGGCAATTTGCTGGTTGAAGGTATTGTCCTCGACAAGCAGGATGCGGGCTTCCGTCAACACCGCCATCATGGCCGAGGCACGGGCGCTGGCCAGCAGTTCGCCGGCGGCGTCGCCGATCTGGCTGATCAGCGCGGGCAAGGTCTTATACGATACGCCCAGGTGCGCGGTGAACCAGAACGTGCTGCCGACCCCGGGCTGGCTGTAAACGCCGACGTCACCGCCCATCAGCTGGGCCAGCTGCTTGCAGATCGCCAGGCCGAGGCCGGTGCCACCGTATTCGCGCGTGGTCGAGGTGTCGGCTTGCTGGAATGAGACAAACAGTTTGGCCATCTCCGCCTGGGTCAGCCCGATGCCCTGGTCGCTTACTTCGAAGCGCACCAGGCAATCGTTGGCGTCGCCGACCATCTTGCGCATGCGGATCTCTATCCGGCCCTGTTCGCTGAACTTGATGGCGTTGTTGGCGTAATTGATCAGCACCTGGCCCAGCCGCAGCGGATCGCCCACCAGCACTGGCGGCAAGGTGGGATCGAGATCGAACACCAGTTCCAGGTTGCGGGTGGCTGCTTTCGGCGCCACCACCGTGGTCAAGGTCTGGATCACCTGGTCGAGTGAAAAGTCGATGTGCTGGATTTCCATCTTGCCGGCCTCGATCTTGGAGATATCGAGGATGTCGTCGATGATGCCCAGCACGTGTTCGCCGGCAAAGCGGATTTTTTCCAGGTAGTCGCGCTGGCGCGGGTCCAGCTCGGTTTTCAGCGCCAGGTAAGCCATGCCGATCACGCAATTGAGCGGGGTGCGGATTTCGTGGCTCATGTTGGACAGGAACTGGCCCTTGGCCAGGCTTGCCGCCTCGGCCAGTTGCTTGGCCTGCTGCAATTCCTTGTTCTTGGCTTCCAGTTGTTCTTCGTAGTGCCGTTCGGACGTCACATCGTGATAAATCGTGACGAAACCGCTGACCGCGCCGTCGATGCCATAGATCGGGCGGCCAATGATATTGAGCAGCACGCCATCCATCCGGGCCCGCGTGAAATTGTGGGGTTCGAACTTCAGGCAAAGCGCTTCCCGGGTGGCCACATGCTGTTCGATGTCGCCAGGCCCGTAGTCGCCGCGCGACGCGATGAAGCGGAACACTTCGGCCATCGTGACGCCGGGGTGCATCACCTCAACCGGAAACCCCTGTAATTGGCAAAAGGCCGGATTCCAGTAGCGGATGGTCAGGTCGGTGTCGACAATGGTGACGCCGACCGGCATGTATTCCAGCGCCGCTGCCAGCCTGGGGAAGTTCAACCGGATGAATTCTTCGCTTTGTACTGTCGATTCCATAAGACAGAACTCTAACTCATATATGGCGGTGACTGTCAGTCCCGGCGGGAACTACCCCACATTTAGCACTTTTCGTATTTCCAATGGCGCGATTTCCCCTCGGCGATCCATGCCAGCGCCTGTTCCATGCGCCGCACGCGCGTCGCTTCCGTCTTGGCATCCTCGAGCCACTCGACATAGTCGCGTTGTTTGCTGGTGCTAAAAGCCGTGAAATGCTCCAGCGCGGCCGGCGACTGTTCCAGTTGCGCAATCAGGTAGTCCGGCACCGTCAATTCACGCGGCGTGGCCGGCTTGGCGCGGGCCGGCGCCTTGACGCCGTCATCGTTGAGCTTCATGGCCTTCTTGATGTACGACGCCAGCGTGCGCTGGGACGGCAAGTCCTTGACGGAGGTAATGCGGCCGAACTGGCCCATGGCGTCCTTGCCCTTGTCATCTTCCGCCGCTATCAGCAATTCGCCTTTCCAGAAACCGAACGCACAGTGCGCCTTGAACGATGCCATGCTGCACAGCATGCCCTTGTACTGGAAATGCGGAAAGCTCCACTTCATGGTTTCTTCCACGTCGGGACAGGTGTCATGCACGACCGCGCGGATGTGTTCGAGGATCGGTTGCGCGAATTCGGCCGAGGCGGCGATATAGGCGTCGATGCGGGGATCCAGGGTGGGCATGGCGGTATCCAGTCAGGGGGTATTTGCAGAAATATACTGAAGGGGCTTTCCGACGTCCAGCCTAATGCCTGCTAGGATATCGCTGATTAGCACATGGTACGATTCCACATCGGTAGCACCGCACGGGGCGCACATGGACACGCACAGAAAGCTCTATGTCATTTCCGATTTGCACATCGGCGGCGAATACGGTGATCCGAAGCACGTCAGCGATCGTGGTTTTCGGATGTGCAGGGCCGTTCCCTTATTGGCGGAGTTCGTGTGCATGCTGCACCGCAGGCACACTCAGGACGGAATTCCGGTTGAATTGGTGATCAACGGAGATTTTGTCGACTTTCTCGCGGAAAAGTGGGACGACGCCGGACCTTGGTATCCATTCATCCCCGACGGTCAAGCCGCAGCAAGCCGCCTTGCGATGATGATCCGCCGTGATCGGCCTTTTTTTCAAGCGCTTGCCAAGTTCATTGCTCATGGACACAGCTTGACCATATTACTCGGGAACCACGACGTTGAATTGTCATTGCCATTGGTCCGCGCCACTTTGTTCAGCGAACTTGGTGCGGATGAGCGCTGCGTCCGCTTTATCTATGACGGTGAAGCCTACGTGACTGGTAACGTGTTGATCGAGCACGGCAATCGCTATGATGGATTTAACACGGTCAACTATGATCGGCTAAGGCGTATGCGTGCCAGTCAATCCCGTGGCGAGGAAATCAAGCAGGATACGGTGTTCAATCCCCCATTGGGCAGTCTGCTTGTATCTGCTGTGATGAACCGCATAAAGCCACGCTACCCCTTTATCGACTTGCTCAAGCCGGAGACCGAGGCCGTTTTACCGATTCTGCTGGCCTTGGCGCCAGAATATAGAATCCACCTGTTATTTTTGGCCTCCCTTCATGCGCGCTCTTTCCTCCATCGTCCGACAGCGGCCGGTCGACCACAACAAAAGGGTGAGGTCAATGGCTCCCGCGCAGGGAAGGCGTTGTTGAAGTCGGTGTTGCTAGAGCGGCATATAGCGCCAGCGGCTGTGGAGCGTTATCTGGACGAGTCGATGCCTGAAGAGGGCGGTATGGGTGCGACCCGACATCGTGGTGAGATTGCAGGAGGGCTGCATAGGTCAGCTTGGGGATACTTGCAATTACTTGTTGCGGGAAAATCAAAACCGCTGAGTCAACGCATCAGTCCGCTCATGACGGCCTTGCAAGCCGGTCGACATGACTATTCATTCAACATGGACACGGAGTTGCCAACCTATCGGGAGCCAGCGCGAAATCTGCTGAAGCGTGGATTTGACGTTGTGGTCTTCGGCCATACGCATCTCGCGAAGGAAATTCATATGGAAGAAGGGACATATTTGAACACCGGCACCTGGTGTGACCTCATCCGCTTTCCATTTGAGTTGCTTGATCTGCCTCCGCAAGAGGCGCAGAAGGCGCTTGAGAACTTTGTGCGCACCCTTGAGCACGGGGACGTGCAAGACTACATTGAATTTCGCCCAACCTTCGCTGAGATTGAAATTTTCGCTGATGGACGAAAGCCGGCAGCTCAGATAAAAACGTTTTCTCCAGATCAAGAATAATAGCCATGGAACCCACAGGATTCGAGCAGGGCATTGCGTCTGTCCAGGCGGGAACAAACGATGGCACCGCATTTCTGATCGCGCCAGAATATGCCCTGACCGCCTGGCATGTTGTGGCCAATCCAATTGGTTCGGAGTACTGCTCACACCTTGAGCGAATCACCCTTCATTTTCATTGTGCTTTGTTGAATAAGGTCGCACCAGCCAAAGTATGTGGCGGAAATGCAAAGGACGACTGGGCGCTGTTACAGCTTGAAGCGCCCTTGCACGACGTTCAACCGCTCCCGTTAGGTAGCCTGCGTGCATCGTACCAAGGAAAACAATGGATTTCGTATGGCTATCCCGACCTTCGTCCAGATGGCATGCACGTTGGTGGCACGATCACGGCGTGCTGCAATTCCGCGCAAATGAGACGATTGCACCAGTTGTTCTGCCGTGAGCTTGGCGCATCTCATGGACACCGCTTGACGGGAATGTCCGGGGCACCCTGCATCGTTGAAGGTGTCGTCGTCGGCATCTTACGTTTAGAAGTAACAGCGGATCAACCAGTATGGGATGGCGACGCAGGTGCATTATCCCAAGAGGTAGCGGTCGGCGGAACGATGTTTGCATGTCCACTGGAATATGTGACACGGAACGATAGCACTCAACTCCCTCCCATCTGCCCGCTTCCCGGCGACGAACAAGAGCAGGCCTTTGATACTTACCGTAAGCTGCTATCCAAGTTCTGTCCGTCGCGTTATCGCTCCCTCTCGCTGAGTGGGCGCCATCAGGATCATTATGTCAGTCCCACCGTCCGGACGGGCCACGGGGACATCGCTTCAGTGCAAAGCCTTTTGGCAAAGTCGACAACACCGGACGGCAAGGTCCGCATAATCTTGCAAGCCCCTCCCGGAGCCGGGAAAAGCACATTTCTCCGGCGAGTCGCGTCAGAGTTGTGCACGTCGCTTTTGCCTGGCTCACATGAACAAGGAGCATTTTTTCCCCTACTGCTGTCGTTACGAAGCATCGCGAGTGCGTCACATGGCAGTTTAGAAGATACGCTGTCAAACACCTTGGCAAATTCAATGGAGGTGTTGCTCACGCGGCGGCTGCCCGCTGGCTTCTTGGAGCATTGGCCGAACCGATTTCAAATTCGCTGGCTCCTCCTCCTTGATGGCCTTGATGAGGTACCTAAGGAGCAACGCGAGGCGGTACATGCGATTATCCTCCGTGTTGCAGAAAACTATTCTTTCATTGTAGCGACGCGTCCCGTTGAGTTGGGTTTTGAATTTAATCGATTCGACAAGGGGGAGATATTGCCGCTGGACGACACTCAGCAGGCCGTACTTATCGGCAACCAGATGAACGAAGCGGAGTCCGAAAGTTTCCTGCGCTGGAATTCTGAACGTGCACTCAATGCTATTTTGGGCAATCCCCTCTTGTTAAAACTGTCAATGGACGCGTATGCGGATCCGGAAATGCGGAATGGCAGCCAATCCATGCGGCGTACAGCTTCATATGAGCATTTTGTCAACGCTTGGTTATCGGAGGCTAAAGGCAGGGGCCTCGCCACAGACATGGGGCGGGAATTGGCCGACGTGTTTGAGGACGCCTTGGAATATCTTGCGGCCGAAATGTTAGATAGCAAGGATATGATCGAATATCCGGCTGCCCTCGTTGCGCTGGGCAATTTTCTCACCAATGATGTCGGATACACACGGATCCTCGCAAGGCGTACGGCAGAGCGATTGTTTGACACAGTTTGCAATCGATCCGGACTCATCGTCGCCGATGGAAGCAGGATCAATTGGATACACCAGTCATTTTGCGAGTATATGACTGCACGTAAGCTCGCGCGGCTGCACGAGCCAACGCTAACTTCCTGTGCGCTCATTCAAGAGTTAGTCAAGCAAAAAAAGGAAGCAGTAGCACTCTTCGTTATGGGACTCTGGGCGGAGTCCAATGATATCGTTCCGATTTTGCACGCGCTATCGCTGCTGCAGGATCGGCGAACTATTGATCTCATTATCGAGATGGTGCAGGATGGGTTCAGCCGCCGCGACGAGTTTGCTGTAGAGTTGTTCGATCTGCTCGCACCAACTGCCTATATTGACGCAGTCAACGGTGACTCGGCTCTCAAGTGCCATAGTCGGCACCTTGCTCCAATAGGTCAGATTGGCCGATTGGCTAATCTGCCGATTCTCAAGGAGCGGCTTGATAACTTGCGGAAATTACTACTTCAATTGGCGGACGCTGGCCGTGCCAGTGGTGTTATTTGGGACCTTACGCACATCACTGCCGACGAACACCTTGCCAGCTTCCTTGCCGATGCCGACCTAAAGCCCTCCTCTCACGTGCAATTCGAAATTGCAAGTCGACTGATGTGGTCGACTGTCCAGCACCGGGCTCGCGACATCGCCACACAATGGTCTTATGCCACGCTTGAAGATCCGAATTTGCCAGACTGGAGGATTGACCGAATACTGAAGAGTCTTTCCGATTTGAGGACCGACGACTTGCTGCATCCGTTGTTGAGTAATCCTCGGATACCGGCCTCGGTTCGCTCCCGTATCCCGGCGCTGCTCAGGAACTCCGGTTCCATTGACCAATGCGCTGCGCTGGCAGACTTGGAACCGGAGGTGCGCGCCGCATTGGAGAAGGTGAGGAGTTTATCCGAAATCGAATGCAAGCAATTCGAAGAGAACTCTGCCATGACCGATCTATTGCATGCGCAAAATTGGCAAGATGCCGTGGCGCTCGCCTTGGACCCGGCTACTAAATTGCAGGCCCGCGAGCTCGCGTTTCATCAGTTATGCGTAAATTCACGTCACTGGGAAGCGCTAAAGCTGTTACAGACCGGTTTCTTGACAGCCGATTGCTGCATACAAGGTGTGCAGAATCTATTGCATGTCGAAACAAAAACGCAGTGGCGTGCCGGGCTACTCCCGATCCTTGCAGCACTCCCTGTCCCATCCGACGCTCGCCTGTCGCGGGATCTTATAGAACTACGAATTCAACTCCGTTTTTCACTCAACCGGCATCGCGAGGCACTGCCCGACCTGAATGAATTGGTTCGGCTATATCCTTCCGATTCAAATCCATGGGCTGATCGTGGCTGCGCGTATTGGTGCGCTCATCGCCCAATGAAGGCGTTAGTCGACCTGAACGAATCACTAAGGCTGGATCCCAATTCGGATTGGGTACTTCTACGAAAAGGTGCCGTACTTTGGGAACTTGATCGTTACGACGAAAGTGTTGCCTCTATTGTGCGTGCTTTGGGAGTTGACCCCTACGCAAATGGAACCGAAATTCACAACTCAAGCGTTTGGGCGTTGAAATATCTTGCTGACAGCTTAGTGCAATGCAATAGAGTGGGGGAGGGCATTGCGGTTTTTAACGAAGCACTTCGCCTGAACCCGCTGGACGCCGATGCCATCCGTTGGCGTGGCGATGCATTCTTCCAACTTGGCATGTGGCGAGAATCACTGAGCGACTATCGGCAAGCCAAACTCATCATGCCCTGTGAAGACCACAGGAAATCGAAGCGCGCGCAATGCCTTCTACTAATCGGTGACCTTCACGCTGCGGGAAAATTATTTGCAAAGATTCTGGTGCGCACCCCTTCGGACGAATCCGCCCTCGGCTTCTCAGTGGGGATTAATCTCGCATTGGGTGACAAGGCGGCAGCTCGAAGCCAAGCAGCGAATTTGTTGGAAGCTAATACCAGTGAACCTTGGTATCTTTACCTTGCTGGCCTGGTCGAGTTGGCTGACAGTGACCATGCGCGGGCGCAGGTACTATTTAGCAAATCGTTAGAAAGGACCGATGAAGCGTTGAAGCAGGAGCGAACTTGTTGTTTACAATCCAATCGAGCATTAACCCTGCTCGTCCTCGGCTGTACCGACCTTGCGGCGCAGGAATACCGTGACTTACTCGATCACGACGATATTCAGCATCTCTATCAATTTACCTTACCAGAACTCTGGATGCTCCAGCGCATCGTTGAACCAAGGCCGTACATAAAGGCGCTTTACATTGAGTTACTGGAGAAACTAAATCAACGCCGCGAACATTTACAGCAAGGAACTCGTATACTGCCGGATTCATGGGCGAAATTCGTACAAAACTATGTAGTACCCATACGGCAGGCTCACAGGGAAATTCCCATTCAGATAACCGAGCCGCAACGTTATACATACGGGACTTATTGCAGTCTTCCCAACATTCCAGGATTGGAACGGGAGAATGAGCAAGCTAGTGCATTACTTGCTCAATATGCTGGCCTCGAGCCAACCCTTGCCCTCCTCAGTTTGGATTGGAAAACTGACATGTTTTATGGGCAATGCAATTTCAAGATCAGAGTTGTAGATGGCCATGCGTACAAATTTTGTGACCGCCTACGCACCTTTGTTGAGGGGCAACTAGGTGAAATCATCCGGGACTTCGACCTGAAGTGTGTGATCTTTGATCAGGGAGTGGCATACCAGCGCGTGAAAGGCTATGCGTCCCTCCGAAAATGGAATCTGGAATGCCGCCTGATCGTTGCGCGGTAGCGGTAGGTTCTATGCCGTGACCGGACAAACTGATGTTCCCAACTGTGAGTTGCCAGCCGAATGTGCCATTTAAAAAAAGGCCCGGTTGCCCGGGCCCAAGTTCACACACTTGATTGTTTAAGTTTGATAACTAAGCTGGATTACTCAGCCGGATACCGCTTAGAAGTGGTACTCCACGCGCACCATCGGGGTTTTCGCGAAGGCGCCGGAACCTGCCGCGCCCTTCGAGTTGTTGCCGAACTTGTTGCGCCAGTATTGGTATTCCAGGCCGGCTTTCAGGCTGTTTGGCTTCATGCCCAGCGACGGGCTCAGGTCGTACATGATCTGTGCGTCGATGTTGGTTTCCGGCTTGGTCGGGCCGCCGAATTCATCTTTGCCTTTGGAGGCGATGAAGTTGGCGTAGCCTTCGAACGAGAAACCGCTGCCCAGCGGGATGCCCCACGATGCGTTCAGCATCGCGTGGGTGTCATACGAGTAGCGGCTCTTGACGCCGACCGGCTTATTGCTTTCCCACAGAGCCAGCAGGCTCACGTTCAGGAAACCAGGCACGTCGATCATCAGGGTCGGACCGGCCACCAGCATGTGTTTTTTCGATGCGTAGAATGGATCGTTCTTGGTGTTCCAGTCAAAGCCGGCGGTGATGCCGACGCCGCGCACCGGGCCGAACTTGATTGGCGAGCCGCTGATGGCGCCGATGTCGAAGGTGTGACGGTACAGGACGTAGGCTTCCTGTGCGCTGGCGTCGGTGCTGTCCGATTCCAGGAAGTCCACGTTGAAGTAGTCGCTGCCGTACTTGTTGCCGCTCGCGTGGGTCACATTGACGATGTGCTTGTCGATGTCCTTCGGATTGAACGGCTCTGCAAACTTGGTGCCATAACGGTAACCGATCGAGGTGTCGGACCAGTCCGCGGCACTCGCTTGCTGCATGCCGGTGGCGAATGCCATGGCTGCGATGGTGCCGGTGGCTGCTACTCGTAAAGCTTTGTGCATCTTACGTCTCCCTTTGTTTGATCTATGGTTTTTAAGGTCTTGGAGGCCCGATTATGTCCGCCCGTTTCATGGTTGTTATCCATCAAGACATATATCCGACAGTGCTCTGCCGTATATGATTTTCATACCGGGCCTCCAAACGGAGCCTGTCAATTCAACCGAATTCAATCGAAAAGAAAGCGAGACACTCTATGGGCAAGCTGAGCACCCACGTTTTGGACATCACGCAGGGCAAGCCGGGCGCGGGCGTACAAGTGAAGCTGTACCGCGTGAACGGCGTTGAGAAAGTGTTGGTAAAGTCCGACACCACCAACGCCGATGGCCGTTGCGACGTGCCGCTGCTGCAAGGCGACGAAGTCAAGGCCGGTAAATACGAACTGGTGTTCGGCGCGGGCGACTACTTCGCGGGCCAGGGCGTGAACCTGCCATCGCCGCGCTTCATCGATGAAGTGGTGATCGCCTTCGGTATCGCCGATCCGAACGCCAACTACCACGTACCGATCGTCGTGTCGCCATGGGCGTACTCGACCTACCGCGGCAGCTGATTTTCGCGGGGATCCAATGAACAAAGGGCGCTTGATGCGCCCTTTGTTTTATTTACCGTTACTCAAAGCAGGAAATCTCGAGTTCCCGCAGCGCCGGATTGGCGCCGGCAATGGCCGCCTTCAACGCTTTTAAATCCTGGAACACCAGCGCATCGGCCGTCACGTTGGCGCGCATTTCGTCATGCGTGGCGCCCATGCTGGCGGGCTTCCTGCGGGCCGGCCAGTCGACGCCATACACTTTTGGATGCCGCACTGGCGGCGCGGTGGACGCCAGCGCCACCGACGTGGCGCCAGCCAGGCGCGCCAGTTGCACAATCTCGCGTGTGCTGGCCGCGTCGACAATCGCATCTTCCACCAGCAATATGCGCTTGCCCTTGAATTCGGCGCCGATGGTGTTGACGCGGTGCGACACCGGCTTGCGCACCACGGCCGATGGCGGCAAGTCGAATGCGCGGCCCGGATAGCGGTTCTGTATAAACCCTTCACGGTAAACCAGGCCCAGTCGCAAGGCCAGCTGGATGGCGGCGGGACGCGCGATGTCGTCAAACGGCATCACCACATCGATGGTGCTGACGTCGAGCTGCGCACGCACCTGTTCGGCCAGCAGTTCGCCCAGCCTTAAACGCGCCGCATACACCGAGGCGCCATCGATGATGGAATCGGGCCGCGCCAGGCTGACAAATTCAAAGGCGGAAGGGCGGGCGCCCTGTTGCACGGACAGCTGGCGCGCATGCAGTTCGCCATCGAGGCTGACATACACCGCTTCACCGGGCGCCACATCGCGCACGTAACTGAAGCCCATGCCTTCGAGCGCGACGGATTCGCTGGCAAACATGTATTCGTTGCCTTGATTGGTGGTCCGCACGCCGAGGCACAGCGGGCGGATGCCTTGCGGATCGCGGAACGCGAGGATGCCATGTCCCGCCACCTGCGCCACGGCGGCATAGGAACCTTGCACGCGGCGCTGCAGGCAGGCGATGGCGGTAAACAGCATGGCCGGCGCCAGCGATTCGCCCTGGCTGGCCGCATGCACTTCGTGCGCCAGTACGTTGAGCAGCACTTCCGCGTCGGACGGGGTATTGATATGACGCCGTCCCGTCACCGATAATTCGCGGCGCAGCGCGTCGCCATTGGCGACCTGGCCGTTATGGGCCAGCGTGATTCCGTACGGTGCGTTGACATAAAACGGTTGCGCTTCCTCGTCGCAGGACGGGCCATAGGCGGCGCAGCTGCAATGGCCGATGCCGGCCCGGCCGCGCAGGGTGCGCATGTTACGGGTGCGGAAGACATCGGTGACCAGACCGTTCGCCTTGTGCATGGCGAACACGCTGTCGTTGTCGGTGGCGATGCCTGCGGCTTGCTGGCCGCGGTGCTGCAATAACAGCAGCGCATCGTAGAGGGTTTGATTAGCAGGGGCGTGCGTCAGCACGCCGACGATGCCACACATGGTCGGACTCCTGGAATGTTACAAACGAGACAGTACCGCGCGCCGCACTGCACAAGGTAGGGCTGGTTTCAGATAATGGCCATATATACACTCATATGAGCGGGCGAATCATCGGTGATAACTTCTTATGGCATGTGGTGACAGACTCGCCTGGCCATGCCGACCGACCCACCTAACACTAATAATCATGACCATTCAACAACAAGAGACAACCATCAAGGCGTTCCGCGCCAGCATTTTGCACTTCACTGCGGATCCAGCGTTCAATGACAATGCCTACAGCTGGTTCGAAGACGGCCTGCTGGTGGTCGATGGCGACCGCGTCAAGGCGGCCGGCGACTACGACAAGCTCAAAGACACGCTGCCGGAAGGGACGCAAGTGCGCGATTACCGTGGCAAGGTCATCATGCCGGGCTTTATCGACACCCACATCCACTACCCGCAGACCGACATGATCGCGTCGCCGGCGCCGGGCCTGCTGCCATGGCTCGATACCTACACCTTCCCGACCGAGCGCCAGTTCAAGGACCCGCAACACGCACGCGGCGTGGCCGACTTCTTCCTCGATGAACTGACCCGCTGCGGCACCACCACCGCGATGGTGTTCTGTACCGTGCACCCGGAATCGGTGGACGCCTTCTTCTCGGCCTCCGAAGAACGCAACCTGCGCATGATCGCCGGTAAGGTCATGATGGACCGCAATTGCCCGGACTTCCTGCAAGACACCGCGGAAACCGGCGCGCGCGAGAGCGAAGAGCTGATCAAGCGCTGGCACAACAAGGGCCGCCAGCTGTACGCGCTGACCCCGCGTTTCGCGCCAACCTCGACCGAAGCGCAAATGCAGCTGTGCGGCGAACTGGCGCAACAGTATTCCGACGTGTTCCTGCAAACCCACGTGGCGGAAAACACCGATGAAGTGGCATGGGTGAAATCGCTGTACCCGAACGCGCGCTCGTACCTGGACGTGTATGACCACTACGGCATGCTGCGCCCGCGTTCGATGTATGCGCACTGCGTGTGGCTGGACGATGAAGACCGCGCCCGCATGGCCGCCACCGGCGCCGCCGTGTCGATGTGCGCCACCTCGAACCTGTTCCTGGGCAGCGGCCTGTTCGACTTCGCGCAAGCCGACAAGCAAAACGTCACGCTGTCGCTGGCGACCGACGTGGGCGGCGGCACGTCGTTCTCGATGCTGCAAACCATGAACGAAACCTACAAGGTGGCGCGCATGGGCGGCACCTACATGCCGGCGCTGCGCATGTTCTACCTGGCGACCCTGGGCGGCGCCCGCTCGCTGCAGCTCGAAGGCACCATCGGCAACTTCGCGGCCGGCACGGAAGCGGACTTCGTGGTGCTCGACCCGAAAGCCACGCCACTGCTGGAACGCCGCACCACGCGTACCAACAGCCTGGAAGAATTGCTGTTCGCGCTGGCGCTGCTGGGCGACGACCGCACCGTTGCCGCGACGTATTCGGCCGGCAAGCAGGTGCACCAGCGCGGCGAATAAGTACTGACTTTTGTCAAAGAAGCGGGCCGGTATCCCACGGGATATCGGCCCGTTTTGCGTTAAGCCAGTAATAAGTTGAAAATGTGGTTGAAATGCTAACATCGCTATTCTTCTTTTATGCAGAGGCGACGCATGCAGCATTTACCGGAAAAACGCATTACCGCCATCGATGGCCAGAAACTGGCCTACGGAATGGCGGGGCAGGGCGGTCCCGCGATCGTGTTCATCAATGGCGCGGGCGGCCCGATGGAAGGCTGGTTCCGGCTGTTTCCCGGGGTGGCGCAACTGGGACAGGTGTTCATTTACGACCGCCCCGGCGTTGGCGGCAGCGGCAAACCGGTGGCGCCGCAAACGGCGGAACTCGGTGTGCGCCAGTTGCGCGCCTTGCTGCGCCAGGCCGGCGTGCCGGCGCCATATGTGCTGGTGGCGCATTCGTTTGGCGGGCTATATGCGAACCTGTATGCGCGCCTGCATCCGCAAGAGGTGGCCGGCGTGCTGTTCCTGGAAGCGGCGGCGCCAGAGGACGTGGGCGCCATGAAGGCGCATGCCGGGCCCGTGGCGCGCTTCATCAACCGGGTGCTGAACGCGTTCGTCAAACCCGATCCGAACGGGGAAGTCGCCAACGAAACGCAATCCGTGGCGCAAATCCATGCGGCGCCGCCTTTTCCCGCGATTCCCGTCACCGTGCTGTCCGGCGCCAAGCCGCCGCCCGGCTGGGCCGCTTCCGGCGATGCGCTGGCTGCCCGTGAGCGCAGCCAGCAAGCGCTGGCGCTGCTGTCGCCGCTGGGGCGCCGCATCAAGGCGGCGGGCAGCGGCCATTTCCCGCAAATGTCGGAGCCGGAACTGGTGACGGATGCGATTGCCGCATTGGCGGCCGTATCGCGCGAACGCGTGTGACGGACTGGCTCAGTGGCAGGCGGCCAGCGGCCGCTTGCCGCCTGCCGCCTGCGCCACTTCCGCATCCAGTGTCTCCAGGTGGTGCGGCAGCCACAGCCCCAGGTCCCGCAGCGCATGCGCCGCCGGGGTGCCGATGCCGCGCTGTAGCGCCGAGATGGCATGGTGCAGGTTCAGCAGCACCCGTGCATGCTGTTCGCGATATACCGCCACCCTGGTGTAGCCAAGCGCCTCCAGCACGGCTTCACTGGCGCGGAAATCGTCTTCCAGCCGGTCCACCAGCACGCTGAACTCGTGCGGGAAAGTCTGTTTTTGCGAACCGGTGGTACGGAAGATCTGGTCCAGCAGGGCGGTATGCAACGGGTCGTACGTCAGGCGGGAATTGGCGGTTGGGTTGGCGGTCGGCATGCTGGGCTCCTGTGGGTGATTGGTGTGCTCCAGTGTGCAAGGTGGAAATGTTGGACGGCGTGATGTGGATCAAACTTTCCCATCTGAAATGAAAAATGCCGCTGCGGGCCATTCGGCGCGCGCCACGCTGCATTTAAGCAAAGAATTCCCCGATATTTTGACCCCGATCAAATTATCGCGATGACTTGACGCCCGCGCTGGACTACCTTGAATGACATCCCACTCAAACGGAGTCCCCCATGCGCGCGCTTGTTTATGAAGGTCCCGGCCGTCCCGTCCTGAAGGACAAACCCATGCCGGAACTGGCGGGGCCAACCGACGCCATTATCCGCATCACCCACACCACCATTTGCGGCACCGACTTGCACATCCTCAAAGGCGACGTGGCCGATTGCCTGCCCGGCACGACGCTGGGCCACGAAGGCGTCGGCATCGTTGAGCAGGTTGGCGGCGCGGTCCGTAATTTCAGCGTTGGCGACCATGTGCTGATTTCCTGCATTACGTCGTGCGGCACGTGCGAATACTGCCGCAAAGCCATGTATTCGCATTGCGCCAGCGGCGGCTGGCTGCTGGGACACAGGATCGATGGCACCCAGGCGGAATATGTGCGGATTCCGCACGCCGACACCAGCCTGCATCACATTCCGCCCGGCGCGCAGGAAGAAGCGCTGGTCATGCTGAGCGACATCTTGCCGACCGGCTTCGAGTGCGGCGTGTTGAACGGCAAAATCCAGCCGGGTGGCACGGTTGCCATTGTCGGGGCCGGCCCGATCGGGTTGGCGGCGCTGATGACGGCGCAATTCTTTGCCCCGGCCGAGGTCATCATGGTCGACCTCGACGAACACCGGCTGGCCGTCAGCCGCCAGTTCGGCGCCACCCATACGGTGCGCGCGGTGGGTCGCGCGGCGGAAATGGCGGTGCTGGAACTGACCGGCGGGCGCGGCGTCGATACCGCCATCGAAGCGGTCGGCATTGCCGCCACGTTTGAACTGTGCACGGCCATCATTGCGCCGGGCGGCACGGTGGCCAACGTCGGCGTGCACGGCGGCAAGGCGGAACTGGACCTGGCGCGCCTGTGGTCGCACAACATCACGATCACCACGCGGCTGGTGGACACCGCCGTGATCCCGCAATTGCTGAAAGCCGTGCAGTCAAAGCGACTCGACCCGTCCACCCTGATCACGCACCGCTTTGCGCTGGAAGACATCGGCCAGGCGTACGCCACATTCGGCGATGCGGCCAAGACCGGCGCGCTGAAGGTCATCATCACCCCGGGCGGAGCGCCCGCATGAGCTGCCTGCTGGGGTACGAATGAAGGCGGGCACCGTTGCCAACGCGCAGCGCATCGTCATCATCGAAGGCCACCCTGATGCCGGCGCGCGCCACTTTTGCCACGCGCTGTCCGATGCCTATGAAGCCGGCGCACGGGAAGCGGGGCACGCGGTGACCCGGGTCGACATCGCACGGCTGGACTTCCCGTTGCTGCGTAGCCAGCACGATTGGGAGCAGGGCGAGACACCGGCCGTGTTGTTGCCGGTGCAGCAGGCCATCGCCGGCGCCACCCACCTGGTGCTGGTGTTTCCCCTGTGGCTGGGCGACATGCCGGCGTTGTTGAAGGCGCTGCTGGAACAGGTGGCGCGCCCCGGCTTTGCCTTCCGGGCCGAAGGCGGCAATCCCTTTGCGCACAAGGCGCTGGCCGGGCGCAGCGCGCGCGTGGTGGTCACGATGGGCATGCCGGCCACGATATACCGCTGGTATTTCCAGGCCCACGCGGTGCGTTCGCTGGAACGCAACATCCTGGGCTTTGTCGGGATTGCGCCGGTGCGGCGCACGCTGATCGGCATGGTTGGCAAGCTCAACCCGCAGCGCGCGCAGCGCTGGCTGGCGCGCATGCGCGCGCTGGGCGCGGCGGCGGAATAACGCCTGTCGTCCGGGGGACGGCGGCTGAACATGATCGGAGCAGGCATGACCATACGTAACCTCAAGTATTTCTTTGCACCGCAATCGGTGGCGCTGATCGGTGTCTCGGAGCGCGCCGGCAGTGTCGGCGCCACCGTGCTGCGCAACCTGCTGCAGGGCGGTTTTCAAGGCGCGCTGTATCCGGTCAACCCGCATCACGCCGAGATGGCGGGGTTGCCCTGCTATGCGTCGATTGGCGAACTGCCGCAGGCGCCCGAGCTGGCGGTGATCTGCACGCCGCCGGACGCCGTGCCCGGCGTGGTGGCCGAACTGGGCGCGCGCGGCACGCGTGCCGTGATCGTCATGACGGCGGGCCTCGATGCGCCGGCCGGCGGCGGCGCCACCTTGCGCCAGGCCATGCTCGATGCGGCGCGGCCGCACCTGCTGCGTATCCTGGGGCCCAATTGCGTCGGCCTGCTGTCGCCCCATGCGAAACTTAACGCCAGCTTCGCGCCCTGCGATGCGCGCCCCGGCCGGATCGCGTTTATTTCGCAATCGGGCGCGATGGTGACCGCCATGCTGGACTGGGCCGGTGCGCGCGGGATCGGCTTTTCCGCCTTTGCGTCGCTCGGCGATTGCGCCGACGTCGATGTGGCGGACATGCTCGATTACCTGGCGGGCGACGCGCAGACCGATGCGATCCTGCTGTACCTGGAAGGCATTGGCAACGCGCGCAAATTCATGACCGCGGCGCGCAGTGCGGCGCGTGGCAAGCCGGTGCTGGTCTTGAAGGCGGGGCGTGCGCCGGCCGGGGCGCGCGCGGCGGCCACCCATACCGGCGCGCTGGCCGGCGCCGACCTGGTGTGTGAAGCGGCGTTCCGGCGCGCCGGCATGCTGCGCGTGCGCAGCGCGGAACAGTTGTTCGAGGCGGCCGCCACACTGGCGCTGTCACGGCCGGCGCGCGGCGGGCGGCTGGCCATCGTCACCAATGGCGGCGGACTGGGTGTGCTGGCGGTGGACGCCATGATCGACGGCGGCGGCGTCCCCGCCGTGCTGGGCGAAGAAGCCATTTCTGCGCTGGGCCAGGGTTTGCCGCGTACCTGGTCGCATGCGAATCCGGTTGACATCATCGGTGACGCCCCGGGCGCGCGCTACAGCCATGCGCTGGGCGTGCTGCTGGCCAGCAGCGACGTGGACGCGGTGCTGGTGCTGCATGCGCCGACCGCCATCGTTTCCAGCGCGGAGGTGGCGCGGGAACTGGCGCCGCTGGCGGCGGATGCCGGCAAACCGGTGCTGTTTTGCTGGATGGGCGGCGCCGTGGCGGGCCAGGCGAGGGCCATCTTCGCCGAGGCCCGGCTGCCGCAATTCGAGACACCGGAATCGGCGGTCGAAGCGTACCTGCAAATGGTGCGCTATGCGGACAGCCAGCGCCTGCTGCTGGAATCGCCACCGCCGCTGCGCGGCCCCGGCGTTGACACCATGACGGCGCGCGCCCTGGTGCGCGGCCTGCTGGCGCAAGGCGTGGCCACGGCGCCGGAAGCCGAAGCCAAGGCGATCCTGTCCGCCTATGGCATTCCCACGGTGGAAACGCGCGTGGCCCGCGACACCAATGACGCGCTGGCCGCCGCGGCGGAGATCGGCTACCCGGTGGCGGTCAAGCTGCGCTCGCCCGATGTCACGCACAAATCCGATGTCGGCGGCGTGGTGCTCGACGTGGCGGGACCACAGGCGCTGCTGGCCGCACTCAATGCGATCGGCACGTCGCTGGCGTTGCGTTGCCCCGAGGCGCGGCTGGAAGGCTATACGGTGCAAGCCATGGCGCGCCGGCCCCAGGCGCGCGAATTGATCGTCGGCATCGGCGCCGATCCGCTGTTTGGCCCGGTGGTGCTGTTCGGCCATGGCGGCGTCGCGGTGGAAGCCATTGCGGATCAGGCCATCGGCTTGCCGCCGCTGAACCGGGTGCTGGCGGCCGACCTGGTGTCGCGCACCCGGGTCGCGCGCCTGCTGGGCGCGGTGCGGCAGCAGGCGCCGGTCGATATGGATGCGCTGTGCGACGTGCTGGTGCGGGTGGCGCAACTGGCGGCCGATATTCCCGAGATCGCGGAGCTCGACATCAACCCGCTGCTGGCCGATGCCGGCGGCGTGCTGGCGCTCGATGCGCGCATCCGCCTGCAACCGGCCGCCGGCGCGCGGCTGGCCATCATGCCGTACCCACAAGACCTGGTGAAAATCCATGCGTGGCGCGATGGGCACATCGTGATCCGCCCGATCCGGCCGGAAGACGGCGCCGCCCATGTGGCGTTCTTCCGGGCGCTGAGCGCGGAAGACATCCATTTCCGCATGTTTACCGCCGTTAACGTGCTGAGTCCGGCGCAGCTGGCGCGTTTCACGCAGATCGACTATGCGCGCGAAATGGCGCTGGTCGCGGTGCGCCAAACGGCTGGCGGGGAAACGGAAACGCTCGGTGTCGCGCGGGTGGTGGCCGATCCGGACAATATCGACGGTGAATTCGCCGTGACCGTCCGCTCGGACTTGAAGGGGCAGGGGTTGGGCCGCATGCTGATGCAGCGGCTGATTGAATACAGCCGCGCCAGCGGCCTGCAGGCGATGACTGGCGTGGCGCTGCATGACAATGAACGCTTGCTGGCGCTGGCGCGTTCGCTGGGCTTTACCACTGGCCACGCCGAAGACGGTGCGGTGCCGCTGCGGCTGGCGCTGTAGCCAGTGCGCGCCGCAAACCACAGGCCGCTAGCCCCGGCCCGCTAAATGCAGGCCGCTAACCGCAGGCCGCTAGCAGCAGGCCGCCAGCGTGGCGCAGGCTGAAAGCAGGGCAGCCATGGCGTCGGCCGAGACAGGTTTGCTGTACAGGTAGCCCTGCGCATAGTCGCATTGCAGCGAGGCCAGGAAGTCGCGCTGCACCTCGGTTTCCACACCTTCGGCCACGACCGCCAGCTGCATGCTGTGCGCCAGCGCGGTCACAGCAGTGGCAATGGCGGCATCGTCGGTGCTGCCGGGGATGTCGCTCACAAACGAGCGGTCGATCTTCAAGACATCGATTGGAAAGCGCTTCAGGTAAGCGAGGCTGGAATAACCGGTGCCGAAGTCGTCGATGGCCAGCCGCACGCCCATGTCACTGAGGCGCTTCAAGGTTGCCACCGCGCTGTCGGGGCGATCCATCAACACGCTTTCGGTGATTTCCAGTTCCAGGCAACCGGCGTCGCAGCCGGTATCGTGCAGCGCCTGCTCCACCATGGCTTCCATGCCGGCCTGCCTGAACTGGCGCGCGGACAGGTTGACCGCGACGCGCAGACAGCCGAGCCCGGCCTGCTGCCAGGCCACTTGTTGCGCGCACGCCGTGCGCAGCACCCATTCGCCGATGGGCACGATCAGGCCGGTCTCTTCCGCGATCGGGATGAACTCATCGGGTGTGATCATGGCGCGCCCCTGCGGCTGCCAGCGCAGCAAGGCTTCCACACCGGTGATGGCGCCTGTGGCGAGGCTGTATTGCGGCTGGTACAGCACCAGCAGTTCGTGCCGCTCAATCGCGTGGCGCAAGTTGTTTTCCAGCGTCAGGCGATCCAGGGTCCGGGCATTCATTTCCGGTGAGTAGTATTGATAATTGCTGCGCCCGAGCGCCTTGGCCTGGTACATGGCGGCGTCGGCGTTCTTCAGCAGTTGCCTGGCATCGGCCCCATCTTGCGGAAAGACACTGATACCGATACTGCAAGACAGCGCAATTTCGTGGCCATGGATGAGCATGGGACGTGACACCGCGTCGAGGATGCTGTGGGACAGGATGGCTGCCGGCGTTTCGTCATGCAAATCCGACAGGGAGACCACGAATTCATCGCCGCCCATCCGCGCCACCGTGTCGGTTTCGCGCACGACGCGCTGCAGGCGGCGTCCCACTTCAATCAAGACACGGTCGCCGGCGTCGTGACCCAGGCTGTCATTGATGGTCTTGAAGCGGTCCAGGTCGAGGAACAGGACCGCGGTGCAGCGCTGCTGGCGGCGCGCACCGGCAATCGCGTGGTCGAGCCGGTTCAACAGCAGGCTGCGGTTGGCCAGGCCCGTCAGCGCATCAAAGTTGGCCATCCGCACCAGGTCTTCCTCATAGCGCTTGCGCTGTGAAATATCCTCGATCACGGTCACGGTGCCGCCATCCGCCGCGTGCATCGGCGCAAAGGTCGCCTTGACCCACACCGTGCCGTCATCGCGGCGCCGGAACAGGAATTCGTAGGGTTGCGGACTGGCCTCGCCGGGCTCGTGCCGGCCAAGGGGAATCAGGGTGTCACGCCGCCGCTGCAGCAATTCCTCCTCGGAAAAACCCGACATATCCAGCATGGCCTGGTTGACAGTGCGCACCCGTCCTTCACCGTCCGCCACGATGACGCCGCACGGCAGGCTGCTGATGATTTGCTCCGAATATTCCTTGAGTTCGATGATCTGGCGGCGGCCGCATTCGATGTAGGTGTCCAGCGCCAGCGCCATGTCGAAGCTGGCGACTTTGCCCAGCGCCTGCAGCGCCGGCACAATATGCGCAGGGGTCTCCGCCAGCAAGTGCTGGATCAGTGCCGCCAGTTCGCTCAAGTATTTGCGGTAAGCGCCGATGTACCAGATGGGTTCCAGCCCGCAATAGTGATGCACCAGCCCGATGCGCAGGCGGTTTTGCACGTAATCGGCGCCGATTTCTCCCTGTGTCAGGCGTTCGAAGTACGCGACATGGGATTTTTGCAGGCGTTGCGCCACTTGCGGGTCTGCCAGCATGGCGCGCAGTGCAGGGAATTGGCGCAGGTGGGAATAAAATGCTTCAATCACCGTATCCAGGTGCGGCTTCAGCAGCGGGCTGACCGCACGCAGCGCGGCAAGGTCGTCAGGCTGGATATCGAGGTAAGCCAGGCGTTCGGCGATCGCTGTGGCTGGCGGCGTCATGCTGGCGGCCAGTTGGTCTAAATTGGGAGGCATGCTCATGGCTTGGGGATGCCGGCGTTGCGCCGGCAAGTAGACTTTTAAGCCACAAGTCTAGATGTAGTTCAATGGTGAATTGATTGATATATATCAAGAAATCGCGAGATTTCGGTGAGGTAAAAGGCCGCCGCGGCAAAGCGGCGGCCTTTTACCTCATTACTGCGGCCAGATCTCCGCCAAACGCAGCAGGTTGGTGGTGCCCGGCTGGCCAAACGGCGTGCCGGCGGCAATCGCCACCTGGTCGCCCGGCTTCACGAAGCCTTCGGCCAATGCGGTGCGGCAGGCGGCCGCCACCATCTCATCCACCGTGTAGACGTTGGCGCTGACGGTGCTGTGCACGCCCCAGGCCAGCGCCAGGCGGCGCGCGGTTTCCAGGTTCGGTGTGATCGACACGATCGGCACCAGCGGACGTTCGCGCGAGGTGCGCAGGGCGCTGTGGCCGGACGTGGTGTAGGCGATCGTCGCCGTCACACCCATGATTTTCGTGACGTCGCGCAGCGCCGCGCTGATGGCGTCGCCCTTGTTGGCGTTGGCTTGCTGCGTCACGTCGCGCTGGGCTTCGATCAGGGCAGGGTACAGCGGGTCGCGCTCCACTTCGGAAATGATGCGGTTCATCATCGCCACGGCTTGCACCGGGTACAGGCCGCTGGCCGATTCGGCCGACAGCATCACGGCATCGGCGCCTTCATAGACCGCGTTGGCGACGTCGGACGCCTCGGCGCGGGTCGGCACCGGGGCGGTGACCATCGATTCCAGCATTTGCGTTGCCACCACCACCGGCTTGCCATGCTTGCGGCACAGGCGCACGATGCGTTTTTGCACGCCCGGCACGCGCTCAGGCGGCAATTCCACACCGAGGTCGCCACGCGCCACCATCACCGCGTCGGAATGTTCGATGATTTCTTCCAGGCGCTCCAGCGCCTGTGGTTTTTCCAGCTTGGCCAGCACGCCGGCGCGGCCTTTCACCAGTTCTTTCGCTTCGATCACGTCTTCCGGACGCTGCACGAACGACAGCGCGACCCAGTCCACGCCCAGTTCCAGCGCGAACGACAGGTCGCGGCGGTCTTTTTCCGTCAGCGCGGGAATCGGCAGCACGGCGTCCGGCACATTGACGCCCTTGCGGTCCGACAGCACGCCGGTGTTGACCACTTGCGTACGGATGAAATCATCGCCGCTGTCGGTGACTTTCAGGCGCACGCGGCCATCGTCGATCAGCAGCGCCTGGCCGGCGCGGACCGCTTCGAACAATTCCGGGTGCGGCAGGCAGACGCGATGCTCGTTGCCCGGTTCCGGGTTGCGGTCCAGCGTGAATTCCGCGCCGGCCTGCAGGGTAACTTTACCGCCGGCGAACTGGCCGATACGCAGTTTCGGGCCTTGCAGGTCGGCCAGGATCGCGATAGGGCGGCCCAAGTCTTTTTCGATGGCGCGCACCACGTCGTGGCGGGCTTTGTGGTCGGCGTGGCTGCCGTGGCTGAAGTTGAAGCGGAACACGTCCGCACCTTCTTCAAACAGGGCCTGGATGACGGCGCGGTCAAAGCTGGCGGGACCCAGGGTGGCTACAATTTTGGCTTTACGTTCACGGCGCATGATGATTTTTTTCTTGGACTGATATGTGAATGTCCGGCCTGAAGGCCCGGCACCCATGTTTCAAAAGTACAGGCGTAAAAAAAGCGGGGCAGCGCCCCGCTTTTAGTGGCACAAATTAACCTTGTGCGATTTTGTGGTTGGACATCAGTTCGATGGCCTGGCACAGGGCCGAGTGGTCCAGGCCGGACAGGCCGTTGGCCGCGCAGGCGTTCATCAATTCCTGGGTGGCCGAGGTATTCGGCAGCGATACGCCCAGGGCCTTGGCGCCTTGCAGGGCCAGGTTCAAGTCTTTCTGGTGCAGCGAGATGCGGAAGCCCGGGTTGAAGGTACGTTTCACCATGCGCTCGCCGTGCACTTCCAGGATACGCGACGAGGCGAAACCGCCCATCAGCGCTTCACGCACTTTGGCTGGGTCCGCGCCGGCTTTCGAGGCGAACAGCAGGGCTTCGGCAACCGCCTGGATGTTCAGCGCCACGATGATCTGGTTGGCGACCTTGGTGGTCTGGCCGTCGCCGTTGCCGCCCACCAGGGTGATGTTCTTGCCCATCAGGTCGAACAGTGGCTTGACGGTGTCGAAGGCTTCCTGTGGACCACCAACCATGATCGTCAGGCTGGCTGCCTTGGCGCCCACTTCGCCGCCGGACACTGGCGCGTCCAGGTAAGCGCAGGACTTCTTGTTGATCTTCTTGGCGAATTCCTTGGTGGCGATCGGCGAGATCGACGACATGTCGACCACGATCTTGCCAGCGGTCAGGCCTGCGGCGATACCTTCTTCCGAGAACAGCACTTCTTCCACGTGCGGGGTGTCCGGCACCATCAGGAAAATGATGTCGGCGCGCTTGGCCACTTCGGCAGCCGAGGTGCACACGGTGGCGCCGCCTTCGACCAGCGTTGCCGGCGGGTTTTTAACGTCGTGCAGGTACAGTTTGTGACCGCCGGCTTGCAGGTGGCCAGCCATTGGTGCGCCCATGATGCCCAGGCCGATGAATCCGAGTTTTGCCATGATAATTCTCCTAGAATTTATTTGGATAACATGGGTGCCGGGCCTTCAGGCCGGGCATCCACATTTAATTGAACATGGGTGCCGGGCCTTCAGGCCGGGCTTCCACATATCAGGTATTACGAAGCCAATGCCTGACGCCAGCCCAGACCGTCCACGGTGCCGTTCTTCGGCTTGTACTCGCAGCCAACCCAGCCGTCGTAGCCGATTTCATCCAGGTAGTTCAACAGGAAGCGGTAGTTGATTTCGCCGGTGCCTGGTTCGAAGCGGCCAGGATTGTCCGCCAGCTGGATGTGCTTGATGACGGACAGGTTGTTCTTGATGGTGTTCGCCAGCTCGCCTTCCATGCGCTGCATGTGGTAGATGTCGTACTGCAGGAACAGGTTGTCCGAACCGACGGCTTCGATCAGGTCCAGGCCCTGTTTCGTGCCCGACAGGAAGAAGCCCGGAATGTCGAAGGTGTTGATTGGTTCAATCAGCAGCGGGATGCCGGCGGCTTTCAGTTCTTTCGCGGCGAACTTCAGGTTGCGCACCAGGGTGTCTTGCGCTTTTTGTTTTTCCACGTTGGCCGGCGGAATGCCGACCAGGCAGTTGATGCGCTGGGTTTTCAATACTTTTGCGTAGCGGATCGCTTGTTCCACGCCTTGCTCGAACTCGCCAACGCGGTCCGGCAGGCACGCGATACCGCGTTCACCGCCTGCCCAGTGGCCGGCCGGCAGGTTGTGCAGCACCATCTCCAGCTGGAACTGGTGCAGTTTTTCAGCCAGTTGCTCCGGCTCGAAATCGTATGGGAACAGGAATTCGACCCCCTTGAAACCGGCGCGCGACGCGGCGCTGAAACGGTCCAGGAAATGCAGTTCATTGAACAGCATGGTCAGGTTGGCGGCGAACTTTGGCATGTCTTGTATCCTTTTTTTGTTTCGTCTGGTGTTGCTTGCAGGGGAGGTGAGTCCCCTGCATGGGCTACGGATTACTTGATATCCAGGACTTCGTTGAATTCCGTGATGTTGTTGATCTCGGTGCCCATCGCGATGTTGGTCACGCGCTCCAGGATCACTTCCACCACGACCGGCACGCTGTACTGCGCCATCAGTTCACGGGCACGTTCGAATGCCGGGATGATGTCGTCCGGGTTGTGCACACGGATCGCCTTGCAACCCAGGCCTTCGACCACGGCGACGTGGTCCACACCGTAGCCGTTGACTTCCGGCGAGTTGATGTTTTCGAACGCCAGCTGGACGCAGAAGTCCATGTCGAAGCCGCGCTGCGATTGACGGATCAGGCCCAGGTACGAGTTGTTGACCAGGACGTGGATGTAAGGCAGCTTGAATTGCGCGCCCACGGCCAGTTCTTCGATCAGGAACTGGAAGTCGTAGTCACCGGAAATCGCGACGATGTCCGATTTCGGGTCGGCGGTACGGACACCCAGCGCAGCAGGGATGGTCCAACCCAGAGGGCCGGCCTGGCCGCAGTTGATCCAGTTGCGTGGCTCATACACGTGCAGGAATTGCGCGGCGGCGATTTGCGACAGGCCGATGGCGGACACGTAGCGGGTGTTGCGGCCGAAGTACTTGTTCATTTCTTCGTACACGCGCAGTGGCTTCACTGGCACCTGGTCGTAGTCGGTCTTGCGCAGCATGGTGCGCTTGCGTTCCTGGCACTGGTGTACCCAGCCGGTGCGGTCTTTCAGCTTGCCGGCGGCTTTCCATTCTTTCGCCACTTCGACGAACAGTTCCAGCGCGAAGCCGGCGTCGGACACGATGCCCAGGTCCGGACCGAACACGCGGCCGATCTGGGTTGGCTCGATGTCGACGTGGACGAATTTACGGCCTTCGGTGAACACTTCGACCGAGCCGGTGTGGCGGTTGGCCCAACGGTTACCGATACCGCAGATGAAGTCGGAAGCCAGCACGGTGGCGTTGCCGTAGCGGTGCGAGGTTTGCAGGCCGGCCATGCCCGCCATCAGCGGGTGGTCGTCAGGAATGGTGCCCCAGCCCATCAGGGTTGGAATCACTGGCACGTTGACGATTTCAGCGAATTCCTGCAGCAGCGCGGAAGCGTTGGCGTTGATGATGCCGCCGCCGGCGTTGATCAGTGGACGGTCGGCGTCGTTCAGCATTTCCAGCGCTTTTTCAATCTGTGCGCGGGAGGCTTTTGGTTTGTACACTTCCATCGGGGTGTAGGTGTCCGGATCGAATTCGATCTCGGCTTGCATCACGTCGAATGGCAAGTCGATCAGGACCGGACCTGGACGGCCGGAGCGCATCAGGTGGAAAGCTTGCTGGAAAACGCGTGGCACTTGCGCTGGTTCCAGCACGGTGGTGGCCCACTTGGTCACTGGCTTGGCGATGGCGGCGATGTCGACTGCCTGGAAGTCTTCCTTGTGCAGGCGGGCGCGCGGCGCCTGGCCGGTAATGCACAGGATAGGAATCGAGTCGGCTTGTGCGGAGTACAGGCCGGTGATCATGTCGGTGCCGGCAGGACCGGAAGTGCCGATGCAGACGCCGATGTTGCCTGGAGCGGCGCGGGTGTAGCCTTCAGCCATGTGGGAAGCGCCTTCAACGTGGCGGCCCAGCACGTGCTTGATGGTACCGTTACGCTTCAGTGCGGCGTACAGTGGGTTGATTGCTGCGCCTGGTACGCCGAATGCAACGTTGATGCCTTCTTTCTGCATCACGTGGACGGCTGCGTCAGCTGCCTTCATCTTTGCCATTTTTGTTCTCCTGAGTGTTTGTTGGTTTGTGAACCTGTTGCGGATGTTTTGTATGCTATAGGCGTTGTCTTCGCTTGATAAGACCACAAACAATCGGTTTATTCGATACTCCAAGTATGGAATAATGTTGACATGGATAAATTCAAACAAATCGAAGCCTTTGTGGCGGTGGTCGAAAAAGGATCTTTGGCGGCAGCCGCATTAGTGCAAAACATTACGCCGGTGATGCTGGGACGCCGCATTGATGCGTTGGAGAAACGCCTCGGCGTCAAGCTGATGCACCGCACCACGCGCCATCTGACCCTCACCGAACAGGGCAATGTGTTCCTCGACGATTGCCGCAAACTGCTGTCGGATTTCGACGTGGCCGAGCGCAATATCGCGGAAGGGCGGCACAAGGCGACCGGCCACCTGATCGTGTCCGCGCCGGCGTCGTTCGGGCGCCAGCATGTTGCACCGCACGCACCGGCCTTCCTGAAAAAGAATCCGGATGTCCAACTGTCGTTCAACCTGACCGACCAGGTGATCGACCTGGTGCGGCAGGGCTACGACCTGGGGATCCGCATCGGCGGCGTGATCGATCCCAGCTTCGTGGCGGTCCGGCTGGCCAAGAACCGGCGTGTGGTGTGCGGCACACCGGATTACTTTGACCGCATGGGCATCCCCCGCACCCTCGATGACCTGGCGCACCATAATTGCCTGGCGTTTAATTTGCAGGGCGGGCAGCAGCGCGGCTGGTACTTCCAGCAGGGCGGCAAACCAGTTACTACTAAAGTGCAAGGTAACTTGGATTGCAATGACGGCGAACTGCTGCACCGCTGGGCGTGCGAGGGGCTGGGACTGGCGTGGCGCTCGACGTGGGAAATCCAGTCGCAACTGGCCGAGGGCAGCCTGATCACGGTGCTGGACGACTTTGCGCTGCCCGATTACGACATCATGGCGGTTTATCTACAACAAAGACACTTGCCTGCCAAGATACGTTTCTTTATAGACGAGTTAAAGCAGGTATACGCGCAACCGGGGTATTGGACTCGCAACAAATGAAGCAAAATTACTGTGTGCATATAAGGGTTCTATGTACACTTAAATAAAGGCCGGCTATCAATGCACGGCCACTCATAAAATATCGGGAGTGCTCCAATGGCCTTGCTGCGCCGTCTGTCCATCAGGAACAAACTTATGCTCGCCATGGGTTTGTGCTTGTTACTCTTCATTTTTATTTCCTCGTCGCTCAGCGTCTACATGACCAGCGAGAACGCGCGGGTGCGCGTGGTCGAGCAGGAATTGCCGGCGCAGATCGGTGAAATCCGTAACGACATCCTGCGGCAGATTAACCAGCCGCTGTCGGTGTCGCTGACCCTGGCCAACGATACGTTCCTGCATGACTGGGAAGAGGCCGGGTTGCCGGACGAAGGCGTCGACGCCTGGAAAAAATATGCCAAGCAGTTGAAGGCGAAAAACAATGCGGCCACCGTGTTCTGGGTCTCGCATGCAACGGGCAAGTATTTCACCGACGCCGGCTATGACCGCACGCTGTCGAAAGACAAGGCCAGCGACCAGTGGTTCTATGGCTTCGTGAACGGCAACGCGCCGTACACCCTGGACATCGACAAGGATGTCAGCGCCGACAAATACATGTTGTTCATTAATACCCGCGTGCAGACCGCCAGCGGCAAGCTGGCGGTGGCCGGCCTGGGCCTGGGCGTGAACACGCTGGCCGACACCATCCGTGGCTACAAGCTGGGCAAATCCGGTTCGGTGGCGCTGGTGCGCCCGAATGGCGCCTTCCTTGTGCACCGCAATCCGGCGCTGGTCGACGGCAAGCATTTCCTCAAGGATATGCCTGGTTTCAGCGCCGACCTGTCGAAAGAATTACTGGGTGGCCAGAAATTTGCCCAAGGCCGCTATAAAGGTGATGGCGGCCCGCAATTCGTGGCGTCGTCGTTCATTCCCGAACTGAATGCCTATGTGGTGGCCGAAGTGCCGGAATCCGAAGTGCTGGGCAATATCGGCCGCTCGGCCATGATTTCCGCGCTGGTGGGGGCGGTGATCGGCGGCGGGATCGGCATGGCGGCGATCTTCTTTGTCGCCAGCGCGATTGCCGCGCCGGTGTCCCACGCGGCGGAAATGCTGACGGAAATCGCCAGTGGCGAGGGAGACTTAAGCCGCCGCATGCCGGTGGAATCGGAAGATGAAGTCGGTGCGCTGGCGCACGCCTTCAACAAGTTCGTGTCGTCGCTGAACACCACCATGCTGCAGGTGCGCGACAGCACGACCATGATTTCCACCGCATCGGCTGAAATCGCCTCCGGCAATTTCGACTTGTCCGCACGGACAGAACATCAGGCATCCAACCTCGAGGAAACCGCGGCGGCGATGGAAGAACTGACGTCCACCGTCAAGCAGAATTCCGCCAATGCCGAAGAAGCCAACAAGCTGGTGTCGGCGACCACCAATGCCGCTGTCAAAGGCGGCCAGGTGGTGGCCAGTGTGGTGGACATGATGGGCCAGATTACCGCCAGTTCGCAAAAGATGTCGGACATCATTGGTGTGATCGATGGCATCGCGTTCCAGACCAATATCCTGGCGCTGAATGCCGCCGTGGAAGCGGCGCGCGCCGGCGAACAGGGCCGGGGCTTTGCCGTGGTGGCGTCCGAAGTGCGTTCGCTGGCGCAGCGTTCCGCCGCCGCCGCCAAGGAAATCAAGGAATTGATCGTGGACTCGGTCGGCAAGGTGGAGGCGGGCGGCAAGATGGTCGATACGGCGGGTGACGCCATGAGCGATATCGTGAAATCCGTGCAGCACGTGGCGACCTTGATGGCGGAAATTACCACCGCCAGCCATGAGCAAAGCGACGGCATTGGCCAGGTCAATTTGTCGATCACGCAGATGGACGACGCGACTCAGCAAAATGCCGCGCTGGTGGAGGAAGCGGCGGCGGCGGCGCAGTCGCTGCAGGAACAGGCGGCGCAGCTGGAGCAGGTGATCGGGACGTTCAAGCTCGATACCAGCGGCAGCGGCAGCGGCGGCAGGTCCGGACGGACCGCGCTGGCGTTGCGCTGATTGTTGCATGGGGCGCGGCGCACCTTCGCCGCTGCACCCCATGCCCGGCGTCACACAACCATCAACTTCACCTGCTTCAATTCCACACTATTCGGCCCGGCAGACACCGTAAAACTGCCCGGCTCCACCACGCGCCGCATCTCCGCGTTGTAGAACTGTAATTCCCGCACGCCGATGTCGAACGTGACCGTGCGCGTCTCGCCGGGGGCCAGCGTGATGCGCTGGAAGCCTTTCAATTCCAGCACCGGACGCGTAACGGAACTGATGTCGTCGCGGATATACAGCTGCACCACTTCGTCGCCCGCCACCTTGCCGGTATTGGTCACGTTCACGGATACCCGCGTGGCGCCGTTGCGTGCGATCGACGCCGACGACAGTGTTGGCGCGGAAAACGCGAACGTGGTGTAGCTGAGGCCAAAGCCGAACGGGTACAACGGTTTGGTGCCGCCATCGATATAGCCGCGCCGCGCGGATGGCTTGTGGTTGTAAAACATCGGCAACTGGCCCACGTTGCGGGCAATCGTGACCGGCAGTTTGCCGCCCGGGTTGGCCCGGCCGAACAGCAGGTCGGCCGCGGCGTGGCCGGTTTCCTGGCCCAGGTACCAGCCTTCGATCAGCGCATCGGCCCGTTCCGCCAGCAGGTTGACGGACAAGGGACGGCCATTGAGCAGAAACACCACGGTGGGTTTGCCGAGATCGAAAATCGCTTGCGCCAGCGCGTTTTGCTGGCCCATCAAATCGAGCGACTGGCGGTCGCCCAGGTGCTGGTCGGCCCAGGCTTCGCGGCTGGTTTGTTCGTTATCGCCCAGGACCATGATGATGGTGTCCGCGCTTTTCGCCGCTGCCACGGCTTCGGCGATGAGTTTCGCGTTGATTTCAGGCGGCGTGAATGTGATTTCATCCTTACCCCAGATGCGTTCTTCCGTGATGCGCACGCCTTCCGCATACGCGAACGGGAAGCCCTGCCGTTCACTCTCCGCCTTGATCCCTTCATAAATCGACACCACATGGCGCGGCACGTCCGAATAGCCGCCGATCGGGCAATCCCTGGCGTGGGTGCCCAGCAACAGCACCTTGCCAACCTTGCGGCCATCGAGCGGCAGCACGCCCTTGTCGTTTTTCAGCAGCACGGCGGCACGCACGGCGGCTTCGCGCGCCAGCGCCACCGCATCCGGCGCCGCCGTCATTTGTTCCGCCTGGGGGGCATCGACATATGGTTGCTCGAACAGGCCGGAATCAAATTTCAACTCCAGGATGCGCGCCACCACCGCATCGATTTCCGCCATCGCGATGCGCTTGTCTTTGACCAGTTGCGGCAACAGCTTGTAGCCAAAGGCATCCGGCGTTTCGATATCGACCCCGGCTTTGACCGCAAGCACCGCGGCATCCTGCGGCGTGTCGGCCAGGCGGTGGCGCGTGATGAGTTCCTGTACGCCCAGGTAATCCGACACGGTCACACCCTTGAAGCCCCATTCGTCGCGCAGCACTGTCTTCAACAGCCAGCGGTGCGCATGGGATGGCAAGCCGCCAATCTCGTTATAGGACGGCATCACCGCCGCCACGTGGGTTTCCTTGATGATGCGCTCGAATGGCGGCAGGAATTCTTCGCGCAAGGTGCGCTCAGTGACTTCGGCCGGGCCGATATTGGTGCCGCTTTCCGGTTGCCCATGGCCAGTCAGGTGTTTCAGGGTGGTGTACACCTTGTCTTTCCCCAGCTTGCGCTGTTCGCCCTGGAAGCCCAGCACGGCAGCCTTGCCGATCTCCGCGCAAACGTGCGCATCTTCGCCAAAGGTTTCTTCAATGCGGCCCCAGCGCGGTTCGCGCGCCACGTCGACCACCGGCGCCAGCGCCAGGTTGGCGCCGCGCGCCCGCATTTCGCGGGCCGCCACGCTGAACACCTTGCGGACCAGCGCCGTGTCGAAGGTGGAGGCCAGGGCGATGGCTTGCGGGAAGCTGGTCGCATCCCTGGCCGCATAGCCATGCAGCGATTCTTCATGCAGGAACAGGGGAATGCCAAGGCGCGTTTGTTCCATCGCCCATTTTTGCGCGGCATTCGCATAGTCGGCGGTTTCGCGCGCGCTGCGGTTGGGACGTGACCCATCGTCGCCGGCGCCGCCAGCGGTGTCTGGTGTCGCGCCGCCCTGGTGGTCGGATGGCCGGGCGAGCATGCCCAGCCCGTGTGGATAGGCTTGTGACGCTTTGTGCGGCGAGAAATCGCCGCGCTGGTCTTCAATGGCGCGTTTTTCGTTCCAGACGCACAGCATTTGCGCGGTTTTTTCTTCCAGGGTCATGCGGCCCAGTAAATCCTTCACGCGCGCCGCGACGGGGGCGTTGGGGTCTTTGTACAGGGGGCGGACCGCCGTTGCGGCGAATGCGCCGGAGGCGGGCAGGGAAGCGAAACCGGCCAGGGCCGTGGTGGCAGTCAGGAACTGCCGGCGGTTAT
The DNA here is from genome assembly GCF_058807115.1 of Pseudoduganella sp. GW821-FHT12E03. Lineage (NCBI taxonomy): Bacteria > Pseudomonadati > Pseudomonadota > Betaproteobacteria > Burkholderiales > Oxalobacteraceae > Pseudoduganella > Pseudoduganella sp. GW821-FHT12E03. The sequence goes on along the minus strand of NZ_JBXAQJ010000013.1, from coordinate 66,976 downwards.
TCATCATCGGGTAGCTGAGTGTGAGTGTTGGAAGGGTGTTGCAAGAAAAAGCGTTGCAGGCGCGTCAGCGCTTGCCGGTACGGGTGCTGACGTCGATCCAGACCGCCAGGGTCAGGATGCCGCCCTTGACGATCATTTGCCAGTAAGTGTCGACGTCCAGCATCGACATGCCGTTATCGAGGCTGGCCATCACCAGTGCGCCGATCAGCGCGCCATGCACGGTGCCGGCGCCGCCCCGCATCGATGTGCCGCCAATGAAACAGGCGGCAATCGCATCGAGTTCGCCGGACGTGCCGGCCGATGGCGACCCGGCTGCCAGTCGCGCCGTGTTGACCAGGCCGGCCAGCGCGCACATCAAACCCATGATGCCGAAGATCCACAGCTTGACGGCTTTGACATTGATGCCGGACAGGCGGGTCGCCTCCATATTGCTGCCCACCGCGTAAACGCGGCGGCCAAACACGGTTTGCGTGGTGATGTAAGTGAAGATGCCCAGCAGCGCCAGTAGCAGCAGTACCGGTAAAGGAATACCTTCGTACGCGTTCAGGGTCGAGACAAACGCCGCCAGCACGGCGCCAACCGCCGCCAGTTTTACCGCGTCGCGCCACATCGGCGCCACCGTCAAGGCATGGGCCGCGCGGTTGCGGCGCTGTTGCCAGGTCAGTAGCGCCGCAACCGCCAGCAGCACCACGCCCAGCGCCACGCCCCACTGTGGCGATAAATATCCCTGGCCGATGGCCACCATGTTGTCCGACACCGGCGCGATGGTCAGCCCGCCTGTCACGCCCAGCACGATGCCCCGATACGCCAGCATACCGCCCAGGCCGACAATAAAGGAGGGAATGCCGAGGTAGGCGGTCAGGTAGCCATTGCACAGGCCGATGACGAGGCCGAGCACCAGCACCGCCAATAAATTGACCGGGAGCGGCAAGTGGTGCGTGACGTCGAGTACGGCGGCCACGCCGCCCAGTAAACCCAGCAGGGAACCGACCGACAAATCGATTTCGCCGGCAATGATCACCAGCGACATGCCGCATGCGACTATGCCGGTAATCGCCATTTGCCGCATCAGGTTCGACATGTTGCGCGGGGTGATAAAACCACCGTCGGTCTTGTAGCTGAAGTAGGCCCAGATCAGCCCGATGGCGATCAGCAGGGCCAGCATTTTGTATTGGGTGAAGAGTTTTTTCATCGGTCTACATTCATGGCCGCGGCCAGTATGGTTTCCTGCGTGAGGCCCTCGTTGATAAAGTCGCCGCGCAGGCGGCCTTCGGCCACCACCAGGACACGGTCCGACACGCCCAGCACTTCCTGCATTTCCGACGACACCATGATGATGGCCACGCCCTGGCTGGCCAGGTCTTGCATCAGCTGGTAAATCTCGTACTTGGCGCCCACGTCCACGCCCCGCGTCGGTTCATCGAGAATCAGCACGGCCGGCCGCGTCAGCAGCATCTTCGACAGCACGGCTTTTTGCTGGTTGCCGCCGGACAGGCCCGTGATGGGCAAGTAGGGGCTGGCCGTCTTCAGCCGCGTGCTGGCAATCTGCTGCCCGATGGTTTTCAGCTCGGCTTCCTGGTCGATCCGTGTGGCACGGGTAAATTGCCCCAGCACGGACAGCGTGATGTTCTGCCCCACCGACAGGTCCGGTACGATGCCATGCTGCTTGCGGTCTTCCGGCACCATGGCCAGCCCGGCGCGAATGGCTTTCAAAGGCGTGCCGGTATCGATGCGCCGGCCCTCCAGCCACACTTCCGCTTCATACGGCCCGTCATAGGCGCCAAAGAGCGCCGATACCAGCTCCGTGCGGCCCGCGCCCACCAGCCCGGCGATGGCGACGATTTCACCCCGGCGCACCGCAAATGAAATATCGTCGACCCGCTTGCGCCGCGGGTTGTCGCGGTCAATGCAGGTGACATGACGCGCCTCGAACACGGTCTCGCCCGGCGTATGAAGGCGGGGCGGGTACAGCTGGTTCATATCGCGCCCCACCATTTGCGCAATGATGCGCTCCACGCTCATGTCCGCCATCGGCGTGGTGGCGATGTGCCTGCCATCGCGGATCACGACAATGGTGTCGCACACGGCCGCCACTTCATCGAGCTTGTGCGAGATGTAGACGCAGGTGACGCCCTTGGCTTTCAGCGAGCGCATGATATCGAGCAGGACGCGGATTTCACTGGCGCTCAGCGACGACGACGGTTCGTCGAGGATCAGCAGCCGCGCATTCTTGTTGAGCGCGCGCGCGATTTCAAACAGTTGCCGGTGACCGCCGCCAAATTGGCTGACGGGCAGCACCACGTTGACATCGTTGATATTCAACTCCGCCAGCAATGCCTGCGCGCGCCGGTTCATGGCCGCGTAATCCATGCGGCCGCCGGGCAAGGTGAGTTCGTGGCCGAGGAACAGGTTTTCCGCCACGGACAATTCCGGCACCAGCATCAATTCCTGGTGGATGATGACGATGCCGGCCTGTTCCGTGTCGCGGATGGTTTTCGCACGCAGCGGCTTGCCGTCCCACAGGATTTCCCCTTCATACGTCCCATGCGGATAGACCCCGGACAGCACTTTCATCAACGTGGACTTGCCGGCGCCGTTTTCGCCGCACAGGCCGGCGCATTCACCGGCCTGAAGCTTGATATCGATGCCGTCCAGCGCACGGACACCGTCGAATTGCTTGACGATGCCCTTCATTTCCAACAAGTAGCCGGACATGTTCAGTGGGCGGAAAGCTGGGCTTTGGTATAAAAGCCGTCCTGCACCAGCAGGTCGACATTGGCCTTGGTCAGCGGCACCGGTTTCAGCAGCACGCTGTCGACCTTCTTGAAGCCGTTATCCAGTTGCGCGTTGTACGCCGGTTTTTCATTGCGCACCAGTTGCACCGAGATTTTTGCCGCTTCGGCGGCAATGACTTTCAGGGGTTTATAGACCGTCATGGCCTGCGTGCCCGCGATCACGCGCTTGACCGCCGCGAGGTCGGCATCTTGTCCCGATACGGCGACTTTGCCGGCGAGTTTTTGCGCGGTCAGCGCCTGGATCGCGCCGCCCGCCGTGCCGTCGTTGGACGCCACCACGGCATCGATCTTGTTGCCGTTGGCCGTCAGCGCGTTTTCCACGATGGCCAGCGCTTCCGCGGGACTCCAGTCCTTGACCCACTGCTTGCCGACGATTTTAATGTCACCTTTGTCGATCAGCGGCTGCAGCACTTTCATTTGGCCTTCGCGCAGGACCTTGGCATTGTTGTCGGTCGGGGCGCCGCCCAGCAGGTAGTAATTACCCTTCGGTTTCAGCTGGGTGATGGCGGCCGCCTGCAGTTCGCCGACTTTGGCGTTATCGAACGAGATGTAGGCGTCGATATCGGCATTGAGGATCAGGCGGTCATACGACACCACCTTGATTTTGGCTTTCCTGGCTTCGCGGATCGCGTTATTGAGCACGGTGGCGTTGTACGGCACGATCACCAGCACATCGACGCCGCGTGAAATCAGGTTTTCGATTTGCGCAATCTGGCGCTGTTCACTGGCGTCCGCCGACTGCACATAGACTTTCGCGCCCAGTTTTTCCGCTTCCGCCGTGAAGAAATCACGGTCGCGCACCCAGCGCTCGACGCGCAAATCATCGATGGAAAAACCGATTTTCGGGTTTTTTGCGTCCGCCAGCGCGGGACCGGCGGCGGCCAGTGTCAGGGCAGCGGCGAGCGCGGCTGCTTTCATGATTGCATTCATCTTCAGTCTCCTTATTTTTTTCTACCATTAAATTAATAGCGCTACCATTTTTAGTCAATCATTTCCTTTCTAATGAAATGATTGCGCTAGACATTTCATGTTAAAAGTGTTGACTTCAGATTTCGGCAGATCTACACTTTAGTGGTTGCGCTAACATAATTTCAGGAGACAGCATGGCCAAGCAAGGCGTAGAACAAGGAACCCAGCCGCGTATGCGGCGCCAGGTGGTGGTGGGTTTGACGGTGATGGCGATGTCGATTGCGCAAGCCTATGCGCAGTCCACACCGCAATCCACACCGCAAGACGTGCAATCGATCCAGGTGACAGGCTTCCGCAGCAGCCTGATTTCATCCGCGAAAGACAAGAAGGAATCGCTGGGCTTCCAGGATTCCATCAATGCCGAAGACCTGGGCAAATTCCCCGACAAGAACATCGCGGAATCGTTGAGCCGCATCCCCGGCGTGCAAGTATCGCGCGACGTGACGGGCGAGGGCATGAACATCCAGATCCGTGGCCTGGGATCGAGCTTCACGAAAATCCTGCTGAACAATTCGCAGATCGCGGTGGCGTCGTCCGGCCCGATCGATGGCCAGAACAGTAACCGCGAAGTCGACCTGGACTTACTGCCGACGGATTTGTTCACCAAACTGACCGTCAGCAAGAGCCCGACGGCGGATATGCTCGAAGGGGGCGCGGCCGGCGTCGTGAACTTGCGCAGCGCGCGCCCGTTCGACAAGGAGGGCACGAATCTCGCCGTCAGTTTCACAGGCACCCGCGCGAACATCGCTGACAAGACTGGCGGCCGCGGCTCGGTGCTGGCCAGCAAAACGTTTGGCGACACCTTCGGCATCCTGGGCGGCATTGCATTCTCGCACCAGGAAGCGCGCACGGTGGGCTTTGAGACCGTGGGCTGGACCAACCCGAACCTGTCGGCCGCGCAAAATACCTCGCCGACCCGCAACAACACGGGGGGCGGCAACTGGAGCATCCCCGCCACCGTGCCGGCCAATGCCGGCAACGGCCTGGTGCCTGGGACAGTGATCGACCAGGCTTTCCTGCTGGCGCACAATCCGGGCCTGACGATCCAGCAAATCGACAATGCGATTTTGCCGCGCCTGGCCCGCACCATGGATTACTACGGCACGCGCGACAAGATTTCCGCCATCGTCAGCACGGAATACCGGCCGACCAAGGACTTGCACTTCTACCTGGACACCATGTACAGCAAGAAGGATGACGACATGAAGCGCATCGCCTATACCTGGGCGGTGCGCAACAATGCCGCCATTCCGCTGAACATGACGGTGGACCGCGGCGATTGCGCCAGCGGTTGCGTGGTCACGGGCGGCACCTACGCGAATGCGCGCAACTTTATCGAATACGGTCCGCGCCGCGACAAGGTCGACTTGTTTGGCGTGAACCCCGGCATGGAATGGCAACTGACGCCGACCCTGAAACTCGATGCGCAGGCCAACTTCAACCGCAGCCGTTTCAGCCACGAAGCGCCGACCGTGATGCCGATCACGGCGGAAAATGGCGGCAATACCGTCACTTACACGATGGATGGGGGCGTGCCCGGCGTGGTGTCGAGCCTGGATTTGAACAACCCGGCGTCCTATGTCTGGGCCGGCGGCCGCCTCAACATCCAGAACGAATTGCGTGAAACCCGCACCAAGGGTTTTCATACGGACCTGACGTGGGGCGACAAGGCCTTTAACGTCAAGGGCGGCTTCGCCTACGATGACATCAACCGCCGTATCCGCGCCCAGGATAATTCCGGCGCATGGCAAGCCGCCGTGTGCGGCAACAATCCGAGCGTGTTCCTGCTGGGCCCCAACGGCGGCCCGGCCTGCGACGGCGCCAGCACCCCGGGCGCCAGCGCCGCCGCGCTGTATCCGGGCTATGGCACCGGCTACACGGCAGGCGCCACCACGCCGCTGACCTATGGCGGATCACTGGTGCCGGCATCCAAGCTGCAAAGCTACATCGTCGCCGGTCCGCACGGCATGCCAGTGATCGATTGGGAACGTTTCCGCAAGGATGCCAATTACGACGCCTACAACAGTTCCGCGCCGTACACGGCATCGTCATCGACCGGCGCCAGCTCGGGCTTCATCGGCGAACGCACCACCGGTACTTACCTGGAAGCCAGCGGTGACGCCAAGGTGCTGGGTTACGGGCTGCGCTATAACGGCGGCGTGCGCTATGTGCGCACCCGGCAGTCGGTGGGTTCGTACAATTCGCTGACCGATCCGCGCAATGCGAACCTGACGCTCAACGGCAGCAAGTATCCGAACGTGGACCAGTGGGTGTACCAGGAAACCAATTACAGCAACGTGCTGCCGTCGGCCACCGTGGCGCTGAACCTGCGCAGCGATATCGTGGCGCGTGGCGCCGTCTCTCGCACGATGACGCGCGTCGATCCGAATGCGCTGCGTCCGGGCATCAACTTCTCCGGTGTATCGGCGGACGTGGGCTCGGTGGGCAATGCCGGCTTGAAGCCCTACATTTCCGACAACATCGACCTGGGCCTGGACTGGTACACGGGGCGCGAAGGGTACATCAGCGTGACGGCCTTCCAGAAGAAAGTCGATGGCTTCACGGTCAATGAAAACATCACGACGCCGTTTTCCGCACTGGCTGCTTTTGGCGTCACATACGGCAGCCTGACGCCGCTGCAGCAAGCCGCCATCAATTCGCGTGGCGGTCCGGATGCGGCGACGGTGGTGCTGACCCGTCCGCGCAATGCCGACGGCACCTTGCGCATCCGCGGCCTGGAACTGGGCTGGGTGCAGCCGCTCGATAAATTACTGCCATGGCGCGGTTTCGGCTTTAATGAAACCATCACCTTCATCAACCAGCAAGCCAGCGGTGAAGGTTCGACCGGTTTCGTGGCGCTGGGCGTGCCGAAGCGCACCAACAACCTGGGCGTGTATTACGAAAACCACGGCTACATGGCGCGCCTGTCGCACACGTTCTCGAAGGGCAGCCAGGTGGCGCCGGGCAACCAGAACGGCATCCCGAATGCCGCGCTGTACTCGGACGATTACAAGCAGCTCGATTTCTCGTCCAATGTGGACCTGGAAAAGGTGCTGGACCGCGATGGCTGGCCGACGGTGACGTTTGACATCGTGAACTTGAACAATGGCTCGCGCCGCACGTACTTCCAGTTCCCGAACGCGACGTTCTCGAAGTATTCGCCGGGCCGTACTTTCTCGGTGGGGGTGCGCAAGACGTTTTAAGTGCAGTATGATTGCCGATTCTTGATACATTGGATATCAAAATTGGCAATCAAATCCCTGACTGCGGCGCTGCTGCTTGCCGGTGGCGCAGCGCCTCTGGCCGCCAGTGCGTCCGGTGTGACCGTCGAATTGAATATGGCCGCGCCGGACCACCTGGTGGCGTCGTATTTCCTCCCCGCCGATTGTGGCAAGCTGCCGTTTGACAAGCATGGCGCCGATGGCGCTGCGATCCGCCGGAACTGGCAACCGCTCGACCAGTGCGGTAGTGCCGCTGGCGATGCGCTGCACCGCAGGGACGGCGCCTGTCCCGCCGTACGGCTGCGCGTGCCGGTATCAACCGAGCGACGGCCCGGTTATCCACCCGCGTTCCCGCTCGGTGATGCCGTGTATGTCCACACCAGTAATTTCGCGGTCGGTCCGCAATGCGGGCCGGGGACTTACCGTTTCATTGCACCGAAAGCGCTCGCGTTGCAGGGGCGCACGGTGGCCGGCAGTGGGGAAGTCAGTGCGGAGGTAAGGGATGGCGGCGACATGGGTGTGCTGCTGTCGTCGGTGCCGCTGGGGGAGTCGCCGGAAGGCATCCGCTACTATGCGCCGGGACTGGGCGCGGCGAATGTCGCGCACATCGACCGCGTGGCGCGTGGCACCATTGCTTACCTGAAAGCGGCGATGCCCGATGCGCCGTTCAGCATGCCGGTGTTGGCGGCGGCGCGGGTGGAGGCGCCCGGCGGCGTCGGCATCGATGGTGATGCGGCGGACGTGCTGCGGCTTGGTCTCGTGAACTGGCCGCTGCAGCCGTCGGCGGCGGAGCAAGAACAATTGACCTTATTGGTGTCGCACGAATTCAGTCACCGTTTTCAATTGCGCGACGCGTTCGATGCCTATGCCGACGAACGCCTGATCCACGAAGGCGGTGCGGAATTCCTGCGCTGGGTGGTCAGTGTGCAAAACGGCTGGCTCTCGAAACAGCAGGCGGCCCGCGTGCTCGATGATGCGCTGGCCGAATGCCTGCTGGGCGCTGGACAGCGCGCATGGCGTGCGCTCGGCAAGCGGGAAATCGGTAGCCGCCAGCTGGCTTACCGTTGCGGCTTGCCGGCCTATGTGTATGCCTTGGCGGCGCGGCAGGGCGGCGATACCGCGCTGGCGCGTTTCAGCGGCTTGTACCGCAGTGCGCAGGCGGGCAAGCAGCCGGATTTCGCCCATGCGCTGGAGTGCGGTGGCGATGGCAAATCCGGCGCGCCGGGCGGGTGCCAGGCGCGCTGGCTGCCTGAATTGCTGGAACGCGGCGTGCCGCTACGGCGGGCGTTCGGCGCCCTGTTCGACGCCACCGGGCTGGCGCGCCCCATTGCGGCCACGCCGTCGCAGCGCAAGCTGATGCTGTTGCAAGCGTTTGAAGGACTAATGCGGGAAGATTGTGACGGCGTCAGTTATTTCCCGGGAGACGGCCTGATCATCGTGGACAGCGGCGTGCAATGCCGCGCGCTCAAAGGCGGCATGCGGATTACGCAGGTCGAGGGCGTGGTCTTGACCGATCCTGGCGCGGTACTGGCGTTGAGCGGCGCGTGCGCCGGGCGCAAGCAAGTGCGGCTGGGACTGGAGCAGGGCGGCGCCGCCGACGTCGCATGCAGCACAGTGTATGATGCGGCACAGCGATTCCATGGCGTGGATATCGATGCGGTGCTGGCATCCCTGAAGTTGCCGGCGGCGCACCCGCAATGACACACGGCCTGGCAGTCCAGCTGCGGCTGGGCTGCCACCAGGGATCACATGCGGTGCTGGTCCAGGATCGCGCTCACAAAGTCGCTGTACTCATCTTTCATTGGCAAGTCCAGATCGCACTTGATGACGCTCCTGATCGACGTGACCTCTGCATTGGTTTGCGGGTTGTAGCCAGTCTTTGTTTCGGAGCCCCAATAAAAACCTATCCCACGTTTTTGCCAGTTCGGCAGTTCATTGAAGTTGATTCCCCGGCTGAACAGCAATTCATTTTTTTCCGCCGTTGATTTCTTCGAGATCTGCGCTGCGGCGCTGTTTGCGTCAACCTCCTCTTTACGCAACATCCAGTAGCAGTGTGCATTCAGCGCATTGCGGTGCGCATCTTCGTTACGCCACCGGAAGTAGTCGATAACGAGGCGTTTGGTCGGCAGTTGGGAAATCCTGCAATCGAATGCCGCGAGGCTGCCCAGCGTCAGGCTGAATTTCGCGGACGCTTCTCCGGCCAGGATCGAGTTGTATTTCCTTAGTTTTCTGCCAAAGACGTTAATGTGCGGATCGAACAACAAGGAAATCTCGTCGCTTTCCGTGTAGCCGTAAATGACCTTGAAGCCGCAGTTCATCAAGTGCTTCGTGGTTTCAATCATCAAGTCGCGGAAGCGGGCATCGAACGGCGCCTCGAAGCCAGCGGTTTCCTTGGTCAGCCGGGTAAAGCTGCGCCCATCGATGCGCGCCACCATGTAAATCCCTGGCAGCACACAGTGGTCGTGAGTCGTCTCATACACGCGCATTGCCTTATCCAGATCGTCAAACTTCATCTTCCCATGCCTTCACAATATGTGTTCCATTATCAAAATCCACGTAATACATTTCATCAAACCCTTCCGAGCGCGCCGGGATTTCGAGGCGTTTATAGGTGCCCAGAATACCCACTTCCGGAATCAGGTCGGGCCCTTTCCTGGTGCTGTTCCAGGCCAATGAGCGGCTGACATCCGATTTGAAGTAAAAGCATTTGATGGTGTATTTTTGCTGCCGGAGCAGCTCGATATACTTTGCCCGCACCGCCCTGGTGACGTTGGTGTTGTCGATCACTAGCGGCATACTGGTCTCGAAGCAGTACCCCAACAACATCTTTTCCCTGTGCTTGGTCTTCAGCAGGTCGTTGCTGATCCGTAGGTGCGAATTGAAATAGTTCTCTTTGTAAAAAGACGACTTCCCACTTGCCTGGATGCCGACAAAAAGTATTGCTTCCAAATTAATGACCTTTCGGATTTTGATACACGGCAGTTTTCCAGCGCCGCTCAATGGCGCCCGAGGCGGCTGCTTTCAGCAGGCGCTGGAACTTCGGGCATTCGGCATGACTGGGGGCTGGACATGCCGCCGCATGGCGCAAGCCATCGCTCATGGCTTGCAGCCGGGTGATCAGTGCGTCAATTTCTTCCGCCTTTGCTGCCAGTAATTGGCGGTCGATCTGTGCTTCTCCGTCCGGCAGAAACATCGACCGGATTTCATCGAGCGACAGCCCCGCCGACTGGCCCAGCGAAATCAACGCTAACTGGTCCAGCACATTTTTGCCGAACGTGCGCCGCAGTCCCTGGCGGCCGGTGGACACGATCAATCCCTTCTTTTCGTAATAGCGCAATGCCGATGCCGGCACGCCGGTGACTTTGGCGACTTCCGCTATATCCATTTTCCAGCCCCTTGACTTGAAGTTGACTTCAACTTCTATAGTGGACGCATCGAAGAATTGAGTCAACTGGGAGTGAACATTATGGAAATCGTCAACGTCATCTTGATCGGCATCGGCGCCACCGCGGTCATGGATATATGGCTGATGCTGCTGAAACGGCTGGGCGTGCCCACCTTGAATTTTGCTTATATTGGCCGCTGGACCGGCCATCTCGCCCACGGGACGTTTGCGCATCCTGCCATTGCCAAGTCACCGCCCGTGCCGGGCGAACTCGCGCTGGGCTGGCTGGTGCACTACGCGATCGGCATTGCCTTTGCGGCGCTGCTGGTCACCGTGCAGGGCATGCAATGGACCGGCAGTCCAACCCTGTTACCGGCGCTGGCGGTCGGCATGGCGACGGTCGCCGCGCCATTGCTCGTCATGCAGCCCGCCATGGGCGCCGGCATCGCTTCCTCCAAAACCCCCACGCCGCTGAAGAATTGCCTGCGCAGCGTGGCCAACCACACCGTGTTCGGGCTGGGGCTGTATCTGGCTGCCGAACTGGCCGCGGCACTGAGCGCTTTGTTTTGACCTTACCAGGAGCCTTGCATGAAAAAGATCGCCATCGTTTATCACAGTGCCCACGGGCACACGAAATACATTGCCATGCAGGTTGCGGAAGGCGTGCCGCAGGCGCCGGGCATTGACGCGGAATTGCTGACGGCGGAAGAGGTGGCCCGGTCGCCGCAACTGCTGCAGGATTACGACGGCATCGTCTTCGGTTCGCCCACATACCTCGGCGGCGTCAGCGGCGTGTTCAAGACCTGCATGGATGCGACCGGCAAGATGTGGCGCATGCAGGCATTGAAAGGCAAGCTGGCGGCGGGCTTCACGGTATCGTCGCTGCCCGCGGGCGACAAGCAATCCACATTGATGTCAATGTTCGTGTTCGCCATGCAGCATGGCATGCTGTGGGTGGGTAATCCAATCGTGCCGGAGCAGCATGCGGGTGTGCCATATGACGAAGCCGCCAACCGCCTTGGTTCGTGGTCCGGCCTGATGGCGCAGGCCGAACATGGCGCGCCGGCCGATGCGTTTGCGCCGGGTGATATCAAGACAGCCCATCTGTTTGGCCGGCATTTCGCACAGACCTTGCTGCGGCTGGGAGGCGCGGCGTGATGTCGAATTCGCAGCTACAATCGGCGGCATGCACCGCCCCTATACATCAGGAGATTACATGCCGCTCGTTACATTGACTGTTCGTAAGCCGAAATCCAGCGAATTCAAGGCTGGCATTCTGGAAGCCGTCCACGCGGCGCTGGTGTCGTCGGGCGTGCCGCCCACCGACAGGTTTCACCGTGTGCTGGAACTGGATGAAGCGGATTTCCGCTTCGATGCCCATTACCCCGATCTCAGCTCGCCACGGACCAGCGACTTCGTTTTGATAGAAATACTGTGGTCAGCCGGACGCAGCGTCAAGGTGAAGAAAAAGCTGCTCGAGGAATTAATGGCCAGCCTGTCGGCGCAGGGATTGAATCCGGAAAACGTGATGGTCTGCTTCAAGGAGACCACCTGGGAAAACTGGTCATTTGGCGGCGGCCGCCTGATCCATACCTGACCACAACAAAAAAAAACGCAGCGCACACCACGCGGGAGGGGATTTCCGCGTGGCCTGCGCTGCGCAAGACAGCAAAAGCACTAACTCACTACGTGGCACTACAGTTACAACGGAGTACGACAGTTACAACAGCTACTTCAGTTACTACAGCTACTTCAGGTACAGCTGGTACAACAGGCACTACAGGGATCTTGCCTGACCCGGCCAGATGGCGGCGGTGTCAAAAGATGATGCTTTCCACGCGCGCCGGCGACAGCGGCACGCGCACGGTGTCCGGGCGCCAGCCGTACAAGGCGCCGGTGGCGCCGCCGCAGACGCGGCCCTGGCAGGGGCCCATGCCGCAGCGCGTTTGCAGTTTGGCGCTGCGCCACGTGGTATGGCAGCGCAGTTCGCCGTGGGACACGTCTTCACAACGGCACACGATGGTATTGTCATCGGCCAGTGCCAGGATCGCGGGTTGGATGGCAAAGGCGCGCGCGAGGCGTGCCGCAAAAGCGCGCCAGCGGGCGCGTTCGGCAAAGTGGGATTCGGCTTGTTCGCGCTTGCCGGCCGCGCACAGTCCGGCAATGCGGCCTTCCACCAGCGCCTTGTCCACACCGCCCACGCCGGTGCCTTCGCCAGCCACATAAATACCGGGCATATTAGTCTGCTGCCACGCATCGGCGCTAATGGAACCGGCGTCTGCGCTTGTGGCGCAGCCCAGTGCCAGGGCCAGTTCCGGGTTGGGAACCAGTCCGTAGCCGCATGCGAGGTAATCGCAGGGGATTTCGGTTTCGCGGCCGCCGGTCCGTACCATGGCGGCACGGACGGCGGTACCGTCGGTATTGCTCACGGCGGCCATCACATGGCTGCCGCGTAAATACGGGATGCTTTTCAGGCGGCCCTGCAGTTGCAAGGCCTGAACAATTTTCGATGGCGTCGCCAGCAAGCCCAGTGCAAAGCGCGCCAGGCTGGTGTTGTCGGCCTGTTCCACAATGGCTTGCACCTGCGCGCCTTTTTCCGCCAGGGTCGCGGCCACCGCCAGCAGCAGCGGGCCGGAACCCGCCACCACCACGCGCTTGCCATCGAGCGGATAGCCGCCCTTGGCCAGCGCCTGCAAACCACCGGCGCCCGTCACACCAGGTAACGTCCAGCCGGGGAAGGGCAGCAACAGTTCGCGCGCGCCGGTCGCCAGCACCAGGCGCTGATAGCGCAGGGTCAGTGCCTTCGATGGCGTTTGCACCAGCAGTGCACCAGGTTCCGGCGCATACAGCACGCGTGCCTGGTGAATGAACACCACGTTTTGCGCCGCATGCAATTCGCGCCACAGCAGGCGGGCTCGCTCATCTTGCTGATGCTGCGCGCCGCCGCGCCAGATCTGGCCGCCGGACGCCGGGTTGTCATCGACGATGGCAATCGACAGCAGCGGATCGGCATGGGCCGCGGCATGCGCCGCCGCCAGACCGGCCGGGCCGGCGCCGATCACCAGGATGTCGTAAGCCGTTTTCATTTGCGTGCCTCCCATGCGGCGGTGCGCACTTCCATGCCGGGTTCGCACAGGGTCTGGCATGACAGCTGGTGCGCGCGGCCGTCGATGGTCACGCGGCATTCCTGGCAAATTCCCATGCCGCACACCGGTCCGCGCGGCTTGCCGGAAACGGAGAGGCGTGTCAGCACCGTGTCCTGGGCATGGGCGATGGCGGCAATCACCGTGCTGCCGACCGGCACCGCGACAGCGTGGCCGTCGACCAGCACGATCACCGCATTCAGGTTGGTCTGTGGCGTGATGGCTTCCACCAGCGCTTCGGCGACGCCGTTCATTGCACACCTCCGTGATTGGCCAAGGCCGCAAAGCGGGCCGGCAGGTAAGGTTCCGCCGCAATGGCCGGGCGCTCGTTCAACAACTGGGCCGCCAGCAAGTGCGCGGTGGCCAGCGACGTCGTGATGCCAAGGCCTTCGTGGCCGGTGGCCAGCCACAGGCCGGGACGGCGCGGATGCGGGCCGACCAGCGGCAAGCCATCCGGGCTGGCGGCGCGCATGCCGGTCCAGCAGCGCAGCAAATTCAGTCCGGCCAGCGCCGGCGTAAAGCTGGCCGCATGGCGCAGCATGCGCGCCATGATGGCCGGTTCCACCGCTGGGTCGCTGGTGCCGAACTGGCGCGACGACCCGATCAGGATTTGTCCGGTGGGACGGGGCTGCAAATTGAAGGCCACCGAATCGCCGCTGGACGCGTGGGCGCTCTTGATGTAACCCAGTTCCACCAGCTGGTGCCGGATGAAACCCGGATAGCGGTCGGTAATGGCCACATGGCCTTTCTTTGGCTGTACCGGCAGTTCCGGCAACAGCGCAGCGCTGCGCGCACCGCACGCCAGCACCACGGCGCCGGCGCGCAATTCGCGCCCGTCCGCCAGTTGCACGCCGCCGTCAAGCAAGGACGACACCTTGCCCATCACCAGTCGCGCACCGTTGGCGGTGGCGCGCTCGAGCAGGATGCGCGCGCTTTTCGGCGGATAAACCAAGGCATCGCCCGATACCAGCAAGCCGCCCGCCAGGCCCGGACGCAGCGCCGGTTCCCGTTCGTACAGGGCGGCCGCGTTGAGCAGCGAGCAGGGAATGCCGTTGGCATTGAGGATCTCGCCCTTGGCGCGCGCCGCATCCATCTCTTCGCCGTCGGCGGCCACCCAGATGGTGCCGCAGCGGCTGTATTCATGGCGGGCCGGCGCGGCGCCGACGAATTCCCGCCACAGCGCCAGCGAATACGACGACAGCGCCAGTTCCGCGGCATTGTCGTCCATCACGACCAGGTGCCCCATGCCGGCCGCCGTGGCGCCCGAACCGATCGCATCCTGTTCAATGATGGTCACCTGCACTCCGCGCGCGGCCAGTGCTTCCGCACAGGCCGCGCCGATGATGCCGGCGCCGATGATCAATACGTCTGTCGTCATGTCCGTGCTGCCTGAAAATTAGCGGATGCCCCAGACCAGCGGGTCGGTCGGGTTGAGGATCAGCGTTGCCTGCGCGTTGACCCAGGCCTGGCCCGTGATGGACGGGATCAGCAAATCGCCGTCACGCCGGTACGAACCTTCAAAAATACTGCCGACGATGCTTTCCTGGCGCCAGACGGCGCCTTCCAGCAGTTTGCCGTCGGCCGCCAGGCACGCCAGCTTGGCGCTGGTGCCGGTGCCGCACGGCGAACGGTCATACGCATGGCCGGGGCACAGCACGAAATTGCGGCTGTCCGCTTCGGTGGTGTCGGCAAACAGTTCGATGTGGTCGATTTCCGCGCCGTCGTCGCCGGTGACGCCGGCGTCCAGCAGCGCCTGGCGCAGGGCCGAGGCGTAGGCGGTCAGCTTGCCGGCATTCGACACCACCAGGGTCTGGCCATGGTCGGCCGCCAGGAAGAACCAGTTGCCGCCCCAGGCCACATCACCCGTCACCGGGCCATAGCCCGGCACAGTAACAGCGACGTTGTGGCGGGTGCGGCGGGCCGGCACGTTTTCCACCGTGACTTTGCCATCCACGTGCAGTTCGGCTTCGACCACGCCCACCGGCGTATCGATGCGGTGCTTGCCGGGGCCGATCTTGCCCATGAACGCCAGCGACGCCACCAGGCCGATGGTGCCATGGCCGCACATGCCGAGGTAGCCGACATTGTTGAAGAAGATGACGCCGGCGGCGCAGTCCGGCGCATCGGGTTCGCACAGCAGCGCGCCGACCAGCACGTCCGAGCCGCGCGGTTCGCATACGACGGCGGAGCGGAAGTGGTCGTGGTCGCGGCGCAGCCGCTCCAGGCGAACGGACAGGGGACCATGGCCCAGGTCCGGGCCGCCGTCGGTCACCAGGCGGGTGGGTTCACCGCCGGTGTGGGAGTCAATGATGGAGATCGTTTTCATGATGTAAGGATTGTAGGCTTGCTGATTGCATCCGTCTTGCGGTTGCTGCGCACCTAAAATGACGAAATCTGCACAATTGTGTTTTCGCCCCACTGTATGTGCGAGAATCGGCCTATGGATACTTTTGATAAATCGCGGATTTCGGATGTGTTCTTTTCTGAACACTTGTTTGATGCGCTGCCGGATGTGGTTTTTTTCGTCAAGGATGCGCAGGGACGCTATGTGGTGGTGAACCAGACCCTGGTGAAACGCTGCGGCGTGAAAACCAAGCAGGCGCTGCTGGGGAAGACGTCGGCGGAAGTGTTTGCCCATCCTTACGGCCAGAATTACCTGGCCCAGGATATGGCGGTGCTGGCGGGGAAGGGCGAGCTGGACGACCAGCTGGAACTGCACCTGTATCCGAACCGCGATCCGGGCTGGTGCCTGACCCGCAAGACGCCGTTGCGCGATAGCAGCGGCCAGATTATCGGCCTGGCCGGGATTTCCCGCGACCTGGCGATGGAAGACAGCAAAAATTCCGCCTACCACAAGGTGGCCGATGCGGTGCGCAAGATCCAGGAACGGTTTGACCAGCCCTTGCTGCTGCCGGAACTGGCGGCGATCGCCAACATGTCGGTGGCCCAGCTGGAGCGCTATTTCCTGCGGATTTACCAGCTGACGCCGCGCCAGGTCATCATCAAGACCCGGCTCGAGGCGGCGTCGCGCATGCTGGGCGGCGAAAGCAGCGTGGCGGAGATCGCGCTGGCCTGTGGCTACAGTGACCACAGCGCTTTCACCCGCCAGTTCCGCGCCACGGTGGGCGTGACGCCCACCCAGTACCGTCAGATGTTGAAAGACAAGTAGGAAAGATTACACTTCTTCGCGCCAGCGCCGCATCCACACGGCGCCGGCAATCATCGCCACGCCGGCCACCGCGCCGGCCCACACCACCGGCGACGACAGCGACGCCCACGAATCGAACAGCAATTCCGCGGCGCCCATGCGGCCTTCCTCTTTGCCTTCCAGCGACGCCGGACGCACATACATGAACCACGAGCCGGGCGCCACGCCGGTCAGCAGGCGCGCCACCACGTGTTGCATGAACCAGCCGATGTTCCACTCCAGCGCAAAGATCTTGCTGGTCCACGCCACCAGCACGCCGACGCCCAGCGGCACGCCGACCGCCCACAGGAACACCTTGGAGCGGGCCCAGCTCGACACCAGCAGCAGCCAGCCGACGGTTGGCAAGGCCCACAGCATGTACACCGGCAGCAGGCCGAACATGCGCAGCGGCGCCAGGTAAAACTCGCCGGTCGTCAGCAAGGTGCCGAACAGTTGTACACCCTGGAACGCCGCCGCCGTGCAGACCAGCAAGATCACCGCCAGCGACAGGACCGTCGCCGCCATCATCGTGATGACAGGCGTCACCACCAGCGCCACCGCGACCTTCGACATGACCGTCATCTGGTCCGATACCGGCAGCGATTTCCAGAACAGCAGGCTGCGGTCGCGGCGGTCGTCATACAGCGCGCCGAGGCAGTAGAAGAACACCAGCACGCCCAGTTCCAGGTACAGCGGCACGCCGATGGCCACATACATTTCCGATGCGGCCCGGGCGAATTCCTGCTTCGCACCCGGCTGCAGCATGTGTTCGAGCAGGTGCTCCTTCACATGTACGGCATGGCCATCCATGGTCATGGTCAGGTTGTGCCCCAGCAGCAAGCCTCCCAGCACCAGCGTGATGATGATCAGCGCCACCACCGCCGGCGCCCACATCACCATGCCCTTGTGTTCCCATACTTCGCGGCGCAGCAGCCACTGCATGGTGGTCAGGTGCGCTGTCGCTGGGTTGGCTGACGTTAGTTTCGTGTTCATTCGTAGGTCCCCTTCATCGTTGCGACGAACAGGTCCGCCACGCTGGGTGTGCGGATTTCGCCGAATTTTTCCAGCTGCGTGCGCGAGGCGCCGTCAAACAGCATCACGGCCTTGCCGAATACGCTGCGTTGGGTCAGCGGCGCCAGCGCATTGGCGGCATGGATGTACTGCGGTTCGACCATGACTTCCGTATAGCGGTCGCCGATTTCTTCCATGGATGCCGCCAGCGTGATCTTGCCGTCGCGGATGAACAGCAAGTCCGTCAGCAGGTTTTCCACTTCTTCGATCTGGTGCGTGGTGATGATGATGGTGCGTTCTTCATCGAAATAATCTTCCAGCAGGTGCTGGTAAAACTGCTTGCGGTACAGGATGTCCAGGCCCAGGGTCGGCTCGTCCAGCACCAGCAGTTTGGCGTCGATCGCCATCACCAGCGCCAGATGCAGTTGCACGATCATGCCCTTGGACATGGTCTTGACCTTCATCTGCGGCTCGAGCTTGGTGTTGGCCAGGTAGCGTTCGGCCTTGGCGCGATTGAAGCGCGGGTGGACGCCTTCGACGAAGTCCACCGCATCCTTGACCTTCATCCAGCGCGGCAGGATCGCCACGTCGGCTATGAAGCACACGTCGCGCATCAGTTCATCGCGGTGGGTGCGCGGGTCCATGCCCAGCACCGACAATTCGCCTTCGAACTGCGTCAGGCCCAGCATGGCTTTCAGGGTCGTGGTTTTGCCCGAGCCATTGGGGCCGATCAGACCGACGATGCGGCCCGGCTGCACATCGAAACTGGCCTGGTCGAGCGCCACATGCTTGCCATAACGCTTGGTCAGGTTGCGGGCGGTGATCAGGGCGCTCATGCCGGCGCTCCCGGCGGCACCTCGGGCCTGGACCCGCCGGTGCGCAGCAATTGTTCCAGGTCCAGCCCCAGGCGGCGGATGCGCTCCAGCATGGCCGGCCATTCTTCACTGAGGAAGCGGTCGCGTTCACTGGCCAGCAGTTTTTCCGGTGCTCCTTCCGTTACGTACATACCTAATCCCCTTCGTTTTTCCACCAGCGCATCGTCGACCAGTTCCTGGTACGCCTTCGAGACGGTGATGGGATTTAATTGAAAATCAGCCGCGATCTGGCGGACCGAGGGCAGGGCGTCGCCGGGTTTCAATAAACCGTCGAGCATCATGCCGATGACCCGCTCCTTGAGCTGGCGATAGATCGGCGTGTTGTCATTCCACATACATGTTTCCTTCACTGGTGATGTGATGAAGTGGTGTTGTAGTGAACTATAACACTAAATCAAAGACGGTCAAACGGGTTTTTGTGAAAGCGGGATTACGGGTGGGGGATCAGGGACTGGATGGCCGCGTTGAGCCGCTCGATGGCGGCGTCATCGACTGCGCGGCTGCACATGAGGTGGCGGTACACGCCGTCAAGCACGTCGGGGAAGTCGATTTTGCTGAAGGCCTCGCGGTTGGCGCCAGTGCGGCCGACCCAGTTGTCGAATTCGTCGGCGAAGCCGATCATGTAATCGAAGCGGCCGGCCTGGATCTTGGTAAAGCCCTGGTCGAACGTGCCGACGTAGCGATCCACATTGCCGCGCATGGCCGCGATCAGCGGATCGAGCGTATTGCCTAACGAATAGCCTTCAATCAGGCCCATGCGGATTTGCCGGTCGGCGATCAGCGACATGAAGGTCTTGTGCCGGCGGATATCGCTGTCTTTGCCGCGCGTGGCGATGACGACAAAGCGCGGCGTGCGGTAGATCGGCAAGGTGAATTTGCTGAACGTTTGCCGTTCGGGCGTGACGAAAATGCCCACTGCGCAATAGTTCGGCGTGCCGCTCTGGACTTGCGCCATCAGGCGCATTTGCGAGACCGCCTGCAGGGTGATGGCAAACCCGGCTTTTTCCGCCGCGGCCACGGCGGTCGGGAAATACGTTCCGGCCGGTTTCCCATCGATGATTTCCGCCAGGCCGGGACGCGCCACGAAACCGAGTATCAGCGGATCCGCGGCGCGGGCCGGCGCCGCGAAGAAGACCAGGCAGGCGCCAATTGCGGCGGCGCGGATGGCCGGGCGATGCCCGCGCCGTTGCACGGGGCGCATCGCAAGCAAGAGGCTCTTGCCGGGTTGAATGAAGAGTGGCATGCAAGCCAGTTTATATTCGCCGGGCCGAAAGATCATCCAGGCGTTGCAGAAGGGAGACGGCGTTCGGCATCGCATGGCCTTCGGCCGTGTTGTCGAAGATGCACCAGGCGTCGTGGCCCGCCTTCAGGCGTCCGGCCAGGATGCGGGCCGCCCAGTCGATATCTTCCGGGCCATACGGCGAGTAATACACGCGCGGCGCGCCATGCAGCCGCAAATACGTGCTCTTGGTGGTGGCGACATGCGGATCCGGCTGCCCGGCGGGCGGATCGGCAATCACGCGCGTGATGCCGTGTTCGCGCAACACGCTGGTGGCGGTCTCGGAAAACCAGGTCGGGTGGCGGCCTTCGCAGGCCACCATGGT
The DNA here is from genome assembly GCF_058807115.1 of Pseudoduganella sp. GW821-FHT12E03. Classification (NCBI taxonomy): domain Bacteria; kingdom Pseudomonadati; phylum Pseudomonadota; class Betaproteobacteria; order Burkholderiales; family Oxalobacteraceae; genus Pseudoduganella; species Pseudoduganella sp. GW821-FHT12E03. Next base: position 46,786 of record NZ_JBXAQJ010000013.1, on the reverse strand, counting down.
GCCGCTGAAATGGCGCCGCGCCAGCGCGAAAAAGGAACCGGCCGCCACCGGGTCGAACATCAGCGAGGGCGGGAATTGCAGCAGGACGCAACCGAGCTTTTCCCCGAGTCCCGCCACTTCATCGGCAAAGCGCGCCATCGGCGCTTCGCCATCCTGCAAGTGGTGGATATGCGTCATGGTGCGGGGCGCTTTGACGGAGAAGCGGAAGGGGGCCGGCACGCTGGCGGCCCAGCGCGCATAGGTGGCGGTTTGATGGGGGCGGTAAAACGAGGAATTGATTTCCACCGCGTTGAACACGGCGGCATAGCGTTCCAGATGCGTGCCGCCGATCGGGAACGCCATGGCGGCCGTCTTCGGTATTGACCAGCCTGCACAGCCGATGTGCGCCACCGCCATCTTGTTTCCTTTCCGCATACTCGCCTACACTGTAGCCCGCTAATTCACTTGCCAGCCCGGATTGTACTCATGACTGCCTCGAATCGTAATACCCGCCGCGACTTGTGCGCGCGCTTGTTGAAACTTGCTGCGATCCCCGCCGTAGCCGCCATGCTGGTGTCCTGTGCCGGATTGTCCGGCCCGCGCCAGGTGGAAATCCCGCTGGAAAAGCTGCAGGCCAGCATGGGCAGGCACTTTCCGGTGCGGCACCGGGCATTGAGTGTGTTCGATATTCAGCTCGCCAATCCGCAGATCATGACCTTGCGCGACAATGATCGTATCGCTTTGTCGGCAGACCTGACCGTGTCGCCGATCCTGGTGCGCCAGTCGTGGCGCGGCAGCCTGGCCATTTCCGGCCGCCTGGTGGTGGACAACGTGCGCAATGCCGTATTCCTGTCCGATGCGCAGGTGGACCGCTTTGCCGTCGATGGCATGGGCGAATCCCAGCAGCGGCAAGTGGCCGGCGCCGCCAACATCCTGGCCGATAAACTGATCCGTGACGTGCCGGTGTACAGTTACAAGCCGGAAGACTTGCGCTTTGCCGGCATCCAGTTGGTGCCGGTGGCCATCCGCACCACGCCGACCGCGCTGGTGCTGGTGCTGGAACCAGCCAGATAAAGGAGTGACCATGGCGCCCACGTTGTCGCACCACCTGCTGACCCACGCGTACAACAATGCGTGGGCCAATCACCGCCTGCTGAAAGCGTGCCTGCAGTTGACGCAAGCCGAGTTCGAAGCGCCGCGCACCAGCTTTTTTCCATCGATCAAGGCGACGCTGAACCATATCCTGACGGTCGACTGGTTTTATATCGATGCGCTGGAGCGCGAACTGGAAGGGCGGGAGCCGCATCCCAATTACCTGAGCTTTTTTGCCAAGGACGAACCCTGCGCGACTTGCGTGGAAGTGCGCGCCGAACAGCGCGACGCGGACCGGCGCCTGATCGACTATTGCCGCCAAATGAAGGATGAAGACTTGAACCGCACGGTGACGATCTTGCGCACGGGTGAAGTGCAGCGCGACCGGCGGCACCGCTTGCTGGCCCACCTGTTCCAGCATCAGACGCATCACCGGGGGCAGGTGCACGCGATGTTGTCCGGCACGCCGGTGGCGCCGCCGCAACTCGATGAATTCTTCAGCGCCGGCGAAGCGGATTTGCGGGAAGACGATTTCCGGGAACTGGGCTGGACTGAATCCATGATCTGGGGCTGAGCCCACCCAGGATTATTTGTACGGTGTGGCGGGTTTCGGCAGTGCGCGGATGGCCTGGTTCAGGCGCTCGATGACGGAGGGCGGCACGGCGCGGCTGCACAGGATGTAGCGCTTCAGGCCGGCCGGCAAGTCCGGCACGTCGTATTGGACCACGGACGCCATTTCCTTGTAATGGGCGCGCATGTGGCCCCAGTCGTTGCGGTCCGCCAGCATGTAATGGAAACGGTTGGCGGCCAGCATCTGGATCATGTTGGTGGTGCTCACCGTGCGGCGCATGGTCTGGTTGCCCGCCTTGGCGATGCGCTCGTCCAGGTCGGCGCCATACGACACGCCATCGACCATGCCCAATGTGAGTTCCGGGTCGGCCAGCAGCGATGCCAGCGAGGGATGGGCCTGCACCTTGGCGGCGGCGGCCGGGGACACCAGCACGGTATGGGGCGGGTCGGTGTAGACGGAAATCGAGAATTGTGCGATGGCTTCGCGTTCCGGCAAGCGGTACCACGACAGCGAACAGTAATTCGGTTTGCGCAGTTCGAAATTGGTCCAGATGCGTTTTTGCGGCTCACGCACAAAACGCGCATCGATGCCTGCGGCGGCAAACACGTCTTTACCGTACGCCAGCATGAATCCTTTTTCCACGCCATCTTCCGTGTAATAGTACGGAGGCTTTTCACGCCAGGACACGGTAATGGGAGCGGATGCCGCAGCTTCATTGGCGAAGGCCGGAATCGCCAGCAACGGCAGCACGGCAAATAAACCGGATTTCATGGACGGGACTTGAAAACTGAACTGGGTGAATTATATATCGCCAGGCTTGCTCCACTTTAAATTGTCTAGACGAGAGGCTCAATGACACTGACGCTGCCTGAATTGCTGTTGACACTGTACCTGTTGCTGGTCTTGCCGGCACAGGCCATTTGGCGCAGCCGACAGCCTCCGCGCGACCGTCCCCGCATGACGATGTACCTGTCGAATATCACCCGCCTGGTGCTGTTGTTGCTGGCGCTGGCAGCGTGCGCGCTGTGGTCCGGCTATACGGCGCAACAAATGGGCGTCGCGTGGCCGCCAAGTACGGCCGGTCAATGGGGATTGGCGGCGGCGGTGGCCGGCGTGGTTGCATTGCTGGTGGCGGGCGAACTGTACGAGCGCCGCATGTCGCCGGAAAAGCGCGCGAAAAGCGATGCCGAGATGCTGGCGCAAAAAGACATGCCCACCACGCTGCGCGAACTGTCCGTATTCACCGTGCTGGCGGTGCTGATCGGCGTCGGGTGGGAGTTGCTGTACCGGGGTTTCCTGCTGCTGGTGCTGGCGCCGGTGACCGGCACGGCGGGCGCCGTCACGCTGGCGGCGCTGGCCTATGGCGCCGGGCACGGCTATAACGGCTTGAAACCATTCATTGCCAGCATCGTGTCGGCCTTTACTTTCACGCTGGCCTATGTCTGGACCGGCAGCCTGTGGTGGCTGATGGTGATCCATACGGCGGCGCCGCTGGGTGTCGGCTGGAGCGTGTACCGGAAAAACGCCGCGCGGAACACCGACGCGGTAACCGTAACGCGATAATGCTTACGCGTTAACGATTACGCGATCACCGCGCCGTCCAGCGCGTGGCGCACGATCGCGCCATCCGCGTGCACGGCAATCCAGCCGCCACGCGGCGGCTGCGCCTGCGGTTCCCAGTCCGGCAGCACATAGCGGCGCGTGCCGTCAACCTGGTGCAGGGCGGGGCGGTGCGTATGGCCGTGGATCATGACGCTGGCGCCGGTCTGTTCGAACACGGCGGCAATCGCCTGCGGCGTCACGTCCATCACTTCATACGACTTCGTCGTGTGTTCCTTCTGGCTGTTTTCACGCAGGCCCGCGATGATGGCCTTGCGCTGCGCCAGCGGCATGGTCAGGAATTGCTGTTGCCACGCCGGTTGCCGCACCTGGGTGCGGAACGCCATGTATTTGACGTCGTCGGTGCACTGCGCATCGCCGTGCAGCAGCACGATGCGCTGGCCGCCGATCTCCGCCACCCACGTTTCCGGCAACAGGGTCAGCCCCGCCGCCGCGGCAAACGCATCGCCGGCCAGGAAATCGCGGTTGCCGGCGATCCAGAAGACGGCAATGCCGGCGTCGCTGATCTTGCGGATCGCGCCGATGATGTCCTGGTGGTAGGCGTCATTGAGGTCGTCATCGCCTGCCCAGTATTCAAAGATATCACCCAGCAAATACAACTGCCGCACATGGGGCGCCTGCTGTTCCATGAATCGATGGAACGCGGCGGTAATCGCGGGTTGCGCGGGCTGCAAATGCAGGTCGGAGATGAACAGGGCGAGGGGAGCTGGCATGGCCGTCAAAGAAAAATGGCGGGCAGGGCCCGCCATGATGAGCAGATGCGGCGAATTACGCGGCTTCGATGCTGGTGATGATCACGTCTTCCGCCGGCACGTCGGCAAACATGCCGGAGCGGGTGGTTTTGACTTTCTTGATCGCGTCGACCACGTCGGTGCCTTCGGTGACTTTACCGAACACCGCGTAGCCCCAGCCGTCCTGGCCTGGGTAGTCCAGGAAGCTGTTGTTTTTCACGTTGATGAAGAACTGGGCGGAAGCCGAGTGCGGCGCCGAGGTGCGGGCCATGGCCAGGGTGTACGGCTCGTTTTTCAGGCCGTTTTTCGCTTCGTTTTCCACCGTGGTTTCGGTTGGCTTTTGTTTCATGCCTGGCTCAAAGCCGCCGCCTTGGATCATGAAGCCGTCGATCACGCGGTGGAAAATGGTGTTGGCGTAGTGGCCGGCGTTCATGTACGCCAGGAAGTTGGCCACGGTTTTCGGTGCTTTTTCCGCGTCCAGTTCAGCGGTGATTTTGCCCAGGTTGGTGTTGATGACGATTTTGGTCATGGTTATTCCTTGGTTAAGTGTCTTTGATGCGTGACTTTGATGCGTTACTTTTATGCGCCGCGACTATACAGGACGCGAGGCCAATGCGCTATTTTACTGCGGCGGCATGCCGCCCGGCGGCGTCGCGTTTGGCGGCGGTACCGGTTCGATCGGTTTTTTCAGGATCGTGGCTTTGGTGATCGTGATGGGTTTCACCGGGATATTCTGGAAAATGCCCTTGTCATCGACCATCACGCCCTTGATTTTATTAACGACTTCATAACCCTTGATGACTTTGCCAAAGACCGCATAGCCATAGCCATCCTGGCCCGGATAATCGAGGCCGATATTATCGACGACATTGATGAAAAATTGCGCAGTGGCGGAATTCGGATTACCCATGCGCGCCATCGCGACGCTATAGGTGTCATTTTTCAAGCCGTTGTTTGATTCAATCGGAATCGGCGGACGGGTGGGTTTGCCTTTCAGGTCCGCCGTATAACCGCCGGTCTGGATCATGAAGCCATCGATGACACGGTGGAAGATGGTGCCGTTATAGTGGCCGGATTTGACGTATTGCAGGAAGTTGGCGACTGATTTCGGCGCTTTTTCCTGGTTCAGTTCCAGGACGATTTCCCCTTCCGTGGTCTTCAGCGATACTTGCGGCATAGTAGCGTCCGCTGCCAGGGCGGAACCCGACAGGGCGGCGCCGGCGATCAGTCCCAACGATTTAATCCACAGTCTCCGTGTCTCTTGCATATGGCTTCCTTAAAATTAACAGTGCTATACTTGATGCGACGTACCATTCTAGCAAACACCCATTGAGGTCTGTCAGTCCCCGGCGTACGCGATCGGCAGGTGCGGCACAAATATGTGCCCCGCGCCCGCTTTTGTATTGCCGGTAGCCCCGGGGCAGACCCTGAGAATTACAAGAGTCCGATGAGCAATTTGAAGATTTACAACACGCTGGCGCGCGAGAAGCAAACATTCGTCCCGATGGAAGCAGGCAAAGTCCGCATGTATGTGTGCGGCATGACCATCTACGATTACTGCCATATCGGCCACGGCCGCATGATGATGGCGTTCGACGTGGTGTACCGCTGGCTGAAAGCTTCCGGCTATGACGTGACCTATGCGCGCAACATCACGGATATCGACGACAAGATCATCAAGCGCGCCGTGGAAAACGGCGAAACCATCGGCCAGCTGACCAGCCGTTTCACCCAATACATGGATGAAGACACGTCGGCGCTGGGCATTTTGCCGCCAACCCTGGTGCCGCGCGCCACGGAATATGTGCCGCAAATGCTGGGCATTATTGAAAAGCTGGAAGCCAAGGGTTTGGCGTACCAGGGCGATGATGGCGACGTCAATTACGCCGTGCGCCATTTCGACGGTTACGGCAAATTGTCCGGCAAGTCGCTGGACGACTTGCGCGCGGGCGAACGGGTTGATGTCAACACCGGCAAGCGCGATCCGCTGGACTTCGTGCTGTGGAAAGCCGCCAAGGAATCCGAGCCGGACGAAGTCAAATGGGATTCGAAGTGGGGCAAGGGCCGTCCGGGCTGGCACATCGAGTGCTCGGCCATGTGCAGCGCGCTGCTGGGCGAACAGTTCGATATCCACGGCGGCGGCGCGGACCTGCAATTCCCGCACCACGAAAACGAGATTGCGCAGTCGGAAGGCGCGTCCGGCCATACGCTGGCCAATTATTGGATACACAATGGTTTTGTCCGTGTCGACAATGAAAAAATGTCCAAATCGCTGGGCAATTTCTTCACGATCCGTGACGTCTTGAAGAAATACGACGCCGAAGTGGTGCGTTTCTTCATCTTGCGCGCCCACTACCGCAGCCCGCTCAATTACTCGGATGCGCACCTGGACGACGCCCGTGGCGCGCTGACCCGCCTGTACACGGCGCTCGATGGCGTGCAGGGCGACGGCCAGCCGCTCGACTGGAATGAAGCCAATGCGCAGCGGTTCGCCGAAGCGATGAACGACGATTTCAATACGCCGATCGCGGTGTCCGCGCTGTTCGACCTGGCCGCTGAAGTCAACAAGACCAAGTCGCCAGTGGCGGCGCGCCAGCTGAAAGCATTGGCCGGCGTGATTGGCTTGCTGGAGCGCGCACCGCAGGCATTCCTGCAGGCCGGCGTGGGCGAGGGTGACGGCATGGATGAGGCAGCCATCGTGACGGCGATTGCCGCCCGTGCCGCAGCCAAGAAGTCGCGCGATTTCGCCACGGCCGACCAGATCCGCAAAGACTTGACCGCGGCCGGCATCGTCCTCGAAGACAAGCCTGACGGCACGACTAACTGGCGCCGCGCATAATATGGCCAACAGCTCCAGGGAAGGCGCCGTGCCCGGCGCCGCGGCGGTGCCGCCGTATTGGGAAGAGGCGAAAGCTGAACTCATGAAGCGCGACCGCATCATGAAAAAGCTGATTCCTCAAATTGGCGACCTGCACCTGGTCGGTCATGATGACCCGTTTACCACCCTGGCGCGTTCCATCGTCAAGCAGCAAGTCACGGCCAAGGCGGCGGACGCGGCCTGGCAAACCTTGCGCGCAGCCGTGCCGAAGTTTACGCCGTCGGCCGTGTTGAAGGCCGGCGCCGGCCAGCTGGCGGCCTGTGGCCTGTCCAAGCGCAAGACCGAATACATCCTTGATTTGGCAGACCATTTCAAGGCGAAAAAAGTCCATGCGTCGCAGTGGGACCAGATGGATGACGAGGCCGTCATCGCCGAACTGGTGCAAATTCGTGGCATTACCCGCTGGACAGCGGAGATGTTTTTGATATTTAATCTCCTCCGCCCGAATGTTTTGCCGCTGGATGACCCCGGTCTGATCCAGGGCATCAGCCAGAATTACTTCTCAGGCGAGCCGGTTTCGCGCAGCGATGCGCGCGAAGTGTCGGCCAACTGGGAGCCTTATCGAACAGTCGCAACGTGGTACCTATGGCGGTCCTTAGATCCGGTATAACTGCGCCGATCCGGTAAAATAACGCAATTCGCCGTCGTGCCCGCTGCTCAGCCAGCCGGCAGGACGGCATCCCTACGGAGGTAGAATGACTAAAACAACTTTCCTCAATTTTGAGCAACCGATTGCGGAACTTGATTCCAAAATTGAAGAGCTGCGTTTCGTCCAGGACGACTCGGCAGTCGATATTTCGGAAGAAATCGACCGCCTGGCCAAAAAGAGCCAGCAACTGACCAAAGATATCTATGCCAAGCTGACCCCATGGCAAGTGGCGCAAATCGCGCGCCACCCGCAGCGTCCATATACGATGGACTATGTGAATGAAATCTTCACCGACTTCCATGAACTGCACGGCGACCGCACGTATGCGGACGACCAGTCCATCGTCGGCGGCCTGGCCCGCTTCAATGGCCAGCCATGCATGGTGATCGGGCATCAGAAGGGCCGCGACACCAAAGAACGCGCCATGCGCAACTTCGGCATGCCGAAGCCGGAAGGCTACCGCAAGGCCATGCGTCTGATGAAGCTGGCTGAAAAATTCAACCTGCCGATCTTCACCTTCGTCGACACCCCGGGCGCTTTCCCCGGCATCGACGCGGAAGAGCGCGGCCAGTCGGAAGCCATCGGCCACAACCTGTACGTAATGGCGGAACTGAAAGTGCCGCTGATCGCCACCATCATTGGTGAAGGCGGCTCCGGCGGCGCGCTGGCGATTGCCGTGGGCGACCAGGTCTTGATGCTGCAATATTCGACCTATTCGGTGATTTCGCCGGAAGGCTGCGCCTCGATCCTGTGGAAGACCGCCGAGCGCGCGTCGGAAGCGGCGGAAGCGCTGGGCCTGACTGCGCACCGCCTGAAAGCCATTGGCCTGATCGACAAGATTGTCAATGAGCCACTGGGTGGCGCGCACCGCGATCCGAAAGAAATGGCACGCCTGCTGAAACGCGCCTTGGCCGATTCGCTGCGCCAATTCCATGGCATGAAAACCAAGGACTTGCTGGCCGCCCGTCATGAAAAGCTGATGGGCTACGGCAAATTCAAGGAAACCACGCCGCAGGAATAATGCTTGCGTAGGGCGGCTTTTATAAAGTCGCCAAGCAGGCCACGAACCGGAGCTGGGTCGATCCCGCCTCCGGTTTTTCACATTTTGACGCCATGAAAAAATCCCCCCAACTGGACACCCTGTTCGCCGCCAGCCTGCCTGCGCTGCCCGGCAACCGCAAAATCGCCATCGCCCTCAGCGGCGGCCTTGATTCCTCCGTCCTGCTGCACCTGGCGCATGCATGGGCAAAGGAACACAACGCGGCGCTGTATGCCTTCCACGTCCACCACGGTCTCAGTCCGAACGCCGACGCCTGGGAAGAACACTGCGCACAGCAATGCGCCGCGCTGGACGTGACGTTCGGCGCGCGCCGCATCACGCTTGCGGGCGTCAAGCAATCCGGCGTGGAAGCGGCTGCCCGCAAGCAGCGCTACGCGGCGCTGGGCGAAATGTGCCGGGAACATGGTGTGCCATTGCTGCTGACGGCGCACCACCTGGACGACCAGGCGGAAACCGTGCTGCTGCAACTGCTGCGCGGCTCCGGCACGGCCGGCCTGTCCGGGATGGACGCCAGCAACAGCGCGGCCGGCCTGCTGCAAAACGACAGCCTGCTGCTGGCGCGCCCGCTGCTCGCCGCCTCGCGCCGGCAACTGGAAGCGTATCAGCAGGCGCATGCCGTGCCGCATATCGAAGACGAATCCAACGCCGACCCGCGCTACGCCCGCAATGCCCTGCGCAACCTGGTGATGCCGGCGCTGGCGCAGCACTTCCCGGGCTTCCAGGAACGCTTCGCCCGCAGCGCGCAGCACGCGCAATCGGCGCAGCGGCTGCTCGATGAACTGGCCGATCAGGATCTGGCGGCGGCGCTGGCGCAGGATTTGCCTGCCAGCGCCAACGCCGTAGCCCCCGGCGAGCCTGGCGCCCCCGGCATCCACGCAGCCGCCAGCGGCGCCGGCGCCGTGGGCGCCACCACAGGCCCCAACCCAAGCGTCCCCGCAGCAGCCGGGCAACCAGCTGCCACGAGCGCGGTGACCGGCAACGGCACCCTCAGCATCGCTTACTTGCACACCCTGAGCCTGGACCGCAGCTACAACCTGCTGCGCCGCTGGTTCCACCAGCGTGGCTTGTCGATGCCGTCCACCGCGTGGCTGCATGAAATGCTCGAGCAGTTATTGAGTGCGCGGGAAGACGCCAACCTGTGCGTCACGCACCCGGAATGCGAAGTGCGCCGCCACCGTGGCCGCCTGATGCTGGCGCCACGTTTGCCCGAGTTGGCGGGCATGCGCGAAGATAAATTCGACGACGCCCCCGAACAGGCGTTCCGCTGGCAGGGTGAAACCCACATCGATTTTCCGGATTACGGCGGCGTGCTGCATATCGCCGAAGCCGCGCCGGGGCAGGGCGGCCTGGCGGAACACTGGCTGGTCCGGCAAAAGCTGACATTAGGCTTCCGCAGCGGCGGCGAAACCCTGAAACCCGCCCCGAACCGTCCGACCCGCGCGCTGAAGCGCCACTACCAGGCGCTGGGCGTGCCGGCGTGGGAGCGTGAGCGCCTGCCGGTGGTGAAGGCCGGCGGGCAACTGCTGTTTGCGGGCGGAATCGGCATGGACTGCCATCATTTGATTGCCGACGGCGGTAAACGCTTCATATTCCGTTGGGAAGCAAAATAATCTACGGTACTGCTGCGTTTTAATCTATTCATATGCCAATTGAGTATGACTACATAACTTTTTTGGCTTGTTCTTTCGCATTGCAGCATGTACAGTTATAAGCCCTCCTTTAAAACATCACTGAGCGGAAACACCAATGGCTTTAATCGTTCACAAATACGGCGGTACGTCGATGGGATCGACGGAACGCATCAAGAACGTCGCGCGCCGCGTCGCCAAATGGCATGACGCAGGCCACCAGATCGTCGTTGTCCCGTCGGCCATGTCCGGCGAGACCAACCGTCTGATCGCGCTGGCGAAAGAAATTCAGAACCCGCCCGACCCGCGCGAACTGGACATGATTGCATCGACCGGCGAGCAAGTCTCGGTCGGCCTGCTGTCGATGGCGCTGCAAGCCATTGGCAAGGATGCCGTGTCGTACGCCGGCTGGCAGGTGGCGATTAAAACCGACTCCGCCTTTACCAAAGCCCGTATTCAGTCGATCGACGATGAAAAGGTCAAGCGCGACCTGGACGCCGGCAAGATCGTCATCATCACCGGTTTCCAGGGTGTGGATGAGAATGACAACATCTCGACCCTGGGCCGTGGCGGCTCGGACACTTCCGCCGTGGCGATTGCCGCCGCGCTGAAGGCGGCCGAATGCCAGATTTACACCGACGTTGACGGCGTCTACACGACCGACCCGCGCGTGGTGTCGGAAGCGCGCCGCCTGAAAGCCATCACGTTCGAAGAGATGCTGGAACTGGCGTCGCTGGGCTCCAAAGTCCTGCAAACCCGCTCGGTGGAGTTCGCCGGCAACTACCGCGTGCCAACGCGCGTGCTGTCGTCGCTGACCGATCCAGACCTGGATCTCGAAACCGAAGCCAATTCGGGCACCCTGATTTCGTTTGAGGAAGACAAACACATGGAACAAGCAGTTATCTCCGGCATCGCCTTTAACCGTGACGAAGCCAAAATCACCGTACTGGGCGTTCCGGACCGTCCAGGCGTGGCTTACCACATCCTCGGCCCAGTGGCCGAAGCCAACGTTGAAGTGGACATGATCATCCAGAATCAGTCCGTCGACGGCAAGACCGACTTCACCTTCACCGTGTCGCGCAACGACTACCAGAAGGCGCTGGACGTGCTGCACAACTCCAAGGATGAAGTGGGCCACTCCACCATCGTTGGCGACGCCAAAGTGTCGAAGATTTCCGTGGTGGGCGTGGGCATGCGTTCGCACGTCGGCGTGGCATCGAAGATGTTCCGCGTCCTGTCGGAAGAAGGCATCAACATCCTGATGATCTCGACCTCGGAAATCAAGATTTCCGTGCTGATCGACGAGAAATACATGGAACTGGCCGTGCGCGCACTGCACAAGGCGTTCGAGCTGGAAAAAGACGTCGCCGCACGCGTCGAGTAATCCGCCCCTCGGCTGATTTAAACGCCCCGCATGGCATGGCCTGCGGGGCGTTTTACATTGGGGGCTACACATAGGGCGGCTTTTACAAAGCCGCCGCGGCGCCGCCGGGCTGCACGCATGGCGGGTTTGAAAAACCCGCCCTACGCAAGCACAGCACACCGGCAACAGACAGCAGCGCCGCACTCACCAGGGTCAGGCTGTAATCATGCCCGGACCAGTCCAGCAATGGCCCTTGCAGCATACCCATTGCAATGGTCGCCACCCCCGCCATCAAATCCTTGGCCGCGTTAAATTGCAGGAACTGCAGCCGTGGGAACAGCGCCATCGGGATCGATGCCGACGCCGTGTAATACGCGCCCGACACCACCACGTGCGCCACGTACAGCCAGGCAAAACCGGCCGCATCGCGCACCCACACAAAGCCCGTGCCCGACACCAGCGCATACAGCGCCAGGATACCGAGTGATACCTGCACCGCGCCCCAGCGGTCCGCCGCCGCGCCAATGAACAACGCCAGCACGATCGACGCCATATAGGACGCCGCCGTCAATTCACCCAGCGTGGTTTTCGACAGGCCCATCGCCGCCGCGTAATACTGGTAAAACGTATTGAACGGCGTGAACGCGACCGCCGCCAGTGTCAGCGCGGCATACACCCACAGGTAGCGCCGCTCGCTGAAACAGGCGGCGGCAAATTCCCGGGCCGCGTGCATGAGGCCCGGACGTGGCAGCGCGCCGGCGGCAACCGGTGGGTACGCGCCTTCCTTGACCATCGCGCACATCCACAGGCTGCCCACGCCGAACAGGATGCCGATTCCTGCCAGCACTTCAAACAAATGCGTATCGGTCAGCGGAAACAGCCAGTAATTGAACAGGATGCCGGCCCCCAGGCTTACCACGCGCACGGCGGCAAAGAAGCGGCCCAGCAGGGGAAAGGGAATGATGTCGTTGACCAGCCCCGCATACAGTGCCAGAGTCATGATGGCGATGCATTCAAAGATGCCCCAGCACAGGCAAAACCAGATTAGCACGCAGTGGTCCAGGCCGGGCGACCAGGCGCCCAGCACCGCGTTGGTCCAGGCTCCCAGCCACGGGCACGCGGCCAGTCCCACCATGGCCAGCGCGCCGATCGGCGTGGCGGCAATCAGGTAAGGCAGCCGCCGTCCCAGCTTGCCGCGATGGCGGTCGGAGTGATAGCTGACCAGCGGCCCAAGCAGGATGCCCAGCAGGGCAGGGACCGACGACATCAGCAGCGATACCGTGGTGTCGGACGCGTGGTGGCGCCGCAGCAGTTCCAGTGCGCCCGGCAGCGCCGAGCGTTCGCGCATGGCGATGGCAAATTCACCCAGCAGCAGCCAAAAGATCACCATGCCCAGCCCGGCGGCGGTGTAGTGCAGCGCGCCTGCCTGCAGCCGGGCGGCATCCGTCATGAGTCGCTGCCGGTGCTGCCGCTGCTGCCGCGTACTGCGCGGCGCCGGGGCGCGGGCGCGTCGGCCGCACCGGGGCGCGCTGCGGCACGCACCGGCCCGGTCGAACCCCGCACCACCATCGGCGTCGGAAATTCAATGCGCTGCGCCGCGACTTCCTTGCCCTTCAACAGCTCGACCAGTTCCCGCACCGCGCGCACACCCATTTCCGCGAACGGTTGCGCCAAGGTGGTCAGCGCCGGATACGCATAGCGCGCGGCGGGAATATCGTCGAAGCCGATCAGCGACAGATCGTCCGGCACCTGCAAGCCCCGGGTGCGGATCGCGTCAAGCGCACCGAGCGCCATTTCATCGTTGGCGGCAAAGATCGCGGTGGGCGGTTCGGCCAGCGACAGCAAGTGTTCGGCGGCTGGAAAGCCGGAAACCTGGGTAAAGTCGCCTTCCACGATCAGGGCCGGATCGATCTCGACCCCGGCCGCGCACAGCGCGTCGACATAGCCGCGCTGGCGTTCCGCGCTTTGCCCGGTAAATGGCGTGCCCGCGATAAAGCCGATGCGACGGTGGCCCAACGCCAGCAAATGGTCCACCGCGTCCCGCGCGCCCTGGCGGTTCTGGCACACCACCACCGGCAATGCCATCTTGCGCGCGGCAAAGTTCACCAGCACGCAAGGGAAACGGTCCTGTTCCAGCCGGTCGAGGTAATGGTCGAAGGTATTGGGCAGCACCAGCAGCAAGCCTTCGCACAGCTTGCGCAGCATGTCGCTGGTGGCGGCGCGGCCCGGTTCGTTGAAGCTTTGCGCGTGGAACACCACCAGGTCGTAACCGAGGCGGCGCGCTTCCTGGCTGATCGCGCTGATCAGTTCATGCATGACAACGGAGCCAAAGTTATTGATGAACACGCCGATCAGGTTGCCGGTATCGCCGCGCATGCGCTTGGCCAGCATGTCGGGCTGGTAGTTCAACTGTTCCGCCGCCTGCAGCACGCGCTGGCGCGTGGCGTCCGAGACATAGCCCAGGCCCCGGATGGCGCGCGAAGCGGTAATCATCGACACGCCGGCCGCCTTGGCCACCTCGGCCAGTGTCGTTGCTGTACTTCCTGTGCTTCCTTTGCGCATGGGCCGGCGGTCCTTATGGTCGGTGGGTGTGCCGAATGATAGCGGCTAAACCATGCCGGCAGCCCGGCAATCGGCATGCCGTTGTGACATGACAACGCTAACATAGGTGGTTTTTCGAACTAATCAATTTGTTGATTGGTTCAGGTGGCATGAAAGACGCCGGCAGGCAAGTATCTTCTGCTTTTAAAACAAGGGGTTATGCAATTTCGCGGCGAGCTATATCGAAATGCACGCCAGTTATGCGATTTTCGTATGGTAACGTGCTAACAAAAATTGATAGTCTGACGTCGAACCACAATAAAAGGAGACATCATGAAAAAAACCATCCTCGCCACCTTGTTGCCGCTGGCGCTGTCGGCAGCCTACAGCCAGGCCGCCCTGGCGCAGGACAGTGCCGCGCCCGCCGCCGCGGCGGCCGGCGCGGACCAGGAGCCGGTCAGCACCGTGGTCGTGACCGGCTTTCGCTCCAGCCTGCAAAAAGCACTGAACCTCAAGCAGCAAGCCATCGGCGTGCGCGATTCCATCGTGGCCGAAGACATCGGCAAATTCCCCGAGGCGAATATCGCGGAATCGCTGCAGCGCGTGCCCGGCATTATTTTGAACCGCGATGAAAGCTCGGGCGAAGGCCAGCGCATTTCCATCCGCGGCTTGCCGACAGAGTATTCCATCACCACCCTGAATGGCGCGCCGGTCAACGCGACGTCCACCAGCACCATCGGCAGCGCCGCGCGCGGTTTTAACTACGACGTGTTTGCCTCCGAACTGTTTGGCCGCGTGGACTTCTATAAATCGCCGCTGGCGGAATTGACCGAAGGCGGCATGGGCGGCGTGGTGGACTTGCAGACGCCGCGCCCGTTCGACAACCCGAAACGCACCATGCGCTACGCGCTGTCCGGGTCGTATAACACGATGTCGAAGAAAACCGACCCGACCGGCTTTGCGCTGTTCTCCGACACTTGGGGGCCGTGGGGCTTGCTGGCCGGCGTCTCCCACTCGTCGTCCGTCAACAATCGCTCCGGCTTTGAAGCCACCGGCGGTTATAACAGTTCCGCGCGCGGCAGCCAGAGCCCGGTCAAGGGCAACTTCGCGGTTACCCTGGATTACGACGATCCGCGTGCCAACCTGGGCGGCCTGTCGCGCAGCGATGTCGATAACGCGCTGCTGCCCCGCATCTACCGCTTCTATGGCTCGGCCAATGACCGTACGCGCGACGGCCTGGTCTCGTCGCTGCAATACAAGGACGGCGGTCTCAATATCAGCCTCGACACCCTGTATTCGAAACTGAAAAACACCCGCGATGAAATGTATTTTGGTTTGCTGGTCCGTAACAGCAAGACCACCAACCGCAGCGCCCCCGCCGGCCAGACTGGCCATAGCGGCTTCGTGCCGATCAATGTGCAGGTCGACCGCGAATCGAACCTGTTGACCGGGACCTTCGGCAATACCTCGTACAGCAGCGGCGTCACCTACAGCGAAGATGAAACGCGCTTTGGCTATACCGCGTTGAATGGCCGCTGGGCGGTGCGGGACGGGCTGGTGCTGACCGGGCAGGTGAGCGGCAATAGCAGTAAAGCCACCAGCTACCAGGACACCCTGTCCGGCCAGATTTTCGGCGTGGATTCCACGATCTCGTATGGCGACGACCACGTGTATCCATCGCTGTCGTCGCCGGTCAGCTACACCGATCCGAATAACTTCCAGGGCTTTGGCATCGGCACCGGCTGGACCCGTGAAACGGATAAGGCCAAACAGGCGCGCGTGGCGGCCGACTGGGATTACGGCTTGCCGGGCGGCTGGAGTGGCCACTTGAAAGCGGGCCTGGTCCATGTGGACACGGAAAAGGGCATCAACAAGCGCAACGCCACCTCGGCCATGACCAGCAAGCTCAATTCGCTGGGCAATGCGGGCCTGCGCAGCGGCATGACGTCGACACTGCCGATCGGGAACCTTGACATGGGCGCGGGCTGGCCACATGCGTGGGGCACCTTTACGCGCGACTATACGTATTCGACCTTCGATCCGCTGGCCTTCAATACCGAAGCCACCTTTACCCCGGCGCAAAGTTTTACTGCGCAGGAAAAGGTCAGCACGGCGTTTGTGCAGTCGGACTTCAAGGGCCAGGTGCTGGAACGTGAATTGCGCTTCAATGCGGGTGTGCGCTATTCGAAAACCGACACGCTGATCGACAACTTCAAGCAGCAGGGCGCGGGACTGACCTATCTGCCGAACCAGGAAAAGGGTTCCTACAGCAATGTGCTGCCCGCCATGAGCGCGGCGCTCGATGTGACGGACAACCTGATGTGGCGGGCATCGTGGGGCAAGACGATTTCGCGCGCTTCGCTGTCGATCATCGCCGCGCAAACCGTGATTCCGAATCCATTCGATAACACGGCAACGGCCGGCAACCCGAACCTGCGCCCGCAGCAATCGAAAAACCTCGACACCAGCATGGAATGGTACTTCCAGCCGGGCAGCCTGCTGTCGGCGGCGGTGTTCAAGAAAGAACTGACCGACGCCACCGTGGCCAGCACCACCAACGTGACCTTTGGTTCACTCGGCTTGCCGGATACCGCGCTCGGTGCGATCTTCCAGAATGCACAGGGCAAAGTCGATCCGAACTTGCCGATGACCTTGCGCAGCTACAGCAATGCCGGCAAGCAGACCCTGAAAGGCTACGAGCTGGCCTATCAGCAAGCCTTCACGTTCTTGCCGGAACCCTTCAAGGGCCTGGGCGCGCTGGCCAGCTTCACGCATATCGACCCGTTCAACAGCGCCAAGTGGATCACCAACGCGGGCAAGGAAATCGAAGTCAATTCGGTGCCCAAGTATGCCTACAGTGCGACAGGCTACTATGAAAAGGGGCCATTGGCGGTGCGCCTGTCCTATAACTATAAAGGCCGCTCGCTGCATGGCGACAATCCGCGCAACCTCGGCGACGACTTGCTGCGCTGGCGCGCCGCGCGCGGCTACCTGGACGCGAGCATCGCGTACAAGATCAGCGAACAGCTGGAACTGCGCCTCGATGCGCTGAACTTGTCGAACACGCTGGCCTACGATTACTTCGAAGACGCATCCGGCCAATATGGCAGCGGCAAGCGCACCCGCATGGATTATGCGAAGTATGATGGCCGCACCATCAAGTTCGGGATCCGGGGCAAACTGTAATCGAACCCGGGTGAATCACTTGCGGAACAGGCGGCTGGCCTGTTCCGCGTTTTTGCATTTGTGAAGGCATTTTGTATGTGGAAACAATCTTACGCCCTGCTGGCGGTTGCCATGGCCACCGGATGCGCCGCATGGCCCCCCGCTGGCGGGCATGTGCGGGTGACCGACGTCGGTCCCGGCTGGGCCAATAATTCCGTCAATGCGGTGGTGTTCCGCAAGAATGCGCTGGTGAGCCACGGCAATACGCAATACATCGCGTATTACGATGCCGATGCCTACGTCGTGCTGGGCAAGCGCAAGCTGGGTGACGCGCGCTGGGACCTGCGCCGCACGCAATACCAGGGCAACGCGCGCGACGCCCACAACAGCATCAGCATCATGGTCGATGGCGCGGGCGTGCTGCACATGGCCTGGGACCACCATAACCACCCGCTGCGTTATGCGCGCGCGGTGGCGCCGGGTTCCTTGCAGTTGAGCGAAAAACTGCCGATGACGGGGCGCGATGAACAGGCGGTGTCGTATCCTGAATTCCACCGCCTGCCGGACGGGAATGTGCTGTTCCTGTACCGCGACGGCGGTTCGGGCAAGGGCAACCTGGTGGTCAACCGCTACGACATCAAGCACGGCAGTTGGACGCGCCTGCACGACAATCTTTTGAGCGGGGAAGGGCGGCGCAACGCGTACTGGCAGGCGTATGTCGATGACCGCGGCGCGGTGCACCTGTCATGGGTGTGGCGCGAATCGCCCGACGTGGCCAGCAACCACGACATGGCCTACGCGCGCTCCAGCGATGGTGGCGTGACGTGGCAGCGCTCCGATGGCAGCGCGTATGCGTTGCCGGTGACAAAGGCCAGCGCGGAATACGCGGCGCGCATTCCGCAGGGCAGTGACTTGATCAACCAGACGTCGATGGCGGCGGACAGCAGCGGCAATCCGTATATCGCCAGCTACTGGCGCGCGGCGGGGGAACGTGTGCCGCAATACCGCGTGCTGTACCGCGCCGGCGGCGGCTGGCGCCAGCTTGACCTGCCGCTGCGCACGACGCCGTTTTCACTGAGCGGCATGGGCACCAAGGCGATTCCTGTCGCCCGTCCGCAAATCATGGTGAAGGAGCGCGATGGCCAGCCTGCCGCGCTGCTGGTCTACCGCGATGAAGAACGGGGCAGCAAAGTCTCGGTGGTGGATATCCGGGATTTCACCCGGCAGCGCTGGCACGTCCGCGACCTCACTCACGATGAGGTCGGTGCATGGGAGCCTTCCTTTGATACGGAACTATGGCGCGGCCAGGGAGTCCTGCATTTGTTTGTGCAAACCGTGCGGCAAGTCGATGGCGAAGGCCTTGCACAAGCCGCCCCGGCAATGGTGCGTGTACTGGAATGGTCGCCAGAATAGCCGTAGCCTATACATTCCAAAGCGAGCGATAGTACGAAAGGGGCCAGGCCCCATAGAAGAAGGGGCCAGGCTCCATATAAAAAAAGCCGGCGCTGGTTGCCCAGCCGCCGGCCTGAAGGGAGGCGCGGGTAGCGCACCGTTCCACATGAAGCCTGTCAATCCTTCAGCCGCGCCATCTCCGCCGCCGCCAGCAATACCGCGCCCACGCCAAAGTGCGCGGTGGAGTTCTTGTCCACCACCTGGCCCGGCAGTGCGCGGTCGCCGATCGGCTGCACATAGCCGACTTTGCCGTCCGGCTGCACCGCCACCGTGCGCAGGAAGTGCCAGCCTTTCAGCGCCACCGGCAGGTATTCCGCGCGCGGTAGTACGCCATGGTTGATGCCCCACAGGTAGCCATAGGTGAAGAAGGCGGTGCCGCTTGATTCAGGACCCGGCGCATGGGCGGGATCGAGCAGGCTGCGGGTCCAGTAGCCGTCCGGCTGCTGCGCCGCTTTCAGCGCCGCCGCCATGCCCTTGAATTTCGCTTCGAATTCCGGCCGGCGCGGATCATTGGCCGGTAAATCCTGCAGCACCTTGGCCAGCCCCGCAAAGACCCAGCCATTGCCGCGCGCCCAGAAATCCTTGCGGCCACCGGCGCTCTTGTGCGCCGGATAAACAAAGCGCGCATCGCGGTAATACAGCTGTTCCGGGCCGTCATACATGATGCTGTTCGCGTGCGCAAAGTACTCGGCCAGCTTGTCCAGGTAGCGCCGGTCGCCCGTCACGCCATACAGCTTGGTCATCACCGGCATCACCATGTATAGGCCGTCGGCCCACCACCAGTAATCGTTGCGCGCGGTGCTCATCTGGTATTCCATGACTTCGCGCGCCCGCGCGATGCGCTGCGGCTGGCGGCCCTGGTCCAGCTGGTGCAGGTCGATGTAAGTCTGGAAGCAGATTTGCCAGTCGCCGAACAACACGAAATCATCGGTTTCGCCATAGGTCAGCTTCCATTGGACCTTGTCCTGCGAGCGTGCGCCCATCCAGCGGTTATGGTCCGCCCACTGCTCGGAATAGCGCCGGTAAGCGTCGTTGCCCGTCACGCGGTACGCTTCGATATTGCCCGTGTGGTAAGCCGCCACGTTCCAGAACGCCGTCTCCGTGGCAGGCGTGGTGCGCTGCCAGTAAGTGTTGACTTGCCCGATCAGCGCCAGTGCTTCCTGCTTGGAAGATGCGGCTGTTTGCGCGCCCGGCAGCGCGCATCCGGGCAGGGACAACGCCAGCCCGGCGACGGCGCCTGCCAGCAGGCGTCTGCGGGAAAAACCGTAGTGCGAAGGTGGGTTCATTTGTATGCCAGTGAAGTTCGATGAGCGCCAGCTTACCCATGTTTGTTTGCACGTTACCATACTAATTTCGTATAACAGTCGGGTTTTTTGGAATAGCAGCAGCCTGTAAAAAAGCCATATCCTTGAATTAATTAACAAAAATCATCGTTTTGAGCGAATACACCCCACGTGGCACGCATCAGTGTTCTTCGATAAGATATTTCGGATCGATATGGTAGCGTTGTCACATCACAACAAGGAGACTAAGGGGTATGGAACGCCGTAATTTCATGCAAGCGCTGGCCGCCGGAATGGCCGCCGGCACAGCAGGTTCAGGCCAGGCAGCAACCGCACCGGCGGCGACAGCACCGGCGGTATCGTCAAACGGCCAGGACCGTGCGTACCTGGCTGCGCTGGCGCAAAAGATGGCCGAGCCGGTGCTGGCCAATATGGCGCGGGGCGCGCTGCAAAAGCAATTTCCGCTGGAGCTGAGCCCCACCTGGGATGGGCGCGACCAGCGCGTCACGTACCTTGAATGCTTTGGCCGGCTGATTGCCGGCATTGCCCCCTGGCTGGCGCTGCCCGACGATGCCGGCGCCGAAAGCCGCACCCGCAAGCGCCTGCGCGAATTCGCGCTGCAAAGCTTTGCACATTCGGTGGATCCGGCCAGCCCGGACTACCTGGTATGGAAAGGGCACGGCCAGGCGCTGGTCGATTCCGCCTATTTCACCAACGCGCTGATGCGCGCCCCGAAAGCGCTGTGGGATCCGCTCGATGCCACCACCAAGCGCCGCATCGTCGCGGAAATCAAGGGCCTGCGCCGCATCGAGCCGCCATACATCAACTGGATGCTGTTTGCCGCGATGAATGAAGCGTGGCTGCTGTCGGTTGGCGAAGAGCACGACCCGATGCGCATGAACGTGGCGATCCGCAAGATCAACGAATGGTATGTCGGCGACGGCTGGATCAAGGATGGCGAATCATTCCACTTCGATTACTACAGTTCCTTCGTCATGTACCCAATGCTGCTGGAAGTGCTGGAGGTGCTGGCGAAAACCAACGCGCCGTTCTGGAACGGCAAACCGGCGGAACTGCATGCCCAGGCCTTAAAGCGCATGCAGCGCTACTGCGAACACCTGGAACGCTTCATCGGGCCGGACGGCACGTTCCCGCCGATCGGCCGTTCGCTGACCTACCGCACCGCCGCCTTCCAGCCACTGGCACTGCTGGCGTGGCGCAAGCAATTGCCGGCCAGCCTGCCGGAAGGGCAGGTGCGGGCCGCCCTGAACGCGGTGCACAAGATGGTATGGAGCGCGCCGGACAATTTCACCAAAGACGGTTATTTGACCATCGGCTTCGCCGGCCACCAGCCGGAACTGGGCGACTGGTATTCGAATAACGGCAGCATGTACATCGCATCGGCCGGCCTGCTGGCGCTGGGCTTGCCGGAGACGGACAGTTACTGGACCGCCCCCGCGCAAGACTGGACGCAAAAGAAGGCCTTTAGCGGCCGCCGATTCCCCAAAGACTATCCTGTCAATTATTGATCCTTACTGATATGAGCTACAAATTGAAAGCCGCCGTCCTGGCGTGCGCGCTGGCACTGCAAGCATGGAACGGCGCATCCGCCGAAACGGTTCCCGGCGTGGCTGAATGGGAGCAACCTGAAGTTGTGCAGGTCAACCGCGAGCCGATGAAGGCCACGTTCTTCAATTTCGAAAGCACGGACCTGGCGAAGAAGGGCGACAAGTCGCAATCGCGCCGTTTCGTGTCGCTGGACGGAACGTGGAAGTTCGCTTATTCGAAAACACCGGAGACGCGCCCGGCCGATTTTTACAAGCCGGGCTTTGACACCAGCGGCTGGGGCACGATCCAGGTGCCGGGCATGATGCAGGCGCAGGGTTATGGTCAGCCATACTTCAACAACATCGATTATCCCTTCGGCGCCAACGAACCCTTTATTCCCCATGCGATGAATGAAGTGGGCTCATACCGGCGTGACATCGATGTGCCGGCCGGCTGGAACGGCAGCGACGTCTACCTGCACATCGGCGCCGCCGGCGCCGCGTATTACATCTGGGTCAATGGCGAAAAAGTCGGCTATTCGGAGGATTCCAAGTTGCCGGCCGAATTCAATGTGACCCGCCACCTCAAGCCCGGCAAGAACGTGGTGGCCATTGAGCTGTACCGTTTTGCCGATGGTTCGTACCTGGAAGACCAGGATTTCTGGCGCGTGTCCGGCATCGAGCGCAGCGTGTACCTGTACGCGGAACCGAAGACCCACTTGCGCGATTACAGCGCCAGCGCGCAGTTGGACAGGAATGGCTACAAGGATGGCGTGCTGACGGTGGAGCCAAGCTTCCGTGGCGAAGGCAGCGGCCAGTTGCGCGCCACCGTGTATGACGGAGAAAAGAAAGTGCTGGCGCTGCAGGGCGCCATCACGGGCGGCAAGGCGCAGGGCCTGCAGGGCCGCATCCCTGGCGTGAAACCATGGTCGGCGGAGTCGCCGGCGCTGTACCGGCTGGTGCTGGAACACATCGACAGTGACGGCAAACTGGTGTCGGCCACGTCGCGCAAGATCGGTTTCCGCACGGTGGAAATCAAGGATGGCGAAGTGCGGCTCAATGGCAAGCGCATCTTGTTCAAGGGCGTGAACCGGCATGAACACGACCCGCACACGTTCCGTGTGCTGTCCGAAGAAACCATGCGCCGCGACATGGAGCTGATGAAGCAGGCCAACGTCAATGCGGTGCGCGCGTCGCACTATCCGAACGATCCGCGCTGGTATGACCTGGCCGATGAATATGGCATGTACGTGTATGACGAAGCGAACATTGAATCGCACGAATACATGCGCGAAGGCGACCAGCATCCGGAGCAGCGCGACAAAATCCAGCTGGGCTACAAGCCGCATTGGGCGGCGGCGCACCTGGACCGCGTCTCGCGCATGGTGGAGCGTGACAAGAACCATCCGAGCGTGGTGATCTGGTCGCTGGGTAACGAGGCCGGCACCGGCCCGAACTTTGAAAACGCGGCGCGCTGGATCCGCCAGCGCGACCCGAGCCGCCTGATCGCCTACCTGGGCCAGGGCGCGCTGGGCGAAGTGCACTTGCCGAACGCGTACGTGGACATTTATGCGCCCATGTATGACGATGTCGAGAAGATGATCGGCTATGCGGACGACCCGCGCTACCAGCAGCCGATGATCCAGTGCGAATACGCGCACGCCATGGGCAACAGCCTGGGCAACCTGGAAGAATACTGGGAAGCCATCCGTTCCCGCAAAAAGCTGCAGGGTGGCTTTATCTGGGACTGGGTGGACCAGGCCATGATCCTGAAGACGCCGGATGGCCGCCCGTACTGGGCGCAGGGCGAGGATTTTGGCAAGAACCCGCGCAACGACGCGTCCGTGGTGGCCGATGGCCTGGTGCGGGCCGACCGCACGCCGGACCCGGAATACTACGAACTGCGCAAGGTGTATTCGCCGGTCGTGTTTGAAGGCGACCCGGCCAGGGGGACGCTGGCGGTGGTGAACCGCCACGATTTCAACGATTTATCGGGCCTGGCATTCAAATGGTCCGTCAGCAAGGATGGCGTGCCGGTGGCCAGTGGTGACATGGCCGGTGTGAACGCCGCCGCGCAAAGCCGCGCCGCCGTGCCATTCAAGCTGCCGGCCTTCAAGCGCGAGGCGGGCGCCGAATACATCCTCACCATCCGCGCCGAAGCGAAGGAGGGGGCGGTGAAAGGCGTACCGGCCGGGCATGAACTGGGTTTCAGTCAGTTCATCCTGCAAGCGCCGAAAGCGGCCAGCCCCGCGCGCTGGCTGGCGCCTGCCGTGGAGGGTAATGCCCTGGTGCTGCAAGGCGGAAAAACGCGCCTGGCGGTGGACAAGGCGACCGGCATGGTCAGCCTGGCGATCGATGGCAAGCCATTGCTGCAGGGTGGTACGCCGAACTTCTGGCGCGCCATGACGGACAATGACCAGGACACCGGCTTTGCGAAAGCCCGCCAGGTATGGAAGGACTTTACGGAACAGCGCCACGTGCGTTCCGTGGCGGCCACGGGCGACGCGGTGCGCGTCGAGTACGGCTTCGGCGCCGGCACGGTGCGCTGGGAAACCACGTACCGCATCGATGCGCAGGGCAAAGTCAATGTGGACGCCGTCTTCACGCCGTTGCGCGATGATTTGCCCGACCCGATGCGCGTCGGCCTGCGCTTCAATCATGCCCCCGCACTGACCGGCGTGGCATGGTATGGACGCGGCCCGCAGGAATCGTACGCCGACCGTCTGACGGGCGCCGCCATCGGCCTGTATCGCGGCAAGGTGGCGGACCAGTACCACCAGTACGTGCGTCCGCAGGAAAGCGGCAACAAGACCGGCGTGCGCTGGCTGGCGTTGACCGGCGAGCAGGGCGGCCTGCGCGTGACGGGGGCGCAGCCGTTATCTGTCAATGCGCTGGCGTTCCCTTACGAAGACTTGTATCCGCGTCCACGTGGCAGTTGGCACAGTTCGGACATTGTGCCGCATGGCGATGGCACCTTGATGGTGGACGCCGCGCAGGCTGGCGTGGGCGGTGATACCGGCTGGGATGATCGGGGCTGGCCGATCGTGAAATACCGTGTTCCGCTGAAGCCGCTGCGCTACAGCTTCACCATTTCGCCACAGCAGGGAACACCATGATGAACCAGGCCTTGATGGGGTAACGGCAGGGGAAACGTGCCCTGTTGCACGATTTATGAGCAAACATGAAATATTTTCGAAAATTTGCTTGTGGTTCCTTGACCAATCCCATGACGGCCATTACTATAGCGCTCGTCTGATCGACGCAGCAATGCAGAGTGAAGACGATAGTTGAGTAATCGACTAGGAGGCGTGGCCGAGTGGCCGAAGGCACTTCCCTGCTAAGGAAGCATACGGGCAAAACCTGTATCGTGGGTTCGAATCCCACCGCCTCCGCCAGTTTTTAGAAAAAGCCCTTGTTAATCAAGGGCTTTTTCGCATTTGTTAGAGTAGTTTATTAATTTCGAGGCCCCCAACGTCGAGCCTCAGTTCACACCCCTATTCGGATCCTCCGACTAGAGATAAAAATCGCAATATACTGTGTCTGGAACATGCCATCCGGCGCGCTATGTTTGCGGTGCGGCGCCCGCGTCCCCACCATTCAACTCAGGCGTCTGCAGGCCCAGCATCTGGAAAACATAGTTCAGGTGGCCGGCGATAAAGCCGTCGTCGAGCGGCGCGTGGCCGACCAGCAGGCGCATGTAGACCGGACCGTAAATCACGTCCATCAGGATTTCTATATTTGTGTCCGGGCTGATTTCTCCGCTCTGGCGCCATTCTTCGAGCACTTCGCGCACGATGGCGCGCCGCCCGTAGTGAAAGCGTTCGCGGAATTCGCGGGCGATCTGGCGGTCGAACTGCGCTTCGGCAATGATTTGCGCGACGATGCTGCCGGACCACCCGGAAAACTGGGTCACCAGCGCCTGGAAATGCCGCGCAATGGCGATGCGGGGCGGCATATCGCGCGGCATCGGCGTGCGCACGATGTGATTTTCAATAAACGCATCGATGACAATCGATGCCTTGGAATTCCACCATCGGTAAATGGTGGCCTTGCTGACGCCCGCTTCGCGCGCGATCGCTTCGATCGTGATGGCTTGTACCGTTTGCACTTGCAGCAGTTTGATGGTGGTGTTCAGGATGCCGCGGCGCGACGTTTCGCTGCGGGGGCGCCCGACGGATCCGGACGATCCTGCGGCGCGTTCTTTTTGCACTGCCATGGTGTCGACTTTCAGAAATAACACTATAAACAAGGCGCGATTTTAGCACTAATTAGATTTGAAACGTATCGTTTCATTTGCATTCGTGCCATGCCTTATGGGGGTTGCAATCCGTACGCTTGACAAAACGAAACGGAGCGTTTCTAATGAGGGCATTCCCAATTCAAGAGAATCCAAATGAACCCTATCCGTGTCATGTGGTTTGTCCCGGCGCCGCTGATCGTGCTGGCGCAGGCGGCGCAGCCCGGCAGTGTGGACGGCGTCATCAACAAGTCCTCCGATGAGCAGTACGACACGTTGGTGTCGGGGCACTGCGACGCCGTGGTCACGTCAATGGACAATGTGTTCGCGTGGAATCGCCGCAGGGGGCCGCGTGATTTCCGTATCGTGGCGCAAGTCGAGCGCATCACGCCGCTGTCGCTGGTCGGTTCTTCGGCCGGCCGCTTGTCCGACTTGCCTGGCGCCGGGATCCTGGTCGATGCGCCGCACAATGGCTTCGTGATCGCGCTGCGCGCCATGCTGGCCGACGCCGGGATCACGACACCGGCACATAGCCTGTTGGAAACCGGCGGCGTAAAGGAACGTTTCGACGCCTTGCTGGCCGGCGAGGGCGCGGCCACTTTACTGGGGCCGCCATTTGACAGCCTGGCGCTGCAAGCGGGCATGACGCTGCTGGCGCGCGTGCAAGAGCACTATCCTGCCTTCCCTGGCCAGGGCTTGGTCATGCGGCAGGAAACCATCGAACGGCGCCGGCCGCAATTGCAGGCATGGCTGGCAGCGCTGGAGCGCACCGCCGTTGCCGCTTCCGCCGGCTTGGGCGCGGAAGCGGCCAACCGTGGCGTGCTGGTGGAGGCCGGCTTTGCCCCGCTGGTGGCCGCCGCCATGCTGACGAACTTGCCCACGGCGCTGCGGCCACCCAAGGACGGCATTGAACTGCTGCGGCGCCACCGCCGGCAACTGGCGCTGGCGGGGGCGGAAGATGCCTATGAAAGGCTGGTCGATACGAGCTTGCTGAGTGATCTGGAAAATCAGGAGGAGATGCAATGAATGAGGCATATGGGCTGGGGACATTTTCCCGGGAGGGCGGCAAGAAATTCAGTGGCCTGATGGTGCACGACAAGGTGCTGCCGCTGGTGGCGCTGGCGCCTGTGGGGGCCGGCTTGGACCCGCACGCGGAGCAGGGCTTGACGGTGCTGCTGGGGAGTTCCGTGCTGGAATTGCTGGAGCACTGGGCAGACAGCCTGCCGGTCATCGATCGCCTGGCCACAGCCTCGCTGGCGCAGCCGGGCTTGGACTGGCTGCCGCTCGCGTCGTTGCGGGTCCACCCGCCGGTGGATTTGCCGCGCCAGATCTTTTGCACCGGCGCAAATTACCGCAAGCATGTGGTCGACATGACCATCGATTCCCATGTCGGGCCTGAAGGGCTCAGTGGCGCCGCGCTGCGGCGCTGGGCCGAAGACATGATGGACGAGCGGGCCGTCAAGGGCGAGCCCTATGTCTTCACCAAGCCGGTGTCGGCGGTGGCGGGCGCGTTCGATCCCCTGGTATTGCCGGCCAACACGGCCAAGCCGGACTGGGAACTGGAGCTCGGTGTGGTCATCGGCAAGGGTGGCTACCGTATCAGCCGCGAACAGGCGTTGTCGCACGTGGCCGGTTACGCCATCGTCAACGATATTTCCGCGCGTGATTTAATCCCGCGCACTGACTATAAAATGCTGGGCACCGACTGGTTCCGTTCCAAGGGTCAGGCGGGGTTCCTGCCATTCGGCCCCTGCCTGGTTCCGGCCCGTTTTGTCGCCAATCCGCAAGACTTGACACTGCGCTTGAGCGTATCGGGCCAGGTGATGCAGGACGAGACGACGGCGGACATGATTTTTGATATCGCTCGCCAGATCGAATACATCTCGTCGTATTGCCGCCTGTTGCCGGGCGACTTGATTTGTACCGGATCGCCGGCTGGCAATGGCACCCATTACAACCGCTTCTTGCAGCCGGGTGATGTGATGGAAGGCCATATCGATGGTCTGGGGACGCAGCGCGCGCGCTGCGTGGCCGGCGATGCGTGAGGCTGCCGCACTCCCGGCGCGGGAGGATAATCCGACGCGCGCTTTCATCGCCGATCTGATCGCATCGGCGCGGCGCGACGTGGCGCTCGACATCAATCCGGCCTTTGTCAGCGTGGGCTGCGTGCTGGAAGAGGGCGTGCCGGGCGCCGTCACCTTGCGTTTCAGGGCCGGGCCCGACACCGCGCAGGGGAATGGCGTGGTGGGCGGTGGCACGCTGGCCAATCTGCTCGATTGCGGCTTGGCGGTGGCGGCCCTGTCCGCGCTGGCGCCAGGACAGACGTGCAGCACCATCAACCTGACGGTCAGCATGCTGCGCGCGGCGACGGTCGGCCCACTGTGGGTGCGGGCCAAGGTGGATCAGGCCGGCCGGCGCATTGTGTTCGCCCAGGCGCAATTGTTCGATTCCGGACAGCGGCTTGTGGCCACCGCGACGTCGTCGCTGGCGATCGTCTAGGGCGGCGGACGGATTTGCCGCGCCGGCATTCCGTTAAATTAAATACGAAACGATTCGTATGTGTGCTTTGAACTGAACATTTAACCGCCCGCCGCCTGGCGGGCATCACAGGAGATGACAATGAAGTTAGGTCGTATAGCCGTATCGGGTCCCGATGGCGACGTGGCGCGCCTGGTGCTGGTGTTGCCGGAAGAGCGGCGCGTGATTGATTTGAAGGCGGCGTGGTCGGCGCGCCTGCAGCAGGCGGGAGCTACTCCTGAGGGCGCCCTGCGCGTGGCGGATGCAGTGTTCCCGGGCAGTATGTCGGCCGCCATTGCCAGCGGCGACCTGTTCCTGGACGCTGCGCGTGCGGTGGCGAAGGACGCGCCGGACGCCGCATCATGCGCGTCGATTAGTTTCGATGCCGTCACCTGGCTGGGTGCCACGGACCCGTCCGTGGTGCGTGATGGCCTGACCTTTGTCGACCACATCAAGGGTTTCCACAGCAAGATGAAGGCCACCCCGCAGCCCGGCCTGCTGAAGGTGCCGGGCTACTTCAAGGGTACGCCGCACACGGTAATCGGCCATGAAGCGGAAGTGCCATGGCCTGCGTTTATTGGCTACATGGATTACGAGCTGGAACTGGGTTACGTAATTGGCCGCCGTGGCCACAACGTGCATCCGGACAATGCCCGTGCTTACCTGTTCGGCGTGACGATATTCAATGACTTCAGTGCGCGCGACCGCCAGTCGATTGAAATGGGGATCGGCATGGGGCCCTCCAAATCCAAGGATTTTGCGTATGGGATCGGTCCATGGATCACCACCGTGGACGAATTTGCCGACCTCGACGCGATTGCAATGCAAGTGCGCGTCAATGGCGAAACCTGGGCCCGGGGCAGCAGCGCCAACAAGCTGTGGAGTATTGAAGAGTTGATCGCTTATGTGGCGCTGGCCGACTGGATACAGCCGGGTGACATCATCGGTTCCGGCACCATGGGCGGCGGTTCCGGTCTGGAACTGGACCGCCAGTTGTCGCCGGGCGACGTGCTGGAACTCGACGTGGCCGGTATCGGCGTGCTGCGCAACCGCATCGGGCAACCGCAAAAGAGCGTCTGGTGGCCGGAAGAACGCCAGCCGTTCATGTAAATGCCCACCGGCAATCATTTCCCATCAAACCCGCGATGCCAGTTCACGCGGGTTTTTTCTTGAAGCGAGACTCCATCATGCCTAATTCATTCCCCATCAATCATGCCACCTACCTCCAACGTGAACTGGTCACCGCCAGCATCTTCAATGCCATGCTGTGCACATTCTTTACCTATGTCTTGCTGCCCCATGGCGGTCCGATTCCCCTGTGGGGCGAACACGGCATCGCGGCCGACCTGGTGCCCACGGTATTGTTCCTGACCCTGATCGGCAGCACCGTGATTAGCCTGGTGGCGCGGCGGCGCCTGCAGGGCGGGCAGGTCGAGGCGATGCGGGATCAGGAATGCGGATGGATGGTGCGGCGCTTGCCGCGCCATCCGGCACCACGCATCGTGCTGCTGGCGCTGCTGATGACGGCATGGATTGTGCCGGTGTCGGTGGCAGGGTTCTGGTTGCTGGGCGTCAATGCCATGCAATTCGGACCGTACCTGCTGTTTAAGGCATGCTACGGTCCGCTGGCAGGCGCCTTGTCGGTCAAACTGGCGGTGCAGGCAGCGCTGCGGCAAGCCGGCGTTCATCCGAACTGAGCTTGAACAGGCTGACCGCCTGCGCCAGGCGGTCAGCTTCATCGCGCATGGCTTCGGAAGCCGTCGATGTTGCTTCCACCAGCGCGGCATTTTCCTTGGTCATGCCATCCATGCGCGACACCGCGCTGCCGATGCGGGCTATGCCGGCGGTCTGCTCCTGGCTGGCGCTGCTGATCGCTGTCATCATATTGGCCACTTGCCGCACACTGCGGACTATGTCGTCCATGGTGGCGCGGGCCTGGCCGACCAATTCCCCCCCTGCATGAACCTTGCGGGCCGACACGTCGATCAGCACCTTGATTTCCCGGGCCGCCGTGGCGCTGCGCTGCGCCAGGTTGCGTACTTCGCTGGCCACCACGGCAAAACCACGGCCCTGTTCACC
Organism: Pseudoduganella sp. GW821-FHT12E03; assembly: GCF_058807115.1. Lineage (NCBI taxonomy): Bacteria > Pseudomonadati > Pseudomonadota > Betaproteobacteria > Burkholderiales > Oxalobacteraceae > Pseudoduganella > Pseudoduganella sp. GW821-FHT12E03. Next base: position 16,394 of record NZ_JBXAQJ010000013.1, on the reverse strand, counting down.
GGCACGCGCCGCTTCCACCGCCGCGTTCAGCGCCAGGATATTGGTCTGGAACGCGATCCCGTCGATGACGCCGATGATGTCGGCGATCTTGTTGGCGGAGGTGTCGATTTCCGCCATCGTGGCCGTCACTTGCCCGATCACGGCGCCGCCCCGCGCCGCGATGGTGGAGGCGGTTTCGGCCAGGGTGCAGGCTTGTCGCGCGTTGTCGGCATTTTGCCGGACCGTGGCGGTAAGATCCCGCATCGATGACGCGGTCTCGTCCAGCAACCCGGCTTGCTGGGCCGTGCGGCCGGACAATTCCACGTTGCTGCTGGCCACTTGCGCCGACGCCGAGCGGATGGTGGCGGTGCCGGAGCGCACCGCACCGACAGTGCGGGCCAGGTTGCCATTCATCTTGCCAAGCGCCGCCAGCAGGCGCCCGGTTTCACTGTCGCCGCCGGCCGCCATGCCGCTGGTGAGGTCACCCGATGCGACCGTGTCCGCCACGCGCAGCGCCTGGGACATGGGTACCGTGATCGAGCGGGTAATCCACAGCGCGGCGGCAATGGACACCACCACGGCAAACGCGCCGAGGCCGATCAGCAAATTGCGGGTGAACTGGTATTTTTGCCGGCCATCGGCGGCCGCCTGAAGCGCCAGGCTTTTCTGGTACAGCAACTGGGTCTGGATGGCGCCCTTGTAGGCGTCCAGTACGGGCCGCAGTTGCCGGGTCAGCGTGGCCCGCGCCGCCGCCAGGTCGTCGCTCGCCAGCTGGCTGAAGATGCGCTGCTGTGCTTCCCACAAGCGGGTATCGATGGTGCGCGTCTGCCGCAACAATTCCTGGCCTTTGGCGTCAAACGCTTCCGGTGGCAGGGCGCGGTAAATCGCCGCCACGTCGTCGCGCTTGACCAGCACCAGCGTGCCAAGCGCCTTGCGGTCCGCCGTGTCGTCCGTGATCAGGGTATTGCTCAGTGCAAAAGCCGCGTCATTGACGTGCCAGACCACGCTGGATATGCCTTCGAGTTTTTGTATCGTGTCATTGGCGATGCTGGTGGCGGCATGGTTGATATGGGCCAGGATGGTGGTGGCGATGGCGACGACCAGCAACAGCAGGCCGCACACCAGAGCAAAGCCCAGCGACAAGCGGGTGCCGATATTCAGGTTGGAAATGCGCATGATGTGCTCCCGTGGGATTCAGGCGGCGCGTGAAGCGCCGGGGGCTGCCTGGACCGACGCGATGCGCGCCGGCTTGAGCAGGAAGTGCGCCAGCGCCGGCAGCAAGATCAGCGCGCCCAGCATATTCCACAAGAACATAAACGCCAGCAACAGCCCCATGTCGGCCTGAAATTTGATCGGGCTGGCGACCCAGGTGACGACGCCTATGGCCAATGTCACGCCGGTCAGCATCACCACCTTGCCGGTAAACAGCAGGGCGCGGTAATAGGCTGCCGACAGGCTCTTGCCGGCGCGCAGTTCGGCCAGTGTCACCGACAAGATATATAGCGCATAGTCGATGCCGATGCCCACACCCAGCGCGATCACCGGTAGCGTCGCGACCTTCACGCCCATGCCCAGCGCCACCATCAGCGCTTCGGCCAGCACCGACGTCAGCATCAGCGGCAACACCGCCACCACCACCGCGCGCCATGAGCGGAACGTGACGAACGACAGCACCACTACCGCGCCATACACCAGCACCAGCATCTTGCGCCACGCATCCTTGACAGCGATATTGGTGGCGGCCTCGATACCGGCGCTGCCGGCGGCCAGCAGGAAGGTGGCGTCCGGGCTATTGTTTTCTCTGGCGAAGGCATCCACATGGTCGACCACGCGCGCCAGCGTATCGGCCTTGTGGTCGCGCAGGTAGACATACAAGGTCAGCAGGCTGCAGCTATCGTTATACAGCCCGCGCGGCGCGCCGGCCGTCACCGTGTTGAGCATGTCCTGGTTGGGCGCCAGTTCATACCATTTGGGATTGCCTTCGGTCAGGCCGACCAGCATGCGGCGGTTCAGGCGCGCCAGCGAATTGGTGTCTTCCACGCCGTCGAGCTGGCGCAACTGCCACTCCAGCGCATCGATCTTGTTGAGCGTGTCGTAGCGCGAGCAGCCGCCTTCCGGAGTCTTGACCATGACCGCCAGCACGTCGCTGGACGCGCCATAGCCCGCGTTCATGAAGCCGACGTCGCGGTTGTAGCGGCTGTCGGCGCGCAATTCCGGGGCGCCGGGGTCGAGGTCGCCGATTTTCAGGTGGGTGCTGGCGGCAAACCCGGCCACGCCCATGGCCGTGGCCGCGATCACGGCGGCCGTGGCCCAGCGGCGGCGCGTGAACTGGTCGAGCAAGGCCCACACCGGGTGCTTCGTCTCACCGGCGCTTTCCGAGCGCAGGCTGCGCACGGCGGCCTTGGCGCTGACGCCGGTGTACGACAGTAAAATCGGCAGCAGGATCAGGTTAGTGAAAATCAGCACGGCCACGCCCAGCGAGGCGGCAATCGCCAGTTCGCGGATGACCTGGATGTCGATGACCAGCAGCACGGCAAAACCCACTGCGTCGGCCAACAGCGCCGTCAGGCCGGCCAGGAACAGGCGGCGAAAGGTATAGCGGGCCGCCACCAGCTTGTCCATGCCGCGCCCGACGTCTTGCATGATGCCATTCATTTTTTGCGCGCCGTGGCTCATGCCGATGGCAAACACCAGGAAGGGCACCAAGATCGAATACGGGTCGAGCGCGTAGCCGAGTGCCGGCAGCAGCCCGATTTGCCACACCACCGCCACCAGCGAGGCGGCCACCACCAGCAAGGTGGAGCGGATGCAGCGCGTGTACCAGTACACCGTGGCGGTGGCGATGGCAACCGCCAGCGCGAAGAATACCAATACCGCTTGCACGCCGTCGATCAGGTCGCCCACCAGCTTGGCAAAGCCCGTGATGTGGATGGTTAATCCCTGCCGCTGGTATTTGCCGCGCAGGGCTTCCAGTTGCGCGGAAAAATCGGCATAGTTCAATGTGTGGCCATCCGGCGTTTTCGCCAGCAAGGGCAGATAGATAATGGTCGAACGGGCGTCCAGCGCGACCAGTTGGCCGATTTCGCCCGAGCGCGCAATATTGGCGGCCAGCGCCCGCAAGCTGTCCGGCGATTCGTCGTAGCCGTCGGGGATCACGGGGCCGCCTTCCAGGCCTTCTTCGGTCACACCGACCCAGCGCGTCGACGGTGTCCAAAGGGATTTCATTTTCAGGCGGTCGACACCGGGCAACAGGAATAGTTCATCGGACAGGCTACGCAGTTGGCGCAGGTAGTTGGCGTCGTAGATATCGCCATTGGGATTTTCGACGGCGATGCGCACGGCATTGCCCAGGCCGGACAGTTCATGCTGGTGCTGCAGGTAATTCTGGATATACGGGTGGTGTGCCGGGATGGTCTTTTCAAAGCTGGCGTTCAAGTGCAGCCGGGTGGCTTGCCAGCCCAGCAGCACGGTGGCAATCACGCACAGCGCCACCACGATCAGGCGGTGGTTGAACAGCGCGCGCTCCAGCAGCGATCCGGAACGGGGATCGAAGGGGACGTCCGGATGCACGTCGATAGGTGGGACGGGTTTCATGGTTGGCCTCCATTCTGGGCGGGAGAGGGAACGGCCCCGAGTCCCTGGATGCTGAGGGCCAGGCTGGCGCCATCGTTTTTAGGAAAAATGCCGGTCAGCGGCGGCAGCGGGGCCGGGTTGACGGGCGCCAGCACGCCGTTGCGCTCGACCAGCACCATGCCGGCCTGGGTCGCCAGCATCAGCGCGCCATCGGAGCGCAGGGCGGAAGCCGTGATGGTGGCGGCGCCCGGCGCCGCGCTGTGGCGCCAGGTGGCGCCCGCGTCCGATGAGCGCAGCAGGTTGCCGCGCAGGCCGGCCAGCACGATGCCGTCCGCGCCAGTCAGTTCGGCCGTAAAGAAGCTGCCGTTATAGGGCGTCTTGAGGGCCGTGAAGTGCTGGCCGCCGTCGCGCGACAGGCGTACCAGACCCTGTTCACCGCACACCAGGAGGGTGTCACCGTGGCGGCGGATCGCATACAAGTGCAGGCCACGGGGATTGCCCAGACGCTGCGACCACGAATGCCAGCTTTTGCCGCCATCCGTGGTGGCATAGGCGATGCCGTAAGCGCCAATCACGATCACCCGCCACGGGTCGAGTACCAGCAAGTCGAGCAGCGGCTTGTCCGGGCCGTCGCTCAGCAGGCGCTGCGCGTCGCGCAGGGCCGCCGCATTACCGCTGGCCTGGGCCGCATCGAGCGCAATGTGTGCGGCCTGGCTGCCGTCCAGCACGCGCACCCAGGTTTCGCCACCGTCTTCCGTGGCCAGCACCGCGCCGCCATGGCCGGCCGCGTAGCCGCGCCGGCCATCAGCGAAGCGCACGGCGGTCAGGGTCACGCTGACAGGCACGGGTACCTGGCGCCAGGTGGCGGCGTTGTCGTCCGACAGCAACACGATGCCGCGCTCGCCCACTGCCACCAGGCGCTGGCCGGCCCGCGCAATGCCGAGCAATACCGACTGGGCCGCCCGCTGCGTGGGGATCGCGGGCCGAGAGAGCGCCGGGCCGGTGGGGGCCGCCAGCGCGGCGCCCTCGCCCAAGACGCCGATACAGGCGGCCAGCACTACTAGGGCGCGCCGCCGGGCAGGATGAGTGAACATGGTTTGTCTCCTCTAATATGGAATCGATACGATGCGTATTATATTATCGGCGAAGATGGCGGGCGTCAATCATGCAATGCGCGTTGGCGCGGCGGCGGTGGAAGCTGGGGGATGGCAGGCCCGGGCCCGGGCCTGCAAGAGGAGCGTGGTGTCAGGCTAGCGGGCCTTGGTCTTGGGCGCGGCTGGCGCTGGCGGTGCCAGCAGGCGGAAGATGTTGTCGCAGTAGGAATCGGAAAATTCCTGGTCCAATGGCGCGGTACGCAACAGCAGGCGGAAGTAAATCGGCGCGAACATCAGTTCCAGCAAAAATTCAGCGCTAAAGTCGTCGCGCAGTTCGCCGTGGCGGCATGCTTCGCTGACCAGTCCCAGGGTTAGCGCACGCCGGTCATTCCAGAAACGCTCGCGGAATTCGCGCAAGATGTCCGGATCGCTCTGGCCTTCGCCGATGATTTGCGTGACGATTCGGCCTTCCCAGTCATTGTATTCCTTGATCAGCAATTGCATGATCTGCACCAGCGCGTCGGCCGCCTTCATATCCCTGGGCGCGGCCACGCGGCTGACGTGGTTCATCAGGAAGGCTTCAATCACGACAGCGGCCTTGGATGGCCACCAGCGGTAAATCGTGGTCTTGCCGACACCGGCTTCGCGCGCAATCGCTTCGATCGATAATTGTTGCAGCGATTGCGCTTCCAGCAGTTTCAGCGTGGCGGTCAAAATCGCCGTGCGCGAGTCTTCACTGCGTGCACGGCCGGGGGAACGTTGTGCGGATGGTTTCACGGGGCCTCGATATCAAATGAAATTCCCCGCAATTCTACAAGCTGCGCTCCGGACTGGCGAACAGCACGCTGACATGGCGGCCGTCGTCCACGCGCAGCGGGATGGCTTGCAGCTTCAGTCCCTGGCAGGGGCCTTGTATGCACAAGCCGTCGTCGAGCGTAAAACGGGCGCCATGGCCGTGGCAGACCACGTGTTCAGCCTTGCTGTCGAGGTAGCCATTTTTGCGCCACGGCAGTGTCACTTCCGGCCAGTGCGGGCAGGAATTGCGGTAAGCGCGCAACAGACTGCCACGGCGCACGATAAACAGGTCATCCGTGCCACGGCCGCTTAAATCAAAGCCGCGCGCACCAGGCTGGGGCAGCTCATCCAGCCGGCACAGCCGGATCCAGGAGGCGTCGGCCATGGCGCTTTCCTCCATTACACCGCGCCGCCGGGGGGCGGACCGCCCGGCGCCCACGTGTCGCGCCAGTGGAACAGGAAGATTTGCGAGCGGTCCGCCTGCGCATGTTCGACCCGTGGCGTCCAGCTGTCGTCGTGCAAATCCATATCGGCGTCGTATTCGATATGGGCACCGAACGGCGAGTTGAAATACCAGAACCAGTTCGAGCCGAAGCGGTGGCGGCCCGGGCCCCAGAACGATTCATAGCCCTTGCGTACCAGGTTTTGGCCGGCCAGCAGCACTTCGGTTGGTCCGCCCATGTGGAACGTGAAATGTTCGCAGCCGTGCAAATGCGGCGGGGTCTGGATCAGGAACATGGTGTGGTGCTCGATGCAGCCGGCCGGGCGCAGGAACGGCCCCATGCCTTCGAAACGGTCGACCAGCCGGAAGCCCAGGCGCTCGATATAAAACGCTTCGGTCTTTTTATAATCCGGCACGAAATACACGACGTGCGACAGCGAGCGCGGTTTCGGCACGGCGGCTGGCAAATTCCAGTCGATGCCGCTGACATTGAAACCGCGCTGCGGCACGCCCGGCGCATTGGCGCATTCGCCCGGCAAGTCCAGCTTGCGGCGCACGGTGATCTGGAAGCCCAGCACGAATTGCATGTCATCGACCGCTTCAATCGAGCCGTCGGCAAGGCGTTTGACTTCGCGGTCCTTGCCCAGTTCGGCGGCAATCGCGTCCAGCGTGGCCTGGTCGGCCACGCCATAGACGGTCTTGCGCAACTGGTTGGTGGTTGGCAGCGGCCAGGCGGGCAGGGATGGATCGTTGCTCTGGCGGATGATGATGCCGGTGCCGTCCAGCGCGGTGAACAGGCCATTGCCTTGGTCGTGCAAGCCGTAGTCGGTCAGGAACTGGCTGCCTGCCGCCAGATCGTCGATGGCGAAGACCAGATAATCGGGTCCGATAATATTCATGGTAACTCCTTAAAGGTGGGGATTACAGTGGTTCGCCGGGCACCAGGTCCAGCAGTACAAACGCCATGCGGCACGGCTGGTTGGAACGGTTCGACCAGCTGTGGTTGGTGGCACGCTGGACCAGGATGTCACCCGGCCGCATCACGGTTTCATCTACGTCCATCATGGCGACGATCTCGCCCTCCAGTACGATGGCGTAATCCAGCGAAGCGGTCTTGTGGAACCAGAAATGGCGCGGCTGGTTGGGGTCGCGAACGCCGGACGCGTCGAGGAATTTCATCAATTCCTGCTGGTCATAAAACGCGTCCGGCGGGAAGTCGACCACGCGCAGCAGCGAGCCGCCCGCTGAGTGGAACGGGAACGCGTGGCCGGCCGGCGCCGGTTCGCCGCCTGCCGCGCGCGCCTCTCCGGTAGCCCACAGCACGTGCGCGACGGGACGGCCCGGTTCGTACACCACGTTGGGTGCGGCGCTGTCGGACTGGATGTATGAGCGGTGCTCGGCATTGGTGCCGGTGACGATGCGCCGGACCGGGCGTAACGCCAGCTGACGCAAGCCGGGTTGGTTTTCTTCTGTTTGCATGTTGAGACTCATGTTCCAGGTGGAGGGATCAGCGGACGCTTTCGCCCGCCATGTTTTCCGGCGCGAAGAACGATTGCGGGTAAGGCGCCGGGTTGATCTTGTATTGCGATTTTTGTTCGGCGCCGACTTCCATCGCGATATAGCCGCCGGCCAGCAAGTCGTAGGCGCCGAAGCCGGAAGCGATCACGCCCGGCACGTCGGGCGCGGCCACTGGCGTGGTATAGACCATGCGCCACAGCTTGTCGTTGGCGTCGTAGCGGTCGGCCAGCACGCCCAGCCAGGAATCTTCATCCACGTAATACACCGACTTCTTCGATGTGTGGCGCTGACCCGGTTTCAAGGCCGCTTCCACCACCCAAACGCGGTGCAATTCCCAGCGCAGATGGTCCGGGTTGATGTGCTGGGTGCCGAGCACGTCGCTATCCTTGCTGGCCGTTAGCATGCGGTTGGCGTTATACGGAATGTACATTTCCTTCTTGCCGGCCAGCTTCCAGTCGAAACGGTCCAGGCGGCCCGTGAAGATTTCAATTTCGTCGAACGACAGCACGCCGGCGGCGGCGGGTGTCGGCGTGTCGCAGCAGGCATTCGGCAACTTGCGCACGCGGCGCTGGCCGACCAGGTAGACCCAGGTATTGGTATTGCTGGCGTCGATCACTTCATGGCCGACGATGGCTTCGCCGGCGCGGATGGCCGGGCCCAGCGTTTCGATACGTCCCATCCAGTAGGGTTCGCCCGGCTTGTCGGCGGCCCTGTCCTTGAAGTAGTAAGGTGCGTTGGTGTGCTGTACCACGTCGGACAACAGCACCTTCTTGCCGTCGGCGGTCACTTGCCAGTTATGCCCGGCCTGTACCCACGATTCGCCGCGCCAGCGCAGTTTGTGGTTGAGCATGACTTCCACGCCGGTCTTGGGAATGGGGAAGGGAACCCCGCCATACGCGCCTTTTGGAATCTGGCCGCCATCGGAATTGACCAGCGTGGCGCGGGTGGCGTTCTGGAACGTGTTGTCGTACACGTATTGCGGAGCGGCGGCGGGCCGACGGGTCGGATAGACGTCGAGCCGGAAGCTGTCCGGATATTTTTGCAGCAGCGCCTTGACGCCGTCGGTCAGCTTGTCGGCATACTGGCCCATGTTTTTCGCGGTGATTTGCAATGTCGGCTTGTCGGCGGCATAAGGATCGGGACGGCGTCCGCCATTTTTAAAACCTTGTGTTGGCGTGGTCAGGCCGCCGGTCCAGGCGGGAATGGTGCCTTCCTTGTTACCGGCCTTTTCGGCGCCCATCGGGGTCAAATCGTTTTTCAGGCGGGCCGCTTCCGTGGCAGGGACACCGGCGTGGCTTGGCGCCAGTACGGCAATGGTGGATAGCAGGGCGGCGGTGCGGATGCAGGTCTGGAATTTCATGATGGTTCCTTTTACTTTGACGGGTCAGAACGTGCGGCTGATCGACAGCGCGATGAAGTCACGGTCTTTCATGAACTGGCGGTAAGTGAACATCGGCATGGCGCCGGTCATCATGGCGCCGGCCGGACCATAGAAATGCGTGTAGCTGATGCTTGGCCTCCACACGTCGAGATAGCTGCCCTTCAAGCCGATGCTGAAGTCGCCGCCGTTTTCCGCTGGCAGGGCGGGCCCCAGCGCTTGCGAGCGCGAACCGGCCGGACTCCAGCCGATACCGATTGGTACGCTGAGGTCCAGGCCCGGCAAGACCTGGCGGTAAGTCGGTTCCAGCACCGCGCGCAAGGACCAGGCGTCGCGCGTCGAGTTGGGATCGAGCGCCTGGCGGTTTTTTTGCACTGACAGGACCCGGTTCCACATGATTTCGGCCGTCAGCGACGCTTCCCGCGCCAGCGGCGATGATGGCAAGGTCCACAGCGTGCTGATATTGACGTGGCCGGTGCGGCCGACGCCGTACGCGGGGCGGTCGCTATTGTTGGCGGGCGGCGCGCCGAACAGGGCGCTCAAGTCCGAGGCGCCGGTCGACGCCAGGTCCTGGTTGCGGCGCAGCGACGCTTCAATGGCCAGTTGGATGTCGCCAAAGGTGTGCGACGCGCTGGCTCCGAACGCGGTGGTGCCCTCGTGGTACGCCAGGTGGTAGCTGCCCGGCATGCCGGGCGGGATGATGCTGGTGACCAGTTGCTGCGTCTTGCCGTGGAAGCGCACGGAATACAGCCCGAAGTCGGTTTCCAGTGCCGAGAAGCGCAATTGCAGGCCACCCTGGCCACTGTTTTTCGCTTCCTGGTCCGGGCCGCGCAGCAGCGGATGGGGCAGGCCGATCAATAGCCCTTCGCCGCCGGCCGGCTGGAAGTCCAGGCCCGAGAAATAGCTGCCGGCGGCGGGCAGGCGACTGGCTTTCCAGCGGAACTGGTAAAACGCGCCCAGCGACACGGTTGGATTGATTTGCCATTGCGCAGACACCTGCGGCACCGCCATGATCGCTTCCTTGAACTGGGTGCTGGGCACCGACGCCAGCTTGATCACGTCGACCGGCGCCATCGCGCCGGCAATCGCGTTCGCGCCAAAGAACAGGCTCTCGCCCCACAGCACCGAGTGCTGGCCGGCGCGCACATTCAAACGGGTGCCGCCCAGGTCGAAGCGGCCAAAGACAAACGCGTCGCGCAATTCGGCATCGCGGCCGTGCAAGGTGCGGGTGGTCGGGTTGAAATGGTCGTAGGGGCCGGAAAAGCGGTTGGTGGTGGGGGGCAAGCTGTTGTCGTTGCGGCCGTTGTAGACACTGTCGTACCAGGCGGCAGCGCTGACGCGCAAGCCATATTGGCGGGCATAGACCACGTCCAGTTCGCTGAGCCAGTCGATGCGGCTGGAAATCACGCCACGGTTGAAATTGCGGTTGCCGTCATCCGTGTTGGCGGAAAAAATGTCGCCCGACAGCAGCGCGGGATCTTGCTTGTGCACGCGGGCGGCGCTGCTGTACTTCAGGGTGTTATCCCAGCGTACGGCCAGGTCGCCATTGCCAGTGTCGATATCGGCCGCATGGGCGCCCCCCATGGCGCCAATCGCCGCTGCCATGGCCAGCAGGCGCAGGCCGCGCGCGGGTTGGTGGTGGTGGTTCACGGTTGTCTCCTTTGTTATGGACTGCTTCATTTCAGTGGGTTACATCGCTTCGCCGAGGAACTTGTAGGTATCGAGTAGCAGTCCGGCGGTCTTTTGCGCGTTGCCGACCGGGTCTTCCTGCTCCCATTGGCAAATCTGGTAAGACGCTTCCCATACCCGCTTGACGCGCGGCACGCGCCGCTGGCTGTAGGCTTCCAGCGCCTGCGCCGCCGTGCCGGGCGCCGCCAGGCATTGCCCCAGCACCACCGCATCTTCGATCGCCATGCCGCCGCCCGACGTCAATTGCGGCGTCGGCGCGTGGGCGGCGTCGCCCAGCAACACCACGCGGCCCTTGTGCCACCACGGGCCGGGCATCAGGCGCACGTCGAATGGGCGGAACAGCACGTGTTTCGGGCCGGACAACTGGTCCAGCGAATGGCGGATCAGCGGTGCGCTGAATTCCGCCAGCCGTTGCTTCAACAGGATGTCGAGTTGGTCTTCCGCCATGTGCAGAGGCTGTTTGCTGCTTTCCAGCACGAACAGGTAACAGCCTTCCTTCGAGGTCGGGATGGCGCCGACGGCGGCGCCCTTGTGACGGAACAGCCAGAAGCCGTCGTGTTCGGGCAGGCGCGGCGCGGAAAAGCGCCAGCAACTCTGGCCGGCAAAGGTAGCGTCATATTCGGCGCCAAAGACTTGCCTGCGGATGGTGGAATAGACGCCATCGGCCGCCACCACGATGTCATATTCGCCGCTGGCGCCATTGCTGAAGCCGACTTTGACGCGGTCGCCCAGGTCGTCCAGGGTGGTGACGGTGACGCCGTGTTCGATGGTGGCGCCGGCTTCGATGGCCGATTGTTCCAGCACGTGCGCCAGGTCGGGACGTTTGATGCCAATGCCGGGCGGCGTCGGGTTTTCGCTGAGTTGCCTGCCGGCGGCGTTGAACTGGCGGAAGTGATCGAGTTGCTGGCCATATTGCAGGCAAGGTTCGGCCAGGCCGACCTGGCCCAAGGCGCGCATGGTGTTATGCAGCAGGCAAATGCCGGTGCCGGCCACCGAGCTTTTGGGTGCGATTTCCACGCATTGGGTTTTGATCCCGGCGCGCGCCAGGGTGTAGGCGGCGGTGGCGCCGCCGATGCCGGCGCCGACCACCAGCGCGCTTTTTACGTCTGACATGATGTGTATCTCCTGTTATTTGTGTTAGAAGCCAACCTCATTCCTGCCTTTCAGCTGCAGCAATTCCCGCACTTCATCGGGACGGGCAATGTCCATCCCCAGTTCGGTCAAAATGCCGCGGATCTTGCCGACTTGTTCCGCATTCGATTGCGCCAGTTCGCCGCGGCCGATATACAGGCTGTCTTCCAGGCCGACGCGCACGTTGCCGCCCAGGAGCGCCGACATGGTGGCCAGCGGCATTTGATTTTTTCCAGCGGCCAGCACCGACCATTGGTAGTCGTTGCCGAACAGGCGGTCGGCGGTGCGTTTTTGGTGCAGCACGTCTTCCGCATGGGCGCCTTGCGCGCCGCGCAGCCCGAACACGCTTTGGATGAATAGCGGCGGTTTCACCAGGCCCCGTTCCAGGAAATAGGCCAGCGTGTACAAATGGCTGGTGTCGTAGCACTCGAACTCGAAACGGGTGCCGCCGGCGCGGCCGATCTGTTCCAGGATCCATTCGATATCTTCATAGGTATTGCGGAAAATCATGCCGCGCGTGGAGTCCAGGAACGGCTGTTCCCAGTCGTGCTGCCAGTCGCGCTTCTTTTGCCCCATTTCCGACAGCACCAGGTTGATCGACCCCATGTTGAGCGAGCACATTTCTGGCCGCAGCACGCGGCCAGCCTCGGCGCGTTCGGCGATCGGCATTCCGGGGCCGCCGCCGCCGGTGGAGATATTGATGACTGCATCGGTGGCGTCCTTGATGGTGCCGATGAATTGGCGGAACACGTCCGGACTGCCGGTGGGCTTGCCGTTGACGGGATCGCGGGCGTGCAAGTGGACGATGGCGGCGCCAGCGTCAACGGCGGCAATCGATTGGCGCGCAATCTCGTCCGGCGTCACCGGCAAGTACTGCGACATCGACGGGGTGTGCGCGCCGCCGGTAATGGCGCAGGTGATGATGACTTTCTTCATCGCTGTCTCCTTTTTAAAACGAGTCGAGACGTATCGTTTCATAAAAGGATGACAGAGTCAACGGATTTTGCGTGGTTGTTTTTGCTAGCGCTGGCCGAACAGGCGTGTACGTACCGACCGCAAGTGTTCGCGCATGGCTTGTTCGGCCCGGTCGGGATTGTGCGCGCGGATGGCGGCTACCAGTTGCGCGTGTTCGCCGTCGGTGTCCGGACGTGAACCCGTCATGGCGGCATACACGGTTTCGATGCGGCTATCGAGGTTGGCGCGCATTTGCGTGCGCATGGTGTCGTACAGCAGCAGCAACAAGCCGTTGTGCGCGGCTTCCGCGATGGCGCGGTGCAGGCGTTCATCGAGGCGCTTCCAGTGCAGGAAGGGACCGGCGGCGGCCATCTCGGCCAGACACAGTTCCAGCGCGGCGATGTCGGCCGGGGTGGCGTGGATGGCGGCCTGGGCCGCCAGTTGGGGTTCCAGCACCAGGCGCGCGCCGAGCAAGTCATCGACACTGACGGCGGCGGACAGGCTGGCGTCGTTCGCGTCGACCTGGCGCGGCCCGATGAAGGTGCCTTTGCCGACATGGCGCCAGATCAGTCCTTCGTGTTCCAGCCGTTTCAGTACCGTGCGCAGCCGTCCGCGCGACATGCCCAGTGCTTCGCACAACTTGGGCTCGGGCGGCAGGCGCGGGTCGAGGTCGGCATCGCGCTGTGCGATGTACTGCCGCAGCCGGGCGATATCATCATCGATCAAATTCATAGATATCCTTCAATTTAAAAATTAATACGTATCAATTTAAAAGATGATACATAATGCGCGAGCAATTGATTCAAACTTTTTTACTGACCAAAGGAGCAACAAATGACGCATTCTACCCGCTGGGCGTTCGAGCCAGCGCATACCCACATCGCATTTTCAGTGCGCCACCTGGGGCTCACCAGCACGCCGGGCGTCTTCAAGCGGTTCGCGGCGCAATTGCACTTTGACGGCCAGGCGATCGAAGCGGGCGGCGTGACGTTTGAAGTGGAGGTGGCGTCAATCGATACCGCGCTGGTGGTGCGCGACGAACACTTGCGGGGCCCCGACTGGTTTCATGTGGAGGCGCATCCCAAGGCGGTGTTTGCATCGCGCGCGGTGCGGCGGGTGGCCGATGCGCGCTATGTGATCGAAGGGGACTTGACCCTGCGCGGCATTACCTTGCCGCTGGATTTACAGGCGGAATTGACTGGGCGCGCGACCAATCCGTGGACCCAGGCGCCGGTGTTGGGGTTTGTCGCGGACGCCGTCATCAGCCGCGGCGCCTATGGCATGGGCGCGTTTCCCGGCGCGCTGTCGGATGCGGTGCGGCTGCGCATCGAAGCGGAGCTGACGCATCATGCCGAATAAAATCAAAAATGCAATCAATAATTCTATTGACATGCATTAATTCGTAACTTAATCTGTTTCAAATTCCACGAGCGAGGAACACCATGAGTACCATACCACCCCCTGTTTTCATTAATAATGATACGGCACGTGCCGTATTTAGTTGGAAAGACGCCATCCGCGCGCTGCAAGCCGCGTATGCGCAACCGATTCCGGCCCAGTCCACGCCGCCGCGCAGCGTGGCCGCCGTCGGTAAGACGTGGCTGCGCACCTTGTCGGCGGTGCCGGTGGGCGGCCGCTATTACGGCGCCAAAGTCATGGGCGCGGCCATGGGCAGCGCCCAGTCCGGCGTCGAATACGTGATTGTTCTGTTCGACCGCGAAACCAGCCGCATCGCCGGCTTTGTCGACGGCGCTCTGGTGACGGGTTTCCGTACGGCCGCGACGTCGGCCGCCGCGCTGGACCGGCTGGCGCCCAAAGGGCCGGCGCGCCTGGCCGTATTGGGCAGCGGCCTGGAAGCGTCGATGCACGTGCGCGCCGTCGCCAGCGTGAGGGAATTGACGGAAGTGGTGGTGTTCAGCCCGACCCCGGCCAAGCGGGATGCGTTTGCCGACGCCGTGACGCGCGAGCTCGGCGTGCCGGCGCGCGGCGTGGCCAGCGGCCAGGAAGCGGTGCAGGGCGCCAGCCTGGTGTTGTGCTGCGCGCGTTCGCGTGACGAATCGCCGATCTTGTTTGGCCACTGGCTGCAACCTGGCGCCACCGTGGTGTCGATCGGTTCCACCGTGCCGACCCAGCGCGAGATCGACGCCTCGGTAGTGGCGCGCAGCGACATCATAGTCTGCGACATGCTGGAAGAAGTACTGGAAGAAACCGGCGACATGCTGGCCGCGCAAGCGGCGGGCATCGCCTTCCACGACAAGGCATACGGCATGGCCGACCTGATGGGCGGCAAGCTGGAAGCACAGTTGCACAGCGCGCAAACGCGCATGTTCAAGTCGGTGGGCGGTGGCCTGCAAGACATCGTGGTGGCTGAACTGATCTTAACCCGCGCACTGGAACAAGGATTGGCGATAGCGCTGCCGATCACCTTTGAACACAAATCCATTTAAACAGGAGAACCCACATCATGGCAAATTACACCAGGCAGGAAGCCCGCGACTGGGCGCGTGAAGCGCTGGTCGGCGTTGCCAACGTCACCATCCCAACCATGACCAATGACTTCAAGGGCATTAACGAAAAGGCCATCCGGCACGACGTGCGGCTGTCGATCGAACATGGCTTCATCGGCTCGCTGGCGGTGTCGGAAGTACCGCTGTCGCAGCAGGAGCACGACTTGTTCCAGCAAATCATGGTGGACGAAGCCAAGGGTAAATTATTGGTGGTGCACCACGCCATCTTCAATACGCTGGAAGACAATATCGAAGCGGTGAAGCGCGCCGAAGCCAATGGCGCCGACCTGGTGCTGCTGGGCTATCCTCCGCACTTTTACCCGAAAACGCTGGACGACGTGTATGACTACACCAAGGCGATTTGCGACGCGACGAACCTCGGCGTGATTGTGTTCCCAGTGCCGACCTGGGGCTTTGGCCGCCTGCATCCGGCCGATATCCCCGTGCCGCTGTTGCGCAAGCTGGTCGACAATTGCCCGAACGTGGTGGCGATCAAGCTTGAAGGCGGTATGCCGTACTTTATGTCGGCAATCGAAGTGCACCGTCATTTCCATAAGGAAGTGGTGATGGCGTCGCCACTGGAATACGAATACATCCCGCTGGCGCAACTGATGGACATTCCGTTTTGTGGCACCAATTACAGCGCCTTCTTCGGCCCATGGATTCCGCGCGCGCACAAGATGATCCGCGAAGGCAAGTTCGACGAAGCCACCGAGCTGTATTACCAACTTGAACCGATGCGCCGCGCCGTGGCCACGCTGGGCTTTGGCGGCCACGGTTTGTCGAACCGCCTGCTGTGGAAGTACCAGAGCTGGCTGCAGGGCTATAACGGCGGCCCGATCCGCCACCCGACCGCGCGCGTGCATGGCAAGGACATGGCGCTGTTGCGCAGCGCCACACAGGCGGCCGGCCTGAACCCGACCGCATCGCAGGATGAAGAATTCTTCATCGGCCGCAACCCTGTTTAAGGTGAACCCCATGAATGACGTGACCAAGTTACCATTGAACGATCCGGACCTGCTGCGCCAGGCCATGCTGATCGATGGGCAATGGGTGCCGGCCGACAATGGCTTGACCATCGATGTGATCAACCCTGCTACCGGCGACCTGGTGGCGCGCGTGCCGAATGGTGGCGCGGCTGAAACCCGGCGCGCCATCGACGCGGCGCAGCGCGCCATGCGCGGCTGGCGCAGGACCTTGCCGAAGGTGCGGGCGCAGGTATTGCGCAAGCTGTACGACTTGATGCTGGAGAACATTGATGACCTGGCCGTCATCATGACGGCGGAACAGGGCAAGCCGCTGGTCGAGTCGCGCGGTGAAATCCTGTACGCGGC
>NZ_JBXAQJ010000012.1:0-253808 GCF_058807115.1 Pseudoduganella sp. GW821-FHT12E03 | reverse complement strand
GTGCAGTGGTCGGGCCGCGCCAACTATTTAATCAACCGGACCGCCCAATCGCTGCGCGCTTGGGTCCCCTCCGTGCTTCGCACTCCGGCGGCCGGTTATTACAACGTTATTAGCGCCTATGTCCCTTGTGCTTGCATCTTCTAGAGAATTGCAAATTTCGCTTGAGCCTGTTCAAGTGGAAGATCGGTTGCCGTCCGTGGCTTTTGATGTCCTTGCAAGACTCACTATGCCATTTCAAGAGGCGACTATTCAAATTAGGGAGTGTTGGTTCACACTTGACGCACTTCGTGATTTCGAAGACCAGCTATCCGAATTACGGTCTCTTGATTTGGGCGCTGCAACGCTTCTGGATATGAGCGAGCGGCCCATTGTGCGAGTCGCACGCGACGGCGGGACTATCATTACTACGGTGCGGGCGTCGGACACTATGGAAGCTTCATCGACGGTCATCGAGCTGAAAGGCTATGCCGCTGAAGTTTCGGAAATGCTCGAGCACTTACGTGAATATGAGAAATGGTGGTAAACATGGCTAACAATGTGTTCAAGTTCGCTCCACTTCGTTCCGCCAGACGCGCTGACGCGCGCCGCTTAACCGAACGTTCGGCCATTTAAGAAATGAGCGGCAACTTTCACTTCACCTATGCATCTGACTGGCGTAATGTCCCAGGCGCGTTCTGGGTGCATCGACCAGTCGACGGGGAGCCGGGTACTTTCGCGCCGCCAGCGCCACTGGCGGTCCCGCACAAGGGCTTTCCTGTACTGCACGTTGAATTTGAAAAGTACGAGCTTCTGTTTAGCTCCGTTGCGCAGCTTGAGCATTACATTGAAGTCCTGTCGCAAACAGTCTTGCCTACCTCTCGATGCCTTTCCGAGGCCAGTGGTCTCAAGACTGGTCCAAATCAGCATTGGTTAAGCCGCTTGCCTGGCGAGTTAAAATCACCGAAAAGTCGGCAGTCGTTGGTAAAGGTGTTGGGTGCGGCCAAGGTGTTTGCAGCCGCTAACTCGTCGAACCACGCATTCAACCCGGACGCGCTAAAGCGCGCCGGTTAATTTTGCACGTTAGCAGCTATGGCAGCACTATTTCGTTACTGTTTGATCGTTGCAGGGTTTGTGCCTTTGATGCAAAGTGCTGTGGCCCGTCCAGATGTGCCTGATGCGCTGGTGGGAAAGAGCTACGCATCTGCGCGTACCAAAATGATGAAAGAGGGGTGGATCCCATTTCATCATCCGGATCCACAGATGATGGATTGGGTGAAAGAGATTCAAAGAAAATATCCGGAGCTGGATAGTTGTGCCGCCGATAAGCCAGTTTTCTCATTCGTCTTTAAGCGGTCTGGAAAATGTCGCCGTATAGTCACTTGGGGCGAAGAGTTGAAAGATTTTAAGGTTAATTCCATTGTTCATGATTGCCCATAAGACGACAAGCTCTAACCCTGCAGTCAACTGGACTTCCTCCACGCTACGCGTTGCGGCAGCCAGTTACTTTTGAACGTTAGGAAGTGAAAATTGAGAGCACTATTTGCACTATTTGCATTATTTCTATTAGCGGGATGTGCCACCCAAGCTACTCAGCGGAATTCAGATGCGAATATCCCAAACGGAACTTGGAGCGGGATGTTTGAATATAGTGGAATGACGGCTGATAGGAGTAAACATACTGCAACCATTTCGTTTGTAGTAGTTTCCTGCGGCGGAGAAGCGAAATATTGGGTGAATGGTGGAGGTGGAGCTTTCGAATCGCCAGAAGCCAATTTCCAGGTTGACTCCTACCATGGCACTCACGTTATTTCGTTTAGGGCTAAGGACAGTGGTGAGCAACTTGGTTGGGTCGAGCTCCAGAGCTTAACTATCATTGAAACGGGCTTAAGTAACGCGAGCTTTCAGTGGACCAGATCAGTTAGCAACAGAGATCTTGATGTTGGTGAATCGGACAGAACTTTTTTTCAGCACGGAACAGGTGTGTTTGAACATGCCAGAGCTGAGTGTTCAAAAGATCAAATCCCCGCTATTGCAGCAAAGGCAATAGCAGCTATGCCACCTAACAATTCGTTCAAGCTGACGCCTGCGGCGCTGCTTAACTGAACTATTAGACTTAATCCAATGGTCGACCTTCAAGCCCAAATCGCTGAACGAAAGACATATGCCGTAGCAATGCACTTTCTTCAAACCCTCTATGAATCTGGTACAGGCGTTAGTGGCTGGCGTACTATTCCAAGTGGCTTGAATGGTTCCTTCCATGGTGCTTCGTTTCTCAGTTCGACATCGAACAGGGATTCAGTGTTAATTACGAGAAACTTGATTGTCGCCTGTGAGCTGGAAAATAAAAAGGCTGGGGCAAGTGAACTTCTCTATTCGATTTATGCAAAAGTCTAACTCTTTAATCAACCGGACGGCTTACGCGCTGCGCGCTCCAGCCGCCGGTTATTCCGAAAGTTGGATCGCGATTTGATTTCTCGCACAAGCCTTGCCAAGGAAAATAATGACACTTAAATCTACAATGTTGATTCTTGCCGCACTTACTTTGAGTGGGTGCGCTGCATCTGGAAAACACTATAAAGATATTTCACATGACTCCGTTGCATTAGGGCTATCCAAGTCCAGACTGACCGTTTTCAGAACAACAGAGACAATGGCCGCTGCGGGCCGGGACGCGCGCGTTACTTTAGACAATACATACGCCAAATATGTAGCTTTCGGTGGATTTGCAAGCATCGATACCACAGCAGGTGATCACAAATTAAATGTCGGGATGGGTTCGGATAAGAATCTATGCGAAATTTCTGTTTCATCAAAACCGAGCGAAGAACTATTCTTCGAAGTTAAGCCACTGGTGGGTCGAATTGTTGGAGAAGCTGTTGCAGCTGGCGTGACCGCTGGCTTCAGCGCAAAGGGAATCTATGGAACCGACGTTGGTTCGCAAGCCAGTCCCAAAAATTGCCAAGGCTATTTCTTGATTATGCCAGTAGATCGGGCATACGCGCTCAAGCAGCTCGAGAGCATTCGCGAAAGTGCCCAATGATCCGAAAGCGATACACGGTCTTAAATTGATGTAGATGATGTCTTCGCGCAAGATGGCAGGTGCAGGTGCAGGCGTTTGGTTGGTGGCGGTATCGCGCTCGGGGCTTCGGTTGCGCAGCTCGGGGCACGTTCATGCGCTCGGTCCAATCTTTCGCTCGTTCGGACGGGTGGGATGCGCTGCCATTTATTTGCATTATCCGCTGGCGGCCCGCCGCGCAGCTCTACGATGGGCCTAGAAATGCTTCCTCCGATAAGCGTAATCGACAGTATTGAAATGATCCGAGACGGTGGCTCGCTAGCTGCAGTTTTCCGCGGAACCGATAGCTGTCAGTACTCATTATTCTTGGAAATCCACACGCGGACGCTAGAATCAGGGGATGTGGAACGGTTGGGATACTGCGCTCCGAAGATCGTGGACCGCCTCACCAATTCTTCGCAACTGATCACTTGGCAGCATGCTGCCGTCTTGCTAGGTCAAATCGGTGGAGTGATTCGACGAGAGCACGATTTGAGGTGGTATGCGTTGATGACGGAAGTCGTTGAAACTGAAGGCAGACTTCCGAATGAAATTGAAAAAATACTTCATGCTTTTCGTCACTAGTACATTGTTGCCCAACCCAGCAGTCAACAGGACTGCCTCCACGCTGCGCGTTCCGGCAGCCAGTTACCTTTAACGCTGGCCGCAGTCACAAATCCAGCACATCGGTCTCGCTTCGCTCTGGGGAGCGTTGTCCTAAGGACTAAAGTGCCAGCAAGCGGCCACCGCCCTCCCCCCGCCTGACATTGCCGCCCCGCCTTATAATTCATGCAAACTTTTGCAAAGCGGGGCAGCGATGATCGATTTCCAGGGACTCACCAAATCCTATGGCGGCTTTGAAGCCGTCAAACCCCTGACCATGCAAGTGCGGCGCGGCGAAGTGTTCGGTTTCCTGGGACCGAACGGCGCCGGCAAAACCACCACCATCCGCATGCTGATGGGTATCCTGGTGCCCAGTGCGGGCCGGGTCCTGGTGGATGGCCTCGATTGCCAGCGCGATGCGGCGGAAGTCAAACGCCACGTCGGCTACCTGCCTGACATCCCCACCTACTACGACTACCTGCGCGGCCGCGAAATCCTGCAATTCGTGGCCGAGATGCATGGCTATGCGCGCTCCGAAGCGCGCGGCCGCGCGCACCGCCTGCTCGATGAGCTGGGACTGACTGACGCCGCCGAGGAATTCGCCGCCAATTACTCAATGGGCATGAAAAAGAAACTGGGGCTGGCGTGCGCGCTGGTGCACAACCCCAAGGTGCTGGTGCTCGATGAACCGATCAACGGCCTCGATCCGCGCGCCTCGCGCGACGTGCAGGAACGCTTGCTGGCAGCCGCCGCGCAAGGCACCACGATCTTTGTCTCGACCCACTTGCTGGACATGGCGGAAAAGCTGTGCGACCGGGTCGGCATCATCCACCGCGGCGCGCTGGTCGCTTGCGGCACGCTCGATGAATTACAGGGCGCCGCCGCCAGCGGCAGTTCACTGGAACAAGTGTTCCTGAACATTACCGACGAAGCCGGCGAGCAGGCGCCATGATGGCGCCGCCGCTGAACAGCGCGGCCCGCGCCGTGTGGCTGCTGACCCGCGTGCGCCTGCTGCGCCTGTTCAATATGCTCAATGGCTTCAGCCTGGGCAAGAAGAAGGGACCGCAGCGCACCGGCACACAGCGCAAACGCACCGTGTACTGGATCCTCTCGCCCATCGTGGCGTTTTTCATGATGGCCGGGGTCATTAACATCATCAACGGTTCCATCGTCAACCTGCATTGCGCCATCGACCATACACCCGCGTGCATGAAGGCGGCCAGCCTGAAAAACAACCCGGCCGTGCAGTCGCTGGTCATGGACCAGCTGCAAGCCATGGCGTTCAGCACCAAACTCGCGGCGGCGGCCACGCTGCAACTCTTGATGCTGTGGCTGGTCAGTGTCTTGATGCCGCTGAGCAGCCGCGAAATGGCGCAACCGGAATGGGACCTGGAATGGCTGGTCACCTTGCCCGTGCAGCGCAAGGCGCTGTTATGGGGACGGCTGCTGGAGCGCACCGTTGCCAACCCCAGCGGCGTGATGTCGGTCTGGCCGGCCTGTATCGTGCTGGCCTGGTATGGCGGCCATGGCTGGTGGTCGGCGCTCAGCGGTTTTGCCGCGGCCAGCCTGTTGCTGATGCTGGCCGCGCTGGCGCGCACCCTGGTCGATACCGGCTTGCGGCTGTCGCTGGCGCCGTCGCAATTGCGCAACCTGCAGGCGCTGGCCTCCGTATCCTGCCTGCCCATCATGTACATGGCGATGTCGTATTCAATGATGGGCTACGGCTCGTTCACCTATGACTGGGCGCGCCACTTCCCGGCATGGAGTTTGTGGACGCCGCCCGGCCTGGCCGTGCAGGCATTGACGGCGCACACCTTGCAGCAGGCGGCGCTGGCTTGCGCCTTGCTGGTGGCGCAAGCCGCGCTGCTGATGCTGGCCGGCATGGCGTTATTGCAGCATCAGCTGCGCGCCGGGGTGGTCGGCAGCGGCGCGCGTGAAAGCGCGGGACGCAAGGCCGGCGCCGCCGTGGCGCTGGACGAGGACGGCTCCCCGCAAGGCTGGCTGGCGCGCGCGCGGCACTGGGGCACCACCTTGCAGCGGCGCGAACTGCGCCTGTTGAGCCGCGACCGCAACTTCCTGGTGCAAAGCCTGCTGGTGCCGGTGGTGATCGTCGGCAGCCAGCTGGTGTTCAACAACCAGTTGCAATCGTTCGCGCAAATCGGCGAAAACCAGCAATTGATGGCGGCCGTGGCGTTCGGCATCGGCAGCTATGTGCTGATGCTGTCGGCGTTCCAGACCCTGAACACGGAAGGCAATGCGCTGTGGATGCTGTACACCTTCCCCCGTTCGCTGGACAGCATGCTGAAGGAAAAAGCCCGGCTGTGGGGCGTGCTGGCGTTGACGTATCCGCTACTGGTGTTCGCGGCCGGCCTGTATTTCAAGCCCGTCTTCAGCTGGCAGCTGGCGTGGCTGGCCCTGATCGCGCTGGCCGGCGTGGTGATTTTTTCCGGCATCGCGGTGTCGCTGGGCGTGTTTGCCTGCGACCCGCTGGCACAGGAAACCCACGCCCGCATCCGTCCCACTTACTCTTACCTGTACATGCTGCTGTGCAGCCTGTATGTGTATGGCATCTATGCCCAGGAGTGGGTGCAAACCATCGCCGTCATGGTGCTGACCAGCGGCCTGTCGCTGGCCTTGTGGCAAAAGGCGCGCGACGCCTTGCCCTATTTGCTGGACCCGGCCGCGTCACCACCGCCGCGCGTGGCGCTGTCCGACGGCTTGATTGCCGCCATGACGTTCTTCGTCCTGCAATTGCTGGCGCTGTTACTGTTCACAGGAGGCAAGCAGGCCAATGTGCGCGACCTGGCGCTGGCGTTCACCCTGGCGGGCGCGCTGGTGTACTGCGTGGTGCGGCTGGTGTACTGGCGCTACAAGACGGCGGGTGTGCCGGCCGTGCTGGCCAGTGCGCTGCATGGCGGCATGATCGGCGCGGTGCGCGATGCGGTAAAAACCGGTGTCACCGCCGGCGTGATTGCCAGTGTGTCCGGTTATGTCTACCTGTACCTGCTGCAAGGGACCATCTGGGAAAGGGAAGCGATCACCGGTTCGCTTTGGTATGCCGCCATGGCCGTGCTGGCCGCGCCCGTGTTTGAGGAATTCATTTTCCGGGGCCTGATCCACGCCGGACTGCAACGGCTGGTCCCGTCACTGGCGGCGGCGCTGGGCAGCGCCGCCATCTTTGCCATCGTCCATCCGGCCGGGTCGATGGCGCCGGTGTTCGTGCTGGGCCTGTGCGCGGCCTGGGCGCATGGGCGCAGCACGTCGCTGCTGGCCCCGATGATCGTGCACGCGATCTATAACCTGACGATCGTGGCATTGCAATTCCGCTGGTAATCCAACGGCGCCGAGTCGGTAGGATGGTTTCCGCGCAGCGGAAGCCAGCATGGCGGCTTCTGGGTTACGGGCTTATTTGTACATCGGGCCGTCGTTGATGAAGCCCCCGCCCTGGTACAAGGTCGCAGCATCATCCGGCGCCGGATACGCGCCCGTGTCCGGGAACATGTGGCGGAATTGGCGCGAGCTGTCTTTCGGGTGGAAACCGATGTGGCCGGCCTTGCGGTTGTCCCACCACACGCCATCGTTGTCGGACATGCCGTACAACACCGTGTGGCCCACGCGCGGCGCCATCAGCGAGCAGCGCAGCGATTCCACCAGGTCGTCGTAGCTGAACCAGGTCACCATCATGCGCGGGTTCTTCGGTTCCGGGAACGACGAGCCGATACGCAGGCAGACCGTCTCGATGCCGGCGCGGTCCCAGTAATAGCGGGCCAGCTGTTCGCCAAACACCTTCGACAGGCCATACATCGAATCAGGACGGGTCGGGCTGTCGGCGTCCAGGTGTTCCGTGGTCTTGTGGAAGCCGATCGCATGGTTCGAGCTGGCGAACACAATGCGGCGCACGCCGTGCTTGTGGGCGGCTTCGTACACGTTATAGGTGCCCTGGATGTTCGCAAACATGATGTTTTCGAACGTGTTTTCAGTGGAAATGCCGCCGAAGTGCAGCACCGCTTCCACCCCTTCCAGCAAGTCCAGCACCGCTTCCTTGTCGGACAGGTCGCACTGGACGATTTCCTCGCCTTCGCGCGCAGCGCCCATGTCGCTGATATCGGACAGGCGCACCACATCGGCCCACGGCTTGATGCGGTCGCGCAGGATTTTACCGAGGCCGCCGGCGGCGCCGGTCAGCAGGATGCGTTTGAATGGTTTCGTCATGCTCTTTCCCTTAAATCTGCCAGTTGTACGACATCATACGACATAGTATGACATTATGCCACAACCTGTTCAAGTCACCGGCGCCGGATTGAACAACACCAGCGCATTGTGCAATTTCCACTGTTCGGCCCAGGTCTTGCGGCCGCTGGCCACGTCCAGCATCAGGCGGAACATTTCCCAGCCCACTTCCGCGATGGTCGCTTCGCCACTGGCGATCCGGCCCGCGTTCACGTCCATTAAATCATGCCAGCGCCGGGCCAAATCGTCGCGCGTGGCGACCTTGATCACCGGGCATTCGGCCAGGCCATACGGCGTGCCGCGCCCCGTGGTGAAAATGTGCAGGTTCATGCCGGCCGCCAGTTGCAAGGTGCCGCAAATAAAATCGCTGGCCGGCGTCGCCGCGTAAATCAAGCCTTTTTGCTGGAGCTTGTCACCGGGCGACAGGACGCCGGAAATCGGGCTGGAACCGCTCTTGACGATGGACCCCATGGCCTTTTCCACGATGTTCGACAAACCGCCTTTCTTATTGCCGGGCGTGGTGTTCGCGCTGCGGTCGACCCCGCCCCGCTTCAGGTATTGATCGTACCAGTCCATTTCGCGGATCATCGCATTGGCCACGTCGGCATTGATGGCGCGCGAGGTCAGCTGGTCGATCCCGTCACGCACTTCCGTCACTTCCGAAAACATCACGGTACCGCCCGCGCGCACCAGCAAATCGGTCGCATAGCCAACGGCGGGATTGGCCGTCACGCCGGAAAACGCGTCACTGCCGCCACACTGCACGCCCACCACCAGTTCCGAGGCGGGCACGGTCTCGCGGCGGCGGCGGTTCAGCACTTCGAGCTGCTGTTCGGCCTTCGACACGATGGCATCAATCATGGATTGGAAGCCCACGTGGCCCTGGTCTTGCAGGCACACCAGCGCCGGTTCGAAATCCGCTTCCGCGCCGGCCGACTGGATCGGGATCGAGCCTTTCGGGAACAGCCGCTGCGGCTGCAGCTTTTCGCAGCCAAGGCTGACCACCATGGCCTGGCCGCCGAAGTTCGGATTCAGGCTGATATTGCGCAGGGTGCGGATCGGCACATCGGCATAGGGCGCATCGATCGCCACGCCGCAGCCATACGTGTGTTCCAGTCCCACCACGTCATCGACATGGGGGAACTTCGGCAGCAACTCTTCCTTGATGCGCTTGACCGCATGTTCCACCACCCCGGCCACGCACTGCACGGTGGTGGTGATGGCGAGGATGTTGCGGGTGCCGACGCTGCCGTCCGGATTACGGAACCCTTCAAAGGTATAGCCTTCCAACGGGTCCATGGCCGGCGCTTTCACCGTGGCGATCGGCAGCCCGGTCAATTCACGGGCGGGCGGCAGGGTCACTTGCGGTTCCGCGATCCAGCACCCAGCTTTCAGGTCGGTCGCGGCATAGCCGATCGTGACGTTGTAGCGGATCACCGGGTCGCCCTGGGCAATGTCGCGCAGCGCCACCTTGTGGCCTTGCGGCACCGCTTCCAGCAATACCAGGCCGTCCGCGAACACGGCGCCCGCCTTCAGACCTCCATCATTGACAACGATGGCGACGTTGTCGTTTTCGTGCATCAGGATGTAGCGCGGGCTGTTCGCGCTGGACGCTGCAGTCATGTTCATTCCTTTATTGGTGCTGGATACGTGTTGTTTCCCGTCCAATTCAGTATGCCCCAGATAAAAAAATTTGGCTAGTCCAGATTGCATATTTGGTCTGACCACCTTAGAATGGCCTGACCAGATCGCAACTCAGCAACGAAAATCAATCAGCAAGTCGATCGGCTAACCGGTGAACCAGGCCATGAACGCAAACCCTAAAAAACACGGCGCAGCGCAAGACACCACGGGGCACGAGCCGCGCCTGTACCGCGTGGTGGCGGACCGTATCCAGCAATTGATCGAGGAAGAGCGCATCCAGCCCGGCGAGCGCTTGCCATCGGAGCGCGACCTGGCCACCAAGCTGTCCGTCAGCCGGGCCTCGCTGCGCGAAGCGCTGATTGCGCTGGAACTGGGCGGCGCGATCGAAGTGCGCGGCGGTTCCGGCGTGTATGTCAGCGAACTGCAACCGGATGCGGCGCTGCCGGAAGCCGGCCCGGGTCCGTTCGAAGTGTTGTCGGCGCGCCGTTTGATCGAAGCGGAAATCGCCGCCATTGCCGCCCGGGTGGCGACGGACAGCGCGATCGATGCGATATTGAAAGCCGTACAGGAAATGGAAGCGAGCCATGCCAACAAAGCCAGCAACGAACACGCCGACCGCAACTTCCACCTGGCCATTGCGCGCGCCACCGGCAACAGCGCGCTGGTCGGATCACTGTCATATTTATGGGACCAGCGGGGCCACCTGTGGCACCGGCTGAAAGAACACTTCCAGACCGAAGAATTGCGTCAGGAAACCTTGAAAGACCACCGCCACATCTTTGAAGCGATTGCTTCGCATGATGCGGCGGCTGCGAAAAAAGCCATGCGCGCCCACCTGGAGCGCGTGACCCGGACTTTCTCGCGCGGCTGACACAGGAATACGTCGTACCGCTTTGCAAAAAACTGGATGTACCCGGGACTGCCCCACTCCGAAGAAAGGTGGGCGTCCCGAATGAGTTATCGACCGGCTGCAAGCTCGGCGCCCAGGCAGGCGCCCTCCTGGCAGCGGCACGGAGTACGCGAGGTGCTCCATGAAGCGAATGGCGACAGCGGCAAGGGGCCGCAAGCGAACGCCGCGCATAACTTTGATTGAATTTGAAGGAGACATAAAAATGAACAAGCCTAGCCCTGTGCAGCCTCGCCTGTTGCTGACGTCCATCACCCTCGCCGTCCTGACCCTGGTCAACTCCGTCCATGCGCAGGAAATGCAGCGCATCGAAGTGACCGGTTCGTCCATCAAACGGCTCGCCGCCGAAGCGGCGCTGCCGGTGTCATCCATCAAGGCGGAGGAATTCGTCGAGCGCGGCATGACCACCCTGGCCGACGTCATGATGGCGCTGCCACAATCGGCCTCGCTGGCCCCCTCGAACGCCGGCTCCGGCACCAACATCAACTTGCGCGGCCTCGGTGTCAACCGCACGCTGGTGCTGTTGAATGGCCGCCGCCTGGCCAACGAGGCGATTGCCGCCGGCTACGCCAATCTGGACGTGATCCCGATGAGCGCCCTGTCGCGGGTGGAAATCCTGCGCGACGGCGCATCGTCGATCTACGGTTCCGACGCGATCGGCGGCGTGGTCAACTTCATCACCAAGCGCGATGTCGAAGGCGGTTCCGTCACGGCGCAATACATCCAGCCTGAAAAAGACGGCGGCGGCGATGAACAGCGCGTCACCCTGACCTACGGTATGGGCAACCTGGCCAATGATGGCTGGAACGTGTACGCCACCATCGATGCGCACCAGCGTTCGCGCCTGGCGCAAAAAGACCGCGCCGAACTGTCGTCGGCGGCAAAACTCACGGAACTGGGCCGTGCGCCAACCCTGGGCACCGGCGGCAACGCCACCCCGGCCAACTTCACCACGGCCACCAACAAGACCGCGCAAAACCCGTACTACGCGAGCGGCTGCCTGTCGCCATCGTCGATCCAGGGCGCAAAAAACACCTGTATCCTGAACGCCAATGAATATGGCACCGCGTTGCACGCCAACCAGCAGGTGTCGTTCTACACCCGCGCCACCAAGCGCTTCTCGGAAGACCATACGGTCACCATCGATTACGCGCTGGGCACCGAACAAATCCTGGCCGCGCGCAATCCTACCAACGCGGTCGCCGTCAACGGCGTCTCCGCCACCCTGCCATCGACCAGCAAATGGTATCCGGGCGCCAGCGGCGGCGTGCCTGCCGTGGCTGGCCTGAAAGGCGAACCGCTGACCGTGACGTGGGCCGTGGCCGACTATGGCGTGGCCGTGCAAAAGGACAAGCAGATCAACCAGCGCCTGGCCGTCTCCGATGAAAATCGCTGGGGCAGCTGGGATACCCGCGCCGGCCTGGTGATCGGCATCAGCGATCGCGAAAACTATTACCAGAACGGCTTCTTCCGTGGCCAGGGCTTGCTCGATGGCTTGAAGTCCGGCGCGCTGAACCCGTTCGGGCTGCAAGACCAGAGCGGCCTGGCTTACCTGAAGACGGTTTCCGTCGATGGCCAGAAAAACCGCGATTCGCGCACCACCTACACCGGCGTCGACTTCAGCGCAACGCGGCCGGTGATGAACCTGGCCGGCGGCGAAATGAACGTGGCGGTCGGCCTGGACTTCCACCGCGAAACCACGCGTGACGACAAGCTGGCGATCCAGAACGACGTGACGTACCTGAACTCGAGCGCATCGCACGGCGAAGGTTCGCGCAACGTGTCCGCTATTTATGCGGAAATCGATATTCCGCTGACCAAGCAGCTGACCTTGAACTTTGCCGGCCGCGACGACTATTTCAGTGACTTCGGCAACACCTTCAACCCGAAGGCCAGCTTCCGCTATGAGCCATCGAAACAGTTGATGTTCCGTGGCTCGGCCAACACCGGCTTCCGCGCACCGACCCTGTTCGACGCGTATGGCTACCGCCTGCCTGGCGCCACCACCCGCACCGCCGCGCGCTGGGATGACCCGGTACTGTGCCCGGGCGGCACCCCAGGCGTGGCCAACACCGGCAAGGCGCTGCCAGGCTACGTCGCGTCGGAAGTGTGCAATGCGACGCTGCCGAAACAGACCGGCTCCAACGCCGACCTGACCCCGGAAAAATCGAAGGGCTGGACCCTGGGCGTGGTGGTGGAACCAACCAAGTCGATGACCGTGTCGGTTGACTACTGGAACATCCGCATGACCGACATGCTGGCCAACCTGCCGGAGCAGGTCTACTTCCTGAACCCGGAAAAGTACAAGTCGTTCTTCGTGCGTAACGCCGACGGCACCATCAACTACATCAAGAATGTCACGATGAACCTGGGTGGCCAGAAGGCGGCCGGCATCGACATCTCGGCGTCCTATTCGTTCCCGCGTTCGTCGACCTGGGGCGACTTCAAGGTGCAGCTCGACGGCACCTACCTGACCCAGTTCGACAACCAGCTGGAAAAGGATTCCGACTTCATCTCGAACGTGGGCCGTTTCGGCCTGGCCAGCAACGGCACCACCAGCAGCTTCCCGATCATCACGTACCGCTGGAAGCATACCCTGAAGCTGAACTGGGCACTGGGCAACTGGTCGGCGCAGATGACGCAGAACTACAACTCGAAGTATGAAGACCAGAACCTGGTGGCGCAGCAATACTGGCGCGACATCAATTCGTACAAGCCATGGAACTTGACGGCGACCTACAAGGGCTTCAAGAACATTGCGATCACGGGCGGCATCACCAACCTGTTTGACTCGGCGCCACCGGCTACCAACCACAGTGGCTATTCCAATGGCTACCTGAGCAGCGCCGCCAGCCCGATCGGCCGTTCGTACAACTTGCGCGCGACCTACAACTTCTAAGCACGGCGGGCCACGACGCGGCATTGTCCCGCGTTGTGGCCGAGCGAGGATCCGATGAAGCTAAAAATCATGACCGCGGCGCTGGCACTGTGTGCAAGCGCCGCTTTTTCCACCCACGCGGCGGAAAACAAACCAGTGCGCTTTATCCTGGTGGGCGACTCCACCATGGCCACCGCCAGCGGTTACGGCGACGCCTTTTGCGCCCGCGTCATCCGCGCCGACACCTGCATCAACCTGGCCAAGGGTGGCCGCAGTTCCGGCAGCTTCCGCGCGGAAGGCCGCTGGGATGAAGTGCAGGGATTGCTGAAAGGTTCCAGCGCTTACCGCGCCACCTATGTGCTGATCCAGTTCGGCCACAACGACCAGCCCGGCAAACCGGGCCGCTCGACCGACCTGGTGACGGAGTTCCCCGTCAACATGGCGCGCTATGTGCAAGAAGTCAAAGCACTGGGCGGCGTACCGGTGCTGGTGACGCCGCTGACGCGCCGCAGTTTCAAGAACAAAATTTTGGAAAACAACCTGGCGCCCTGGTCCGCCGCGATCCGCAAAGTGGCCGCCGAACAGCAGGCCGCGCTGCTGGACTTGAACGCGGACAGCTATGCCGCCGTACAGGCCATGGGCGAGGACGAGGCCGACACCTTTGCCGTCGAACCCAAACCCGCTGCCGCCGCGACCGCTGCACCGGCCACGACCGACCTGGCCAGGATCGAACCGGCCGGCGCCGCCAAAAGCGCCTTTGATTACACCCACCTGGGCGCCAAGGGCGCCATGTATTTCGCCCGCATGGTCGAGCGTGAACTGAAAGCCGCGCTGCCGGTCACCGCCACGCAATTCCGGCCCGAGGGACAGCCATGAGGCAGCGCCGCGCGGAACCACTGTGCCGTGCTGCGCGGGCAACAACACTGGCCGCACTCCTGGCAGCCGGCATGGCGCATGGTGCGGAAACCGCCAACGCTCCCGCAGCGGCCCAGCCTCTCGTGAAAGACAGCAGCACCGCCGCCCGCCCCACCGCATCGACCGGCACCGCCCGTCCGCAATTGAGCGCCGCGCAAGCCGCACAATTCACGCTCCGGGAAGTCTTGAAGTACGTGGGCGTGGCAGGCAGCGAGCGGATCGATCCATGGGACCCGCTGGCCGATCCACTGGCCACCAATGCGCCGTTCACGCCGCACTACATCGTCGATGCGAAGGCGCAGGCCGATGGCGTACGCACCTTTAACACGGTGCAGGCCGCCGTGTCCCGCGCCTTGCAGGATGCCGGACAGCGCCAGCGCGCCCATATCCTCGTCAAGCCGGGCACGTACCGCGAGCTGGTATATGTGCCGGCCGCGCCGGTCGCCATCACCTTGTACGGCGACGGCAAGCAGCCGGGCGACACCGTCATCACGGCCAGGCTCGATGCCGCAGTGGCAGGCGACGCCTATGCCGTTCAATACGGCCCCCAGTTTGAAAAGGCACACCCCGATGTGCAAGCCATGCATGCGCTGGTCAAGCAACGCGCGGCAAGCGGCAAGGGCAATATCGGCACCGGCGGCTCGCAAACCATGTGGGTGCAAAACCACGGCTTCCAGGCCCGCAACCTCACCATCGCCAACGGCTACAACAAGGACGTCGGCAATGCGCGCGAAGAATGCGGTGAACGCCCGTGCGGCCGCAATGACGTGAACCCGCAGGCAAATGTCGTGCACCACCAGGCGGTGGCGCTGCAGGTGGAAGGCGCGGACAAGGTACAGTTTGAAAATGTGCGCCTGATTGGTTTCCAGGATACCCTGTACCTGAAAAACCGCGACGTCCACCAGCGCCAGCGCGACACCGTGCGCAGCTTCTTCCACCGCACGTATATCGAAGGCGACGTGGATTTCATTTTCGGCGACAGCACCGCGTATTTCCTGAAGTCGGAAATCCGCACCCTGGGCGACCGCAGCACCGCGTATGTCGGGGCGCCGAATACCAGCTACCTGTCGAAATATGGCTTCGTGTTCAACCAGTCCGCCTTTACCCATGACGGTTCAAAAAATGCGCTGGCGGGCCAGTTCCATTTGGCGCGCCAGTGGTTCCACAACCAGAAATGCACGCCCTATGGCAAGGTGCCGGTGGACGGCTACCGCTGCGTGCTCGGTGACGTCAGCGCTTACAGCGCGCCGCATGGCACCATCACGCCGAACGTGCTGGAAACCGTGGGAAAAATGGTGGTGCTCAACTCGCGCATCGGCCGCCACATCCACCGCGCCAGCCCGTGGTCGGACTGGAACCGCAACGGCACCCTGCCCTACCGTCCGGCGCAGTTCAACTCCGATGATTACTGGGCCAACCTGAAAGCGGCCGGCATCGATCCCGTGCAAGACCTTGGCTACGCCCGCGCGCCGCAACCGGCCGCGCCATTCCTGGCTGAATACAACAACACTGACGAACAATGACACCCATGAAAACCATCAACCAGTCGCGCCGCACCCTGCTGAAAACCTCCCCCGCCGCCGCCCTGGCCATGGCCGGCGCGCCGTCGATCGCCGCCACCGAACAGGACCCGTGGCTGCGCGCCGCGGACATCGCGAAAAAACTGGCCAACCCGACTTCTTTCCGCAAACAGGATTTCCTCGTCACCGAATTTGGCGCGAGCCAGTGCCAGCTGACCAAGGTCAAGGCGTGGGTATCGCATGACGACGAAGCCTCGGTCGATACGCCGGTCAAAGGATCGAAGGATTGCTATGCCGCGTTCCGCGACGCGATTGCCGCATGCCACAAGGCGGGAGGCGGCCGCGTGGTTATCCCGGCCGGCAACTGGTATTGCGCGGGCCCGATCGTGCTGCTGTCGAACGTGCACGTGCACCTGAACAAAGGCGCGCACGTCTACTTCAGCAACAACCCGGAAGACTATGCGAAGTATGGCGACGTCGATTGCGGCAAACACGGCAAGCTGGTGATCACGCGCTGGCAAAGCAATGACTGCCTGAATTTCGCATCCATGATCTATGCGTATGGCCAGGACAACATCGCGCTGACCGGCGACGACTGGACCAGCATCCTGAACGGCCAGGGCGGCGTGCCGTTTGAAAACAGCCCGGATTGCTGGTGGACCTGGAAGGGCAAGAACCGCACCATTAACGCGGTGTCGCAAACCAACACGCCCGGCTACAAGCCCGGTTCGATCGCGGCCAACATGGAAAACCCCATCAATCCGAAATCGATGGCGGAAGTGGCGCCCAACCTGACCGATGACGAGCGCAAGCTGATCCAGGGGGACAGCAATAAATGGCGCGCCGATGAACACTACCTGCCGGCGCTGTCGGAAGCCGGTGTGCCGCTGCCGCGCCGCGTGTTCGGGCTGGGCCATTACCTGCGCCCGTCGATGATCCATATCGTCGGCTGCACCAACGTGCTGCTGCAGGGCTACCAGGTCACCAATACGCCGTTCTGGCAACACCACCCGGTCCACTGCCGCAACATCGTGCTGCGCAACGTGTACATGAACAGCCATGGCCCGAACAGCGATGGCTTTGATCCGGAATCGTGCGACCACGTGCTGATCGAAGGCTGCGAATTCGACGCGGGCGACGATTGCATCGCCATCAAGGCGGGCAAGAACCAGGATACGCAATACGGTCCGTCGCAAAACATCGTGATCCAGAACTGCACCATGCACGCGGGCCATGGCGCCGTGACCCTGGGCAGTGAAATGGCGGGCGGGATCCAGAACGTGTATGCGCAAGACCTGGTGTTTGAAAACAAGCACTGGAAAACCAACCCGCTGAACACGGCGATCCGCCTGAAAACCAACATGAACCGGGGCGGCTACCTGCGCAATTTCTACGTGCGCAATATCTCGATTCCCAACGGCGTGCAAACGTCGCCCTCGTTCTACGCCTCGCTGCCCGGTTCGCCGATCGCCTCGCGCACGGTGGCCACGGCGGCCGGCGCCGTCGTGACCTTCGATTGCGATTACACGCCGACCGCCGACAGCGTGCGCACCCGTCCGCCGGTGGTCAGCAATGTGCATATCTCCAACGTCAAGGTGGGCAATGTGCAAACCAAGTCCGGCCAAAAGGCATCGTGCTTCCAGGCCATCGTGGTGCTGGGTCCTGTGGCGTCCGACTACAACGGCCCGCAACCGATGCCGACCGTGCTGCCGGTCACCAATGTGACGATCACCGATTGCGATTTCGGCACGCCGGTCAACGAGAAGGCGCCGTGGTATCTGTATAACGTCAAGGGTTTGAAGCTGAAGAACGTGACGATCGGCGGCAAGGTGCATAACACCGAGCTGGCGGGCTAACCAGCATCACATGTCACACCCCGGGGTCAGACCCCAGGGTGTGACATTATTGAGAGACACGGAAGTAATCGAAATCCGCATGGCCGGCGCCGGCCGCCGGTGCAATGCTGAACACCCCCATCTGCGCGCCCACCCAGCGTCCCATCGCCGCCGTGAAAGGCTGGCCGATTTCCGTATAGACGGCGCCGTCGGCGCTGTAGGCAAACCGCGTGACGCCACCGGCGGCCACTGTCATCCGCAAATGCACCGCATTGCCCGCCAGCGGCGCCGTGGCTTCGTCCCGCTCCACGCATTCCTTGTTGGCCTTGTTGCATCCGGCCAGCGCTAATAGCAGCTTGCCGCCGGCGCGCCGGATACCGATCCAGCGGTAATCCATGCCATACATCAGCAAGCCGGCCTTGCCGCCTTCGGCCAGCGCCGAACCATCGACCATGGTCTCGGCGGTAAAACGCTCCGCCGGCAGTTTTTGCAGCAGCAGCGCGGGTGCATGCCACAGGTTGCGGGCGCCCGCAGTGTCACTGACAGCGGGCAGGCGCAGCCAGCCGCTGCGCGCCGATAGCGCATACCATTCCGGCCGCCAGTTGGCGTTCCACTGCCACTGCAATCCCAATGCCGGCGTGCTGAATTCATCGGTGGCAGGAGGCATCACCATGCGCCCGTCCGCGACCACCGGCGGACGGTGCGTCATCACCGGTTCGCCGGTCCCC
This sequence comes from Pseudoduganella sp. GW821-FHT12E03, assembly GCF_058807115.1. Classification (NCBI taxonomy): domain Bacteria; kingdom Pseudomonadati; phylum Pseudomonadota; class Betaproteobacteria; order Burkholderiales; family Oxalobacteraceae; genus Pseudoduganella; species Pseudoduganella sp. GW821-FHT12E03. Next base: position 235,514 of record NZ_JBXAQJ010000012.1, on the reverse strand, counting down.
TTGCCTTCGCGATCGATGCCGATCACAGGCCAGCCATCACGCCACTGCATCGGCTGCAAGTGGACCACGCGGCCATAGGCCCGCTTGTCCTGGAAATGGTAAAACCAGTCTTCGCCCTGCGGCGTACGCACCCACGCGCCCTGGTGCGGACCATTGACGGGCGAGATACCCTGCGCCATGACGATGCGGTCTTCATATGGCCCATCGATGCGGCGCGAACGGAACACCGATTGCCAGCCGGTTTCCACCCCGCCGGCCGGGGCAAACACGTAATACCAGCCATCGTGTTTATACAACTTCGGCCCTTCCAGGGTACGGTAATTCGGCAGCTTGTTGCCATCGATGACGACCTCGCCCGCGTCATCGAGCAGGCGCGCGCCGTCCGGCGCCATGCGGCGCAACGTCAGCACATTATTGAAGCCCGCGCGGCTCTTGGCCCAGCCATGCAGCAGATAGGCGTTGCCATCGTCATCCCACAATGGCGTGGGATCGATCACGCCTTTACCGGCCAGCAGCAAACGCGGTTCGCTCCATGGCCCGGTGAACGTTTCCGCCGTGGTGACATAGACGCCATAGTCCGGGTCCGGATAAAAAATCCAGAATTTGCCATCGTGGTAGCGCAGGCATGGCGCCCACACGCCGTCGCCATGGCGCGGCTGTGCATACACGGCCAACGGCACTTGCCGCTGCACTGCATGGCCCACCAGTTCCCAGTGCACCATGTCGCGCGATTGCAGCAGCGGCAGCGCGGGGGAACTGTTGAAGCTGGACGACGTCATGTAATACAGGTCGCCGACGCGGATCACGTCCGGGTCGGAATAGTCTGCGTGCAGGATGGGGTTGGTGTAGACCGGGGATGGCGGCGCGGCGTGCGCGCGGCAAGCGAGGATAGTCAGCGCCAGTGCGGCGTGGAGGACTAGGTTCAATGGTGACTCCTGCGTTTGACAAGGGCGGTTTCCGCCTTGCATGCAGACGGATGGTGCGCGGGCATGGCGGCTTTGACTTTGGCAAAACCGCCCTACGGAATACGGCCAACACACAGGCGTGCGTTTCAGCCCCGGAACGGCACGTCGGCAACGCCTTTCACGCCAGGACGCAAGGTGATCACCGCCCCGCCCCACCGTTCATCCTCCGGCTTGCCGGAGACAATCGACGTCACCAGCAAGGTGTCGAGGTCCGGCCCGCCAAACGCGCACATCGACGGTTTGAGCATCGGCACATCGATGCGCCGGTCCAGCTTGCCCTCCGGCGTGAAGCGCAGCAGGCAACCGGCGTCATTGGCGCAGGTCCAGTAACAGCCGTCGGCATCGACGGCGGCGCCATCGGGCCGGCCCACATGCTGGTGCAAATCAGCAAACACGCGGCGATTCGATGGCGTACCGGAATCCGCATCGAAATCAAACGCCCAAATTAAACGGCGCTGCGGATGCGAATCCGACAGATACATGGTGCGGCTGTCGGGGGAAAAACCCAGGCCGTTTTGCGTCAGCAAGCCATCCACGACAGGCGCGGACAGCGCCCGGCCGTCATGCGCATACAGCAGGCCGGCCGGATTGGCCGCCGCCATGTCCATGAACATGGTGCCGGCCCAGAACCGGCCCTGGCGGTCGCAGCGGCCGTCATTGAAGCGCAGGCCGGGCCCCAGGCCGTCCGCATGGCACAGCAGGGTTTCCGCCGCGGACGGCGATTCCCCCAGCACCAGCGTATATAACCCGGACTCCATGCCCGCCACCAATGACGGCACTGCGCCGCCGCCGGCGCGGGGCGCGATGCACGCCACCATTTCCGACGTGGTCCAGCTGCGCAGCGCACCGCTGGCGCCATCCATGCGCCAGACCGTGCGTTGCGGGATGTCGACCCAGTACCAGGCGCCGGCGACGGCGTCCCAGACCGGGCTTTCACCCGTTTTGCACGTAACGTCTGTTACGCGTTCCATACCAGGTCGCCGTCTTCCACCCGTGGGATCGCCAGTGGATTCGCATCCAGCAGCGCCGCCGGCAGCAGCTCCGCCGGCACTTCCTGGTAGCACACCGGGCGCAGGAAGCGGTCGATCGCGGAGCCGCCCACGGACGTCGAACGCGGATCGGAAGTCGACGGGAACGGACCGCCGTGCACCATCGATTGCGCCACTTCGACACCGGTCGGGAAGCCGTTGAACAGGATCCGGCCGGCCTTGCGCTCCAGGGTCGGCAACAGTTTGCCGGCGAAGCCGATATCGGCGCCGGTGGCGTGCACCGTGGCGGTCAGCTGGCCTTCCAGGTGTTCGGCCACGCGCAGCACTTGTTCCTGGTCGCGGCAACGGACCAGCAGCGAGCATGGGCCGAAGATTTCGCTTTCCATTTCCGGGTTCGCCAGGAAGGCATCGGCATCGACTTCATACAGCGATGCGACCGCGCCGCATGGCAGGTCGCCGCCCAGGCCTTGGGCCAGCAGTTTGACGCCGGGGATGGACGACAGCTTGTCGACACCGGACGTGTAGGCCGAGTGGATGCCCGGGGTCAGCATGGTTTGCTGCGGCTTACCGCCGAGGAAACCGATGGCGGCGTCGACGAATTGCTGCAGCGCCGGGCTGTCCACGCCCACCAGCATGCCCGGATTGGTGCAGAACTGGCCCGCGCCCAGGGTCAGCGAATCGGCGAACGCCTGGGCGATTTTCGGTGCGTTTTCCAGCGCGCCCGGCAACAGGAACACCGGGTTGATCGACGCCATTTCAGCGTAGACCGGAATTGGTTCATGACGGGCATTGGCGGTGCGCACCAGCGCCAGGCCGCCGTGGCGCGAACCGGTGAAGCCGACCGCCTTGATGGCGCGGTGCGCCACCAGGTTCTGGCCCATGGTGACGCCGGAACCGATCAGCATCGAGAACACGCCTTCCGGCATGTCGCATTCGATGGCGGCTTGCTGCACCGCCTTGCCGACCAGCTCGGACGTGCCCAGGTGCGCCGAGTGGGCTTTGACCACGACCGGGCAGCCGGCCGCCAGCGCCGACGCGGTGTCGCCGCCGGCCACGGAAAACGCCAACGGGAAGTTACTCGCGCCGAACACGGCGACCGGGCCCACGGCAATCTTGCGCAGGCGCAGGTCGGGGCGTGGCGGCGCACGGTCAGGCAGGCGCGAATCCAGGGCCGCGGTCAGGAAGCGGCCGTCGCGCACCACCTTGGCGAAGTGACGCAACTGGTTGCAGGTGCGTCCACGTTCGCCTTCCAGGCGGGCCTGCGGCAAGCCGGATTCCTGCATCGCCCGTTCGATCAGGGCAGGACCGAGGTCCATGATGCGGTCGGCGATGGTTTCCAGGAAGCGCGCACGCAGTTCCAGCGAAGTTTCACGGTAACGGTCAAAAGCCTGTTCCGCCAGCTGGCAAGCCCGCTGCAACTCCTCTTCGCCGCCCAGGCCGAACGCGGGTTCGATCTGTTCATTGCGGGACGGGTCGATGGCTTTGACAGTGCCTTGCTGGCCGCGAACGATGGTTCGGCCGATGATCATTTCACCAGAAATCTGCATGTGTGCTCCTAGGTTGTTGCGGGCTTTTGGCCCTGAATTATTGAGCGCCTTGGGCGCGTATCAGTTTGTCCAGCATGTCGCATTCTGCCTCAGTCAGGTCCGTCAGTGGTGCACGGACCGGACCTGCGTCATGGCCCACCAGGCGGGCGCCGGCCTTGACGATGCTGACGGCATAGCCGGCTTTGCGGTTACGGATCTCCAGATACGGCAGGTAGAACTCGTCCAGCATGCGGTTTTGCTCGGCATGGTTGTCGGTGGCGACAGCATGGTAAAAGTCCATGGCCAGTTTCGGCATGAAATTGAACACGGCGGAAGAATACACCGGAACGCCCATGGCTTTGTAGGCCGCCGCGTAAACTTCCGCAGTTGGCAGGCCGCCCAGGTAGCTGAAACGGTCGCCCATGCGGCGCCAGATTTGCATCATGCGTTCGATATCGCCGATGCCATCCTTGAAGCCGATCAGGTTCGGGCAACGGGCCGCCAGCTTTTCCAGCGCGTTCGCATCCAGCTTGCAGACGTTACGGTTGTACACCACCACGCCGAAATTGACGGATTTGCACACCTGCTCCACGTGTTCCACCAGGCCGTCCATCGATGCCTCGGTCAGGTAATGCGGCATCAGCAAGATGCCGGCCGCGCCCAGGCGTTCGGCTTCCTGTGCGTACGCGATCGCGGTGCGGGTCGGACCACCGGCGCCGGCCAGGATCGGTACTTTGCCACGGCAGGTATCCACCGCGGTCTTGATCACGTCGGTGTATTCGTTTGGCGTCAGCGAGAAGAATTCACCGGTGCCGCCGGCCGCGAACAGCGCGCTGGCGCCGTACGGCGCCAGCCATTCCAGGCGCTCGGCATAGGTTTTCTTGTTGAAATTGCCTTGAGCATCGAAGTCCGTCACCGGGAACGATGGCAGGCCGGACGACAGGATGGTTTTTAATTCATTGGGTTGCATGACATCTCTCCAGGTTTTCGGTAGTCAGCGGCACCATGCTCGCTTGTTGTATGACATCGTACAACCATAACGATGACGAGGCAAGCGGCGAACGTGAATTATTTTTCGGGCGGAGGCGGTGCGGCGTTAAGCCGCGCCGGCGCTTTCCTGGGCCTTGCGCAGCCGTTCACGGCTGTTCGACAGGTGCGTGCGCATGGCGGCGCGGGCCGCTTCCGGGTCTTGGCGGCTGATCGCGTTATAGATATCCTCGTGTTCGCGGTTCACCCGCTCGAGGTAGTGGGCCGGATCGTCATGCGCCAGGTGCGCGGTATTGACGCGGGCGCGGGGAATGATGTGGGTGCCGAGGTCGGTCAGGATATCGACGAAATACCGGTTGCCGGTCGCTTGCGCGATCAGCAGGTGGAATTGCACGTCCGCTTCCACCGAACCGCCGGCGCGGATCCGCGCCAGGGCCTCCCCCATCGCCGCCAGTTGCGCCTCGCTGCGGCGCGACGCGGCCAGCCAGGCGGCTTCGGTTTCCAGGCTGATCCGTAACTCCAGGATCGCCAGCACGTCGCCGATGGTGCGCACGGTATCGGCGGAAATGCGCAGCGGCTGCGACGGCGGCTCCAGCACAAAGGTGCCGATGCCATGCTTGGTTTGCACCAGCCCGGCCGCCTGCAAATGCGAAATCGCTTCCCGCACCACGGTGCGGGACACGCCATGCAAATCCATGATCACCGATTCGGTCGGCAACTTGTCGCCCGGTTTCAGCTCGCCGCCACGGATGCTGGCCGTGATGGCTTCCACCAGCCCTTGCGCAAGGTTGCGGTGGCGTTTCTTCGGAGGCTGGAAGGCGGTGGCGATATCGTTCATGGCAAAGCCTGGGAGATGGACTACTGTGATTATAACAGTTGTATGACAACCAAAATCGATGGCCCCTGTCCAACACAATACGGATATTCCCGTTGCCAAAACGCACCGGAGAGACAATCATTTTTGATAGCGTACTGCAAGCTTTGCCTACGGACTTCCCTCACAGCGAGCCGAACTGCACAAATTGCTTAAAAAATCATCACAAATTATCACCGCACCGCACTCTTGAAAGCGTTCCCCGGCCTGTATGTTTCGATGTCTAATTAGAAACAGCGGCCCCAGAAAATGGCCGCCGGCAGCCATGCCGAAGACAAGGGGGTGGGATGCGAGCGCTCGGGAGCCAGGTTGCCACACCGCTCATCCTGATGCTGTGCCTGCTGGCGCCGCATCAGGGACATGCACAAGCGGCGCAACAACCCAATGAATATTTTCAAATGTCGCTGGAAGAACTGGATGGCTTCCGCGTGACGTCCGTGTCAAAAAAAGAAGAGCGGCTGGCCGATGCCGCCGCGTCGGTCTACGTCATCACGGCGGACGCGATCCGCCGCGCCGGTGCGCACAGCTTGCCGGAAATCCTGCGGCTGGCGCCAAACCTGCTGGTGGCGCGCATCAGCGCCCAGCAATATGCGATTACCGCGCGCGGCTTTAATTCCAGCACGGCCAATAAATTGCTGGTCATGATCGATGGCCGCACCGTGTATACGCCGCTGTATTCCGGCGTGTTCTGGGATGCGCAAACCACGATGCTGCCCGATATCGACCGCATCGAAATCATCAGCGGCCCCGGCGGCACCATCTGGGGCACCAATGCCGTCAATGGCGTCATCAATATCATCACCAAGGATACGGCCGCCACCAGCGGCGCCCTGCTGCAAGCGACGGCCGGCGGCGACATCAGCGGTATCGCCATGCGCCAAGCCGGGAGCGCCGGCGATGGCCACTATCGCATCTATGCCGGCGGCGACCGCTGGCGCCATACCGAGCGCATCAACGGCGCCGCGCTGCCGGACGCCTGGCGCCGCCAGCAGGCGGGCTTCCGCACCGACTGGCGCAGTGCACGGGGCGACATCAGCCTGATGGGCGACCTGTACCGGGGATTGGCAAACCTGGGCGCGCCGGCCCGCACCACGTTTTCCGGCGCCAACCTGCTGCTGCGCTGGGAGCGCCCGCTGGACCAGGACGCCCGCCTCAGCATGCAGGCTTACCTCGACCATACCGGCCGCGACGTGCCCAACACCTACGGTGAAGCGCTGACCACGGCCGATGCCGAAGTGCGCTACGCCGTCAGCCATGGCGGGGTGGAAACCGTGGTCGGCGGCGGCTACCGGCTGGCGCGCGACAATGTGCGCAACAGCGCGTTGCTGGCCTTCCTGCCAGGCCGGCGCATCATGCACTGGGCCAACTTGTTTGCCCAGCAGCAGCGCGAACTGGCGCCGGGCTGGCGCGTGACCGGCGGCTTGCGGGCCGAATCGAATGACCAGACTGGCGTGGAATGGCTGCCGAGCGTGAAACTCGCGTGGAACCCCGGCGAACGCCACACGCTGTGGGCGGGCTTGGCGCGCGTGGTGCGGGCGCCGTCGCGCCTCGATACGGATTTATATTCGCCGGCCAAGCCGCCATATAACATCGCCGGTGGTCCTGGTTTCCAGTCGGAACTGGCTAATAAGGTGGAGCTGGGCTGGCGCGCCATGACGCAGCCGTCGCTGACCTGGTCCGCCACCCTGTTCCACAGCCGCGACCACCGCCTGCGCAGCGTGCGCGCGACGCCGGGCGGCATCGTGCTCGACAACCAGATTGCCGCCCGCACCACCGGGCTGGAAGCGTGGGGCACGTGGCAGCCCGCGTCCGGCTGGAGCCTCGATGCGGGCGCGCTGCTGCAACGCCAGCATTGGCAAGGGCCGGTGGCCGGCGCGCCGCCGGGCAACGATCCGCGCCGCCAGTTCAGCGCCGGTTCCCGCTGGAACCCGGGCGCCGGCTGGGAACTGGACGCCGCCATCCGCCATGTCGGCGCCCTGGCCACGCCCCCGGTCCCCGCCTATACGGCGTTCGACGCCCGCGCCGGCTGGCGTTTGTCGCCCACGCTGGAGTTGCACCTGAGCGGGACCGACCTGTTCCACAAGGGCCATGTGGAATTCCGTTCCAGCGCCAGCGCCGTTCCCGTGCGCATCGATCGCAGCGTGGCGCTGACCCTGACGGTGCGGTTGCCATGAACACCGTGCGGCGCACCCTCTGGCTGCTGGCCGCGATGCTGTGGATGGCCACCGCGCGCGCAGGCGACATGGCGCAGGCCGACGCGGAAGCCAAGATCAAGGCCAGCTACATTTACAAGCTGGCCGCCTATATCGACTGGCCATCCGCCGAGCCCGGTGCGGCCGGCGCCCCCTTCATCATTGGCATCATCGATGCCGACAACGTGGCGGAAGAATTGAAAAAGCTGGGCGCCGCCCATCCACTGAAAAACCGCCCGGTACAGGTACGCCAGTTGGCGGCAGGCACCTCCCTGACAGGGCTGCACCTGCTGTATATCGGGCACCGTTCAGCCCGCAATGCGCGTAACCTGTTTGACAGCATCGCCACAAAACCGGTGCTGACCATGACGGAATCGGCAGGTTCGCTGTCGGCCGGCAGCATCATCAACCTGGTGCAGGTCGATGACCGCATCCGTTTTGAAGTGTCGCTGCCCCATGCCGAAGCGCGCCAGCTAAAAATCAGTTCGCGCCTGCTGGACGTGGCGTACCGCATCGAAGGACGGTAATTATGAAACGCTTACTGCACATGCGCTCCATCAGCAAGAAGCTGTTGCTGCTGGTGTTGGCGGCCAACCTCAGCACCTTGCTGATGGCGGGGGCCGCCCTGCTCTACCACGACTTCCACGAAGCCCGCGCCAAGACCGCGGCGGAACTCAATGCGCTGGCCAACCTGCTGGGCCAGGGCAGCCTCACGGCGCTGGAATTTTCCGACGCCAAGGTCGCCAGTGAAAACCTGGCCAATTTGCGGGCCGCGCAAAACGTCACGGCGGCCGCCATCTACACCAGCAAAGGCACGCTGTTTGCCAGCTACGCGCGCGATCCGGCCCAGGCCAAACAGCTGCCGGCGCGGCCCGGCGACGAAGGCGTGCATTTCAACGGCGCGGAACTGACGATTTTCAAATCCATCGGCACCGACCAGGAAGCGCTGGGCGTGGTGTTTGTGCGGGAGCAGCATGACTTGGCGGGCTGGCTGCGCGATTACCTGGTCATCCTGGGCGCGGTTCTGCTGGCCAGCCTGGCGTTCGGCCTGGTGATCTCCACCCGCCTGCAGCGCTGGATTTCCGGTCCCGTGCTGGCCGTGGCCGACGTCGCGCACCAGGTGATGGAACGGCACGATTTCAAATTGCGCGCGCCCAAGACCACGGAAGACGAGGTGGGCCAGCTGGCCGACGCCTTCAATGGCATGCTGCAAACGCTGGAGCATGAAATGGCTGAGCGCAATGCCGCCGAGCTGGCGGTGCGCACCCTGAACGAAGACCTGGAGCAGCGCGTGCATGACCGCACCGCCGAACTGGAGGTGGCCAATGAAAACCTGCAGGTGCGCACGCACGAGGCGGAAAGCGCCAACCGCGCCAAGGCGGATTTCCTGGCCAACATGAGCCATGAAATCCGCACACCGATGAACGGCATCCTGGGCCTGGCGTATTTGCTGGACCGGCGCCAGCTCGACAACGAATCGGCTGAAATGGTGCACAAGATCCGCAACGCGGGCCGCTCGCTGCAAGCCATCATCAATGACATCCTGGATTTCTCCAAGATCGAAGCCGGCCGTCTGGAAATCGAACATACGCCGTTCCGCCTGAGCGACATTTGCGACAACCTGGCCGCTATCATGGCGGCCAACGCCGGCAGCAAGGAAATCGAACTGGCCATCGCGCCGGCGCCCTATATCGGCGGCCACGTGCTGGGCGATGCGCTGCGGCTGGAACAAATCCTGATCAACCTGACCGGCAACGCCATCAAATTTACCGAAAAGGGCGGCGTCAAGGTCGGCATGACCCTGCTGTCGCAAACCGAGCGGATCGCCACCGTGCGCTTTGCCGTCAGCGATACCGGCATCGGCATCCCGCTCGACAAGCAGGCGCATATCTTTTCCGCGTTTTCGCAAGCCGATGCCTCGACCACGCGGCGCTTTGGCGGCACCGGCCTGGGGCTGACCATTTGCCGCCGCCTGGTGGAAAAAATGGGCGGCGACATCGGTGTCATCAGCAGTCCCGGCAAGGGCAGCGAATTCTGGTTCACCGTGCCATTCCCGTGGGAGCAGGATGTGGACTTTGCCCCGCCTGAACTGGCGCAGCTCGATATCCTGGTGGCCGATGACAGCGATATCGCACGGGAAAACCTGGTGCAGACCGCACGCTCCGTGGGCTGGAGCGCCACCATGGTCGACAGCGGCGAAGCCGCGCTGCAAAAGATCATGTCGCGCCAGGCCCGGCACGGCCATTACGACGTCATGCTGGTGGACTGGAAAATGCCGGGCATGGATGGACTGGAACTGGCCACGCGCATGCGCAACACGCTGCACGACACCGCCACGCCGATTGTGCTGATGGTGACGGCATTTTCCCAGGAAGAGTTGCTCAGACATCCCGACATCAAGAGCGTGGACGGCGTGCTGAGCAAGCCGGTCACCAGTTCGGCGCTGTACAACGGCGTGGCCAACGCGATGCAGCGCCGGGGCGGCGCGATTCCCGCCACGGTGCAACCGGCGGACAACCAGCGCCTGCCCGGTCTGCGCGTGCTGGTGGTGGACGACAGCGACATCAACCGCGAAGTGGCGCTGCGCATCCTGCAGGGTGAAGGGGCGCGGGTGGAACTGGCCAATGACGGCGCCGCCGCGCTGGGCTGGCTGTGCGCCAACCGGGACGCGGTCGACATCGTGCTGATGGATGTGCAAATGCCGGGCATGGATGGCTATGAAGCGACCCGGCGCCTGCGCGCCACGCAGGCCTGCCGCACCCTGCCCGTGATTGCGCTGACGGCCGGGGCCTTCAAGAACCAGCAGGATGCGGCGCGGGCGGCCGGCATGGATGCCTTTGTCGCCAAGCCCTTCAATGTCGATGAACTGATCGCCACCATCCTGCGCCTGGTCAAAGGGCAGGCGGCAGCCACGGCGCCGGCCGCCACGCCGGCGCCGGCCGATGCGGATATCTGGCCCGGCATCGCGCTGCAGCAGGGATTGGCAACCTGGCGCGACGAAACCGCCTACCGCAAATTCCTGCGCAAATTCGCCGCCGACTATGGCCGCAGCGGCGCGCAGCTGGAAACCTGGTATGCGCAGGGCGACAACACGGCCGCGCAAGCGCTGACCCACAAGCTCAAAGGCGGCGCCGCCAGCCTGTCGCTGCTGGACGTGGCGCGGGCGGCCGGGGAGCTGGAGATGGCCGAGCATGACGGCGCCGACCTGACCATGCCGCTGCGCGCGCTGCAGGATGCGCTGGCCATCGCCTGCGCTTCGATCATCGCGTATGCCGGCACGGACGCGGCGCCACCGCCGCAAGCGGCCGGCAGCGGCGATACGGCGGCCCTGCTGCGCGCATTGCTGCAGGCGCTCGACACGGATTCACCGGACCACGCCAGTGAAGTACTGCACCAACTGGCGCCCCGGATCGCCGCCAGCGTGGCGGCGCAGCTGCAAAGCCGGATCGATGATTTTGACTTCCGTGGCGCGGAAGCGATTGCCCACGGCCTGATGGCGGAGCTGGGACTGGAAGTTGCACAGTAGGACATGGAGGGCTAAGAGATGTTACCGGGACCAATCCTGATCGTTGACGATGAACCCAGCAACCTTGCGGTACTCAAGCAAATCCTGGGGGACACTTATACGCTGGCCTTTGCCCGCAATGGCGACGAAGGCCTGGCCGCCGCGCGCAAACACCGGCCGATCCTGGTGCTACTCGATGTGCAAATGCCGGGCATGGACGGCTATGCCGTGTGCCGCGCGCTGAAAAATGATCCGCAAACGGAAAACACGCCGGTGATCTTCGTGTCGTCGATGGGTGAAGTGGGCGATGAGGCGGCGGGTTTCGCGTGCGGCGCGGTCGATTACCTGACCAAGCCGGTATCACCGGCGATCGTGCATGCACGGGTGCGCACCCACTTGTCGCTGGTGCGCGCGGCCGCGCTGGAACTGGAACAGGCCAAGACCGCGCGCCTGAGCCGCATCCACGCCGTGCTGTCCGGCACCAACAGCGCCATCGTGCGGATCCGCCAGCCGCAGCCGCTGCTGCAGGAAGCGTGCCGCATCGCCGTCGCGCATGGCGGCTTCGGGCTGGCCTGGATCGGCCTGGCGGACGCCGGCGGCAAGATCACCGTATCGGCCACCGAAGGCGCGGCCGCCGGACACACTGAATTGCACGAGGCTGCGGCGGACGTGGTGCGCCACATCCTGCAGCACGGCGAAACCGTGTTGTGCAACGATGTCCACAGCGCGGACTCGTTTGGCCTGTGCTGCGCGGATGCCCACGCGCGGGGCTTTGAATCCATGGTCGGCCTGCCGCTGCACTCCCCGCGCGGGGTGATCGGCGTGGTGCTGCTGTATGCGCAGGCGACTGGCTGCTTCGATGCCGATGAAATGAAATTGCTGGGCGAACTGGCGGGCGACATTGCATTCGCGCTGGAAGCCATCACCAATGAGCAGCGCGCCAATTACCTGTCGTATTACGATGCGCTGACGGGATTGCCGAACATGGAACTGTTCCTCGACCGGCTGGAACAGATCGAACAAAACGCGTTCCACAGTGGCGGCGGCGCTTTTGTCATCGTGCTGAACCTGGAACGCTTCAAACAGGTCAATGACACCGTGGGCCGGCATGGCGGCGATGAAGTCTTGCGCATCATCGCCAGCCGCCTGGGCGAAGATCTGGGCCGCCAATGCACGGTGGCGCGGGTCGGCGCCGATAATTTTGCCGTGGCCGGTGAGCGCGGCATCGATGAAAACGTCAATGCGCTGTGCGCCACCCTGCTCAAGCTGGTCAATGAACCGATGACGGTGCATGGCGCCACGGTGCAATTGTCGGCGCGCCTGGGCGTGTCGGTGTATCCGGCCGACGCCAGCGATTCCGAATCCCTGTTCAAGAACGCCGAGGCGGCGCTGCGGCAAACCAAGGCGATGCTGGCGCGCTTCCAGTACTACTCGCAGGAATTGAATACGCGGCTGGCGGAAAAGGCGGAACTGGAGCGCTTGCTGAAGGAAGCCGTCGATACCGGCCAATTCACCATGTATTACCAGCCCAAGGTGGACTTGCGCACCGGGCAGATCGCGGGCGCGGAAGCGCTGATCCGCTGGCAGCATCCCGTCATGGGCACGGTCTCGCCGGACCGCTTTATCCCCCTGGCGGAAGAAACCGGGCTGATCGTGCCGATCGGCAACTGGGTGATCCAGGCCGTCTGCGCGCAGCAGGCGCAATGGCAGCGCGCGGGCCAGCGCATCGTGCCGGTGGCGGTGAATTTATCGGCGCTGCAATTCAGGGAAACCAATGTGCTGCAAATCCTGGCCGGCGCGCTGGAACAGCATGGCCTGGATGCGCGCTGGCTGGAAGTCGAGCTGACCGAATCGCTGGTCATGCATGACCCGGCGGCGGCGCAGCAAACCATGCGCCATTTCGGCGACCTGGGATTGAACATTTCACTCGATGATTTCGGCACCGGCTATTCCTCGCTGGCGTACCTGAAGCGCTTCCCCTTCCATTATGTGAAGATCGACCGCGCCTTTGTCACGGACATCTGCAGCAACCCCGATGACGCGGCGATCGCCACCGCCATCATCGCGATGGCGCACAGCCTGCGCATGGACGTGATCGCGGAAGGGGTGGAAACCGAAGCACAAATGCAATTCCTGCGCTCGCTCCGGTGCGACTACCTGCAGGGTTATTTCTTCAGCCGCCCGGTACAAGCCAATGAATTCGCGGCGATGGTCCGGGACGGCAAACAACTGGCGCTGGCCAGTGACCTGACCCGGCCGGAACACACGCTGCTACTCATCGATGACGATGCGGCGTTCCGCGCCGGCATCGAACGCACCCTGCACGGAGAAGGCTACCGCATCCTGAGCGCCGCGTCCGCGCCCGAGGCCATGGACTTGCTGGCGCTGCATCCGGTCCAGGTCATTGTCTGCAACCAGCTGGCGCAGAGCGCCAACCACAAGTCGGTGCTGGCCAATGCGGCCCGCATGTATCCGGACACCATGCGGATCGCACTGAGCAGCCAGGCCGCGCTGGCGCCGGTGCTGGACGCCGTCAACCGCGGCGAGATCTACCGCTTCCTGACCACGCCATGGGATGAAGAGATCCTCAAGCAAACCATCCGGGAAGCCTTCCAGCGCTACCGGCCCGGCCCGGACAAATAGCGCGGCGCACCCACTAACGGCACCGCATGGGCGCGGTAATGCTTGTTTGCGGACGCGCATGTCATTACCATTCAACATTGCCGCCCGATCATGGCGGCCTCCCGTTGACCAACCTGTCCAGCCTACGAATGCCTACACTGACCCGGTGTTTCACCCTGCTTGCCCCCCTCGCCCTGTCCCTGGCGGCCCACGCCGCCGCCCCGGACCCCGCCATCCCGCCCAAGCTGGTGGTGGTCATGGTGGTCGACGGCCTGCCCAATGAACAAGTGCTGCGCTACCGCAGCCAGTTCGGCGCCGGCGGTTTCCGCCGCCTGATGGATCAAGGCGCCTATTTCCAGAACGCGCACCAGGCCCATGGCGTGACCGTCACGGCGGTCGGCCACGCGGCCGTGCTGACCGGCGCCTATCCGTACATGCACGGCATCGTCGGCAACAACTGGATCAATCCGGCCAACAAGCAAGGCATGTACTGCACCGAAGACCGCGAGCACACGTACCTGGGCGTCAAGACGCAGCCGTCGGACGGCACCTCGCCGCGCAACCTGCGCGTCAACACCATGGGCGATGAGCTGCGCTACAGCAATGGCAACCAGTCGAAAGTCGTGACGGTCTCCGGCAAGGACCGCGGCGCGATCCTGTTGGCGGGTAAAACCGGCACCGCCTACATGTACGCCGACGATACCGGCCAGTTCATGACCTCGACGTATTACATGGCGTCGCATCCGCAATGGGTCACGCGGTTCAACGACGCGAAACCGGCCGACCAGTACTACGGCAAGAACTGGACGCCGCTGCTGCCCGCAGCCGCCTATGCGCACGATGCGGACGATGACCTGATCGCGCCGCGCGCCACCGGCGAGGAACGCAACCGCTTCCCGTTTGCCATGGCCAGCGAGACCGGCCAGCTTGACGCCAAATACTACAACCGCCTGCGCTCGTCGCCCTTCCTCGACAAGCTGACCCTGGACTTCGCGCGCGCCGCGATTGCCGGTGAAAACCTGGGCAAGAACCCCGCCGGCGTGCCGGACGTGCTGGGCATCAGCCTGTCCAGCCACGATTACATCAACCATGCGTATGGCCCGGAAAGCCGCGCCTCGCACGACCACTTGCAGCAGCTGGACCGCCTGCTGGCGGCATTCTTCAGCGACCTGGATAAATCGGTTGGCCTGGACAACACCATCGTGGTGCTGACCGCCGACCACGGGTTCCCGAACACGCCGGAGTTTTACCAGTCGCGCAAATTCGATTCAGGCCGCGTCGACGGCAAGAAACTGGTGGCCGACCTCGACGCCCACCTGGCCGCCACCTTTAAACTCACCAAGCCCGTCACCGCTTACCTGCTGCCGAGCATCCACCTCGACTATGAGCAAATCGCGCAGGCCGGCCTGAAACGGGAAGAGGTGGAACAAGCCGCCGTGCGCTGGCTGGCCAAACAGCCCGGCATCGCCGATGCGCTGACGCGCACGCAACTGGAGAACGGCGCCGTGCCCCGCACCCGCCTCGGCACCCTGATGCAGCGCGCCTGGCACCGCGACAATTCCGGCGACGTGCTGCTGGTGATGAAACCGTACTGGATCATCGGCTACGGCAAGCACGGCACCACCCACGGCGCCCCGTACGCCTATGACACCAACGTGCCGCTGTTCATGATGGGCAAGCGCTGGATCAAGCCGGGACCGAGCGGCGCTTATACGGAGGTGCAGGATATTGCACCGACGTTATCGTATTTGCTGGGCGTGCGGCCGCCGGCGGGGGCCGAGGGCCGGGTGTTGACGGAGTTCCTGCAACGTTAAGAAAAAATTAGCGACTCAATAGTCCTAAGGGCATGGCGGCGGACTGGGCCTTGCAATGCATGCCTTGATTGTATCGTTGATGGTCCGCCCGATCAGCACATCGATCAGGCGCCCCATCACTTTGCTGTCCAAATCAAAATAGTGCGTGTGCGCACCCTTGCCCAGGCTGAATTCATATTCGCTATCCGGCGGCAATGACACGCCGCTGGCTTTGAGTGTGTCCCTATACACGGCATTACCTGATGCCCTAAACCATAGCCAGCGTCCGACATAATCCCCTGTCGTGTAAGCATTGATCCAGTGGTTGACGCCCACATCGTTAGCACGGGGAATACGTTGGTTCCCGCAGCGACTGACCCACTCATACAAATCAGGAAACCTTGCCGCATACAGTTGCCGCAGCGGACAACCAGCCGTCACCAGTTCCACTTTGCCCTCTATCGCTTGCCACAACAGCGTCACGCGATCAATTTTCTCGGCCTGCTGTTGGCATTGTGTCCGCTGCTTCAGATAGCGCAGCAGCTCCGCAGTAATGACCGTCCCCTGGCTGTGGGCCACGATCACGATACGGTCATAGCCTTGCGCGACAAGATGTTCGAGCAACGCCACGTAGCGGGAGAAAATACGGGCACGCGGAATTGAACGCCGCGGGAATTCCCTGAAGTGGTTATCAACATCCAGCGCCACATCCAGGGGCACGCGCAGCCCGGGTACAAACCGCTTCAGCCAGCTGCCCAGCAATGAAAATGCAGCTGCAGCACCAACCGTACCGGCAAAGATCTTGGTCAACGTCAGCGCAGAAAGATTTTCGACGAAGTCCCTGGCCCCACCAAGGCCAAGGTAGCCAATGAGGTCAATATCGAGCCAACGATGCAGCCACATTTCTGAGCCAGCGAGGATGGCCACCATGATGCCAACCAGCGTCAATCCCATAATGACACCATTTAACCCACAATAGCCGGCGCTGAGCCACCTCCCAAGTGCGCCGGATGTACCCAGTGGTTTGCGCAATTCGGCGAATACACTCGGCAACACTGTGAGCAACATGTACAGCAGCAGCGCAGCTGGCAATATCAGCACAGCAACAAATAACTCGGTTCCCTGCTTATAATGGATTTTCAGAAATTCATCGGCACGCACTACACCGGGTTCCTTGAGAATAGCGGCAACATACGGCAATTCTCCGGCTCCCGCCACCGCAGCAATATTCAATACCCCCCACAATCCCATCCAAATGAGGACATAGGAAGACAGCGAAACCAGGACGCCCAGCCAGCCCGTCGCAATGATACGGAACGTAGCCATGTCGCGCTTTTTCATCCGCATGCCGGTAATGAACCAGGGAAGCATGATGAGCGGTGGAACAGTCACCCACCAGGCTATGCTCATGCACAACAGGTATTCCAATGTGCGCAAGCTCGCATGCAGCCAATACTGGAACCCGATAACTTCAAGCTCACGCTGCATCATCGCGTAGACGTGCCACAAGAGCGTCAGGCACGTGAACGCCAAAAACAGCCAGCCCACCGTGCGCGCCAGCGGATAGCGTTCTTCCGCGACCCGAAATCCCCAGTCACAAAGCAGCAATAGCAATCCCACCCAGGAAACACCGATGAGCACATGGGGCGGCAACAAATATGCGCCATACCCCGCCACCGCGATCACAGCGGCAACCGGCAATAGCACGGGCCATGACAATGAGTACCGGTACCAGCACCATAAAATGCCCACAACCGCAAAGGCGACGGACAGCCCGATACTGATTGACCGGTCATGCGCTGATAGAAATCCCAGCACACCTATGGTCAACACCGTCAGCAGCACTTGCAAACAGATATTGGCCAATGCGAACGACATAGCCCAGTCCACCAAGCGCTGCCGGCGCAGCAATGTGCTCCACGATGCGTCACCGCTTCGGACATGCGCTGCGCGGGCAATCGTTTCCCGGCCCAGTTGCGAGAAACGGAACAGCAGGGTAAAGGCCTCGGTGATGATTTGAGGGATTTTTCCTGAAAGCCGTGACAGGTCGGCCCAATACATTTCATACAGATCTACCCGAAGTTCGGGTACATCGTCACAAGCTCTGCGCTCCATTCGGATACAACGCGTCTCGTAAGTCTCTTCTTGCGCACCATTGCGGCACGCCTTATACAACAGGTAATCGCTGAAGGAAGCGCCAAGGTCCAGCTTTTCTTGAGGTGATGGCGTGACTTCCGCTCGGCCTGGCGCATCAGGAATATGCCATTGCGGCCGGAGAAAGTCAGACTCCTTCGCTTGATTGAGCGCTTTCTTCACAGAATGCACCACACGGCCAGTGTCAGCATCCTGCTTCATGGACGCCAACGGGTAAACCGGCAGTACAACCGTTTCGCAGACGCCTGCGCTATAGCAGGAAGCTGACGCACCCGCCGTCGCCAGCAATGCAGAAACCGCACACGCGGTATCTCCAGCCGCCTGATCGGCCACTCCATGGATCGCGATCACTGCAACACTTGGTTGCGGAATGCATGTTGCTGAGGCCTGCTTCGTCCCGTCCATGATGTCCTCCGCTAATCTCCGGAAACATATTGTGCAGGTATTTACTACGTGTAAATCTCTCGATTTGTCACAAAAAAAACGGCAGCCCCCTCTGACAAAGGCTGCCGCGAAAGAGACGCGCCATGGGGAACGCGCCCCGGGAACGCTTAACTAATTACAGGTGCGCCGCGATTTGCGGCAGCAATTCATCGAAGGTACGGCCGGTGCCGTTTTCGCCGATCGCGTGCATTTTCCATTCGCCGTTGTGGCGGTACAGCTTGGCCATGATTTGCGCCGAATGGCTGCCCTGCACCGACAGGTTGAAACGAGCGACTTCCTTGCCGTCGGCCGCGTTGATCAGGCGGCAGTACGCGTTTTCCACTTGCGCGAAGGTCTGGCCCGTAAAACTGTTCACAGTAAACACGATGCTGCTTACCTCGGCCGGCACGGTCGACAGCGACACGCTGATCTGTTCATCATCGCCATCGCCGGCGCCGGTACGGTTGTCACCGGAGTGGCTGATGCTGCCGTCGCGGCTTTTCAGCTGGCGGAACCACACCACGTCCAGCGGACGGTTGTTGGTGTCGAACAGGATGCACGAGGCATCCAGGTCGACTTCCGTCTTGCTGCCGCCGAAGCCGAAGAAACCCTTGGATTTCACGGCATCCCAGCCCAAGCCCATCACCACGCGGGACAATGCACTGCCCGCTTCCTTGTCCAGAGAAATCTTCTGGCCCTTTTGCAAATTCACTGACATCACTACCTCCTGTTACGAATTTTGAGGACCGCGCACCCAGGCCAGGAAGCCATTGCGGTTACGCGAACACACCACGACCTTGCCGTGACCCGAGAAGCGCAGCACCATCCCTTCGCCGCTGGTCACACTGTTGACCAGATTGCCGAAGAAACCGCTGCTGCGGTTGGTCGTCACCGACATCTCGTAGTGCAGGCTGCTGTCCCAGCACACCACGTGCGAGTTGTCGATGATGACGTCCTTGCCCGGCTCCACGACCAGCTCGTTAATCGAACCGAAGCCCGATACCACCACCTGGCCGCTGCCCGAGGTTTCCGTAATAAAGAAACCGCCGGACTGGGCGAACAGCGCGTTGCCCAGGCTCTGCGTGCGCACATTCAGTTGCACGCTGGAGTTGGCCGCGACAAACGCGCCGTCGCTGATCATGTATTGACGCTGGCCCACGTCCATCACTTGCATCGCGCCCGGCAAGGTCGGCGACAACAGGCAGTCGCCGTCGCCCTTGACCGCTTCGATGTGCTGCTGGAAGAACGATTCACCGTTGGCAAAGGTGCGCATCAACGCGCTGCCGAGACCACCGGACATGCGTCCCTTGAGCTCAAGGTTGGATTCCATCATCACCATGGCGTCCGATTCGCAATAAATCTTTTCGCCGTGGCGCATCGAAACATGCAGGAAGGGATCGACATCCCCTGTAACGGTAAATACTGGCATGGTCTTGTTCCGCTTCCGTTACACGCTCACGCCGAACGAACCGGCCAGCGCGCCCAGGCCGCCTTTGTAACCCTGGCCAACCGCGCGGAATTTCCAATCGCTGCCGTTGCGGTAGACCTCGCCGAACACCAGCGAAGTTTCCACGGAACCGTCTTCGGACAGGTCAAAACGGGCGATTTCCTGGCCGGTGGCGGCGTTCACGCAACGCACATACGCTTTTTGTACCTGGCCGAAGTTTTGGCGGCGGGCATCGGCTTCGTGGATCGTCACGCAGACCGCGATGCGGTCGATCTCGGCCGGCACGTTCGCCAATTCCACGGTGACGGTTTCATCGTCGCCTTCGCCGGCGCCGGTGCGGTTGTCGCCCGAGTGCGTGACGGAACCATCGCTGGACTTCAGGTTGTTGTAGAAGATGAAGTCATTGTCGGCGCGCACTTTGCCATCCGCTTTCAGCAGGAAAGCCGTGCTGTCGATGTCGAACGCGGCGCCGTCGGTGTTGCGTACATCCCAGCCCAGGCCCACGACCAGTTTCGACAGGCCGGGAGCTTCCTTGCTCAGGTTGACGTTACCGCCTTTTTGCAGACTGATTGCCATGATGTGTTACTCCTATGTGTGTGTGTTTCATTGGTTGAACACCTTGGGGTTGTCCCCCCTTGCTTACGCGGCGGGCCGGTGTTCAATGGGCACGCCGCGATTCCTGCTACTGGCGCTGTTTAAGCAGCGGCCAGCGATTCCTGTTGCTTGCGATACCGCACCGACGACCACAGCGACGCGACAATGAAGGCGACACCGATCAGGCCCGTGAAGATCTCGGGGATATGGAACTTGATACTTGCCAGCATGATGACTGCCAGGATACCGATCGCGTAATGGGCGCCGTGCTCCAGGTAGACAAACTCATCCAGCGTGCCTTTCTCGACCAGGAAGATGGTCATGGAGCGGACAAACATCGCGCCAATCGCCAGGCCCAGCATGATGATCACGACATCGTTGGTGATGGCGAACGCACCGATCACACCGTCAAAGCTGAACGACGCGTCGAGCACTTCCAGGTACAGGAAACCACCGATACCACCGCGCTTGACCATGTCACCGACATTGCCGCCTTCTTCCTCGCCTTCCAGCAAGTTGCTCAGTCCATCGACCGCCACGTAGATCAGCACGCCCCACAGGCCGGCGATCAGCACGATCAGTTTCTGGCCTTCTTCTACCATACCCAGGCAGCCCAGCAGCGCGCCAATGGTGACCATCACGGAAACCGACGACATCTTGCCCAGCGAACCCAGCTTCTTCTCGAAGTTACCCAGCCAGTGGGTTTCTTTTTCCTTGTCCAGCAAGAAGTTCAGGAACACCAGCAGCAGGAACGCGCCGCCGAATGCCGCCACTTCCGCGTGGTGGTTGGTCAGGTGGGTCGAGTACGCTTTCGGATCATTCAGCGCCAGGGTCCACACTTCCGCCAGGCTGATATCGGCCGCCACCGCGACAATCACCAGCGGGAACAGCAGACGCATACCGAACACGGCGATGATGATGCCGACGCCCAGGAACAGCTTTTTCCAAAACTCATCCCACGTTTTCAGCACGGAGGCGTTCACCACCGCGTTGTCGAATGACAGCGACACTTCCATCACCGCCAGGATGACGGCGATACCCAATGCCGTCAGCGCGCCGCCCCACCCTGTGTGTTGGTATCCCCACCAGCCTGCGACCGCAAGGCAGATGAAGGAGACAATGAATGAAACCCTAAAATGTTTCATTGTTTTTTCCTTTCATGTTGATCAATGTCACGCAGTGTAAAGAAAACCCGCCAATTGAAAAATAGAAGATAATCGAAGTATTACTTCGTAAAAACAGAACCATGAAGACCTCGGGCATCAATTTCAGGCACCTCTATTTCTTCTGGGCAGTGGCCAAGGAAGGCAGCGTGACGCGCGCCGCCGAGCGGCTGGGGCTGGCGATCCAGACTGTCAGCACGCAATTGGCCCTGCTGGACCAGTCGCTGGGCAAGGCACTGCTGACGCAGCAGGGCCGCCGCCTGGTGCCGACCGAAGCGGGCCGGGTCGCGCTCGATTACGCGGACCAGATTTTTCAGCTGGAAGACCAGTTACAACAGGCGTTGTTGAACGTCGATGCGGGCCGCATGCGGTTGACGGTCGGCATTTCCGATTCCTTGCCGAAGCCGGTGGCCTACCATTTCCTGTCGGTGACCAACCAGCTGGAAAAAAACGTCAAACTGATTTGCATGGAAGGTGAATACGATGCGCTGCTGGCCGACCTGGCCTTGAATAAACTCGACGTGGTACTGACCGACCGCGCGGTGCGCGCCACGCCCAGCCTGCGCGTGTTCAGCCACCTGCTGACGGAAAGTCCGATGCAGCTCTACGGTGTGCCGAAACTGGCGCGGCGCTACCGGCCCAATTTCCCCGCCAGCCTGAATGGCGCCCCGCTACTGCTGCCGACGCGAAACAATGCGCTACGGGGGCGCATCGATGCGTGGTTTGTGCAGCATCGCGTGCAGCCGGAAGTCGTGGGGGAGTTTGAAGACAACGCGATGCTGAACACGTTTGGCCGCAACGGCTGGGGCCTGTTCTTTGCACCGGCCATGCTGGAGCAGGATATGCGCGACCAGTTCAATGTCGACCTGGTGGGCCAGGCATCGGAATTGCGCGAACAGTTTTATGCGATTTCCAACGAGCGCAAGATCAAGCACCCGGCGGTGGAAGCGATTCTGGAGTCGTTGCAGGCGATCTCGTAGTGAGCCACGCGGCCCGCTCAACCTTGCCCCGTTTTTGCCGCTACCGGCCGGCATCACGGCCGCCGATGGAAGGCGGCCGGTGACGGAGGGACAGCCTTAAGGCAGCTTGCCGGCCCCCGCGTTGGCGCTCACCCACGCCTGCGTATCTGCCGCCGTGCGCAGCGTGTAGGCATACGGCGGTGTCCACGCATCGGCGCCGCTGGCAACCGTCAGGCCGCACTGGCCGTCCAGCGCAATGGCAGGCCCCACCCATGTGCCGCTGTCGGCACGGTTGCTGATGAACTGGTGACCGGACGAGCGGAATCCCGCATAGCCGGATCCCTTGATGACCTTGCCGCAGAATTCAGACGGTTTCAAGCCGGTAAAGTTGTAGTACTGGTTTTGCACCAGCACCATGGACTTGTAGCGCGCATCGAGACCGCTGCCGAATTTCACATCGGGATTCTTGGTCGCGGTATCGCCAGTGACCAGGTTGTTGAACAGGTGTACCTGGCCATAGCGGGCCAGCGGCAGGCGTGAACCCAGGCTGTCCCACCAGTTGCCGGAAAAGGTCACGTGCAGCCGGCCCTGGTCACTCCAGGCCCGGCCGCTGTCGCCATTGCCGACCAGTGTGACTTTGCCGTGCTTGTAAAACCTGCTGCCCGAAATGGTCACGTAATCCGAGCCGCGCACCACGTCGAGCGCGCCATCATGGCGGGTATCGCTCGACAGGGAGGCCGGCGTATCGCCATCGCTGATGGTGACGTGGTCGATCCAGACGTTTTGCGCGCGCGAGAGCGCCATGCCGTCGGCGTACGCATTGGCGCTGTCTTCCGGATTGACGTCCCATGGCGTGTCGATCTGCAGGTTGCGGATGATGACGTTACGCGTCCACGTCGGATAGTCTTCGCCATCCTTGCCCGCCGCGATCCAGTTCTTGAAGTCGGCTTCCGGATCGCCACCGGCGGCCAGCGGCAATTCATTGCCAATCAAAATACTGGTGCCGGTGATCCGCGCCGGACGCCCGCTCGCGTCATTAATGCCCACCAGCGTGGTATTCGATGGCAGCATGATGGAGCCGCCCAATTTCTGGTCCTGGTAACTTGTATATTCGCGGAACACCGTATTGTTGCTGCTCCAGCGCAGGTCGATATGACCGATCACGCGAATGATTTTCGGTTCGGTGCCCGCTTCACGAATGGCGGCCACCAGTTGCTGGCCGTTGTACACGGTATAGACCCGGTTGGCCACGGCGGCCGAACCGCCCGTCACCACCACCCGGCCTTTGCGCGACCACGTATGCCAGCCATCCTGCGGCGCGGTCTGGCGCTCAAAGGTCAGCACACCGCCAGTCGGATCGGCCTGCGCAAACTGCCACTGCGGCAGCACGGGCGCGGGTTTGTAATTGGCCGGGTCATGGCCGTTCGCATCCTTGACGGGTGCGGAATAGTTGCGGATGCCATACGGCGCGGTTTGCAGCGGCGTGCTGGCGCCGGTCAGGGTTTGCGCATCGATGTCGGCGGCCAGGGCCTGTCCGGACAGCAAGACGGCGATGGCGCCAGTCAGCGTAAGAAGTTTCATGGAATTCCCGTGATAAATGCCGGTGGCCCGCCACCGGCATGGTTGAACTGGAAAGTTGAAGCGCTTACTGCGCCAGGTTGGTGCGCGCGCCCGCCGTGGCGATGGCCTTGGCTTTCACATCGGCGGCCAGGATCGCGGTGTACGCATAGCCGGTCGAGCCATACGATTGCGTGGTGCCCCAGCTGGTGGCGTTGACGGCGCCGCTTGGCGTATCCCACGTAATGCCAGGACCGACGTAGTTGTTGCGCAGTTCCCAATAACCGATCTGGCTGCTGTCGCGTGACGTCACCGGATTTTTCACGTTCTCAAAATAATTCGCTTCAATCAGCGACAAGCCGCCCATGCGCACATTGATGCCGGACGAGGCGACGTTATTGAAGTAATTGTTGAATATGTGGCTCTGGCCAAAGCGCTGCAGCGGCAGCCGCGACTTGACGTTTTCAAAACGGTTGTTGTGATACGTGGTGCGGGCATTCGCGTTGGCGGTATCGCTGTCGCTGTAGCCGTTCAGAGACACCTTCTGGTAGTTGTAGACGTGGTTGTACGACACCGTGATGTGGTGCGCGCCTTTTTTCATGTCGATGCCACCATCGAACGAGGCGTCGCCCGCGCCCGGGCACGAGGTCAGCGACGCGAAGATCGTGTTGTGGTCGATCCAGATGTTGCTGGGCTGGCCGGACGACATGCCTTCGATGGAAATCGAATCGGCCGCTTCGCCACCTTGCAGCAAGCCGATCATCATGTTTTGCACGATGACGTTGTGGGTATTGCCCGCAATGTGGATGCCGAAGTTCGCGCTGGAATCGGCCGCGCCACGAATCGTGATGTTGCTCTTGTTTTTGACTTCCAGCGTTTGCGCCGGCTTTTGCCACTGGGCGCACACGTCGGTGATCTTGCTGTAATCGAACTTGCCGGTGTAATTCAGCACCAGGCCCGAGTTGTCCGTGTAAGCGTCGATTTTCGCCTGCATTTCCGCCAGGGTTGCCACATTGACGGCGGCTTTACTGCCGCCGCCGGTGGTGGCGGCGCCATAACCGACCGGCCCGGCCGACGCCGCCCCGGCAGCTGCCAGTGCGGCCGTCATGAACAGCGTTTTCAGATGCATAACCTTCATTCGCATATCTCCTGTCTCGTTTTTTGGGATGTTGGATGTCGGGCCGGCCGGGCACCACGGACAGCATGCGTTTTTCACAATAAAAAGTCTATATGGTCTGACCAAAATACAACATTTGGACTGACCAAATAAATATTTTGGCCAATCCATTTTAATAATTGGCCTTACCAAAATGCATCAACGCTGGAGAAAATGCCAAAACAGCATCCGGTCGCCTGCCGGGTCGGCTAAGATAGAGGTTTCAACTACGGTCGCGTAATGCGATTCATATGGGTAATCTATTGCTCGTTCTGCTCGCCCTGTTCCTGGTCGCGCTGAACGGTTTCTTTGTTGCAGCTGAATTCGGTATCGTCACACTGCGCCGCACCCGCGTGCGTGCCATCGCAAAAACACAAGGCCTGCGCGGCCGCATCCTGGCCAAGGTACACGGCGAACTCGACGCCTACCTGTCGGCCTGCCAATTAGGTATTACCCTCGCATCGCTGGGCCTGGGCTGGGTCGGCGAACCTGCTTTTGCTTCCCTGCTGGAGCCGCTGTTCCACGTGCTTGGCGTCACGTCGCCGCAAGTGGTGCATGGCATTTCCTTTGTCTTCGCGTTCGTCACCATTTCATTCCTGCACATCGTGGTGGGGGAACTGGCGCCCAAATCGCTGGCGATCCGCATGCCCGAAGCGGTCGGCTTGTGGAGCGCGGTGCCGCTGTATGGTTTTTACTGGGCCATGTATCCCGCCATCTGGCTGCTGAACCAGAGCGCCAACATGGTGCTGCGTGTCGCGGGCCTGTCCGGCGCGGGCCATGGCGATGCGCATTACTCGACCGAAGAATTGAAAATGATCTTGCGCACCAGCCAGCCGGGTGAAAAGTTCAACAAGGATGAACGCAATATCCTGGCGCACTCGCTGGAATTCTCGCAAATGTCAGTGTCCGACCTGATGCGCCCGATCCATGAAGTCATTGCGCTGCATGCGGACAAACCGCTCGAGGAAAACCTGCAAACCGTGGTGCGCAACCGTTTTTCGCGCTATCCGTATTACGACGAAGATGGCGAGACCGTGCTGGGCATGGTGCACTTGAAAGATCTGTTCTTTGCCGAGCAGTCCGGCAAGGACTTGTCATCGCTGGCGCCGTTCGTCCGCCCGGTGGAAACCTATTCGGCCCGCACGCCGGCGCTGGAACTGTTCCGCCGCCTGAAGGATGGCGCACCGCATTTCGCGCTGATTGGCGAAAAGGGCAAACGCCCGGTCGGCTTCCTGACGCTCGATAATTTGCTGGGCGCAATGGTCGGTGAAATCCACGATGAATTCCGCCTCAATGAAAACGACTGGCTGAAGCAGGAAGACGGCGCGCTGGTCGGCAAGGCCAGCCTGCCGATCGTGTCGCTGGAACGCGCGCTGGGCCTCGACATTGAAAACGAAGAGATGGGCTTGCAAGACATCGAATCGGTGGGCGGCATGGTCATGCTGAAACTGGGCGACATCCCGAAACAGGGCCAGCGCGTGGAATTCAACGGCTTCGATATCGTGGTCAAGAAAATGAGCGGCCCCCGCATCCTGCTGGTGAAAGTCATCCCGCGCCAGCCACGCCACAGTGAGTCGGACGAGCAAGACTAAGTTGTTCTTTTCGGAACGGGTGTGTGCTAGAGTTGACTATCTATCTGGCAACATTACGACAGTACCACCAGCGCTGCCCGTCCACCCCGAAAGGAATACGCCATGCCGAGCATTCAGCTTGATGTTCCCCTCGAAGCCCAGGAAAAATCCAGTTGCTGCTGGCACACCAGCGCTCACATGATTTGGCTGTACTGGCAAAAAAACGGCAAGGGCTCCGGCCCGATGAATTCCGTGGCCGCCAAATATGAAGTCGCCGACTCGGTCGGCCTTTACCCTGCCGAATTCATCACGCTGGCTGAAAAAGTCGGGCTGTACAAGCTGCCGGTGAAAAACCAACATACCGAAGAAGACCTCCATAATTACCTGACGGCCGGCGGCCCGGTGTGGTGCGCCGGCTACTGGTTCGGCGTCGGCCACATCATCGTGCTGACCGGCGTTGGCAAGGGCAATGTGTACTTCAACGACCCGGACCAGGGCGTCAAGAAAGAAGCCACCGTGAAGTGGTTCAACGAAAAGCTGGCATCCCAGTTGCAGGGCTGCCTGATGGTCAAGGACCCGGGCCGCTATTAAGCGCCGGAAGCGTCCCGCCTGCCGATGGAAATCCTCGTTGAGCTGCTGCTTGAACTGTTGATTCAACTGTTTGGCGAGCTGTTCATCGAGCTTGGCCTGCGTTCCGCCGCAGCGCCATTCCGCAAGGAATCCAGTCCGTGGCTGGCGGCGCCCGGCTACGCACTCTTTGGCGCCATCCTGGGCGGCATCAGCCTGCTGGTATTTCCCCATCATATGGTGGCCAGTGTCCCATGGCGCCTGGTCAACCTGGGTGTCACGCCCATCGCGGCCGGCGCATGCATGTCCTTGCTGGGGGCATGGCGCGCCAACCGTGGCCAGGACCTGATCCGCATTGACCGTTTTTCTTACGGCTATCTGTTTGCACTGTGCTTTGGGCTGGTGCGCTTTTTCTGGGCTGAATAACAATGCACATCCGGCCAGCGGCGGAGTCCGATCTCCCTGTCATGCGCGGCATTTTCGACGCGGTGGTCGCCACTGGCGATACGCTGCCCTTTTCCACCGCCATGCCGGCCGAAACGTTTTACAGCCACTGGTTCGGGGCCCACCGCGCGTATGTCGCGGAAAATGAAACCGGTGTCATCGGCATGTACAAGATGGGACCGAATTATCCGGATCTCGGCTCCCATATCGCCAGCGCCACCTACCTGGTCGCCCCAGCGGCGCAAGGCAAAGGGGTGGGTCGGGCGTTGGTCACGCACAGCATCGCGCAGGCGCACAGCGAGGGCTACCTGGCCATACAATTCAACTATGTCGTCAGCACCAATGCGGCGGCCATCGCGCTGTATGAAAAGCTGGGTTTCAACATTGCCGGCACGTTGCCGAAAGCCTTCCGCCATCGCCAGCTTGGACTGGTCGATGCCTATGTCATGGTCAAACCACTGCAATCGCCACCCTGAGAGGACATCATGGAACTCGGCAATTTTTCTGTCAGCCTCGCCGTCAAGGACATCGCGGCCTCACGGGCCTTTTATGAAAAACTGGGCTTTACCGTCTGGGGCGGCGACCAGTCGAAGAACTGGCTGATCCTCAAGAATGGCATCACCGTGATCGGCTTGTTCCAGGGTATGTTCGAGCGCAATATCCTGACCTTCAATCCTGGCTGGGACAGCGATGCCAACACACTGCAACAATTTTCCGATGTCCGTGTGCTGCAGCACAGCCTGAAGGCGCAGGGCGTGCCACTGATGAGCGAGGCCGATGAAACCACGTCGGGGCCGGCCAGCTTTATGGTGGAAGACCCGGACGGGAACCAGATTTTGTTTGACCAGCACGTGTGACCGGGGTCGTCGCCATGATTAAAGGTTCCTGCCTGTGCGGCGCCGTGCACTGGACGTTTGATGGCGTGCCCGATGGCGCCACCGCGTGCAATTGCACGGCGTGCCGGCGCTATGGCGTGCTGTGGGCTTACGACTACGAAGGCGAAGGCATCACGGTGTCCGGCCCAACGCAAGCCTTCGTTCGTGGGACCGCGCTGGAATTCCATTTTTGCCCAGCGTGCGGCTGCGTCGCATTCTGGCGCGGCTTGCGCATCGATGAACAGGGACGGCGGCGCATCGCCGTCAATTTGCGTTTGGCGGAACCGGACGCCGTTGCAGCGATTCCGATCGATCATTTTGACGGGCTGGAGACGTTTGATGATTTGCCGCGTGATGGGCGGTGTGTGGCGGATTACTGGTTTTGACGGCGGATGGCTGGTGTCATGCACTTACGTGACGAAGATGTGATGCAACTGCTGTCGAGTCTGCCGTATCTGACACTGGCCAAGCAACACCATGCGAAGTCTTACGTCATGTCGCTGGTGAGGGATGCCACGGAACTCCAGCCTGTGCTGGCACAGTTCCCTGCCGTGCTGTACGAACCACTCGACCAACATTATGTTCTGCTGCGGTGCCTTGGCAGTATGAGCGAGGATTTCATTAGCGACCTCTGCAAGCACTACACGTGGCGTGGTGTCGTGGGAGCAGCGTTTCTGGTGGCCTTGTCTCCGGATCACCGATACCGGCAGTATCTCGCCGACGCCTATGACCGTGTGCCACACAGCCAGTGGTTGGTCGCTCTTGCCATGGCCGAAATTGATCAGATTGAATGGAGGGTGGATACGGACTTCCAGGCTGAACTTCGCCGCTTGCGTACGCTGCTGCATGACTTACCAAGGCCTTCCAGTTTCCTTCGCAGGGCATTCAGCGACGAACAGTTGAAACAAATTGAGATTTCGCAGGCATGCGTCAAGTCTGCGTACCATGCAGGTGGTTTCAACGCGGCCCGTGACTTGCTGGAAAAGCTAACGCACCTGTATGCAGCATTGGAAGAATCACCCTGTGCGGATTCTTCGCGCCCTGCCTCGTTGCAACCGGGTTTTCCTGATTCGTTAGAATTAGAGATGACAAAAAATCAGAAAGAACCGTTGATGCATTGTCCCGTACATGGCGATGAATTGATCGAGGGACTCGTAGAAATCGCATATGGCACCTGGATGCCGGAACACGTTGACACAATAGTTCGCAGAGCTAACACCTATCCATATGCAAATCCTTTTGTAAAGGGGCCTTGCTGGCATCAGGAAGAGACACATGCAAAGGTACGGTATTGCCCAAACTGTAGGAATGCATGGGCAAAGAGTCCTGAAATGCAGGCGGCAGCAAGACAGCATGCTGACCAGATGGCACAAAGGGAGTTGGAATTGCAATGGGCAATCAAGATTGCCGGGCAGACGCGCAGACGGCAAGTGGCGTTTTGTGCCGTCGTTGGATCCGGCATAGGTGCACTGGCTTTCTATTTCAACGATAGTGGCTTTGTCAGCAATGTCATAACAGGTGGCTTGATCGGCTCCATCATTGGCTGGTTCTTAAATCGCCTACACCGGAGCCGCACAAGTAGGGGCAGCCATACATACTAAAACAAGGCAGCCAGAAGAAAATGTCATCCGTGAAAACTGCAGCGTTGCTGATGCTGTACTGTCTTGCAGGTACCGCATGCGCAAGCAGTAACCCACAGCAATACGATGTCCCATGGTCCCGAAAAACGGAAGTCCTGAAGTATCGATCTTGCGGATGCGCCGATGCTTGCTGGGTGGTCGAACTGCGTGATCGAAAAACCAGGCGGTTAAAAGCCAAACTCCGATGCGACTGTGAAGATCTGCTGGTCACATATCCAGCGAAAGGGATTGAAAGAAAACTGGTGAAATCATGTGCTGCTATAAATGACCGTGCCGATAAAATGGCTGCAATTTCACAGCAAATGGCGGACATCATGGAAGATTCTAACGATGAGCAATGACCTGATCCCGGTACTAAAGCAGCGCTTTGCAAAAAACATTGCCCGCCACCCTGAGCTCGACTGGGATGCGGTCCAGGCCAGGCTGGCAGCCCATCCACTGAAGCTTCAAGTGCTGAAGGCAATGGAAGACAGCAGCGGCGAACCCGACGTCATTGCCCATGACGCAGCAAGCGGCGAATACCTTTTTTGTGATTGCTCGCCAGAAAGTCCCACGGGGCGGCGCAGTCTGTGTTTTGACGATGCAGCACTGGCCTCGCGCAAAGAAAACAAACCCGGCGGCAGCGCTGTGGCCATGGCCGAGGCCATGGGGATTTCATTGCTGACGGAAGACCAGTACCGCGCTTTACAACAGCTGGGCGAATTCGACCGGAAAACTTCAAGCTGGATTCAAACCCCGGCCAACATCCGGAAGCTCGGTGGCGCCCTGTTTTGCGATCGCCGTTATGATCACGTCTTCACTTATCACAATGGCGCGGAATCGTACTATGCGGCACGGGGATTTCGCGGCCTGCTCAGAGTCTGATCAGATATGAAAAAACATTGCCTGGCGCTGCCAATTCTCGCCGCCTTCTGGAGTACGGCCATTGCCGGTCCGGCCGCCGCGCCGGTGCGCGCGGAAATCGACACCCTGCTCAGCAAACTGCAAGCCTCCGGCTGCCAGTTCAACCGCAACGGTTCCTGGTACAGCGGTGCGGAAGCCAAGTCACACTTGTTGCGCAAGCTGGAATACTTTGAAAACAAGGGCACGGTGAAGAACACGGAACAGTTCATCGAACTGGCTGCCACGAAGAGCAGCTCATCCGGCAAGCCGTATCAAGTCAAATGCGGTAGCGCCGCAGCCGCGCCCAGCGGCCAATGGCTGAACACGGAGCTCAATGCCATCCGCGCAGCCACCGGCAACAATGCGCGCTAAGTACGCATGCGCTGGCTGTCCCTCCTCTTCGCCGTCCCCTTCGCATGCGCAGCCTCATCGCAGGTATTGCTGTCAGCCGATACGGAATCGCCGTTAGAAGGCGGCATTACGCCTCCCCGGGACGTGGTCAGGCTCATACTTCGCAATGAGCCTGATGATGCGGCGCTGTTAAACGAATGTATGGTGGAAAAGGAAATTGAAAAGAAGGCCACCGCGACGCTCTTTACAGCGAAAGCAATTCATTTGAACAGCGATGGCCTGCCCGACTATTTTGTACGGCCAGCCCTCGTTCCTTACTGCCACGCGTTTTACGGTGCGCACTTATTCCGGTACTGGTTTGTTACCAGCCACCGCAAGCATGGCAAGATAACCTACAGGATCGTATTGAAAAGCGGCGGCGATGAAGTACGCGTCCTGCACAGCATGACGAACGGCTACCATGATCTGGAATTGATGGGACATACCGCAGTAGTCGCCAATACCAGTATATGGCGCTTCAATGGAAAGGAATACAGGGAGGCACGCTGCACCATGCAGGTCATGGGTGACAATGGCTGGACAGGCGACACACCCTGCCACTAGAAGAAGACAGCCTTACCGCAACACCCCCAAATCCATCACCATCCCGCTCTTCAGCATCGCCACAATTCCCGCTTCCGGCAGCGGACGGCTGAAGTAATAGCCCTGGATTTCATCGCAGCCCTGCGCCGCCAGCAGGCGCAACTGGCCCTCGGTTTCCACCCCTTCCGCGATGGTACGCAAGCCCAGGCTGTGCGCCAGGCGGATCACGGCGGTCACGATCGAGCGGTCTTCCGCATCGTTGACGAGGCCACGGGTGAAGGACTGGTCGATCTTTAATTTATCGACCGGGAAGCGCTTCAGGTAACTGAGGTTGGAATAACCAGTGCCGAAATCGTCGATGGCCATGGCAATGCCCACCGCTTTCAAACGGTGCATCAGCGCGATCGACGCTTCCGGGTCCTCCATCGACAGGCTTTCCGTCAATTCAAATTCCAGCAGCGACGGTTCCAGCTGATACTTCGCCAGTACATCCTGCAACATCGACTCCAGGTCCTGGTGCGCGAATTGCGAGGCGGCCACGTTGATGGCCACCTGCACCACCGGCACGCCCGCATCGATCCACTTGCGCAAGGTGGCGCAAGCCTTGTCCATCACCCAGGTGCCGATCGCGGTGATCAGGTTGCTCTCTTCGGCCACCGGAATGAATTGCATCGGCGGCACCAGCCCCAGTTCAGGCGATTGCCAGCGCAGCAGCGCTTCCAGGCCGATGATGCGGCCGCTGGCCAAATCGATTTGCGGTTGGTAATGCAACACGAATTCGTCGCGCTGCAAGGCGCGCAGCAAGCCCTGCTCGAGCGTGACCCGGGCATCGAGGCGGTTCTGCATTTCCTGCGTGAAGAACTGGAAGCCGTTGCGGCCCGCTTCCTTGGCGCGGTACATCGCGATGTCCGCCTGGCGCAGCAGGTTTTCCGCCTGCGCGCCATCTTCCGGGAACAGCGACAAGCCCATGCTGCCCGTGATCACATGCTCCTGTCCCGCCAGCATGACCGGCTTGGCCAGGCTGTTGCCGATCCGCTCGGCAATCATGCCGGGCGTGGTGTCGCCGAGCGGGCTGTCGAGCAGGATCACAAATTCATCGCCGCCCAGGCGCGCCACGGTATCGAATTCCCTGACACTGTGACGCAAGGTTTCCGCCACCGCGCGCAGCAAATCGTCGCCCACCGCATGGCCCAGGGTATCGTTGACTTGCTTGAATTTGTCGAGATCGATGAAGATCACGGCCAGCCGTTCGTTGCGGCGTTCAGCGCGCTTGATGGCATGGGCCAGCCGGTCCAGGAACAGCGCGCGGTTCGGCAACCCTGTCAGCTGGTCGTGCGTGGCCTGATGCTCAATGGCTTTTTCATGCAGGCGCCGTTCCGTGACGTCGTGCGCCACGCTCATCACGGCATCGGCATTGTTGAACCAGATGCGGCTGGCAAAGAATTCCACTTCCACCTGCTCTCCATCGAGCCGCATCACGCGCAGCGCTTTGCGCGGCACCAGCTGCGCCATCGCCATGTCGCTGTAGGTGCCCGCCTCGGCCTGATCGTGGCAATCGGCGGCGATCCGCAACATCGCTTCCGTGCCCAGCAACTGGTCCGGCACATGGGCGCCAAACAAGTGCAGCGCGGCCGGATTCATGAAGATGATCTTGCCGCCGGCATGGATCCAGATCGCATCGGGGATCAGTTCCACCAGGGTCCGGTAGCGCGCTTCGCTTTCCTCGATATGGGTGTTCAGCTGGCGCAGGTTCTGGTTGATGTCGTACAGCTCCCGGCTTTTTTTCTCCAGCAGGGATTCCGCTTCCTTGCGGGCATTTCGTTCACGCAACAAGCTACGCGATGCGACCGTCGGCGCCGCCGCTTGCGGCATGGCGATGCCAGCCGGCGCGCCTGCCGGCGAGGCGCCGGCCGGGGTGCCGGGCAGTGCCGTGCCGCTGGTATCCAATTGCGTCATGCCGCCTCGATGTGCAGGTGAAAGCGGGTGCGGTGCAAATTGCCTTCTTTTTCCAAGTCGGTGCGGGTCACCTTGATGGGTTCCTGGAAGTGGGCAATGCAGCCGTCGATCAAGCCAGCCGCCAGGTCGGCAAAGCCGCGCGGCGAGCTGTATAGCAACTCCAGTTCATTGGGCGACGGCCGCGAGCATGGCAAAGTCGGCAATTCCGCGTCGGGATACAGTTTGCGCACCTCGACATGGATCACGTCATCGATGCGGCTGAGGAAATCGAAGACGCAGTCCGCGTCCCGGAACAGCACCGGGTAGGATTCGGAAAAGCGCTGGAACAAATGCTGTCCAAACAGGTGGATCAGCGCGGGAATCGGCATCCCGGTGGCGTTCGACAGCGCCATCACCAGGCGCACCAATTCCGCATGGTCATAGGTACCGACCGACGTATACGCGCCATCATTCGGCAGTTCCGCTTCGGTAATGATGCGGTCCAGCATATCCAGGCCCATGCGGGACTCGACCAGTTCCATAAATTCGGTAAATACAACGCCCTTCATGGCGGCCTCTCCCAGAATGTGTCAGCCCCCAGTATAAACGTTGCAGTGGACAAACGTCAGTTCGTCACATTTGGACCTTCGTCGACACTGCTGGTCCAGTTGCGTAATAACCCCATTGCCACCGCCAGCAAGGTGGGACCGATGAACAAACCGACAAAACCAAACGCCAGCACTCCGCCCATCACCCCCAGCAATACCAGCAGGAATGGCAAGCTGCTGCCCCGGCTGATCAGCATGGGCTTCACCACGTTATCGACGCCACTGATCAAAAACACGCCCCAGACCACCATGAATATCGCCCACCCGGTACTGCCCTGGTTAAACAGCCAGATCGCGGCGCCGCCCCAGATCAAGGGTGGGCCAACCGGGATCAGTGAAAACAGGAAAGTTGCCACCGCCAGCAGCGCCACCCCGGGCACCCCGGCGATCAGGAAACCCGCCGCCGCCACCGCAGCCTGCGCCAGCGCCGTGCCCAGCAAGCCATACATGACGCCGCGCACCGTGCGGCTGACCGTATCGGCCACTTCGTCCGCATGTTCGCCCATGATCTTGGCCATGCCGGTGCGTAGCGCGGCCAGCAGGGCCAAGCCGTCACGGTACAGGAAAAAGCAGACGAACGCCGCCAGGCTGACCTGCGCCACGCCGCTGCCCAGCACCATGCCGCCGCCCAGCACGATCTTGCGGGCCGGTTCCATATAGCGCTTGGCCAGCGCCACCATTTCTTCACGGCTGCCGATCAGCTTGCGCAGGTAGGCATCGGCCTGCTCGCCCACCATGGGAATGTCTTTCAGCCAGGCCGGCGGTTCCATGGTGCCGTCCGCCATCGTATCCCGCACGTGTTCCACCACTTCGCCCGCGTGGTCGGCAATATTCCAGGTCACCAGGATCAGCGGCATGATGATCACAAACACCAGCGACACCGTCATGATGGCGGCCGCCAGGGTCTTGCGCTGACGGCAGCGCTGCAGCAGCATCAGGAATAACGGCCAGGAAGAAATCGTGATGGCGGCGGCAAACAGGATGGCCGCCAGGAAGGGGTGCAGCACGGCCAGGCAGCCAATCACCAGGAAGATGACGGCCGCCAGACGGGTATAAGGTTGAAAACGTTTTTCCAAGGCTAGTCCTTCAGGTTGTGAGGTAGACATCGGTGCCGGGCCTTCAGGCCGGGCATCCACATCTCAAACTAGCTTAGCAGGAATGCAGCAGTTTCAGGAAAGCAACAACTTCAGGTCGTGGACGATCGTTGCCGGGTCTTGCTTGTCGCGCACGTACAGGCGGATCTTGCCGTTTTTATCGAACACGAAGGTCGCGGCCGTATGTTCGATGGTGTAGGAGTCGGCGGTCTTGCCCGGCACCTTGTTGTAGATGACCTTGAATTCCTTGGCCGCCGCCGCGGTCTGTTCGGGCGTGCCGCGCAGGCCGACAAAGCGCTTGTCGAAGCCCGGCACATATTGCTGCAGCAATTCCTGCGTATCGCGTTCCGGATCCAGCGTGACAAACAGTACTTGCACCTGGTCCGCCTGCGGGCCCAGTTGCTGCATCACGCTGGCCATGTTGGCCAGGGTGGTCGGACATACTTCCGGGCACTGGGTAAAGCCGAAGAAGACCGCCAGGACCTTGCCCTTGTACGTATCGAGCGTGACAGGCTTGCCGGTATGGTCGGTCAGCGACAGCTTTTCCGCATAGGACAGGCCGGTCAAGTCCGTGCTCTGGAATTGCAGTTTCTCCGGGCCCTTGTCACAGGCCGCCAGCGACAGCGCCAGCGCGGCGGAAACAGCGAGGGCGGCAAGCAGTTTTTTCATCGTTTAAATCTTGATGTAATGGTCCACCAGCAGCGCGGCGAACAGCAGGGACAGGTAAATGATCGACCAGGCAAACGCCTTGCGCGCCACGATGTCGCTGTAATGGCGGTAAATGCGCCAGCCGTGCCACAGGAAGACCGCGTTCAGCACAATCGCACTGGCCAGGTAAATCAGGCCGCTCATCTTGACGGCGAAGGGCAGCAAGGTGGTCGCCGCCAGCGCGATCGAATACAGCCACACGTTAAAGCCCGTGAATTGCATGCCGTGGGTGACCGGCAGCATCGGCAAGCCGGATTTCGCGTAATCGTCGCGGCGGTACATGGCCAGCGCCCAGAAATGCGGCGGGGTCCAGACAAAGATAATCATCACCAGCAGCCACGCTTGCATCGGCACGTCATTGGCGACGGCCGCCCAGCCCAGCGCCGGCGGCATGGCGCCGGACAGGCCGCCGATGACAATATTTTGCGGCGTGGCCGGCTTCAGGATCATCGTATAGATGACTGCATAGCCGACAAACGTGACAAAAGTCAGCCACATCGTCAGCGGATTGACCAGCGCATACAAAATCCACATGCCGGCGCCGCCAATCACAGCGGAAAACACCATGGTTTCCTTCGGCGAAATTTCACCCTGCGCCATCGGACGGCGGGCGGTGCGCGCCATGCGCGCATCGATTTCACGCTCCACCAGGCAATTGACGGCAAAGGCCGCACCGGCCAGCAGCCAGATGCCGATCGTGGCGGCCACCACGACGCGCCAGTCCGGCAGCGTTTCGCTGGCCAGGAACATGCCGATCACAGCGCAAAATACCGCCAGTTGCGTTACGCGCGGCTTGGTCAGCGCCAGATATTGGGATATGCGGGACATGCTGGATTTTTGCGAAATAGTCTGGGTCGTCATTGCTGGTGCCTGGAAGGCGCCGCTGCGCGCAAAGTACTGCTTTCGCTGTGCAGGGCCATATCGAATTGATGCTTAGCCCGATAGTTTAGCATGGCCAGCAGCAAGACCAGCAGCGCCGCGCCACCGTTATGCAGTACGGCGATGGTCAGCGGGAAATTCAGGTAGATGGTGGCGATGCCCGTCACCGCCTGCGCCGCCAGCAAAACGGCAATACCGCGCGCCAAATTTGTCATGCCAGCAATGTTCCACGCGCGATACGCGGTATAACCGGCCACCGCCAGCACCACCAGCGCGAAATTGCGGTGCACCCAGTGTACGGCGGTCAGCGCTTCAAACGGTAAATAATGGCCGGCGGCCGTTTTACCCAGTTCGCGCCACAAGTGGAAACCGTGTTCGAAATCCATCCGCGGCACCCACTGGCCGCCGCATTTCGGGAATTCCGTGCAAGCCAGGGTCGCGTAGTTAGTACTCACCCATGCACCAAGCGCCAGTTGCGCCACCACCACCACGCTGGCCGCGATGGCCAGCCAGCGGATTGTACTGAGCACGGGCGGCGGCGCGGCCGGCCGGGCTTTCTTGCCCGTCAGGGCGTCGTGCACGGTGTTTTGGCGGCAGCCGAACCAGGCCAGTACGGCCAGCAAGCCCATGCCCAGCAGCAAGTGGCCGGTGACGATGATCGGCTGCAGTTTCAAGGTCACGGTCCAGGCGCCGAATGCGCCTTGCAGGCAGACAAAGAAGAATAAAAAAGTCGGCATCGCCGGTTCGAAACCGGGGCGCTTGAATTGACGCCACTGCAGCCAGGCGGTGGCCATCATGGCCACGATCAGCACGCCGATGCCCATCGCAAGGTAGCGGTGGATCATTTCCACCCACGCCTTGAACACGGTGACCGGGCCGGTCGGCTGCAACGCTTCGGCCGCCGCGATTTCCGCATGGGCCAGGAAGGGATTGGCCAGGCCGTAGCAGCCGGGCCAGTCCGGACAACCGAGGCCGGAATCGGTCAGGCGGGTAAACGCGCCAAACACGATCAGGTCAAACGTCAGGAAAACGCAAGTCCACACCAGCTTGCGGTACTTGTTTTCGTCCGACGACATCCACACCATGGCGGCCGGAAGCAGGGCCACCAGCAAGCCCGTGATGAGCATTTGCGCGAGGGAAGTCATGTGCATGGCAATGTCCTCAACCGTATCCTTAACCGTATCGTTGGCCGTGCCATCAACCGATGGCCGATGCTTTCAACACCTTGCCCAAGTCTTTTTTCACCCTGGTCGGGTCGGGCTCCTTGGGGAAGCGCATCATCAAATTGCCCAACGGGTCGATCAGGTAAATGTGGTCCGATGCCTGGCCGCCCTGCTCCACCGGCAGCCATTTCTGTACCACGTCTTGCGGCGCGCGCAGCATGCGGGTGCCGTCATTAACGCGCAACAGCACCGTTTCCAGCGGCTGGTCATCGGTGATCAGCCACACCCGTTCGATGCGGCTGGCTTCCTTGCCCTGCATGGTGCGCAGCTGGCGCATGGCGAACAGCTGGTCCTGGCAAGCCTGGGCGCACTCGGACGGGCCCACTTTCAGCATGATCCACTTGCCCTTGTAGTCATCGAGCTTGCCCGGTTTGCCATCGAGCTGCTTGCTGGCCATGGCGGGAATCGGGTGATTGCGCGGATCGATCAGCGCACCGTAATTGGTCCGCCCTTCCGGCTTGATCACGTAATAGGTCAAATACGAGGCGATCATCGGCGCCGCGCAGACTGCCAGTACCGCCAGCAGTTTCCAGCGCCCCTTGCGGCGCTGGCTGTCGTTAGTTTGTTGCTTTTCCACGTTTGAATCCTGTTACGACAAAAAAGAGTAAAGCCATCAACGCCAGGCCATACCACTGGAACGCATAGCCCTTGTGTTTATCAACACCGGTCGATGGCGCCGGCCAGTCCTGCACGACACCGGTATCGTCCGGCCCGGCCGCGACCGATTGTTCCACCACAAACGGCTGCATGCGCAAGCCGCTGGCCGCCGCCACTTCCTGCACCGTGGCATTTTGCACGATCGCGTGGCGCTGCAGCGGCGGCGGCGTTCCCAGCTGCATCACCTGCCCCGGGCCCAGCCGCGCAATGCCTTCCACCGTGACCGTGCCCGATGGCGTCCGGTATTCAGGCAACTGGTTGCGGTCCTTGGTATTGCGTGGCAGCCAGCCACGGGCCACCAGCACATGCATGTCCGTGCCGGCGATTTTAAACGGCATCAGCAGATAAAAACCCGCGCGGCCCTGATAGGGACGATTGTCGAGATAAATGGGCCAACCCGGGACAAACTCGCCCGTGATGCGCACGCGGCGGAATTCCACCAGGGGCGCCGACATGGGCTGCGCGCTGATTTCCAGCGGCGCACCGGTGCGGCCCGCCTGCAGGCGCAATTCCTGCGCCAGCTTGTATTCCGCGCGGCGGTCTTGCCACTGCCCCAGGGAGACACCCAATGCCACCAGCAAGACCGTGGCAATAAAGGGAATCAGCTTGAAGCGGAAGGTAATGGGAAACCCCGGACGCATTACAATGCAACCTTCCTTTTTACTGATATGAGGATGCACGGCCTAAAGGCCCGGCACCCATGTTGTCGAACATAATGAAAATCCTTGTCGCCATTGCGTTCATCCTGATCCTGGCCAGCCTCGGCTCCGCCTTTTATCACATGATGCGCCAGAAAACCAAAGCCGATCCCCGCATGGCCCGCTCACTGGGCATGCGCGTGGGCTTTTCGATCTTTTTATTCCTGTGCATCTTGCTGGCGAATTACCTCGGCTATATTCAGCCTACCGGCATACGCTGATAAAAAAAGCGGGGCCAGGTCATCGGACCTGGCCCCGCTTTTTTTGATTATACGCTTACATCCAGTACACGACGACGTACAGGCCCAGCCACACGACGTCAACAAAGTGCCAGTACCAGGCCGCGCCTTCGAAGGCGAAGTGGTGTTCCGGCGTGAAGTGGCCTTTCATCAGGCGCACCAGCACCACACCCAGCATGATCGCGCCCATGGTCACGTGGAAGCCGTGGAAGCCGGTCAGCATGAAGAAGGTGGAACCGTAGATGCCGGACGTCATCTTCAGGTTCAGTTCGCTGTACGCGTGCATGTATTCATACGCCTGGAAGCCCATGAACACGGCGCCCAGCAGCACGGTTGCCGCCAGCCACACAATGGTCTTGGCACGGTTGCCGGCCACCAGCGCGTGGTGGGAGATGGTCAGGGTCAGGCCCGACGTCAGCAGCAGCGCGGTATTAATGGTCGGGATCGGGAACGGCCCCATGGTCTTGTACTCTTCCACCACGCCGGCAGGGCTGTTACCCCAGCTTGCAACGAAGTCCGGCCAGATGAATTTGTGGTCCAGGTCGCCCAGCCATGGCAGGGTGATGGCGCGCGCATAGTACAGGGCGCCGAAGAACGCGCCAAAGAACATCACTTCCGAGAAAATGAACCAGCCCATCGACCAGCGGTACGAGCTGTCGATGCGCTTGCTGTACAAACCGCCTTCAGATTCCTTGATCGCATCGCCAAACCAGAAATACAGCACGGCCAGGGTGCATGCGATACCGATGAAGTTCACCGTCGAACCCCACGAGGCGTCGTTGACCCACGCCGACGCGCCAATCATCGTGATGAGCAGCGAAATGCCACCCAGCATAGGCCACCTGGATGGACCAGGCACGAAGTAGTACGGTGCCGCTTTATGAGAACTCATCTCGTTATCTCCTGAAATGTGAATGCCCGGCCTGAAGGCCCGGCACCCATGTTGTCTAATTTACTTACCTACTGCAAATTTCACTATTGTTATCAGCAGCGCGATAAATCCGGCAGCCCCCAGCAGCGCAGCGATAATCACATACGCCAGGTTCAGTTTCACTTCATCCTGGTCAAAATCGCTTTTCCTGCGCAGGCCAAAAAACGACCACAGCACCGCTTTCAGCGAATACAGAAACGATGCATGTTTAGGTTTTTCCGTCATCGCGACGCCGTCTTGTTTTCCAGCCCGTCGATTTCAAAGAAGGTATACGACAGCGTGAACGTTTTCACATCCTTCGGCAAGGCCGGGTCGATATAAAACACCACCGGCATTTGCCGCGCTTCGTTGGCCTTCAAGGTCTGCTGTTTAAAGCAGAAGCAATCGACTTTCTTAAAATACTGCGCCACCTGGCTCGGCGCATAGCTGGGAATCGCTTGCGCATTCACCGTCCGTGACTGGACATTCACCACTTCATACACCACCGTCACCAGCTCGCCCGGATGCACTTGCAGCGAGCGCTGGGTGGAGCGGAAGCGCCACGGGCCATGCGCATTGCTGTCCAGCTCCACCGTGATGGTGCGGCTGGTATCAACTTGCGTATTGCCCGGCAAATCCACCGTGCCGTCTTTTTGCGTGATGTTGTTAATGCCCAGCACTTCGCAAATATGCTTGTAGACCGGGATCAGCAGGTAGCCAAAGCCGAACATCATCACCGCGATGACGACCAGCTTGCCCAGCATGCGTCGGTTTTCGTTCACGCGGTTATCCCAGCCAGCCGCGCTTGACGAACACCGCGATGAAAAAGACCAGTGCAACGGAGCCCAGGGTCAACGCCAGTTTCAAGTTGCTGCTGTTTTGTTTCTTTGGATCGGACATGCCGCCCCCTGTCTGCTGTCAGAACAGGCGGAGGCTTGCCGCCTCCGCCGAATGGTCTTACTTGACGATTGGTGGCTCTTCGAAGGTGTGGAACGGCGCCGGCG
This sequence comes from Pseudoduganella sp. GW821-FHT12E03, assembly GCF_058807115.1. NCBI lineage: Bacteria > Pseudomonadati > Pseudomonadota > Betaproteobacteria > Burkholderiales > Oxalobacteraceae > Pseudoduganella > Pseudoduganella sp. GW821-FHT12E03. The sequence goes on along the minus strand of NZ_JBXAQJ010000012.1, from coordinate 193,741 downwards.
ATGGCACGGTCCACTCCAGGCCTTCGGCGCCATCCCAAGGTTTATCACCCGCAGGCTTGCCGCCACGGATGCTTGGCAGCACCACGAAGAACAGGAAGAACACCTGGCACAGGCCGAAACCGAAGGCGCCGATCGAAGCGATCGAGTTGAAGTCCGTGAACTGCGCCGGGTAGTCGGCGTAGCGGCGCGGCATACCGGCCAGGCCCAGGAAGTGCATCGGGAAGAACGTGATGTTGAACGTGATCAGCGATGCCCAGAAGTGGATCTTGCCCATGGTTTCGTTGTACATGAAACCAGTCCATTTCGGACCCCAGTAGTAGAAGCCGGCGAACAGCGCGAACAGCGAACCCGCCACCAGCACGTAGTGGAAGTGCGCCACCACGTAGTAGGTATCTTGCAGCTGGATGTCGATCGGGGTCACGGCCAGGATCAGGCCGGTGAAGCCACCCATGGTGAACACGAACAGGAAGCCCACCGAGAACAGCATCGGGGTTTCAAAGGTCATCGAACCGCGCCACATGGTGGCGATCCAGTTGAACACTTTCACGCCGGTCGGAATCGCGATCAGCATCGTGGCGTACATGAAGAACAGCTGCGACGTCACCGGCATGCCGGTGGTGAACATGTGGTGCGCCCAGACGATGAACGACAGGATCGCGATCGACGAGGTGGCGTACACCATCGATGCATAGCCGAACAGTGGCTTGCGGGCGAAGGCTGGAATGATCTGCGACACGATACCGAAGGCCGGCAGAATCATGATGTACACCTCGGGGTGGCCGAAGAACCAGAAGATGTGCTGGTACATGACCGGATCGCCGCCGCCGGCGGCGTTAAAGAACGAGGTGCCGAAGTGACGGTCGGTCAGGGTCATGGTGATCGCGCCGGCCAGGACTGGCATCACGGCGATCAGCAGGTAGGCGGTAATCAGCCAGGTCCAGCAGAACATCGGCATTTTCATCAGGGTCATGCCAGGCGCGCGCATGTTCAGGATGGTGACGATGATGTTGATCGAACCCATGATCGACGACGCACCCATGATGTGCATGGCGAAAATACCCATGTCCATGCCAGGGCCCATTTGGGTCGACAGCGGTGCGTACAGGGTCCAGCCGGCTGCGGTGGCGCCGCCGGGAACGAAGAACGAACCGGCCAGCAGCAGCGCCGCGGGCGGCAGCAGCCAGAACGAGAAGTTGTTCATACGGGCAAACGCCATATCGGACGCGCCCACTTGCAGTGGAATCATCCAGTTGGCGAAGCCAACGAACGCCGGCATGATCGCGCCGAACACCATCACCAGGCCGTGCATGGTGGTCAGCTGGTTGAAGAATTCAGGCTGGAAGAATTGCAGGCCAGGCTGGAACAGCTCGGTACGGATCATCAGCGCCAGCACGCCGCCGGACAGCAGCATGGTGAACGAGAACCACAGGTACAGCGTACCGATGTCCTTGTGGTTGGTGGCGAACAGCCAGCGCTGCAAGCCATGTGGGTGGTCGTGCGCATGGTCGTCGTGGCCGTGCGCGTGATCGTGTGCGTGATCGACAGTCGTGCTCATGATAGGCAACTCCTAATTACTTACGTGCAGCCAGAACTTCGGCCGGTTGAACGATGTTTTCAGCAGCCTTGTTCGACCAGCTGTTGCGGGTGTAGGTAATCACCGCTGCGATATCGGTGTCCGACAGTTGTTTCCAGCCTGGCATTTCGCTTGGGAACTTGCCGGACTTCTGGCCATGCAGCAGGACCTTGATTTGTTCGGCTTTTGGACCGTTCACCACCGCCGAGGCATCCAGCGCGGCGAACGCGCCTGGCACGCCCTTGCCGGTTGCCTGGTGGCAAGCTACGCAATTGGTGTTGTAGACTTTTTCGCCTTTGGTTTTCAGTTCGTCGATGGTCCAGGTCTTGTTCGGATCGTCGGCCAGCGCCGCCAGTTCGGCTTTCTTCTTGCCGACCCACGCGGTGTACTCGTCCGCGGTCACGACACGTACCACGATCGGCATGAATGCGTGCTCTTTACCGCACAGTTCCACGCAGTTACCGCGATAAACGCCGGTGAGTTCGGCTTTGAACCAGGTGTCGCGCACAAAGCCCGGGATCGCATCCTGCTTCACGCCGAAGGCCGGGATGCCCCATGCGTGGATCACGTCGTTGGCGGTGGTGACGATACGGATCTTGCGGCCAACCGGCACCACGACTTCGTTATCGACTTCCATCAGGTAGTTTTCGGAACGCTTTTCCGTCGGAGCAACGCCGGGCGCGCCCACTTGCGAACGTGGCGTCGACAGGTTCGAGACGAAGTTGATGCCTTCGCCCTCGCCCTTCAGGTAGTCGTAGCCCCATTTCCATTGCATGCCGGTGGCTTTAATGGTGATGTCGGCATTCGACGTGTCTTTCATCGCGACCACGGTGCGGGTCGCCGGCAGCGCCATGCCGATCACGATCAGGAATGGCACCACGGTCCAGGCGATTTCAACTGCGGTGGATTCGTGGAAAGTGGCCGGTTTATGGCCCAGCGATTTACGGTGCTTGAAGATGGAGTAAAACATCACGCCGAAGACAGCGATAAAAATCGCCAGGCAGATGTACATCATCAAATTGTGCAGATCGTAGATCTCATGCGCGATCTTCGTTGCCGGCGGCTGCAAGTTCAGCTGATTGAGAACCGGACCACCAGTACCGCCGGTGGCTTTCGAGTATTCAGTTGCAGCTGCCGCCGTGTCCGCCGCCCACGCCGAAGCGGAGGCGGCTGCCATCGACAGCGCGAGCATCAACGATTGAAATCGCTTTGCATATATCATATTTTCCCCAACCACCCAAGAAATAAAAATATTTTTTTAAAGGCAGCCGTTCGATGTTCTGAATAGCCGCCGAGCGCTACCACACCTAAAACCTTTTCACCTTGCCCGAAAACAGGACAAAAAGATGGCAAAATTAGTCAAGGATTATAGTCAACATCCTCTGAGCGCATCAAGAAGATTATCCATTACGCAAGAGCAAAGCCGACAGCTTTGGCGATATTTGCCACATATCGATAACGATATTCCGCGTATCTCCGGCGTGCTATTCGAATTACTTAGCGGGCTTATTGGGACCGTTGCGGGGAAGATCGAACCGGACGATGGATTCGCCGGTACTGGTGGTGCGTGGCGCCGGCCGGAAAGCATGTCCATACAACACTTCAAACGTCAAACCCAGCTTGCCGTCAGCGCGGCGCTGGTGTTCCAGGGCGTCCAGCAAGCGCCGGTGCGCTGCCCGGCCCAGCAAACCGGGCCGGCGCGTGGCCAGCGGATTGCCGCCCCAGGCGCGTACGTCGGCCAAAAGCGCTTGCGGCGTATCGTATGTGACGGTGATTTTTTCCATGTCCAGGACCGGGGTGGAAAAGCCCGCTTCCACCAATTGGTCGCCAAAATCGTGCATGTCGACAAATGGCAACGCATGTTGCGCCAAATCCACTTCCGCGAAGGCATTGCGCACTTCGACGAAGGTATCCGGGCCAAAACAGGAAAACATCAGCAAGCCTTCCACCCGCAGCACGCGGCGCCATTCGGCAAACACGCGGTCCGGTTGCGGGTGCCAGTGCAGCGCCAGGTTTGACCAGACCAGGTCGATACTGTGCAGTGGCAAGGGCAATTCCGCGAAATCGCCGCACAGCAAGTCGACCCCGGTTTTACCGGGCAACAGTTTGCTCAGGAACTGATTCAACCCTTTCGCGGCGGGCCCCCGTGCCGCGCGCGCCATGGCTTCGGCGGCATCGATGCCGACAATATGGGCGGCGCCATACATTTTATGCAACATGGCCAGGCCGGCGCCCGGACCACAGCCGGCATCGAGCACACGGCGCGGGATCATTTTCACCAGCGCCAGGCGGTCGTGCATGCGCGATGCGATTTCCCGGCGCAGGAAATCCGATGGCGCGATACGCTCGGGGTGGGCAAATTGCGCGCGAACGCGCTCGAGGTCGATCGGGGCGCTGAGTTTGGGCGGCTTGGCGGGTGGATGCATGGTCTTGACTGCTTGGGATGAGATAATGGCGGCAGTTTACATGGTTGGCGGGGTTTGCGATGCGGACCGGGCCGAATAGCGGCTTTTTCGGCCGCGCCGCCCTGCCGCTGCGCCGGATGGTGTCGCTGGCCGGCGCATGGCTGTTGCCCGGCGAATGTGCGCTGTGCGGCGGCCTGGTCGATCAAAGTAGCCCTGGCGGCGGACGGCTGGTCTGCGCCGCGTGCCACCACTACTATATAGAAGGGTGGTTTTCCGCCGCGGGGCCACGCTGCCGCCGCTGCGCCAATCCGCTGCCGGCCGGCGCCACCGGCCTGCGCGGAACCGGCATCTGCGGCTATTGCCTGCGGACGCCGCCCGCGTTCGACCTGACGGTGGCCGCCGCCCCGTATGCGTTGCCACTGGACCGGCTGGTGCTGCAATTGAAATTCGGCGGCCGCCTGGCGCTGGCGCGGCTGTTTGGCGAAGCGATGGCGGACGCCGCGCTGGCCACGCCCGGATTCGTCCGGCCCGACATCCTGTGCCCGGTCCCGCTGGGGCCGCGCAGGTTGATCGAGCGCGGCTACAACCAGGCGCTGGAAATGGCCCGCCCGCTGGCGCGCCGGCTGGACTTGCCGCTACAGGCGCGGATGGCGATCCGGGTCAGGGAAACACAGGCGCTCAGCCGTGCCGCCACGCCAGCGGAACGGCGCGCCCATATCGCCGGCGCCTTTGCGGCGCCACGGCGGGATTGGATCGCGGGATGCCATATCGGCCTGGTGGATGATGTGATGACGAGCGGCGCGACCATGAATGAATTGGCGGCGCTGTTGAAGCGCTATGGCGCGGCACGCATCACTTGCATGGTGTTTGCGCGCACAAGGCCGCACGATGACTGAATTTTAAGGAGAGTAAATTGTTTCATGTAGTCCTGGTCAAGCCGGAAATCCCCCCTAACACCGGCAACGTCATCCGCCTGTGCGCCAATACCGGCGCACAGTTGCACTTGATCGAACCATTGGGTTTCGAGCTCGATGACAGCAAATTGAAGCGCGCCGGCCTCGATTACCACGAATATGCCGCGCTGCAGGTGCATAAGGACTGGGATGCCTTCATGGCCGCCGTGCAACCGGACCCGGCCCGCTTGTTCGCGATGACGACCCATGGCTCGTCCCCGTTCGCCAGCCAGTCATTCCGCCCTGGCGACGTGTTTGTATTCGGCTCTGAAACCAAGGGACTGGACGCGGATTTCCGCAACAGCTTCCCGGAATCCCAGCGCATCCGCCTCCCCATGCGCCCCAGCAACCGCAGTTTGAACCTGTCCAATACCGTGGCGGTCGTGGTGTTCGAGGCGTGGCGCCAGAACGGCTACCAGGGCGGCGCCTAAGACTGCCCAGTTCGCAATGTCCACCTGGGGTCAGACCCCAATTGTGACAAAAGTGGACATTGCGGTCTCATCCATACAGCGTCAACAATCGGTTGATTTATTGGATAAGTTTGCACGACGCTGCATCAAGTCATGCTGTCCGAACGAGCGTTTGCTACGCTGCCACGATGAGCCGACACATCCGCTTTCAGGCAGCCGGCGCGATGTACCACATCACGTCGCGCGGCAACCGCCGTGCCCTGCTATATCTCGACCAAGGCGATCACTGCGAGTGGTTGGAGGCCCTTGCCGAGACGGCAATTCGCTATAACATCGTGGTCTATGCATACTGCATGATGCCTAACCACTTCCATTTGTTACTCAAGACCACCGAGCCAAACATAGGCAATACCATGCGCTATTTGAACGGCCGCTATGGCCGATATTTCAATGAGCGCCACGAGCTAACCGGGCATGCACTGCAAGGCCGCTATCACTCAGAGATCATTCATTCTGATGCACAATTGTTAGAAACTGCACGCTACACGGTACTCAACCCTGTCAGGGCCAGCCTGGCCACCGGTGCCGGAGATTGGCGCTGGAGCAGTCATCGCTATGTACTCGGGATTTGCCCAGCACCCACGTGGTTGGATTACGAATGGCTTTTAGGTATGTTTGGAAATGGAGAGCTGGCCGATCGCCGCATAGCGTACGGTCGATTTATAGAAGCCGGAAAAAATCTGCCCCGACCTTCGCCGAAACTGGCCCTGCCGCTGCCTGACGCTGCCCGCCCACGCCCAAGTTTGACCAATATTGCTCAGGACAGCATTTCTCGCAACGCTGCGATTTATCGGGCGCACATGACAGGCGAATTCACCTTGCATCAAATCGCGCAGTATTTTTGCATCTCCTCACGTACAGTTTGCCGAGTCATCCAGACAATGGCTTGCAAAACCTCCCTGTAAGTAGCACTCTGCTCAACCCATGTCCACTTTTGTAACATTTGGGGTCTGACCCCAGGGTGTGACATCCGGAGACAACCGTGTGGGCGCGCTCCGGTTGTCTGTCGTATAACAGCCGAAACGACAGGAGGCGCCATGTTCGACATGGAATTACCCTGGTGGGAATACATCGCGCGCGCCACCATCATTTATGGGGCGCTGCTGGTCATGGTGCGGATTTCCGGCAAGCGCACGGTGGGGCAATTTTCCCCGTTTGATTTACTGGTGATTATGCTGCTGTCGGAAGCCGTGTCGAATTCCCTGTCGGGTGGCGACCAGTCCGTGCCCGCCGGCCTGCTGCTGGCCGCCACCCTGATTGCCCTGAACATGCTGATCGCCTGGATCACCGCGCACAGCCGCAAAGCCACCGACTGGATCGAAGGCACGCCGGTGCTGCTGGGCCGGCATGGCAAGATCTTTCACGACGCGGCTGTGAAAAACCGCGTGGCGGAAAGCGACATTGAACGCGCGCTGCGCGAAGATGACTGCAAACTCGAAGATATGCAGTGCATCTTCCTGGAATCGGATGGCAAAATCACCATCCTGAAAAAACCTTAATGACCGCTCAGTTGCCGCTCAGTTGCCATACATGCGCACCCGGGCCAGCAGCTTGGTGGTCGAGCGGTCGTGTTCAAAATCGATCGCCACGGCCTTGCCGCCATACGCCAGCACCGCCTGCCCTTCCGGAATCGCGGTCATGTCGTAGTCGCCGCCCTTGGCATAGATCTCCGGCTGGCATTCCTGCACCACTTCCAGCGCCGTCTGTTCATCGAACGCCACCACCAGGCTGGCCGCTTCCAGCGCGGCCAGCACCGCCATCCGGTCTTCACAATGGTTCAGCGGGCGGTCGTCGCCCTTGCCAAGGCGTTTCACCGACGCGTCGGTATTGACCGCCACCACCAGCGAGGCGCCCAGCGCACGCGCCTGCGCCAGGTACGTCACGTGGCCACGGTGCAGGATGTCAAATACGCCGTTGGTCAGCACCACTGGCTTGGGCAATGCCGCCACGCGCTCCTTCAAGGTGGCGCGGCTGCAGATTTTGTCTTCAAATTCAGGCATGGATATGGGTCATGGTTTCAGGTTTTGGTGCCGGAAGCGTCATCTTCTTCCTCTTCTTCTTCCTCGATCTGCATGCTCAAGCTGCCGGCGCTGCTGGAACTGGCGGCATCGCCGGGCTCCTTGCGGTCGCCGCGCAACTTGATTTGCAGACGCAGGCCGTTGGCGGAATCGGCATTGCGTATGGCTTCGTCGTACGAAATGAAGCCCTTATTATAAAGTTCATACAGCGCCTGGTCGAACGTGCACATGCCCAGCTCGCGCGACTTGTGCATGATTTCCTTAATTTGCTGGAAGTTCCCCTTCAAGATCATTTCCGCGATCGTCGGCGAATTGAGCAGGATTTCAATCGCCGCCTTGCGGCCCTTGCCATCTTCCGTGCGAACCAGCCGCTGCGACACAATCGCCCGCAAGTTCGACGATAAATCCATCAACAGCTGGTTACGCCGCTCTTCCGGGAAGAAGTTAATAATGCGGTCCATGGTCTGGTTGGCGTTGTTGGCGTGCAGCGTGCCGAGGCACAGGTGGCCGGTTTCCGCAAACGCAATCGCATGTTCCATGGTTTCCGTATCGCGGATTTCACCAATCAGGATCACGTCCGGCGCCTGCCGCAAGGTGTTTTTCAGCGCGTTATGCCACGACAGGGTATCGACGCCGACTTCGCGGTGCGTGATCAGGCAACCCTTATTCTTGTGCACGTATTCAACCGGGTCTTCCACCGTGATGATGTGGCCGGCCGAATTCGCGTTGCGGTAATCAATCATGGCCGCCAGCGTGGTCGACTTGCCGGACCCGGTGCCGCCCACCACCAGCACCAGGCCGCGCTTGGTCATGATGACTTCCTTGAGTACTTCCGGCAAATCGAGCTTCTGGAAGTTCGGGATTTCCGACGCGATGGTGCGGATCACCATCGCGACATTTTGCTGTTGCACGAACACATTGACGCGAAAACGGCACACGTTCGGCAGCGAGATCGCGAAATTGCACTCCATCTCGGCCTGGAACTCGGTGCGCTGCCGTTCATTCATGATGGCGTACGCCAGCGCCTTGGTAACTTCCCCCGTCAGCCGCTGCTGGCTCAGGGGTTTCATTGAACCCTGCGACTTCATGCTGGGCGGGAAGTCGGCGGAAATGAACAAGTCGGAGCCGCCGGTCTGGTGCATCACCGTCAGCAATTTATGGATGTAGGCCTGGGCTTCCTCGTGACCAAAAGTAGACATGCGCATCGCTCCTGTCAGGCTGTAACCGGTGCGGCCCATTATATGCTTCGGCCTATGCCGTGACCATTGCCCGACGTTACGACTTTAGCTTGTACTTCAGACCACACGACCATTGCATGCGTCGGTTGCCTGTGTTCAAATAGATTGCATGACACTGACCGAGCTGAAATACATTGTCGCTGTTGCGCGCGCCAAACACTTCGGACACGCCGCCGAAGCCTGTTATGTCGCCCAACCCACCTTATCGGTCGCCATCAAAAAACTCGAAGATGAACTGGGCGTGGTCCTGTTCGAACGGGGCGGCGCGGAAATCTCGGTTACACCACTGGGCGCGCAAATCGTGGCCCAGGCCGAGCGGGTGCTGGAACAGACCGCCGCCATCAAGGAACTGGCCAAGCAAAACAAGGATCCGCTGGCCGGCCCGCTGCGTCTCGGCGTGATTTACACCATCGGCCCTTACCTGTTGCCGCCGCTGGTCAAAGCCATGGTCAGCCATGTGCCGCAAATGCCGCTGATCCTGCAGGAAAACTTCACCGTCAAATTACTGGAAATGCTGCGCCAGGGCGAACTCGACGCGGCCATCATGGCGCTGCCCCTGCCCGACCATGGCATGGCGCTGCAAGCGCTGTATGACGAACCGTTTGTGGTCGCCATGCCACACAATCACCCGTGGGCGGCCCGCAACACCATTCCCGCCGAAGACTTGAAGACCGAGACCATGCTGTTGCTGGGCAATGGCCACTGCTTCCGCGACCAGGTGCTGGAAGTGTGCCCGGAAATGGCGCGCTATGCGGCGCCGGGCAACGGCATGCAGCGCACGTTCGAAGGATCGTCGCTGGAAACCATCCGCCACATGGTGGCCAGCGGCATCGGCCTGACCGTGCTGCCGCGCGCGTCGGTGCCCGACATGCAGGCGCAGGACGGCATGCTGCAATTCCGCCCCTTCTCCGATCCGGAACCCACCCGCCGCGTCGTCATCGTGTGGCGCAAGAGCTTTACCCGCAAGGCCGCCATCGACGCCATCTGCACCGCGGTGGCGCAGTGCAAGCTGCCCGGTGTCACCCCGGCCACCGCCAGCGAGGCCTGAAAGGGGTCCTGACGCCGGGCTATAATCGCGCTTTTGCCCGATAAAGCCATCGCGATGAACAAGCTGCAGCTCTATTTCCGCCTGATCCGCCTCGACAAACCCATCGGCACCGTGCTGCTGCTGTGGCCAACCCTGGGTGCGCTGTGGCTGGCCAGCGGCGGCGTGCCCGACTGGCGCATCCTGCTGATTTTTTGCGTGGGCACTTTCTTGATGCGCTCGGCCGGCTGCGCCGTCAACGATTACGCGGACCAGGATTTCGACCGCCACGTCAAACGCACGGCGGAGCGCCCGATCACCAGCGGCCGGGTCAGTGGCAAGGAAGCCCTGGCGGTGGCGGCGGTGCTGGCGCTGGCGGCCTTCATCCTGATCCAGCCGCTCAATGCGCTGACCAAGCAATTGAGCGTGGCGGCGCTGCTGATTGCGGGCACCTACCCGTACTTCAAGCGCTTCTTCGCGATCCCGCAAGCCTACCTGGGGATCGCGTTTGGCTTTGGCATCCCGATGTCGTATGCCGCCGTGCAAGGCACGGTCCCGGCAGTCGCGTGGTGGCTGCTGGCGGCCAATGTCTTCTGGGCCGTCGCCTACGACACGGAATATGCCATGGTGGACCGCGACGACGACCTGAAAATCGGCATCAGGACCTCCGCCATCACGTTTGGCCGGCATGACGTGGCCGCCATCATGCTGTGCTACGCGGTCAATCTCGGCATGCTGCTGGCGGCCGGCATCCACTATGGCCTGGGCCCGTGGTTCCATGCCGGCCTTGCGGTGGCGGCGGGCTGCGCGGGGTACCACTACACTTTAATCCGGGGCCGCGAACGTGCGCCCTGCTTCGCCGCATTCCGGCACAATAACTGGCTGGGAGCGGCGGTATTTGCCGGCATCGCGCTGGATTTCGCGCTGCGTTAATCCTAATTTCACCCACCCACAGAGAGGGCGCCATGGACCAGACTCACACCCCCACCACCGGCAGCACTGGCAATACCTTGCGGCAGGAAGCCGGCGCCGACCGCGAACGCTTGCTGAGCCATTTGCGTGAGGCGGTCAGCGACGCGGAACAATGGCTCAAGGCCACCCCGAAAGATGCGCCGGCCGACATCGAGCAGGCGAAAACCCAGTTCCGGGAAGCGATCGATGGCGCCAAAACGGATTTACTGAAGCTGGAAGACACGGTGCTGGCGCGCGGCAAGCTGGCCTGCAAGGCCGCCGATGCCTATGTCCAGGAAAGCCCATGGGTGGGTGTGGGCATCGCGGCCGCGGCGGGTCTCGCGCTCGGTTACCTGATCGGCCGGGAGTAATCCCTCAGCGCGCCGATGCGCCATTGCTGATGTTGTAGCGGTTGCGTACGTGCTGCAGCCAAACCCGCTCCTGTTGCAGGAAATGGGAAAACTGTTGCACCACGTCCGGATAACGCACTGTCGACAGGCGGAAGTCGCTGCGCGCATGCGGCAAGCCCGGATCAAACTGCAAGCCGCCGGGCGCATGCAACTGCTCGTCCAGCATATGGTTGGCGACGTCCACGTTGACATACACCGCGTCGATATGGCCGGCCAGCGCCAGCCGCAGCAAACTGTCAAAGCTGCTGCTGGTGGTGAGCGTGATGGCCTTGCTGTCGATCGCCTCCTGAAACGGCCACGGCGTGAAACCCAGCGCCGTGCCCAGCGATTTCAATTCCACCATTGGACGGCCGCGGCGGCGCGGCAACACCATGGCCCCTTCCGCTGTCGTCACCACCACATCGCTGTAACTGAGAGTGACGCCGCTGCGTAATTCTTCGCGCCATTTCGGGTTATCCGGATACTTGAAATCCACAGTCCGCTCTTTCAGCAGGGCCGAATACAGGCGGTTGATCGGCAGCGGCACATAGCGGAAGGTATAGCCGTGGCGCTTTGCGAACGCATCCAGCACTTCGCGCGCAAAGCCCGCGTATTCATTATTGCGGTCGATCGTGTGCAAGGGGTAGTACTGCAGGCTTTCCACGCCCACGACAAACACCCGCCCCGCCGACGGCTCGGCACAGGCAGCCCATGTGGCGCCCCATCCCACCAGCAAGGCCAGCAATGCGCGGCGCAGTTGCATGCGTCATCCCCTGGAAAAGTCCCAGCATACCCAACGCGGCGAGTCCGCGCCATACAGACCGTTGCCAATTTGCACAAGATTACAGGCAGCCATTGCAGGTGCTCCGGCCCAGGAGTACAACAGGGAGAAGCGCCACGCGCGTGACAAATGCGGAATCCATCATGCAAAACCCACTGGCAGTACTACTGTGCCTGGTTCCGGCATGGGCCTGCGCGCAACAGCCGGCGCCACAATCCATCACGGTCTACGGCGTCATGGACCTGGCCATCGCCGCCGACAGCAACTCCGGCAAATCATCGATGCGGGTCGACAGCGGCCAGCAAACCGCGTCGCGGCTCGGCATCCGTGGCCAGGAAGACCTGGGCGGCGGCCTGTCCGCCAGCTTCATGCTGGAATCGCAAATCGAATCCGATACCGGCGCCCCGTCCTTTGCCGGACGGGTGTTTGGCAGCCAGGCGTGGGTCGGCCTGTCCAGCCCGATCGGCACGGTCCGGGCGGGCCGCATGTTCACCCCGTACTTCGGCGCGATTGCCACCAATGACCCGTTCGACGCCAAGGGCCCCGGCGAATCGACCCGGGTGTTTTATGACTCCGGCGTGCGCATGGATAACACCGTCAAATATTCGCTGCCATCGGACTTGCACGGTTTTTATGGCGACATTGCCTGGGCTGCCGGCGAAAGCGCGGTCAGCAGCAGCGCCAACCGCCAGGTCAGCATGGATGTCGGCTACAAGACCGGCATCTTCAATATCCAGCTGGCGCACCATGACGCCAACGACGCGGCTGGCGCCACCCTGGCGCGCAGCACCATGATCGGCGGGAATATCGACCTGGGCCCGGTGCGCGGCTGGCTGGCGGCAGCGCGCAGCACCAACGACAAGACACTCAATACGCGCGACTTGCTGGTCGGCGTGTCGGTGCCGTTCGGCTTGCATTTGCTGTCGGCGGATTATGTCCGCAAGACCGACCGCGGCAACCCGAACGCGGGCGCAAAACAGCTGGCGGCGGGCTACTACCATTTGTTATCGAAGCGTACCAACCTGTATCTGGTATCCTCCCGCCTGCGCAACGGCAGCGCAGCGAATTACCAAACCACGCTGCCGGGCGGTTCGCGGCGAGTGATCGCTGTGGGCATACGGCATCAATTCTGACGATCTCTGAACATGAACCTGCGCAGTACCTTCGCTTTGCTGGCTATCGGCTGGCAGTGCGCGGCCCCCTCCATGGCGGCCGACGTGAGCATGGCCTTTGGCGAAAAAATCCCGCCATTCTGTTTCCCGGAAACGAATTCCGGGATTGAAGTGGAAGTGCTCGGTGAGGCGCTGGCTTACCGTGGCCACGTGCTCAAGCCTCGCTATTATTCGTTCGCCCGCATCCCGGTCGCCTTCAAGGCGAAGGAAGTGGACGCCGCCATGACCGACCTGGGCCAGGATTTACGGCCCGACGGCGCACATTACGGCGACCCGGCCGTGTTTTACGACAACGTCTTCATCAGCCTGAAAGACCGCAACCTAGTGATCCGCAAGCCGGAGGACTTAAAGGGGCTGTCGGTGATTTCCTTTGCCGGCGCCGCGCGCCGCTATCCGGACTGGCTGGCCGCCGTGCAGGCCGAAGGCCATTATTACGAACAAAATGACCAGGCCTTGCAAGTGCTGACGCTGGACAAGGGCCGCTATGACCTGGTGCTCAGCGACCGCAATATCTTCAAGTACTTTACCTTGCAATTGCGGCAGACCGGTTATAAGCCCAAGCCCACCACCGAACATGCGTTTGTGCGCTTCAATCCCATGGATTACCGCCCGGTGTTCCGCGACCGCAAAATCCGCGATGATTTCAACGCGGGCTTGAAGCATTTGAAAGACAGCGGCCGGTTCCAGGCCATCTACCAGAAATATCTGGGCGAACCGTAGGGCGGTTTCCAAGGGAAGCCGCCATTGCCGGCAGCCCGCTACTACTGGCGCTGCCGTAACGCATGCATGGTGGCTTTGCCTAACGGCAAAACCACCCTACGCCTTGCCCAGTTCCTCGCCCAATTGCCGGCCTCGGGCAGCCGCCGCTTTCATCGCGGTGATGATGGCTTGCTTGACGCCGCTTTCTTCCATGCTGGTCAGCGCCGCATAGGTGGTGCCGCCTTTCGATGTCACGCGTTCGCGCAGCACCGACACCGGTTCATCCGATTGCGCCGCCAGTTGCGCCGCGCCGGTAAACGTCGCCAGCGCCAGTTGCTTGCCCTGCTCCGCGTTCAGGCCCATTTCCAGCGCGGCCTGCTGCATCGCTTCGATAAAGTAAAACACGTACGCCGGGCCGCTGCCCGATACCGCCGTCACCGGATCGATCAGCGCCTCATCGTCCAGCCAGACTGTGCCGCCCACCGCTTTCATGATGGCGTCCGCCGCCGCGCGCTGCGCCGCCGACACGCCGCTGGCCGCCACCATGCCGGTGATGCCCTGGCCGATCAGCGCCGGCGTGTTCGGCATGGTGCGCACGATGGCCGCATAGCCGCCTAGCCAGCGCGACAAGTCCTGCGCGCGGATGCCGGCGGCAATCGACAGCAGCAGCGCCGTGCCGCCGGCCGGCAGCAGCGGCAACAGCTGCGCCGTCACCTCTTTCATGATTTGCGGTTTCACGGCCAGCACGATCACGTCGGCCTGCGCAATCGCCGCGGGCGACGCCTCGGCCGAGGGTGCGGTGGTGACGCCGTATTGCGCCTGCAGGCGTTCGAGCGAGGCGCTGTTCGGGTCCACCACGTGGATATTGGCGCCGGCCGTCAGTTTGCCGGCCAGGCCGGCGATCAGCGCGGCGGCCATGTTGCCGCCGCCGATAAATGCGATTTTCATGATGATTCCTTGGTGGAGTAGGTGCGCGCGCCAAAAATGGCCGAGCCCACGCGGACAATGGTGGCGCCTTCCAGGATGGCGGCCCGCATGTCGCCCGACATGCCCATCGACAGCGTATCGAGCGGCAGGCCTTCGGCGCGCAGCGATTCATACAGGGTGCGCACGCGGGCAAAGGCCGCGCGCTGTTGATCGAAATCGTCTTCCGGTTCCGGGATTGCCATCAGCCCGCGCAGGCGCAGCTTTGGCATGGCCGCCACCGCATGGGCCAGCGCGGCCACGTCCTGCGGCGCGGCGCCGCTCTTGCTGGCCTCGCCGCTGATATTGACTTGCAGGCAGACGTTCAGCGGCGGCAAGCCGCTTGGGCGCTGGTCCGACAGGCGCTGGGCGATTTTCTCGCGCTCGACCGTGTGCACCCAGTCGAAATGTTCCGCGATGGGGCGGGTCTTGTTGCTTTGGATCGGACCGATGAAGTGCCATTCCAGCGCCTGGTCCGGCGTGGGGGTGGCGCTGGCCAGGGCGCGGATTTTGTCCAGCCCTTCCTGCAGGTAGTTTTCGCCAAAGGCCAACTGGCCGCCCTGTACCGCTTCCAGCACGCTTTCCGGGCCAAACGTCTTGGAAACCGCCAGCAACTGCACAGCCCCGGCCGGCCTGCCTGCCTCGTGCTCCGAGGCAACAATGTTGTCTATGACTGCTTGCAAGTTCCGGGCTATTCTGGCCATAATCGTTGAGCGGGAGAGTTGACAATTGCTGGACCCGCGCGTCCGCGCCTCCCGGGAGGAAGGCGCCCGAACCGCAGGCACAGGGATTATAAATGGACATTTCCGAATTACTCGCATTCTCAGTGAAGAACAAGGCTTCCGACTTGCATTTGTCGGCCGGCCTGCCGCCCATGATCCGGGTGCACGGCGACGTGCGCCGCATTAACCTGCCGCCGATGGAGCACAAGGATGTGCACGGCATGATTTATGACATCATGAACGACGGCCAGCGCAAGGCGTACGAGGAAATGCTGGAATGTGACTTTTCATTCGCGATCCCCGGCCTGGCGCGCTTCCGCGTCAATGCCTATAACCAGGAACGGGGCGCGGCCGCGGTGCTGCGGACCATTCCGTCGAAGATCATGAGCCTGGAAGAGCTGCACTGCCCGAAAATCTTCGCCGACTTCGCATTGAAGCCACGGGGACTGGTGCTGGTGACGGGACCGACCGGTTCCGGCAAGTCCACCACCCTGGCGGCCATGATCAACCACCTCAATGAAAACGAGTACGGCCACATCCTGACCATCGAAGACCCGATCGAATTCGTGCACGAATCCAAGAAATGCCTGATCAACCAGCGCGAAGTCGGTCCGCACACGCTGTCGTTCAATAACGCGCTGCGCTCGGCGCTGCGGGAAGACCCGGACGCGATCCTGGTCGGCGAATTGCGCGACCTGGAAACCATCCGCCTGGCCCTGTCGGCGGCGGAAACCGGCCACCTGGTGTTTGGCACCTTGCACACCTCGTCCGCCGCGAAAACCATCGACCGTATTGTCGACGTGTTCCCGGCCGAAGAAAAGGAAATGGTGCGCGCGATGCTGTCCGAATCGCTGCAAGCGGTGATTTCACAAACGCTGTTGAAGACCAAGGATGGCGGCGGCCGCGTGGCGGCGCATGAAATCATGGTCGGCACACCGGCGATCCGCAACCTGATCCGCGAAGCCAAGATCGCGCAAATGTATTCGGCAATCCAGACCGGCAGCAACGTCGGCATGCAGACCTTGGACCAGAACCTGACGGACCTGGTGCGGCGCAACGTGATTTCGTCGGCGGCGGCGCGCTTTGCCGCCAAGATCCCGGAAAACTTCCCAGGGTAATTTATGGAACGCGACCAGGCATCCAAATTCATGTTCGACTTGCTGCGCCTGATGCTCAGCAAGAAAGGTTCGGACTTGTTCATCACGGCCGGCTTCCCGCCCGCCATGAAAATCGACGGCAAAATGACGCCCGTTTCGGCCCAGCCACTGACTCCGGCCCACACCGCCGACCTGGCCCGTTCCATCATGAACGACAAGCAGGCAGCCGGCTTTGAAATGTCGAAGGAAGCCAACTTCGCCATCAGTCCCGGCGACCTGGGACGCTTCCGCGTGTCCGCCTTCGTGCAAATGGGCTCGGTCGGCATGGTGCTGCGGACGATTAACTCGACCATCCCGAAACTGGAAGACCTCGGCCTGCCCGAGGTGCTGAAAGAAGTCATCATGGCCAAGCGCGGCCTGGTCATCATGGTGGGCGCCACCGGTTCCGGCAAGTCCACCACCCTGGCGGCCATGCTGGGCTATCGCAACCACAACAGTTACGGCCACATCATCACCATCGAAGACCCGGTGGAATTCGTGCACCCGCATGGCAATTGCGTGGTGACGCAACGCGAAGTGGGGGTCGATACGGAAGACTGGGAAATCGCCCTGAAAAACACCCTGCGCCAGGCGCCGGACGTGATCCAGATTGGCGAGATCCGCGACCGCGAAACCATGGACCATGCGATTGCCTTCGCGGAAACCGGCCACCTGTGCCTCGCGACCCTGCACGCCAACAGTTCCAACCAGGCGCTCGACCGCATCATCAACTTCTTCCCGGAAGAGCGCCGCCAGCAATTGCTGATGGATTTGTCGCTGAACCTGAAAGGCATGATTTCGCAGCGTCTGGTGCCCCGCAAGGAAGCCAAAGGCCGCGCGGTGGCGATTGAAATCATGCTCAATTCCCCCCTGATTTCCGACTTGATCTTCAAGGGCCAGGTGCATGAAATCAAGGAGCTGATGAAGCGCTCGCGCGAACTGGGCATGCAAACGTTTGACCAGTCGCTGTTCGACCTGCATGAAGCGGACTTGATCACGTATGAAGACGCGCTGCGCAATGCCGATTCCGTCAACGACTTGCGCCTGCAAATCAAGCTGGAAAGCAAGGCGGCGAAAAACCGCGACATGTCGGCCGGCACCGAGCACCTCGGCATCGTGTAAATAACCTCAATTACTAGGATAACAATGACCACTGTCTTTGACTTCAAGGCCGATTCCCTGGCCGGCAAAGCCGTCGACCTGTCGCAGTACAAGGGCAAGGTGCTGCTGATCGTGAACACGGCCAGCAAGTGCGGTTTCACGCCGCAATATGAAGGCCTGGAAACCGTCTACAAGCAATTCAAGGATCAGGGCGTGGAAGTACTGGGTTTCCCGTGCAACCAGTTCGGTTCGCAGGAACCGGGCGCGGAAGAGGAAATCGGCGCGTTTTGCCAGAAAAATTATGGTGTCAGCTTCCCCATGTTTTCCAAGATCGACGTCAATGGCGACGATGCACACCCGCTGTACAAGCACTTGAAAAAAGCCTCGCCGGGGCTGCTGGGCACGGAAGGCATCAAATGGAATTTCACCAAGTTCCTGGTCCGCAAGGATGGCACCGTGTACAAGCGCTATGCGCCCACCACCAAGCCCGAAGAATTGACGGACGACATAGCAAAACTGCTGGCGGAATAGGCGCATTTCAGCCCGGCCTTTGCCGGGCTTTGTTTTTTATGGTGCCAAAATGACTACAGTCACCGCATACCTGACACAACTGTTTTCCCCGCCCACCGATCCATCGATGCTGACCTATGGGATTTATGATCCCTGGCTGGTCGTGCTGTCGGTGGTGGTGGCCAGCTTTTCATCGTGGATGGGATTGCAGATGGCGGGCCAGGCGGCGTCCGCGGCCACCCCGAACCTGCGCCGCGCGGCGCTGCTGACCGGCAGCCTGGCGCTGGGCAGCGGCGTGTGGGCCATGCACTTCATCGGCATGCTGGCCTTTAACCTGTGCACCGGCGTCGAATATGACCGCGCCCTGACGATCTGGTCGATGCTGCCCAGCATTGCCGCGTCCTGCGTGGCGCTGTCGCTGATCGGCCGCAAACGCATCAATGGCTGGCAATTGCTGATGGGCGGCGTGCTGGTGGGCGCCGGCATCGGCGCCATGCACTACACCGGCATGGCGGCCATGCGCAGCACGCTGGAATTGCGCTATGACCCGTGGATGTTCGGCTTGTCGATCCTAGTGGCGGTGGCGCTGGCCACCCTGGCGCTGTGGGTGCGCTTTGGCCTGTCGATGCTGCGCACGTGGATCACGGAATCGACGCGGTTGGGCATTGCCGGCGTCACCATGGGCTGCGCCATCGCCGGCATGCATTACACCGGCATGGCGGCGGCCCGCTTCGTCGGCCGGGTGGAACCGGACGCCGCCAGTGAAATCCTCAATGCGCCCTTCCTGGCGCTGGCCGTCTCGCTGATCACGGCGGTGTTCACCTTGCTGGTGACGTCGGCCAATGGCTTGCTGCGCTACCGCGCGCTGTTCTTCCAGTTGCGGGAAAGCGAATCGTGGATGCGCGCCCTGCTGGAAACCGCGGTCGATGGCGTGGTGACGGTGGAATCGGACGGCACCATCCGCGAATTCAACAAGTCGGCCGAACGCATCTTTGGCTGGAAGCGGGAAGAAATCGTCGGCAAGAATGTACGCCTGCTGATTGCCGACCCGGCCCGCTCCGCGCGCGACGGTTTGCTCAGCCATTTGAAGGATGGCCGCGAAGGCATGATCGGCGAAAGCCAGGATATCCTCGCCCTGCACAAAAGCGGCGCCAAGGTCCCGGTGCGCAATGCCTATGGCCATGCGCGGCTGGCGAACCAGGATTTGTATGTGTGTTTCGTCACCGACATCAGCGAACGCAAGGCCATGGAACAGGCGCTGCGCGACAGCGAACAGCAATTCCGCTCGCTGATCGGCAATATCCCCGGCATTTCCTACCGCGCGCTGCACGCGCCGGGCTGGCCCATGGTGTTTGTCAGCGCGGCGGTGGAAACCCTGACCGGCTATCCGCCGGAAGAATTCCTCGGTGCGCCCGCCACCCGGCTCTATGGCGACCTGATCCACCCGGACGACCACGAACACGTGGCGCGCGGCCTGGAACTGGCGATCTCGCGCAGCGAACCGTTCACCATTGAATACCGGTTGCGCCACCGTGACGGCAGCATCCGCTGGATGTGGGAAAACGGCAGCGCCATTTTTGACGACAAGGGCAAGGTGAAATGGCTGGACGGCGTGATCCTCGATATTTCCGGTCGGCGCCAGATGGAAGAGGAATTGCGCACGGCGAAGGAGCGCGCCGAACAGGCCGCCGCCGCGCGCTCGGCGTTCCTGGCCAACATGAGCCATGAAATCCGCACGCCAATGAACTCCATCCTCGGCTTCACCGACGTGCTGCTGCAGGGTGAACTGGCGCCCGACCAGCGCCGCCATCTGGACACGGTGCGCAACTCCGCCCGCTCGCTGCTGCGGCTGCTCAATGAAATCCTCGACACGGCAAAACTCGACAAGGGCGCCGTGGAACTGGAAGAAAGCGATTACAACCTGCTGGGGCTGGTCGATGAACTGTCCTCGACCATGGGCGCCAATGCCGCCGCCAAAGGGCTGGTGCTGAGCGTGCAGTACAGCGACGCGCTGCCGCACCGGCTGCGCGGCGACGAATTGCGCGTGCGCCAGGTGCTGACCAATTTACTGGGCAACGCCATCAAATTCACCAGTGCCGGCCATGTCACGCTGGCGCTGGCGCTGGATGAACAGGACGGCCTGGAACAATTGCACGTCACGGTCACCGACACCGGCATCGGGATCCCGGAAAACCGGCTGGGGGCGATTTTTGAACCGTTTACCCAAGCCGATGCCTCGATGAACCGGCGCTTTGGCGGCACCGGCCTGGGCACCACGATCTGCAAGCAGTTGACGGAGCTGATGGGGGGGCGCATCTGGGCCACCAGTGTCGAGGGCCAGGGCAGTGAATTCCACGTGCAGCTGCCGCTGATCTATGCCACCTCGACGACCAACCCCGGACAGCAGGACAACCAGCAGGCATTACCGCCATTACCGGCGCTGCAAATCCTGGCGGCCGACGATGTGCCGCAAAACCTGGAATTGCTGACCTTATTGCTGGGCAAACGGGGCCACTCCGTCGTTACCGCCAGCGACGGTGCGGCCGCCGTGCAACTGGCGGCGGATGGCCGGTTCGACGTGATCCTGATGGATGTGCAAATGCCCTTCATGGACGGGCTGGAAGCCACGCGCCGCATCCGCGCCGAAGAGCAGGCGCAGGGCCGCCCGCGCGTGCCCATCATCGCCATGACGGCCAGCGTGCTGGAAAAAGACCGGACTGCCACCAGCATCGCCGGCATGGATGGTTTTTCACCGAAACCCGTCGACATGCTGGTGCTGGTGAAGGAACTGGCGCGCGTGCTGGGGCTGGACTTGCCTGAATTGCCCCAGGAAGATGATAGCGGCGTACCGCGCGTGCTGAACCTGGGCCAGGGGTTGCGACGCTGGGGCGGCCAGGAACAGCCGTATTACCGGGCCTTGCACATGTTCGTACAGGAACGCATGGGCCTCGGCCAGCAACTGGGCGCCATCATGTCCGGCGAACGCTATTTGGATGGCGCGGCACTGACGCACCAGGTCAAGGGCGTGGCGGCCAACCTGGGACTGGAACAGCTGGCGGCCGTGCTCGACCGCCTCGAACATGCATGGCAACAGGCCGCCGCCAGCGCCGATGCGGCGATGGACGAGCCCGACAGCCGCAATACGCTGGCAGCGCTGCTGGCGCAAACCAGTGAGCAGGTGGCCATCGCCTGCGCCGCCATGACCACGGTGCTGGCAGCCCAAGACCGGGGTGGCGCCGCCTCCGGCGCGGCGGAGCAGGCGGCGGCAGCGCCGGCGCTCGATGCGGCGCACGTGCGTGCGCTGGCGGACCGGCTGCACCAGTCGATCGACAGCGGAGCGTTCGACGAGGCCCTGCTGCAATCCTTCGCGCAAGCGCTGGCCGGCCACGCCGCGCCGGGCAAGCTCGATGAATTGCGCGGTGCGATGGATAATTTTGATTTCAGCGCGGCCCACGCGCGGCTGGAGGCGCTGCTGGCTGCCTGCCTGCCGCCAGCGGCCGGGAGTACACCATGAACAACAAGCGCCAGGCCGTCATCCTGGCTGTCGATGACGAACCGATCAACCTGCAATTGCTGCGGCAAATCCTGCAAGACCGCTACCGGCTGCTGTTTGCCAAGGATGGCCCGCGCGCGCTGGAACTGGCGGCGCGCGAACAGCCGGACCTGATCTTGCTGGACGTGATGATGCCGGACATGACCGGCTATGAAGTGTGCAAGCACTTGAAAGCCGACCCTGCCACCTCAGGCATTCCCGTGATCTTTGTCACGGCGCTGACCGATACGGTCGATGAAGTGGCGGGCTTTGAGGCGGGCGGCGTCGACTACATCACCAAGCCCGTCAGCCCGCCCGTGGTGAAGGCGCGCGTACAGTTGCACCTGTCGCTGGTGCGCATGGATGAACTGAAAGCGAGCCGGCTGGAAATCGTGCAGCGCCTGGGATTGGCGGCCGAGTACAAGGATAACGAAACCGGCCTGCACGTGATCCGCATGAGCCATTACGCGCGCCTGCTGGGCATCGCGGCGGGGTTGCATGAAGATGACGTGGACGACTTGTTCAATGCGGCGCCAATGCACGACATCGGCAAGATCGGCATTCCCGACCGCATCCTGCAAAAGCCCGCCAAACTCGATCCCGACGAGTGGAAAGAGATGCAGAACCACCCCACCATTGGCGCCAGCATCATCGGTGACCATGCGACCGGCATGCTGGCCGTGGCCTACGACGTGGCGCGCACCCACCACGAAAAATGGGACGGCAGCGGTTATCCGGCCGGACTGAAAGGCGAAGCCATCCCGCTGGCGGGACGCATCGTGGCGATCGCCGACGTGTTTGATGCGCTGACGTCCGTGCGGCCCTATAAACGCGCGTGGACGGTGGAACAGGCGTGCGACCATTTACGGGAGCAGCGGGGGCAGCATTTCGATCCGGCGCTGGTGGATTTGTTCCTGGGGCTGATTCCCCAGGCCGTGGAAATCATGACCAAGTGGGCGGAGCGGGATTAACGGCACGGGGACGCTGACCGCGTAGGGCGGCTTTTACAAAGCCGCCTGCCTGCGTCAACGCGGCGCATGCATGGCGGCTTCCGCAGCGCGGAAACCGCCCTACGATATCAACGCCTGCTCCAGTATTTCTATCCAGTGCAGTACCGGCTTGTCCGTCCCCGCCTGCAAATGCGCCTGGCAACCGATGTTCGCCGAGGCATACACCGGCGCCCCGGTCTCTTCCAGCGCCGCCAGCTTGCGCTCGCGCAGCTGATGCGACAGCTCCGGCTGCAGCATCGAATAGGTGCCGGCGGAACCGCAGCATAAATGGCTGTCCGCGCACAGCGCCACCTCGACCCCGGCCGCGCGCAGCACCTGCTCCGCCTTGCCCCGGATTTGCTGGCCATGCTGCAGTGTGCAGGGCGGGTGATACGCGATGTGCGCGCCGCCCGCGCCCTGGCGGTCCGCCGCCAGCGCGCGGACCGGCGCTTCCAGCGCCGCCAGCACTTCGCTGAGGTCGCGCGTCATGGCGGCAATCCGCTGCGCCTTGACGGCATAGGCCGGATCATGCGCCAGCAGGTGGCCATATTCCCTGACGCTGGCGCCGCATCCGGACGCCGTCATGACGATGGCTTCCACCGGCTCTGCGCCCGGTTCACCAGTACCAGGTTCGCCCGACACATAAGGCCACCACGCATCGATATTGCGGCGCATGTCATCGAGCCCGCCATCCTGGTCATTCAAGTGGTAGCGCAGCGCGCCGCAGCATCCCGCCACCGGCGCGGCAAACAGGGTGATCCCCAGCGCGTCGAGCACGCGCGCCGCCGCCGCATTGATCGATGGCGCCAGCCCCGGTTGCACGCAGCCCTGCAACACCAGCATGCGGCGCGCATGGGTGCGCTGAGGCCAGGCGCCGGCCGGACGCGCCGCCACCAGCTTGTCCTGCAAGTCTTTCGACAATAAAGGCCGCACCAGCCGTCCCAGTTTGACGGCCGGCGTGAACAGCCAGCGGCGTGGCAGCGCCTCTTTCAACACATAACGCCGGATGCGTTCGGGCAGCGGACGCGGCACCTGGCTGTCCACCACCTTGCGGCCGATATCGGCCAGCCGTCCATACCGCACGCCGGACGGACAGGTGCTTTCACAGCTGCGGCAGGTCAGGCAGCGGTCCAGGTGCGTTTGCGTCTTCGTTGTGACCGGCGCGCCTTCCAGCACTTGCTTGATCAGGTAGATGCGGCCGCGCGGACCATCGAGTTCATCGCCCAGCAACTGGTACGTGGGACAGGTGGCCGTGCAAAAGCCGCAATGCACGCAGGCGCGCAGGATCGCTTCGGCTTCATCGCCGTCGCGGGTGTTCTTGATGAAGTCCGCCAGCTTAGTTTGCATAGTCCGCGTCCTCCTCGGCGAATAACCTGCCCGGATTGAACAGCCGGTCCGGATCGAACGCCTGTCGCATGCGCCGGTTCAGCAGCGCCAGCGCGGGCGATTGCGGATGGAATACCGGCACGCTTTTATCCGGAGAACGGAACAAGGTGGCATGGCCGCCGGACGCCGCCACGGTGCGGCGGATATCGGCGGCGCGCGCGGCAGGTTCGGCACATGCGGCATCGGCATGCAGCCAGCGCTGGCCGCCGCCCCACTCGATCAGCGATTGTCCTTTCAGGATGATCGCGCTGGCATGGGGCGGCACCGCCATTCGCCACAAGTGCGGCGTGTCGAAGTACGGATGGGTGTGATCGCGCAAGGAAGACCACAGCGCCTGCGCATCGGCATCCGGCATGACCGATGCCTGCGTTCCCGCGCCCAGCTTGTCCACTGCCGCCGCCACCGCGCTGTCGGCGCCGGACAGGCGCAGCGACAGCACGCCGCCATGCCAGCAACTGGCCGACAGCGGCAGTGGCTGGCCGGCCCACTCGTTGAGCTGGCGCAGCGCGGCAATTTCATCGAGCGGCATCCGCAAGGTGGCTTCCCGCACTGGCGCCGGCAACACTTTCAGCGACACTTGCGTGATCAGGCCCAGGGTGCCCATGGACCCGGCCAGCAGCCGGGACACGTCATAGCCGGCCACGTTTTTCATGACCTGGCCGCCAAAATTCAATACCTCGCCGGCGCTATTCATCAATTGCGCACCCAGCACGAAATCGCGCACGCTGCCGGCCGCCATGCGGCGCGGCCCCGACAAGCCTGCCGCCACCACGCCGCCGATGGTCGATGCCGCGCCAAACCGGGGCGGCTCGAACGCCAGCATTTGCCCGTGCCGCGCCAGCAGTGCTTCGATGTCGGCCAGCGGCGTACCGCAACGCGCGGTGATCACCAGTTCCGACGGTTCATAATCCACCACCCCGGCATGGCCGCTGGTATCGAGCAAGGCGCCGATGGGGGCGCCGCCATACCAGTCCTTGGTGCCGCCGCCACGGATGCGCAGCGGCGTTTTATCGGCCGCCGCCTGGCGGACCTGGTCACGGAAGGTATCGAGCATCATGGTTGCCAAAACGGTTCCTTAAAAACGGGGCAAGTCCGGATGCGGCAACACGCCGCCCGTCACGCGCAGCTTGCCGAATTCAGCGCAGCGGTTCAGCGTCGGAATCGCCTTGTCGGGATTGAGCAGCGACAGCGGGTCAAAGGCACGCTTCAGGGCAAAGAACGCCTGCAACTCGGCCGCCGTGAATTGCACGCACATGGAATCGATTTTCTCGATGCCGACGCCATGTTCACCGGTGATGGTGCCGCCCACTTCCACGCACAGCGCCAGGATATCGGCGCCAAACGCTTCGGCGCGGCGCAATTCATCGGGCTGGTTCGCATCGAACAGGATCAGCGGGTGCAAATTGCCGTCGCCGGCATGGAACACATTGGCGCAGCGCAAGCCGTACTTGTGTTCCATCGCTTCGATCCCCTGCAGCACACGTGCCAGGTGCTTGCGGGGGATGGTGCCATCCATGCAGTAATAGTCGGGAGAAATGCGGCCCGCTGCGGGAAACGCGTTCTTGCGGCCCGACCAGAACTTCAGCCGCTCCGCTTCGCTGGAAGACACCGTGATCGCGCCCGCTCCCGCCGCGCGCAGCACCGCCGCCATGCGGGCAATTTCCTCTTCCACTTCTTCCACAGTGCCATCGGCTTCGCACAGCAGGATGGCGGCGGCTTCCGTGTCATAGCCGGCCTTGACGAACGGTTCGACCATGCGCGACGAAGTGCGGTCCATCATTTCCAGCCCGGCCGGAATGATGCCGGCCGCGATCACGTCCGCCACCGCATTGCCGCCAGCCGTGACATCGTCAAACGAGGCCATGATGACGCGCGCCATGGCCGGTTTCGGCACCAGCTTGACCGTCACTTCCAGCACGATGCCCAGCATGCCCTCGGAACCAATGAACGCGGCCAGCAAATCCAGGCCCGGCGCGTCGGGCGCCTCACTCCCCAATTCGATCACATCGCCCTCGATGGTGCCGATCCGCACCCGCAGCACATTGTGGACAGTGAGGCCGTATTTGAGGCAATGCACACCGCCCGAGTTTTCCGCCACGTTGCCGCCGATGGTGCAGGCGATCTGCGACGAGGGATCGGGCGCGTAATACAGGCCGTGCGGCGCGGCTGCTTCGGAAATGGCCAGGTTGCGCACGCCCGGCTGCACCACGGCCGTGCGGGAATAGGCGTCGAGCCGCACAATGCGGCTCATGCGCGCGGTCGACAGCACCACGCCGTCGGCGATCGGCATCGCGCCGCCCGACAATCCGGTGCCGGCGCCGCGCGGCACCACGGGCACCCGCAAGCGGCGGCACACTTCCAGCACCGCCAGCACTTGCTGCTCATCGGCAGGCAGCACGACGATCATCGGCAACTGGCGGTAGGCGGACAGGCCGTCGCATTCATAGGGGCGGGTATCTTCCGGGGCGCTCAGGACCGCGCTCGACGGCAGCACGGCCAGCAATGCCTCGGCAACCTGCTGGCGGCGTTCGGGCGAAACGAAAGGGGCAAGTTGAGCGGTGGTGGCGGACATGGACTTATTTTAGGTGCAAACCCGGTATTTGTCGTATCCTGCCGGGATTCACCAATTTCTGAAACACGCGGAGAAACTTACCATGGGCAACCGCCTTTCAAAAATCGCAACCCGTACCGGCGACAACGGCACAACGGGCCTGGGCGATGGCACCCGTACCGACAAGGATAGCGTGCGCATTTGCGCCATCGGCGACGTCGATGAATTGAATTCCCATATCGGCCTGCTGCTGTCGGAAGACATGCCGGACGACATGCGCGATGAACTGGTCGGCGTGCAGCATGACTTGTTCGATCTCGGCGGCGAACTGTGCATTCCCGGCTACCAGATGATCAAGGAAGAACACGTGGAAAAGCTTGACGCGCTGCTGGCCAAGCACAACACGACCTTGCCGGCGCTGACGGAATTCATCTTGCCGGCCGGTTCGCGCGCCGCTTCGCTGGCCCATGTGTGCCGCACCATTTGCCGCCGCGCCGAGCGCAGCATCGTCACCCTGGGTAAAACCGAAACCATCCACGACCACCCGCGCCAATACGTCAACCGCCTGTCGGACTTGATGTTCGTGCTGGCGCGCGTGTTGAACCGCTTTGCCGGCGGCGGCGACGTGCTGTGGCAGCACGAACGCAAGAAGAAGGCCAAGCCGCAGCGCGACGCTTAAGGCTGCTGCTGCATCGGCTGCAGCATTGGCTGCAATCCGGCCTGCACGAAGTCCATGAATACCCGCGCACGCAAAGGCTGGTAGCGGCGCGACGGGTACAGCAGGTGCACTTCCTGCGGTAGCCCTTGCCATTGCGGCAGCACGCGCCGCAGCTTGCGCGCCGCCAGCAAATCCTGCACCAGCCAGGCCGGGCACAGGCCGATGCCCGCGCCCAGGACCAGGCTGTCCCGTATCGCCAGCGCGTTATTCACGCGGAAACGGCCATGCGTTTCCACCGCGACCGTGCGCACGCCATTGCTCAATTGGTCGCTCAACTCGTCGTTCAATGCCTCGCGCAATTCCACGCGGCCGCCGCTGCTCAGCCATGCGTAGCGGATGTACTCATGCCGCGCCAGGTCTTCCGGCCCGCGCAATGGCGGGCGCCCTTTCAGGTAAGCCGGTGACGCCACCAGCCAGCGCGGCGAACCGCCAATCCGGCGCGCCACGGCATTGGGCGGCAAATCGCCGCCCAGCCGCAGCGCGACATCGACACCCTCTTCCACCAGGTCCACCATCCGGTCATTCAGGATCAGTTCGATTTCCATGTCCGGGTAATGCGCCAGGAAATCCTGCACCAGTGCGTTCAGCCGGAACTGGCCCAGCGCGACCGGCGCGTTGACGCGCAACAGGCCGGCCACCGTCCCGGTCTGCCCGCGCGCCTCCGCCACGGCTTCCCCGTATTCCTCCAGCACGCCCTTGCCGCGCTGGTAAAAGCGCCGGCCCTGCACGGTGGGCGACAGGCTGGCCGTGCTGCGTTCCAGCAGGCGCACACCCAGGCTGTCTTCCAGCGCGGCGATCACCTTGCTGACCGTGGGCTGCGTGGTGCCCTGTTCGCGCGCCACCGCCGACAGGCTGCCCAGTTCCACGGCACGCACGAAGTATTGCAGGGAGCGGATGGTATCCATCGTTCAGTTTATCCCGATCTCATTCCAATATCGAATGAATAATAGTCCAGATTTCCTTCTTCCACACATGAATGGAATGATCGAAGATGGGCCGGTCAACCAACAGGAGATCATCATGCTCAAATCACTTGCCGCACTCGGCTTGACCGCAGCCCTGGCCCTGCCAGCCACGGCGCAACAATGGCAGACCAGCTGGTACGCCGCGCCGCAGCCGGTGTGGGATAGCGGTTTCGTGCTGCCCACCGGTGTCCCGCTCACCCTGGAAAACCAGACGGTGCGGCAAACCCTGCGGCTCAGTACCGGCGGCGCGCAATTGCGGATCGTGTTGTCCAACCGTTATGGGCTGGAACCACTGGTGATCGGCGAAGCACGCGTTGCGCGCACCGAAGCGGAGGAACCCGGCGGCAGCGCGTCCGGCGGCGCCTTCCCGGCGGCAAATGGCCGCGCAGCACCCGGCTCGTCGCGGCTGACATTTGGCGGCAACGTATCCGTGACCATCGCGCCCGGCCAGCACGCGGTCAGCGACGCCGTGGACTTCCGCGCCCGCCCGCTGGAGCGTCTCAGCGTATCCACCTGGCTGCCGCAACGCGCGGCGGTCACGACGTTCCACTGGGGGGCGCAGCAAACCGCCTTAATCGCCGCTGGCAACGCGACGGCGGCGGCCAACCTGCCTGGCGCGGCGCCACTGCCCGGCCGGGTTTTCCTCAATGCAGTGCAGGTGGCGATGCCAACCCGTGAACCGGTTCCGGGCACGGCGGCTGCGGCAGAAGCGGCGGCACAAGCGGCAGTACAATCGGCGGCACATACGGCGACCGAAGCGGCGGGACGAACGGCGGCACCAGCGGTGGCTCAAGCAGTGACACAAGCAGCCAGGCCGTCGCCACCCCGGCGTGGCGGTCTGGTCGTGGCGTTGGGCGACTCCATCACCGACGGCAATGGTTCGGCGCCGGACCGCGACCGCCGCTGGCCGGACTACCTGGCGCAAACGCTGGCGCCGCAAGGCGTCGCCGTCGCCAATGCCGGCATCAGCGGTGCGCGCCTGCTGGCGGACGGTATGGGCGAACGGGCGGCCGCCCGTTTCGAACAGGATGTGCTGGCGCAGCCGGGCATCACGGCGGTCGTGGTGGCGCTGGGCATCAACGATATCGGCTGGCCAGGCAGCGCCTTCGCGCCGCACGACCCGGCCATGCAGGCGGACGCGCTGGCCGCCGGCTATTTGAAGCTGATTGCCCGCGCCCGCGCCCGCAACGTAAAAATCATCGGCGCCACCATCACGCCATTTGAAAACGCATTGCAGGGCACCGCGCTGGCGGACCACTACAGCCCCGCCAAGGATGCGGTGCGGCGCAAGGTCAACGACTGGATACGCAACAGCGGCGCGTTTGACGCGGTGGTGGATTTCGATGCGGTGCTGCGCGATCCGCAACGGCCGGCGCGCATGCTGGCGGCCTATGACTCAGGCGACCACCTGCATCCCGGCGACACGGGGTATCGGGTGATGGGGGAAACAGTGGCCGCGGTAGTGCGCGGCGCCGTGGCGGGCCGCGCTCCCGCAAGGACCGGCGCGGCTGCGCCGCATTGATACGCCTGTGGTCGAGCGCCGCCGCCGGGGGAACGCCTAGGGACCGAGCAGCCGCACCATGCCACGCGCCGTGCTGATACGGGACGCGTAGAGAGGATGGCTGGCGATCAGCGGCTCACCACCTTCGGTGGCCGCCAGCACGGCCAGTTTTCCGTAAAACGACGTCATGGCCCGCACCGGCCAGCCTGCGCGGTGCGCTATCACCATGCCCAATTGATCCGCTTCGCGCTCCTGGATGTGCGACAGGCCCGCCAGCCGCACTTGCATGCGCAAGTCGCTGCCGAGCCGCTCGATCGCCACCTCGACCGGCACATACGGCGTGCTCATCAACATGGCTTCCGACAGGGTTTCGCGATGGTGTTCCGCCACCGCGTGGGCCACCTCATGGGCCAGCAGCACGGCCAGTTCGCCATCGTCCAGCGCCAGCGCGCGAATGAACGGGCCGCCCACCAGGATCTTGCCGCCAGCCTCGCAGTTGGCCTCGACATCCGGCGCTTCCGCCACATGCCATTCCCACTGCCAGAGCGCCACTTCCGGCTTCAAGCTGGCCGCCGCCGCGACCAGCCCGTCGCCGATCGCCTGCACGCGGCGCAGCAGCGCCCGGTCGGTATCGAGCTTGCCGGCAGCCGCCAGCGCCACCACCTGTTCGATGTAGCGCAATTCCAGCGATTCGCTGACTTCATCGAAACCGTAGCGCATCTCTTGCCAGCGCCCGGATTCCGGCGCCTCGGCATGCTGCGCAAGCGCCGTTGCAGCCTGGCCCAGCAGGCAAGCGGCAAGTCCGGCAAGTCCGGCCATACCGCGCGCGGCGCCCATGATGTCCCCAATTGAAATAAACTATTTATTTCAATATAGGAAACGAATCACGCCTGCGCAAGGACCATCAGAACACCACGGCGGGCGACGGCTGGTCCGGCTTCACCCAGACCTGTGCGGGGCGGTAGGACACCACCAGCACGTCGCGGAATTCCGCCGGAAACTGCATTTTCAGCGCATGAAACTCTTCGCCCGCCGCCAGTTCCGCCCGTACTTCCAGCGGCGCTTCGTGGCTGTGGGCGCCCGGCATGCGCACCAGCAGCATGGCCCGTTCACGCATTTTTTGCTGCACCTGCACGGCCGCCGGCCATTGCCAGCCCCGGAACGCCAGCGGCTGGCCGGCTTTCAGGGTTGCGCGCGTGCCTTGCTCGAATTTGCGGTGCACGCCATCGAGCGCCTGCTGGAATTGCGCGGCCGGCATGGTGGCGTGGGTCAGCATAAATTCCTCGAAGGGACGGTTTGCCGCCAGCGCCTGGTGCAGCGCCGCAGCATAATCGAGGTACAGGGTCAGCGACAGGTGGCCGCCGTCGCGCAGCACCAGCGTGGCCCGATTCGCTTCCATTTCATGCGCGTGGCACGCCCCCGCCACGACCAGCATCGCTGCCGCCATCCACTGTTTCATTAAAATGCCCTGCAATCGTTTTCGGTGGCGGTTTGCACGCCGTTGGTCTTGAACACGAACGTCCAGCACAGGCTGCTGGTCCGGGTATACAGGATCTGGTATTTATTGGTCCCCTGCTCCCATTCCAGTGTCGTGGTGCCACCGATGGCCAGGCTGGCGGCCGTGGCATTAAGCGACATGTTGGAAACGCCGGAACCGCCGCCCGGTCCTTTCGGGTTGTGCAGCACAGCGAACTTGCCACCCTGCCCCGCCAGGTCCGGACTCGGCGTACCCCGGAAGCACGACAGGATGTACGGGCTGGTATCGGTCACGTGATAGGCATATCCCGCAGGCGCGTTTTGGTGCGTCAGCGTATTGCCGCCACAGACCGCGTCGCGCGTGGCGGTGGTGCCGTCCGGGTTGTTGTAGCCGAAGATCGCAAAGCCATCGAGCGCCCAGCCGATCGGGTGGGTGTCCCAGTAGCTGGACGACTGGTCCGCCATCATGCACACCGGCGCCGCATGGTAGTGGTAGTCATCGGCGCGGCCCGCGTGGCCGTTGCAGATATCCAGCTCCCCCTGCACCTTGGTGTCGCCGCCGCCGGTCGCCGTCTCGCAGCCACCCTGCTTGCACGGATTGAAGATGGGGATGCCGTTGACTGCCACGCCGATCGGGCCGTCCAGCGCGGTCGTGGTGTTGGCCGCAATGGCCGGGTTCAGCGGGATTTTCCATGCATTCGACCCCGTAAAGTTTTGCGCCACCGGCACTTGCAGGATGGTTTGCGTAATCCCTTTCATCATCGGGTGCGCGGTCTGGATGCCGTACGTGCTGAAGTACGCGTAGGTTTCATCGCACGTGATGCCCAGGCTGTTGGCTTTTTCATAGGGGCCGATGGCGCGCTTCATCGACAGGCAATTCAGCGTTGCCTGGGTGCGGGTATTGAGCAGGTTCAGCGTTGCGGTTTTCAAGGTGACCGGGGCCAGCGCCTGCGCCAGCACACTGCCTGTGACCTGGCTGGCCGTAAAGGCCGACAGGTTGGGCGCCGCCGACAACGCATACACGGTGAAGGTATAGGTCTTGGTGCCCGCGCCGGACGAACAGGGCGCCGCATAGCCAAGGCCGGCGCCATCATCGGCAAAGCCGAACGCGCCGCCGCCCATACCGCCTGCATCGAGGCTGGTGACGGAGGCGGGAATGTTATACAACAGCCAGTTGTATTTGACGCTGCCCGGGCCGGGGATGGTGCTCATCACCACCGCGTAGCTTTGCGTCACGGACGGCGCGCCGCTCCATGCCAGCGGGGGCGATTTGCCGGTGCCGTCGCAGGTGTAGGTATTGGGCATGGTGGCGCCTTCCATACCGGCCGCCGAGGTAACGCTGAAGCCTGACGAACCGGCGCCGGCCACCGGCGTCACGCTGGCGCTGGCCGACGCCACGCCAGCGCCTACCGCGTTGATGGCCATCACGCTGCACGTATACGCCGTCCCGTTGGCCAGGCCGGTGACCGCCAGCGGGCTGGCCGTGCCCTGCGCGGTGACTGTCGCGCTGCCGGCCGTGGCAGCCGTGCAGGCCGCCTGATAGCTGGTAATCGGCGCGCTGCCATCTTGCGTTGGCGCGGTAAACGCGATGCTGACGCTGCCATTGCCTGCGATGGCCACGCCGATCTGCGGTGCGCCCGGCACCGCGCCGGCGGGTTTCGCCAGCGGCGTAAAGGCAATGCCGGTGCGGATGGCTGGCAGGACACGGGCGCTGTTTTCGGCCCCTTCGCTGAAGAATTGCAGCACGTCCGGCACGTCGGTGGCTTTGCTGTCCAGGATGTCGGTCCAGTATTTTGCACCGGCCGCATCCGGCATGCGCTGCAGCACGTTCTGGTAGAACGCCATGACCAGCGCCGCATTGGTGGGCTTGTCGCCATACAGCGTTTTGGATTCCTTATCGGCCAGGAAGCTGGCCGCCACGTCGCGCAAACCGGCGCCCCGGTCCATGACGTCGATCCAATAGCCCAAGCCGGCGGAGTCGGGCACGCGGTTGAAGGCGGCCTGGTACAGGCGATACGCCTTGCCGGCATTGCCCGTCACATCAAACGACACCGTAACATCGGAAAATTGCAGGCGCTGGCTGCTGGCGGCAGTGACAGACGCGCCGCCATGGACCGGCGTGACAAGAAAGCCGGAACCCTCGGCAGTGATGGTGTAGTCGCCGCGTTTGCCGGAAAACACCAGGGCGCTGGCCGCGGTGGCCGCGGGGTCGGCCTTTACCGGCTCAGTGGACGGGGCGGCCCCCATCTGCAATCGCGGGTTGGACGGCTGACCGCCGTCGCTGCCGCCGCAGCCGGATAATCCGGCGAGGCCGGCGGCTACCAGTACAGGTCCATATATTGCACGCATAAGCCCCCCTTCCACATCGTATGAACGGACATTATCGCGTGCAATTGTGGAAAAAGAAGGGAGCTGCGTGGACACACTGGCATCCGCGCAACACCGTGGGGTCAGGCGTGCATTGATGCGTTTTTTCGGCGGGGTCAGGCGTGCAATCGTGCGTTGCTGGCGGCAGCATACGGCAGAACGCCCGCAGCGACGGCTTGTTTCGCCAACCAGCGGGCACGGCGGCGGCCGGGAGCGGGATGCATCGACGCCAATCGAAGGGGGGACTTAGGCGGCGGCCCGCTCACTGCAAGGAAAAGTATGCACGAATGCACGCCTGACCCCACGGCGGAAACGCATGAATGCACGCCTGACCCCACAGGGTTTGAAGGGAGGAGTGGCGCGGATACTTGGGTATCCGCGCAGCAGAGGGCGTGGTTTTAGGCGTTGTTGACGACCAGGCGCGGTTCGTCGGAACCGGCGGCCGCGCCGAAGCGGGCTTTGATGGATGCGGCGATGCCGGCGGCGTCGAGCCCCGCCAGCGACAGCAGCTTGGCCGGATCGCCGTGGTCGATGAACTTGTCCGGCAAGCCCAGCATCAGCACGGGTTTGACGATACCTTCCACCGCCAGCGCTTCCGCCACGGCGGCGCCAGCGCCACCCATGATGCAGCCCTCTTCCACCGTCACCAGCACGTCGTGGGTCGCGGCCAGTAACCTGACCAGGTCCACGTCGAGCGGTTTCACGAAACGCATGTTGGCGACCGTCGCATCGAGCTGGTCGGCCGCGCCCACGCTTGGCGCCACCATCGAGCCGAAGGCCAGGATGGCGATACGCTTGCCCTGGCGCTTGATTTCGCCCTTGCCGATTTCAATGCCGTGCAGCGCCGGTTCGATCGCGGCGCCGATGCCGGCGCCGCGCGGATAGCGCACCGCCGCCGGACCTTGGTAGTGGTAGCCGGTGGTCAGCATCTGGCGGCATTCGTTTTCATCGGATGCCGCCATCACCACCATGTTCGGGATGCAGCGCAGGTAGGCCAGGTCATAATTGCCGGCGTGGGTCGCGCCATCGGCGCCCACCAGGCCGGCGCGGTCCAGCGCAAACGTCACGTCCAGGTTTTGCAGCGCCACGTCGTGGATCAGCTGGTCGTAGGCACGCTGCAGGAAGGTCGAATAAATCGCCACCACCGGCTTCAAGCCTTCGCACGCCAGGCCCGCGCCAAACGTCACCGCATGCTGCTCGGCGATGCCGACGTCGAAGTAGCGGTCCGGGTTTTCTTTTTCAAAGCGCACCATGCCGGAACCTTCGCGCATGGCGGGCGTGATACCGACCAGGCGCTTGTCCTGTTTCGCCATGTCGCACAACCAGTTGCCGAACACTTCGGTGTAGGTGATCTTCGCTGGCGTAGTGGCCGGCTTGATGCCTTCGGCCGGATTGAATTTGCCGGTGCCGTGGTACAGGATCGGTTCCGCTTCGGCCAGCTTGTAGCCCTGGCCCTTTTTCGTCACCACGTGCAAGAATTGCGGGCCCTTGAGCTTCTTGATGTTTTCCAGGGTCGGGATCAGCGATTCCAGGTCGTGGCCGTCGATCGGGCCGATGTAGTTGAAACCGAATTCCTCGAACATCGTGGCCGGCACCACCATGCCCTTCGCATGTTCTTCGAAGCGTTTGGCCAGTTCCAGCATCGGCGCCGGCAGCACGGACTTGCCGACGTTTTTCGCGGCCGCGTAAAACTGGCCCGACATCAGACGCGCCAGGTAGCGGTTCAAGGCGCCGACCGGCGGCGAAATCGACATGTCGTTGTCGTTCAGGATCACCAGCAAATTCAGGTCTTCCTGCACGCCGGCGTTGTTCAGCGCTTCAAACGCCATCCCGGCCGTCATCGAACCGTCACCGATCACGGCGATCGCGTGGCGGTGTTCGCCCTTGATCTTGGCCGCTTGCGCCATCCCCAGCGCGGCGGAAATCGAGGTCGACGAGTGGGCGGTGCCGAACGTGTCGTATTCGCTTTCGTCGCGGCGCGGGAAGCCGGAAATGCCATCCATCTGGCGCAAGGTGTGCATCTGCTTGCGGCGGCCGGTCAGGATCTTGTGCGAATAGGTTTGGTGGCCAACGTCCCACACGATGCGGTCATACGGCGTGTTGAACACATAGTGCAGCGCGACCGTCAGTTCCACCGTGCCCAGGTTGGATGACAGGTGGCCACCGGTCTTCGAAACGCTGTCGAGCAGGTAGTTGCGCAGTTCGTGCGCCAGCGGCGTCAGTTGGTGGCGCGCCAGTTTGCGCACGTCCGCCGGGTCATCGATATTTTCTAGCAAGTTCATTTAAGCCTTCCGCTGCACGATCAGGTCCGCCAGTTCGCGTAACCGCAGTGCTTTGTCTCCAAATGGCGCCAGCGCCGCATGCGCTTCCTGCCGCAGTTGTTCCGCCAGTGCGCGCGACGGCTCCAGGCCGAGGATCGATACGTACGTGGGTTTGTTGTCGGCGGCATCCTTGCCGGCCGTCTTGCCCAAGGTGGCCGAATCGGCCGTCGCATCGAGCACATCATCGACCACCTGGAATGCCAGGCCGATGGCGCGCGCATACACGTTCAGCGCCGTCATTTCGTCATCCGACAAATCCTTGCCGGCCAGCGCGCCCAGCACCACCGACGCGCGCAGCAAGGCGCCTGTTTTCAGCTGGTGCATGCGTTCGAGCTGCTCCAGCGACAAACTGATGCCCACGCTGTCCAGGTCGATCGCCTGGCCGCCGCACATCCCCGCCGAACCGGCCGCATGGGCCAGCAGGCGCAGCATCGCCACCTGGCGCGCCGGGGGTAAGGACGCGTCAGCCAATACCAAAAATGCCTGTGCCTGCAACGCATCGCCCACCAGCAGCGCGGTGGCGTCGTCGTAGGCCACATGCACCGTGGGCTTGCCACGGCGCAGTTCATCGTCATCCATGCACGGCATGTCGTCGTGCACCAGCGAATACGCGTGAATCATTTCCACCGCCGCCGCCGCGCGCGACAGCACGGCCGGTTCCGCGCCCGACAAGGCGCCGGCCGCGTACACCAGCAGCGGGCGCACGCGCTTGCCGCCACCCAGCAGCGCATAGCGCATCGCCTCATGCAGCTTGGCCGGCTCGGTGCCGGCCACCGGCAGGTACCCGTCCATGTCGGCTTCCATGCCGGCCTGGATGGTTTTCATCCAGTCCTGGAACGTGGCGCTCATGCCTGCACCTCATCAGCAAACGGTTTCAGCATATCGCCTTCCAGGATTTTCACTTGCGACTCGACCTTGTCGAGCTGGCCTGCACAATATTTCACCAGTTCCGACCCGCGCGCATAGGCGGCGACCGACGCTTCCAGCGGCAATTGACCCGATTCCATTTGCGTGACGAGCGCCGCCAGTTCGGCCATGGCCTCTTCAAATGAAACTGGCGCAGCAGGGGCGGAGCTGGCCGGATCGGAATTCAGTTTTTTAGACATAAGCATTTATTCAATGTGGCCAGGCAGTCAGCCCGCCGGCGCAGTGTAGCCCGTTATTTTAGAACAAACCAACGAATGAAGTTGAAAAATGCCGCTTGCGCCACAGTTGGGTGCGCTGAAAATCATTGCATTAATGATTAGTAATTTGCGGCAACACCACAGGCGCCACCCCATTTACCCCACCTATCCCGGGATGCCTTGTGTCATATCAACCTGTTTAACACATTTTCACGGTATAATCTCCGGTTCTGTCCGAAATACCGTTTCCTTAACTGACAACAGGTCTTTACGGATTCTGTCTCTTCTTGGTTGCTGTACATTAATTAAGGGGGGTTGGGATGTCCGATCTGGCTACCCACGCCATGCTGGCGCGTTCACACGCGCAACTTCCAGTAAACGTCTACTTTGACAAAACGCTGCTGCAGCGTGAAATGCAGTCGCTGTTTAAAGCCGGCCCGCGCTATGTCGGGCATGAATTGATGGTACCGAACGCGGGCGACTTCATGACGCTGGCGGCGGAGAATGACGGGCGCATGCTGGTGCGGAACGCCAATGGCCTGGAAGTCCTGTCCAATGTGTGCCGCCACCGCCAGGCCGTGATGTTCAATGGCCGGGGCAACGCCAATACCATTGTGTGCCCGCTGCACCGCTGGACCTATGACTTGAAAGGTGAATTGATCGGCGCACCGCACTTCGCCGAGACGCCGTGCCTGAACTTGCCGAAAACCCGCCTGCAAAGCTGGAACGGCCTGCAGTTCGAGCAAAATGGCTACGACGTCATGGACAAGCTGAAATCGCTGTCCGTGACCAAGGACCTCGATTTCAGCGGCTACATGTTCGACCATGTGGAAGTGCACGAGTGCGACTACAACTGGAAGACTTTTATTGAAGTCTACCTGGAGGATTACCACGTCGAGCCGTTCCACCCGGGCCTCGGCGCGTTCGTCAGCTGCGACGACCTGCGCTGGGAATTCGGCGCCGATTACAGCGTCCAGACCGTGGGCGTGAACCGTGGCTTGCGCAAATCCGGCTCGCCCGTGTACCAGAAGTGGCACGAGCAGGTACTCCAGTACCGCAACGGCGAACCGCCGCCGTATGGCGCGATCTGGCTGACCCTGTATCCGAACATCATGGTCGAGTGGTATCCGCACGTGCTGGTGGTCTCGACCCTGTGGCCGATCGGCCCACAGAAAACCCGCAACGTGGTGGAGTTCTACTATCCGGAAGAAATCGTGCTGTTCGAGCGCGAATTCGTCGATGCGGAACGGGCGGCCTACATGGAAACCTGTGTCGAAGACGATGAAATTGCGCTGCGCATGGATGCCGGCCGCAAGATCCTGATGGAACGCGGCGAAAACGACGCCGGCCCCTATCAGTCCCCGATGGAAGACGGCATGCAGCACTTCCACGAGTGGTACCGAAGTAAGCTGGAAGTTTAAAGAATGGGTGCCGGGCCTACAGGCCGGGCACCCACATCTCAAAGGCAGTCAATGCACTCTCTGTGGATGCTCTTCGCCAGTTTCCTGTTCGCCGCCATGGGCGTCTGCGTCAAACTGGCCTCCGAACTCTATAGCACGTCCGAACTCGTCATGTATCGCGGCATCATCGGCATGACGATCCTCTACACCATGATCCGCCTGCAGGGCGGCACCCTGAAAACCGCTTACGCCTGGGCCCATACGTGGCGCGGCGTGGTCGGCGTCCTGTCGCTGTGGCTGTGGTTCCATTCGATCAGCCAGCTGCCGCTGGCCACCGCCATGACCCTCAACTACATGGCGCCGATCTGGATGGCGCTGTGGCTGTTCACCCATGGCTGGTGGCACCGCACTGGCCATATTGAATGGCCGCTGATCGCCGCCGTGTGCATGAGCTTTGTCGGCGTGGTGCTGCTGCTGCAGCCAGCACTGGAAAAAGACCAGCTGGGCCCCGCGCTGATGGCGCTGGGGTCATCCGTGCTGACGGCAATGGCTTACCTGCAAGTGCGCAAACTGGGCCAGCTCGGCGAACCGGAATACCGCGTGGTGTTTTATTTCTGTGTCTCGAACTTGCTGGCCGGCGTCGGTGGCCACGTGCTGGAAGCCGGCAGCGGCCCCGTCACCTGGCATGCGATCGACAGCTGGCGCAACCTGGCGCTGTTGCTGGGGATTGGCTTGCTGGCGACGTCGGCCCAGGTGGCGATGACGCGCGCGTACCGCCTCGGAAAAACACTGGTGGTGGCCAATTTGCAGTACACCGGCATCGTGTTTTCCAGCATCTGGGGCGTGCTGGTGTTTGCCGACACCTTTGACTGGCATGCATGGCTCGGCATCGCGGTGATTCTTGCGTCAGGCAGCGCGGCAACGTTTTACAATACGCGCAGTACGGAACGTGGCAAAGCCATAGCCGACACCGATCCCATCGCCAGCGAATAAGGATACAAGACATGCATACCACCCTGATCAGCGCGGCCACGCTTGCCCAGCACCTGACAGACCCGAACTGGATCATCCTCGATTGCCGCCACGATTTACTGATGCCGCAAGCGGGCCGCGAAGGCTTTGCCATCGGCCACATCCAGAATGCGCAATTTGCCGGCATCGACGACGATCTGTCGGGCCCGAAAGCCGCGCTGGACGGCGTCTTCAAAGGCCGCCACCCGCTGCCGGACCGCGCCACTTTCATTGAAACCCTGCGCAACTGGGGCATCAATGACGACACCCAGGTGGTGGCGTATGACGCGCACGGCGGCATGTATGCGGCGCGCCTGTGGTGGATGCTGCGCTGGATCGGCCACCAGGCGGTGGCGGTGCTCGATGGCGGCATGGCGGCGTGGCAGGCCGAGGGCTTGCCGCTGGTGACGCCGACCGTCGGACGTCCCCGTGGCCATATCACCGAACGCCCGACCCTGACGTCCACCGTGACGGTGGCGGAAGTGCTGGACAATGTGACGCATGGTCGCAAGCAGGTGATCGATGCGCGCGCCCATGACCGTTTCCGTGGCGAGAATGAAACCATCGATCCGGTCGGCGGCCACATCCCGGGGGCGAAAAACCGCTTCTTCAAGGATAACCTGCTGCCGGACGGCCGCTTCAAGCCGGGCGCACAGCTCAAGCAGGAATTCTCGCACCTGATTTCCAACCCGACCAACGCCATCATGCAGTGCGGCTCCGGCGTGACGGCCTGCCACAACATGCTGGCACTGGAACTGGCGGGCCTGCATGGCGCCGCACTGTATCCGGGGTCGTGGAGCGAGTGGTGCTCGGACAAGTCGCGCCCGGTGGCGACCGGGGCTTAAGCCAGCAAGGATGGGACACATCCCATCACCACTGGCGGAAACCGCCATGCATGCATCCCGTTGAGGCAAGCATGGCGGCTTTGTAAAAGCCGCCCTACCAATTCAATGCCGGTGAGCCGTCAGGAACAGTACGATACACACGCCCAATGCAATCAGCAGCACCTGCGGGATGGTTTCCTTCAGGGTCGCCCGGCGCTGCATTTGCGGCATCAAGTCGCTGACGGCGATATAGATAAAGCCGGACGACGCGAACACCAGCACATACGGAATCATGCCGCTGGCTTTGTCGAGCGTGTAATAGCCGAGCAAACCGCCCGCGACCGCCAGCAGGCTGCACAGCAGGTTGTACACATAGGCGCGGGTGCGCGAAAAACCCGCATTCAGCAAGACGATAAAATCGCCGATTTCCTGCGGGATTTCATGGGCAATGATGGCCACGCCCGTCACGATGCCCAGGCCAGGGTCGGCCAGGAACGCGGCGGCAATCAGGATGCCGTCGGTGAAATTGTGCATGCCGTCGCCGACCAGGATCATCCAGCCGGCCTTGCCGGCTTCGCGCTTGTCGTGGCCGTGCGAATGGTGGTGGCCGTCGCCTTCATGGTGGTGCGAGTGGCGCAGGATCGCCAGTTTTTCCAGCATGAAGAACGCCAGCAAGCCGGCCAGCAGCGCCGCAAACAGGGTGCGCGGATCGGCGCCCGATTCAAACGCTTCCGGCAGCGCGTGCA
Organism: Pseudoduganella sp. GW821-FHT12E03; assembly: GCF_058807115.1. Taxonomy (NCBI): domain Bacteria; kingdom Pseudomonadati; phylum Pseudomonadota; class Betaproteobacteria; order Burkholderiales; family Oxalobacteraceae; genus Pseudoduganella; species Pseudoduganella sp. GW821-FHT12E03. Next base: position 152,725 of record NZ_JBXAQJ010000012.1, on the reverse strand, counting down.
ACAGCGACGTCGACAGCATGATGCCGACCGACAGGCTGACCATGCGTTCCACCACCTTGGCCAGCAAGGTAAACGAAAACACCGCGGCGGCTGTCAAACTAATGACGCCGCCGATCGTGGTAGCCAGCAGGATGGAAATAAGTGTGGAATCGATTTTGAAACCTCGTGCGCACCGCGTGCATCACTTGCAAACCGGACATTGTAACGTCCGGCGCGGATTTTTGCCGGGCCCGGAACGCGAAAAACAGCCCCGAACGTCATACCGTAGGGCGGTTTTGCTGAAGGCAAAGCCGCCATGCCGGCGTCACGGTACTGCCGGAGCTGGCGGTATCGCACGCATGGCGGCTTCCGCCCCGGCGGCAACCGCCCTACGAAATCACGCCGCGTGGCAGCAAATAATCAATGGGCTTCTTCCCAGTTCTTGCCCACGCCGACTTCGGCCAGCAATGGCACCTTCAGTTCCGCCACGCCCGCCATCAATTCCGGCACCTTGCGCTTGACCAGTTCCAGTTCGTCGTCCGGCACTTCCAGCACCAGTTCATCGTGCACCTGCATGATCATTTTGGTCTGGAGGCCATCGTGTTCCAGCCAGTCCTGCACCGCCACCATGGCCAGCTTGATCAAGTCCGCCGCCGTGCCCTGCATCGGCGCGTTGATGGCCGCCCGTTCCGCCGCCTGGCGGCGCGGGCCGTTCGGCGAGTTGATTTCCGGCAGCCACAGACGGCGGCCAAACACGGTTTCCACATAGCCGCGCGCCTTGGCCTGCACGCGCGTGTCTTCCATATAGTGCTTCACACCGCTGAACCGGGCGAAATAGCGCTCGATGTAACTTTGCGCGGCCGCCCGTTCGATCCCCAGGTTGGCGGCCAGGCCAAAGGCGCTCATGCCGTAAATCAGGCCGAAGTTGATCACCTTGGCATAGCGGCGCTGCTCGCTCGTCACATCAGCCGGCGCCACGCCGAAGATTTCCGCCGCCGTGGCGCGGTGGATGTCTTCCCCCGCCGCGAACGCCTTCAGCATGTTTTCATCGCCCGAGATGTGCGCCATGATGCGCAATTCGATTTGCGAATAGTCGGCCGACACGATGTGGTGGCCCGGGGCCGCCACGAACGCTTCGCGGATGCGGCGCCCTTCGGCGGTGCGCACCGGGATATTCTGCAAATTCGGGTCGTTCGACGCCAGCCGGCCCGTCACCGCCACCGCTTGCGCATAGTTGGTATGCACCCGCTGGGTGGCCTGGTTGATCATGGCCGGCAACTTGTCGGTATAGGTCGACTTCAGCTTGGCCATGCCACGGTATTCCAGCAAGACTTTCGGCAGCGGATAATCCTCGGCCAGCTTTTGCAGCACTTCCTCGTCGGTGGACGGTGCGCCGCTCGGGGTTTTCTTGACCACCGGTAGCTTCAGCTTGTCGAAGAAAATTTCACCGATTTGCTTGGGCGAACCCAGGTTGAAGGGCTGCTCGGCCAGTTCATGCGCATTCTTTTCCAGTTCCAGGATGCGCGCGCCCAGCTCGTTCGACTGGGTGCGCAGTAAGTCCGGATCGATACGCACGCCATTGCGCTCGATTTTTTGCAGCACGATCGCGGTCGGCAACTCGATGGTTTCGTAAATGCGCTTGAGGTTTTCATCGCCCGCCACCTGACCAATCATGGCCAGGTGCAGGCGCAAGGTGATGTCGGCGTCTTCCGCCGCGTATTCCGTGGCGCGGCCGATTTCCACCTGGTCAAACGTAATCTGGTTCACGCCCTTGCCGCATACGTCGACGAATGGAATCGTGGTGTGGTTCAGGTGGCGCAGCGCCAGGCTGTCCATATCGTGCTTGTGATGCGATTCAAACACATACGACTGCAGCAGCGTGTCATGCGCGATGCCGCGCAGGACCACGCCATGGTTGGCGAAAATGTGGCTGTCGTATTTGAGGTTCTGGCCGACCTTGTGTTTATTGGCGTCTTCCAGCCAGGGCTTCAGGCGCTCCAGCACATAGGCGCGGTCGAGCTGCTGCGGTACGCCCTGGTAGCTGTGCGCGACCGGGATGTAGCAAGCCAGGCCCGGTTCGGTGGCCAGCGAAATGCCGACCATTTGCGCCGTCATCGGTTCCAGCGACGTGGTTTCCGTGTCCACCGCGGTCAGTTCGGCCTGGTTGATTTTTGCGATCCACGCGTCAAGCTGCGCTTCCGTCAGCACGGTTTCATAGTGCACATTGGCCGGCGCGGCGGCGGCGCCAAACAAATCGCCCGTGGCCGGGCCCAGCGGCGCGGCGGGTGCGGCCGACGCGGCTTTGGCAGTGACAGCAGCCGATGGGGCCAGGCCGCCCAGTTCGCGCAACAGGGTTTTGAAGCCGTACGTGGTGAAGAACGTCACCAGCGCTTCCTTGTCCTCGCCGCGCGCCACCAGCGACTCGGAAATCGACATCATGTGCGCGGACAGGTCGCAGTCTGTTTTGACGGTAATCAGTTCGCGGCCGCGCGGCAGCCACGGCAACGCGGTGCGCAAGTGTTCGCCCACGGCGCCCGTGACTTTATCGGCGCTGGCGATAATGCCATCGAGCGTGCCATATTGCGTCAGCCATTTGACGGCGGTCTTCGGACCGCATTTATTCACGCCCGGTACGTTATCGACGGTATCGCCGATCAGGGTCAGGTAATCGATGATCAGGTTCGGCGGCACGCCGAATTTGGCCAGCACGCCGGCTTCATCGAGTTTTTCATTGGTCATCGTATTGATCAGGGTGACCTTGCCGTTGACCAGTTGCGCCAAATCCTTGTCGCCGGTGGAAATAATCACGTCCATGCCGGCTTTGACCGCATCGACCGACAGGGTGCCGATCACGTCATCGGCTTCCACCCCTTCCACGGTCAGGATCGGCCAGCCCATGGCGCGCACGGCTTCGTTGATGGGCTCGATCTGCTGGCGCAAATCGTCCGGCATCGGCGGGCGCTGCGCCTTGTATTCGGGATACAGGTCATCGCGGAAGGTCTTGCCCTTGGCGTCGAACACGCAAGCAATGTAGGCGGCTGGGAAGTCTGCGCGCAGGCGGCGCAGCATGTTGACCATGCCGTGCATGGCGCCCGTCGGGTAGCCATTCGGGCCGCGCAAGTCAGGCAGTGCGTGGTAAGCGCGATAGAGGTAACTGGAACCGTCAACCAGCAGCAGGGTCTTTTGCATAACAGACAACCAATGAACGTGAATCCACCATTATCGCAGAACTGCGGGGCTGGCTGGTATGCAACACAAGCTTTCCCGGACGGCAATTTCCCCCTTGAGAAAACCGGGTTTAAAGCCAAGCTGTTAGGGGTTTGTTACAATGGAAAGGCAAGCAACCGCCTGCACAACCGACTGAGGCGAAATCACCATGCGACTTTCCACAATCTGGCCAGTTCTCATCCTCGCCCTGGGCAATACAGCGCTGGCTCAGGCGCCATCCGCCGCGCCACCCAAGCTCGACAAAATCGACGAAATTGACACCCCTATCACGGTGACCAACAAACCGAAAGAAAAAGCGGTCAACGAAAAACGCGACAACAGCGGCCGCGTGACTGAAGTCAAGGTCAAAAGCGGGCCGTCGTCGTACACCGTGAAACCCAAAAACACCACCACCAGCACGGCATTGCCTGGCGACGCCGCCGGCATGGCGAACCGTGGTCCCCAGTGGACGGTGATGGAATTTGATCTCGGCAAGAAAAAGACCAAGCAGAAGGATGACGAGGGTGACGACAATGCGCCGCCTCCGCCGTCACAAAAACCCTGACCGCGTCCCTTGCCTTCTTATTAATTTTTTATCAGCTATCACAGCTCCGCTTTCTCATGGCAGTTTTTACCCCGGTCAGCCTGGATGATGTCAGCCAGTGGATCACGCAATTCCCCCTCGGCAAACCGGTCGCGATCAAAGGCATCGCTTCCGGTATCGAGAACAGCAACTTCTTCCTGACGACCGAGAGCGGCGAATACGTCCTCACGATTTTCGAGAACCTGTCGTTCGAACAATTGCCGTTTTATTTGAACCTGATGCGCCACCTGGCCGACCGCAATGTCGCCGTACCGGCGCCGATCGCCAACGACCAGGGTGAACTGGTGGTGGCCCTGCATGGCAAACCCGCATCCATCGTTACCAAGCTGGTGGGCAGTTCGCAACTGTCGCCACAACCCGTGCACTGCGCGGAAGTCGGCGCGATGCTGGCAAAAATGCACGTGGCCGGCCTCGACTACCCGGCCTACCAGCCCAACCTGCGTGGCCTGGAATGGTGGCACTGGGCGGCGCCGCAAGTGCTGCCGTTCATGCCGGCCGAAACCGCGTCACTGCTGCGCGATGAAATCCAGCTGCAGGACAGCTTTGCCAAGTCCGACATTTACAAGAAGTTGCAACAGGGCCCGGTGCATGCCGACCTGTTCCGCAACAACGTCATGTTTGACGGCGAAAAGCTGACCGGCTTCTTTGACTTTTATTTCGCCGGCTGCGACACCTGGCTGTTCGACGTGGCGGTGACCGTCAATGACTGGTGCATCGACCTCGACACCGGCATCCTGGACACCGCGCGCGTGCGCGCCATGCTCGACGCGTACCACGCCGTGCGGCCATTCACGGCGGCGGAACAGCAATCGTGGTCAACCATGCTGCGCGCCGGCGCGCTGCGTTTCTGGCTGTCGCGCCTGTACGACCTGCATTTGCCGCGCGAAGCGGAAATGCTGACGCCGCACGATCCAACCCACTTTGAACGCATCTTGCGCGAACGCATTGCGGTCGCCGCACCGGCACTCTTCTGATGAACAAGCTCCCCGCAAGCACCGGCTGGCTGTGGATCAAACAGGGCTTTGCCCTGTTCATGAAACAGCCGGCGGGCCTGACCATGCTGGTCATTGCCTATTCCTTCCTGATGCAATTGCTGAGCATCATTCCCTGGGTGGGCCCGGTGGCGGCCATGGTGCTGACGCCGGTGTTCTGCATCGGTTTCATGCGCGCTTACCAGGGGGTGGAACAGCAGCAGCGCGTCACGTTGAACGTGCTGTTTGACGGCTTTCGTTCGCCGGTGCTGCCGCGCCTGATGACCCTGGGCGCGCTGTACCTGGCGGCCATGGCCGTCATGATGGGGATCTTTGCGCTGAATATGGGGGATGTCGCGGTCCAGGTGCAGAAACAGCAAGTCACGCCGGAAGTGGCCATGAAACAGGTCAACGTTGGCGCCTTGTTGTTCTGGCTGCTGGCGATCGGGGTGCCGGCGGGCATGGCGTATTTACTGTCGCCGATGCTGATTTACTGGCAGCAGATGAAAGTGGGCAAGGCGTTGTTCTTCAGTTTCTTCACGATCTGGCGCAGCTTCCGGGCCTACCTGGTCTTCCAGCTGTGCTGGGTCATGCTATTCATGATCGTGGTGCAAGTGCTGGCCATGGTGTTTGGCGCCAACACCACGCAAATGCTGGTGCGCGCGCTGCTGTTCCCGGTTGCGCTGGTGCTGTATCAGTGCGCGTCGTATTGCTGCTATAAACACTTCTTTGGCGCGCCGTCGGAACAGGCGGTGGCGCCTGAAAAAACCGTTGACTGAAAACCCGTAGGGCGGACTCCACGAGGCCGCCATGCTTGTGCCGCCAATGGCGCTGGCTGCACGGACCGGCATGCATGGTGGCTTCCGCCCCGGCGGAAACCACCCTACCGATTTTGCACCCGGATGCGTTCAGCGGCGCCACCCGGCGATCTCAGCGTCCCAGCTTTTCCAGCTTGGCCACCGACAAATCCAGCACCTTCATGCCGTGGCTGCCGAAATTGATTTGCGCGCGGCAGTTGTCGCCGCTGCCTTCCAGGTTGACGATCACGCCTTCGCCAAAGCGGCTGTGCGAGACCGCTTCGCCGATGCGCCAGCCGGACGATTTTTGCGCAACGCGCTGCGTCAGCGCCTTGTCCGCGCTGAAGGTCAGCGGCGCATCATCCCAGGCGGATTTGCGGTTGCCAAACCATTGCGCCTGCACGCGCGGCGACAGCCATTTCAGGGACTCTTCCGGCAATTCATCGAAGAAGCGTGAACGCACGTTGTAGCGGGTCTGGCCGTGCAGCATGCGGGTCTGTGAAAACACCATGTACAGGCGCTTGCGGGCGCGGGTGATCGCCACGTACATCAGGCGCCGCTCTTCTTCCACGCCGTCGTCTTCCTTGGCGCTGCTTTCATGCGGGAACAAGCCTTCTTCCAGGCCGGCGATAAACACATTGTCGAATTCCAGGCCCTTGGCCGAGTGCACCGTCATCAATTGCATCGCGTCCTGGCCGGCCTGCGCCTGGTTGTCGCCCGCTTCCAGCGACGCGTGCGACAGGAAGGCCGACAGCGGCGACATCACGGACGACAGCGGCGCGTCGGCATCGAGGATTTCCAGGCCGTCGGCATTGACGATGGCTTGCCCCGCCTGCGCTTCAGCGCGCGGCCCCATGTGCGCCGGGGCATCCTGGCCATAGCCTTCTTCCGACACGTACTGCTTGGCCGCGTTGACCATTTGCTCCAGATTCTCGATGCGGTCCGCGCCTTCTTTTTCAGTGGCGTAATGCGACAGCAAGCCACTGGCGTCCAGCACCACGCGCACCAGTTCCGGCAGCGCGAATTGCTGCGTCTCGAAGCGCGCGCCTTCGACCAGTTTCACGAACGAACCCAGCGATGTCCCCGCCTTGCCCGTCATGTACGGCACCGCCGCATACAGCGACACGCCATATTGGGTGGCGGCGTTTTGCAACAGCTCGATGGTGCGCACGCCGATGCCGCGCGCGGGGAAATTCACCACGCGCAGGAAAGCGGAATCGTTGTGCGGGTTGTCCATCAATTGCAGGTACGCGATCGCATGCTTGACCTCGGCGCGCTGGAAGTAGCGCAAGCCGCCGTACACGGTGTATGGAATCCCGGCCGAGAACAGCGCATGCTCGATCACGCGCGATTGCGCGTTGGACCGGTACAGCACCGCGATTTCACTGCGGCGTACGCCTTCGTTGATCAGGTTCTTCGATTCTTCGATGATCCACTGCGCTTCCTGCAAATCCGAGGTGGCTTCATACACACGCACCGGCTCGCCCTGCCCCGCATCGGTGCGCAAATTCTTGCCCAGGCGGCGGCTGTTGTTCGAGATCAGGATGTTCGCCGCATCGAGGATGTGGCCGTGCGAGCGGTAATTCTGCTCCAGCTTGATCAGGTTTTGAACACGGAACTCCGTTTCAAAGGCGCGCATGTTGCCGACATTGGCACCGCGGAACGCATAAATACTCTGGTCATCGTCGCCCACGGCAAACACGGCGCTGGCGCCCTCGCCCGACATCAGCTTGAGCCACTTGTATTGCAAATCGTTGGTATCCTGGAACTCGTCGACCAGGATGTGGCGGAAGCGCTGCTGGTAATGTTCGCGCAGCGGCTGGTTGCGCGACAGCAGTTCATAGGTGCGCAACAGCAGTTCGGCAAAATCCACCACGCCTTCGCGCTGGCACTGTTCGTCGTACAGCTCGTACAACTCGATCATCTTGCGCTCGTTGGCGTCGAACGCTTCCATCTGCGCCGCGCGCACGCCGCTATCCTTCGCGTTGTTGATGAAGTACATCACGTTTTTCGCGGGGAATTTGTCGTCATCGATATTGAACGCTTTCAGCATGCGCTTGATGGCCGACAGCTGGTCTTGCGTATCGAGGATCTGGAAGGTTTGCGGCAGCGCGGCATCCTTGTAATGGGTGCGCAGCAGGCGGTTGCACAGCCCGTGGAACGTCCCGACCCACATGCCCCGTGTATTAATCGGCAACATCGCCGACAGGCGCGCCAGCATTTCCTTGGCGGCCTTGTTGGTGAAGGTCACTGCCAGCAGGCCGGACGGCGAAATCTGGCCGGTCTGGATCAGCCACGCGATGCGGGTGGTCAGCACGCGGGTTTTGCCGGAGCCGGCGCCAGCCAGGATCAGCGCGCTTTGCGCGGGCAAGGTGACGGCGGCAAGTTGTTCGGGATTGAGGTTGTGGAGGAGATTTTGCATCCCGTGATTATACCGGGCGCGGATGGCGGAAGGCAGGCGGGAAGGCGCTTGCCGCCACGGTTTTGTCCCGCCAGGGGTGGCCTGGCGGGATCTGATCGACATTACGGGGGCTGGCACTGAATGTACTCGACATTACGCGGCCTGCCCCTTTACACAGCAACACACTACTCGACAATACAGGGCCTGGCCCCTTTACAGCACCTTTACAGCAACGCGGCATTCAGGGCCCGCCCCTCCACACGGCAGGAACGTCAAAGCATCGGCTTGGCCTGGCCATTGCGCACGGCCTCTTCGATCAGACCACGCACGGTCTTGTCCGCTTCGCGGCTGATGCGCGCCTGTTCGCGGCCCAGTTCACCCATTTTGCGGCCCAGCTCTTTCATGGGCTGGCTGGCTTCCTTCATCTGGCGGCCCAACTCCTTCATCGGCTCGTATGCCAGCGCCAGCTGCGCATGGTTTTTCGCCAGTTCCTGCGACGCTTGCGCCATTTGCCGGGTCAGCGGTTCCATCTTCGCCTGCAGCGCTTCCATCTGCTGGCGGTCGATGTCGCGCTGGCCCTCGCTGCGCTCGCGCTCCATCTTGCGGGCCGCTGCTTCCAGCTGGCGGCCGATGGCTTCCTGCTGGCGCGCCAGTTGTTCCATCTTGCGCTCAGCGGCGCGGCGTGCTTCGCGCTCGGCCTGGTTGCCTTCGCGCTGCGCCTGCAGCGCATCCATTTTCGCGGACAAGCCATCCATGACCTGGCTGTGCTGGTCCATGATCTTGCCCTGCGCATCCATCTGCTCTCCGAGCTTTTCCGTCGGCGCCCACGCGGCATGAGCCCTGGCCAGCAGTGCAGGATCCTGGATCAGATACGCCTTGCCGCCGCTGCGATACCAGATGAAGTCGCCTTTGACGGCACCTTTCAGGCGTTTCAATTCATCGATATCGGCTTCGGTGCCGGACAGTGAAATATTCCGGCTGCCCTGCACCACGGCATAGGTGTCCTTGTTGTTATTGCTGATGTGCAGGTGGCGGAAGCGTTCGCCATGCAGGTCAGGGCGTGGCGCTTTCGGTGGTTTCGGCGGGCGGGGGACGGCGCCCGGCGCGGGAGGCGCTTCCGGCACATCCACCATCGCGGGCACGGCCGGCGCTGCCGGTACGGCAGGCGCTGCGGCCACGGCCGGCAAGGCCGCCATTGCCGGCAAGGCGCGGGGTGCGGGCGCCGCCGCGGGTGCTGGCGGTGCGGGCGGTGCTGGCGGTGCTGGCGGCACCGGCGCATCTTCCACCAGTTCCTCGCCGCCTGACAGCGAGGCTCCCGCCGCGACGCGGCTGGCGCCATCATTGGCGCGGTTGGCGTCATTCACGCGATTGGCGTCATTGGCCCAGTTCGCGTCATTGGCCCGGTTCGCCTCATTGGCCCGGTTGGCGTCATTGGCCCGGTTCGCGTCATTGGCACGGTTGGCGTCATTGGCGCTATTGTCTTCCGACGTGACGGTAATCTTGCCGCGCACCGTGTCGAAGCTCGGTGCCGCATGGGCATACAGGACGGCGCATGCCGTGCACAGCCCCAGCAGGGGCGCCGCGATTTTCCAGCTGAGGGGTTCGGAGCCTGGACGGACTAGGCGTTTGATACGGGACATGAGGTTTCCTCCGTGGGCCGCGTGGGCCAGTTGGGGGGTGGAGAACTGGAAGCGGTCCAGTTCCGACAATGCAAGGGCCAGGCGCCGCGGTTCGCCGAGCGTGCTTGCGGCTATATCGTCTGCAATCTGTTCCCGTTCGACACGGATGCGGTTGGACAGCATCCACACGACAGGATGGTAGAACAGCAAAATCTCGATGGTGCTCTGCACCAGGTTGACCAGGTAATCGTGGCGGCGGATATGCGCCAGTTCGTGCGCCAGCAGCGCTTCCAGCAAATCCGGCGGCATGCCCGTCACCAGCGAGGCCGGCACCAGCACCACCGGTTTCCAGCAGCCGGCCGTCATCGGCCCGTCCAGGTGTCCGGCAATCGCCAGCCTGACTTCGCGCGTGAGCCCCATGCGCAGCGCCAGGTTGTCCAGGCGCTGCTGCCAGGCGGCATCCGTGAAATCCGCGGCTTGCAAGGTGCGTTCACGCACCCACAGCAAACCCAGCGACAGGCGCAGGGTCATGACCGCCGCCCCCGCCGCCCACAGCAACACCAGCCATGGCAACTGGCGCTGCACCAAGTAGCGCCACGACGTCCATTGGTCGGCATCCATCAGTTCAGGCACGGCGGGCGCGCCGGCCGCCGCCAGCCAGTTGCCGTCCGCTGCCGCAACGGCGGCGTGCAACGAGGCCGCTTCCACCAGGCGCAGGACAATGCCGGCCAGCGGCAGCGCCACGCACAGCAGCAGCGCGGCGCATGCCACCGCATAGCGCGCCTGCGGACGGGCATTGCGCAAACCATGCAGCGCCAGCGATGCACCGCAGCCGATCAGCAACCCTTGCCACATAAAATGCAGCAGCGACCAGCCGATGGCCGGCAGCAAGGCTGAGAAAAAAGCGTCTGGGGTCATGCGAAGCTCCTGATTGGTTGCAAAGTAGATTAAATGATCTAGACATCCGTGTCTAGAACTTTTTTTCTACATTGGGACGCGACGAGTGCGTGCCGGGGTCAGGCGTAACGATAAGGCAAGGCGGAGGGAAATCGGCGGGAAATGCGACAGGCTGCAAACCGGACGGTGCAGCCTGTTGATTCAGCTCAAGAGCGAAAATTAATACATGACGACGGAACGGATCGATTCCCCGCTCTTCATCAAGTCAAACCCTTTATTGATGTCGTCCAGCGCCAGCTTGTGCGTGATTAGGTCATCAATGTTGAGTTTGCCTTCCATATACCAGTCGACGATTTTCGGCACATCGGTGCGGCCGCGCGCGCCGCCGAACGCGGACCCTTTCCAGACCCGGCCCGTCACCAATTGGAATGGACGAGTGGAAATTTCCTGCCCCGCCGCCGCCACGCCGATGATGATCGACTGGCCCCAGCCCTTGTGGCAGCACTCCAGCGCCTGGCGCATGGTGGTGGTGTTGCCGATGCACTCAAAGCTGTAATCGGCGCCGCCATCGGTCAACTGGATGATGGCGTCCACCACATTGTCGACCTCGTTCGGATTGATGAAGTGCGTCATGCCGAATTTGCGGGCGATCGCTTCGCGTTCCGGATTCAGGTCGACGCCGATAATCTTGTCCGCGCCCACCATCTTCGCCGCCTGGATCACGTTCAGGCCAATGCCGCCGAGGCCAAACACCACCACATTGGCGCCCGCTTCCACCTTGGCGGTAAACAGCACCGCGCCCACGCCGGTGGTCACGCCGCAACCGATGTAACAGACTTTATCGAAAGGCGCGTCGGAACGGATTTTCGCCAGCGCGATTTCCGGCACCACGATGTAATTGGAAAAGGTCGAGGTGCCCATGTAATGGAAAATGGGCTGGCCATCGATGGAAAAGCGGCTGCTGCCGTCCGGCATCAGCCCCTTGCCCTGCGTGGCGCGGATCGACTGGCACAGGTTGGTCTTTTGCGACAGGCAGAATTTGCATTGCCGGCATTCCGGCGTATACAGCGGGATGACGTGATCATCCTTTTTCAGGGATTTCACGCCAGGGCCCACATCGACCACGACACCCGCTCCTTCGTGTCCAAGGATGGCGGGGAAAATACCTTCAGGATCCGCACCAGACAGCGTGTAGTAGTCGGTATGGCAAATGCCGGTCGCCTTGATCTCGACCAGCACTTCCCCTTCACGCGGCCCGCTCAGCTCGACCTCTTCGATGGTCAGCGGCGCACCTGATTTCCACGCTACGGCGGCTTTGGTTTTCATAAATGTTCCTGTTGGTGTGGGAAAAAGTCCCACATCTTATCAAGGAACAATTATTCGTGACACGCCATCGACGCCGTAAAACCAAAACCCCCGGGCAATTGCTGACGGCTGGCCCACAACTGGCGCACCTGCGATGCCAGACGCAACGGTTCCAACGGTTTGGCAATGATGCCGATCGCGCCGGCCGCCACGTATTGCGCCACGTCCGCCGCAGCCGCCAGCCCCGTGACAAACATGGCCGGCGTATCCCGCAAGTGCGCAATCCGGCGCAATTGCGACAACGTCATCAGCGCGTCGCGGTTGCAGGAAGCCACGTCCAGCAAGATCAAATCGGGGAAGAAATCCGCCGCATCGAGCAAACCGCTGCGGCTGGAATCGCAATCGCACACTTCGAAGCGGCCGATGACTTCCAGCGCCATCTTGGTAACACAGCGCAACTGCGGATTATCTTCCACGTACAGGATGTTGTTCAAATCAGCTAATTTCATATTGGCAACTCCTGCAGCGATGCGGACGACAGTCCCAGCATGTGGGAAACCGTGCGCCACAGTTGGCGCGGCGAAGTCCAGGGCTTCGGCAGGAAGGCATGGGCCGGCGTGCGCAAGCCCGGATGGCGTGCCGAGTACAGCAAGACCGCCGGCGGCGCCGAGCGTCTGGCCAAGTTATGCAGCAGGTCGACGCCGTCGCCATCAGGCAAATCGGGATCCAGCACAACCAGCGCAAATTCTTGTTCACTGATGGCCCGCACCGCTTCCGCCAGGCTGGCGGCATGGTGGACCAGGGTTTCCGGCACCAGCAAGGTTGCCAGGACCAGTGCGGCATCGCCATCGCCGTCCACGTGCAGCACGCGCGGTACATCACGGCAAGCTGCAGCGACTTCGCGGTATGCGTCACATTGAATGTCAGGTGTATCTTTCATCGTCATCTCCGCCCGCAGCCGGCAGGCTGCGGCATAGGCTGGGTTGATGCAAACCTGACGCGCATGCGATGCGTGTATGCGACCACGTATGGCAATCAGTCTCAGTCAGGGTTGCAGGGTCGGCGGAGTAGGGCCGGGGAAAAACAGATGCGGCGCAGGGAACAGGCGGCCACAGTGGGAAGCGGGGACGGGTCGAGGCCCCGCTGTATGATTTACAGTGTAGCGCAATTCGACACAATGTTGCGCAATATAATTATCTATTGCAGCGATTGTGTTTTACAAACGACTATTTTTTCAGGCGGGCGTTGAACGATACATGCAAGCTGTTCAACATTTCCTCGGCCGCCAGCAACTGGTCGGCAATTTCATTGATCTTGCGGCGGCTGGAACGGGCATGGTCGCGCAACACTTCAAAGGCCGTGTTGCGGTCGGTCTGGAACTTGCACATCAACAGGCCCACGGCCAGGCTGGTTTCCCGCCCCGCAGCCAGGGCGGCATTCAAATTCATTTCAGTCCGGCGCAACTGGCGGATTTCATCGGCGCGCGCCAGGCTGGCGCGGAAGGCCGGCATCAAATGCTGTTCGTCGACCGGCTTGACGACAAACCCGACGGCGCCATGGGCGGCCGCTTCCTTGGCGGCGTCATTGTCGCCGCGGCCGGACAGGAACATGAAAGGCACCGAGGTATTGCGGTTCAATTGCTTGGCCAGTTCCAGGCCGGACATGCCCGGCATATGGATGTCAAGCATGGCCAGGTCGGGTTCGCGTTCCGCAATCAGCTTCAGCGCTTCATCGGCGCCATGGGCTTGCATGGTGTCATAGCCTGCATGGCGCAGGATTTCGCAAATGAATTCCGCCAGCAGTTTGTCGTCATCGACAACGAGGATCAGGCGCTTGGCCGGGGCTGGTGCAGTCATGGTCGGCAACCTTTATATAGCATGAGTGCCGGGCCTTTAGGCCGGGCATCCACATTATGATGCATGGGTGCCGGGCCTTCAGGCCGGGCACCCACATTAACTAGCATGGGTGCCCCATTATAGATAAATCAAGCTGCCTGTGCGCGATTTCCTTGCCTCTCAAACAAGAGATTGAAGGCCCGCACCGCGCCGGCCGGATCGACGGCCTGGTATACGCTGGTAATCGCCGCCACCATGTGGGCGCCGCGCGCCACCAGCGGCGCCGCATTTTCCGGCGTCATGCCGCCGATCACGCAATTCGGCAAAGCCACCTGCGTCAGCGCCGCATCGATAATCGATGGCTGCGTGGTCACGGCATACTTCTTGACCAGCGAGGGATAAAAACCGCCGAACGCCACATAGCTGGCGCCGGCCGCCTGGGCATCGATGGCCAGCTGCATATCGCCATAGCACGACGCGCCAATGATTTTGCCGGAGCCCAGCAAGGCGCGCACCTGCGCCACCTTGGTGTCGGTGCCGCCCACGTGCACGCCATCGGCATCCAGTTGCAGCGCCAGGTCGATGTGGTCGTTGATGATGAAGGGCACGCGGTAACGGCGGCACAGCTCTTGCAGCGCGGTGGCCTGTTCGATGCGCAAATCAATACCGGCATCCTTGTGGCGGTATTGCAGGATGCCGACACCGGCCGACAGCGCCTGTTCCGTCACTGACAGCAGCTTGACGGTGTCATCCCAGTTGGGGGTGACCAAATAGAGTCCTTGCATCGTATCTCTCCTGAATTAACGTTGCGGGATCAACTGGCCCGGCGCGATCGCATACGCGGCCGCCAAAGCCCGGTGGGTGTAGCCCTGCGCACGGACCAGGGCTTGCGCCACCGGATAGCCATACGCCAGCAAACCGGCAATGGTGGCGGCCAGGGTGCAGCCGCTGCCATGGAATTCGCCGGGCAGGCGCTGCCAGCTCCAGCTTTGCCCCTGCGCCTGGGTGAACCAGCGGTTGATGATGGTGTCGCCCATGCCATGGCCCCCCGTGATCAAGACATGCTTACAGCCTTTATCGAGCAGCAACTGGGCATGGTCGCGTGACTGGGCATGGTCGACCGCCTGCGCGGGCGCGCCGGCCAGCGCTGCCGCTTCCACGCCGTTCGGTGTGATCATGGTCGCCAGCGGCAACAGCGGCGCCAGTGCCTGCACCGCATCATCGCGCGACAACAGGTCGCCGTGGCCGCTCGCCAGCACCGGGTCCAGCACCACCGGCAAATCCGGGTAGCTGGCGCGCAGTTCGGTAATGACTTGCGCAATCGCCTGCGCATTGGCGGCGCTGCCCGTGATGCCGATCTTGACGGCGCGGATGGCGACTTTCGCCGCCAGCGCGCGCGCCTGCTTCAGCACCATGTCCGGCTCCACCGGTTGCACGGCGTACACGCGGTTATTGTCTTGCACGGTCAGCGCCGTGATGACCGGCAATGCATGGGCGCTTTGCGCATGGATCGCCAGGATATCGGCAGCGATGCCGGCACCGCCCGACGGATCGGCGCCGGCAAACACCAGCACGCAAGGTTGGCGGGCTTCGCTGGTCATGCGCTGTGACCTGTCATGCGTCCGGCCATCGGCGACGATGGCGATGCCGTGAATTTGCGGGCAATCCGGCCGGCCAGGAACGCTTCGCGGCCCGCCTGCACCCCCAGCTTCATGGCGCGCGCCATGCGGATCGGATCCTGGGCGCCGGCAATGGCCGTGTTCATCAGCACACCATCGCAGCCGAGTTCCATGGCGATGGCCGCATCCGACGCCGTGCCTACGCCGGCATCGACCAGCACCGGCACCTTCGATTGCTCGATAATCAGCGACAGGTTCCACGGATTCAAGATCCCCATGCCGGAACCAATCAGCGACGCCAGCGGCATGACGGCCGCCACGCCGATGTCTTCCAGCATGCGCGCCTGGATCGGATCATCGCTGCAATACACCATCACATCAAAACCATCCTTGACCAGCTCTTTGGCGGCCACCAGGGTTTCCGGCATATTCGGGAACAGCGTTTTTTCATCGCCCAGCACTTCCAGCTTCACCAGTTTGTGGCCGTTCAACAGTTCACGCGCCATTTGCAGGGTGTACACCGCATCCTTCGCGTTGTAGCAGCCGGCCGTGTTGGGCAGGATGGTGAACTCGGACGGCGGCACCACGTCCAGCAGGCTGGGCGCGTTCGGATCCTGGCCGATATTCACGCGGCGGATCGCCACCGTGATGATGTCGGCCTCCGCGGCCAGGGTGGCGTCGCGGGTCTGTTGCAAGTCTTTGTATTTGCCGCTGCCGACCAGCAGGCGGGATTTGTAGGTCTTGCCTGCGATGGTGAGCAGGTCTTGGTGTTGGTCACGCATTGTTGAATTCTCCAGTTTTTTTGTATCGCGGCGGTGATCACGTAGGGCGGGTTCCGTGAACCCGCCACGCATGCCGTGCGGCGGCGCCAGCACGGCGGCTTTGTCAAAGCCGCCCTACGCGACGCGCGCGCAACGGAGATCAACCGCCGCCGATCGCCCGCACGATGTCGACTTTGTCTTGCGCCTGCAATGCGTGCGCCGGCCAGCCCTGGCGCGGCACCACCGTGCGGTTGACGGCCAGCGCCAGCGCCTGGTGCGCAATGCCCAGCTCTTCCACCAGCGACTGCAAAGTCTGCGCCGGCGCCACCGTACGGGATTCGCCGTTCAGTTCAATCTGAATCATGGCAATGGCCCCGTTACGCCTTGCTGTACAGCTGGGAGCCACCCTTGACGAACTCAATCGCCTTTTCCTGCATGCCGGACGCCGCGTACTCGCGCACATCCTGCGTGATCTTCATCGAGCAGAAGTGCGGGCCGCACATCGAGCAAAAGTGCGCGACCTTGGCTGAATCCTTTGGCAAGGTCTCGTCGTGGAACGAGCGCGCCTTGTCCGGGTCCAGGCCCAGGTTGAACTGGTCTTCCCAACGGAATTCAAAGCGTGCCTTGGACAAGGCGTTGTCGCGGATTTGCGCGCCCGGATGGCCTTTCGCCAGGTCGGCCGCGTGGGCGGCGATCTTGTAGGTGATGATGCCTTCCTTGACGTCATCCTTGTTCGGCAAGCCCAGGTGCTCTTTCGGCGTCACGTAGCACAGCATGGCGCAACCGTACCAGCCGATTTGCGCGGCGCCGATGCCGGACGTGATGTGGTCGTAGCCCGGCGCGATGTCGGTGGTCAGCGGGCCCAGCGTGTAGAACGGCGCTTCATCGCACTGTTCCAGCTGCAAGTCCATGTTTTCCTTGATCAGCTGCATTGGCACGTGGCCAGGGCCTTCGATCATCACCTGCACGTCATGTTTCCAGGCGATCTGCGTCAGTTCGCCCAGGGTTTTCAATTCACCCAGTTGTGCCTCGTCGTTGGCGTCATACACGGAACCCGGACGCAAGCCGTCACCCAGCGAGAACGACACGTCGTACTGCTTCATGATCTGGCAAATGTCTTCGAAGTGCGTGTACAGGAAGTTTTCCTTGTGGTGCGCCAGGCACCACTTCGCCATGATCGAACCACCGCGCGACACGATGCCGGTCAGGCGCTTGGCCGTCATCGGCACATAGCGCAGCAGCACGCCGGCGTGGATGGTGAAGTAATCGACGCCCTGCTCGGCCTGTTCGATCAGGGTATCGCGGAAGATTTCCCAGGTCAGGTCTTCGGCCTTGCCGTTGACCTTTTCCAGCGCCTGGTAAATCGGCACGGTGCCGATCGGCACCGGGCTGTTGCGGATGATCCATTCGCGGGTTTCGTGGATGTGCTTGCCGGTGGACAGGTCCATCACGGTGTCGCCGCCCCAGCGGATCGCCCATGTCAGTTTGTCGACTTCTTCACTGATCGACGACGTCACGGCGGAATTGCCGATATTGCCGTTGATCTTCACCAGGAAGTTGCGGCCAATGATCATCGGCTCGATTTCCGGGTGGTTGATATTGGCGGGGATGATGGCGCGGCCACGGGCGATTTCCTCGCGCACGAATTCCGGCGTGATCTCCGCCTGGATATTGGCGCCATAGTTGAAGCCCGGGTGCTGGCGGCCCATCATGTCGGCCATGCGTTCGCCCAGCGGACCGGCGGCGCGCAGCTCGGCCAGGTATTCCTTGCGGCGCATGTTTTCGCGGATCGCCACGTATTCCATTTCCGGCGTCACGATGCCTTTGCGGGCATAGTGCATCTGCGACACGTTGGCGCCTGCTTTGGCGCGGCGCGGCTTGCGGGACAGGTTGAAGCGCAGTTCGGCCAGCTTTTCATCGTCCAGGCGCGCCTGGCCGTAGTCGGAGGTTGGGCCGGCCAGTTCTTCGGTGTCGTCGCGCTCGGCGATCCATGGCGTGCGCGGGGTCGGCAAGCCGGAACGGATATCGATTGCAGCAAGCGGATCGGTGTACACGCCGGACGTGTCATACACGTAAATCGGCGGATTGACTTCATGGCCAAACGACGCGGAGGTATCGGATTGCGAAATTTCGCGCATCGGCACCTGGATGTCAGGGCGGCTGCCTTCAACATAGATCTTGCGGGAATTCGGCAGTGGTGCGACGGCGGCGCTGTCCACTTCAGCAGTGGCGGACAGGAATTTGGCGTTGGCGTTCATTTGGCTCCTTCAGTAGCTCTACAGGAGCCAGCAAAGGAGATTCGGCGGAACACCAATCGGACGGACTGGTGGAGCGAGCCTAAAGCTTCCCTTCGCTGGCATTATCCAGATCAGGTTCGGAGGGTATTTCTCACCCACAGTTACGCATTCGAATGCGCAACGCAGGACCCCTAGCGTGTGCTGCCCTTGCGGACAGCGAGCGGATTATACATCCGCCCGCCGCCGCATGGCGTAAATGTCACATATAGCTGACGAACTAACGATTATGGCGTTTGTGGCTTGTAAGTGACCGTCAGCGTGTAGCTCGACGCGGTGTAGCCGTTCAACAACACATAGACATCGCCATTGGCCGTCATGTTGATCGAGCAGGTTTCCGTTGCCGACGAACCGTCCGACTTGCAGTCATACGAGGTGGTGGTCGGCGCCGTGGTCTTGCGCGCATACAGGTCGACGTCGCCGGTGCCGGTGGTCGCCACTTTGAACGTGCCGGTGGTTGCCTTGAACGGACCGAAGGTGCGCTTCTGGTTGACGGTCAGCGAACCGGTGAAGGTTTCCACCTTGTCGGCCGGCGGCGGCGTGCCGGGGCCATCGCTACCCAGTTCCATCGCATAAGTCATGCCCAGACGCGCAAATTTCAGCGCGTGGTTGGCCTGGCTGCCCATGCTGGCGAACGTGTCGTTGACGGTGTGGATGTTCGGGTTGTCCTGGTTGAACGAGGCCTCGAACGGCAGCGAGGCCCAGTATCCCTGGCCGGTCCACGAGGCGTGGTCGGAGCAGCCATAGCCGCAACGGTCATAGGCGATGGTCAGGCTCGGCTGGTACGTTTGCACCAGCTTGGCGATGAAATCGTTTTGCAGGCTGTCGGTGTAATCGGTGTAGATAAAGATATCGCTGGCCGAACCCTTGTAGTTGGTCATGTCCAGCTGCATCACGCCGACCACATTGACGTTGTTGTTCTTGTGCCAGACGGCGATATCCTGCGACCCGCGCAAACCCACTTCTTCCGCCGCGTAGCCCATGAACTTGATGGTGCGGCGCGGCTTGTAATTTGCCGCCAGCATCACGCGCAGCGCTTCGGTCAGACTGGCCACGCCGGACGCGTCATCGTCCGCGCCCGGGGCGCGGGTGCTTTCGCCCATCGAGCCGCTGACAATGGAATCGAGGTGGGCGCCCAGCACCACGACTTCATTGCCGTTGTCGGTGCCGTTGATGGTCAAGATCACGGATTTTTGCGGATAGCCGCTATGGGTAAATTGCGACACGCTGATATCGCTGCGGCCGGCCGCCATCGTGGTCCACTTGTTTTTCAGCCAGTCCGACGCATTCACACCAGCCGTGGTGGTGTAGTAGCGGTTGGTGAACGCGGACATGTCGGTGATGGTCTGGCCGATATTCGTGGCCTGCAACTGCGACACCAGCGGCGTGATCAGGGTCTGGTTGTCGAGCACATACGAAGGACGGGTCAGCACGGGCGCCAGCGTGGTTTTCTGGGCCGACGGCGACAGGATCGCCAGGCCTTCCGCTTCACTGCGGTGCATCATGAAGCCGCCGCAGCGCTTCAATTCATGGTGCACGGCGGCCGACAGTTTCAGCATCTGGTCTTCGTCGACTTCGACCAGGTGCACCTGTTCCTTGGCAGCGGCCTTGCCGGCGGTGGCGGCCTGCGCCGTCAGCGAGCGGCTTTCGCGCGCGATGGCTTGCGGTGCGGCTTTCTTCAATTGCGTGTAGGCGGCATCGCCCACAGTGATCCAGAAGGTCTTCTGCTGGGCCTGTGCGGCCCCTGCCGCGCCAGCCAACAAGCTTGCCGCCAACAACGTGGTGAAGCGAACTGCCATGTCTGTCTCCTTGGTTGTTACCTCAGTTGTTACGTATACGTTTATACGAGCGGACCAAGGTAGACAGATACGGCAGGTAAATCAAAAAAATTGCAAAAATAGACAGAGTTTCAGCGGGTGTTACAGGCTTAACAGATCCATGCAAGCTGCAAGCCTGACATCACGTCTCAGGCACCTACGAACCAAACGGGGTGTATTCGCAGCCATGCTCGATGCTGCCGATCACCTGCGCCCGGTTTTCCGCGCCTTCGCTGAAGTTCAGCAGCACGTTGGCGCGGCCCTCGCCATGGTTCAGCACGTCGACCCAGTAATCCAGGCCGGCCTGTTCCGCGTCGCGGTGCAGCACGTTGTTATACAGGCGGGCGACAAAGGCCGCGTTCGACGGATTGTCGCCATACAGCTGGGCAAATTCCGTGCTCTTGATAAAGCTCTCGGCCAGATCGTGCAAGGTCACATGGCCGTCCAGCGCCTTGATCCAATAGCCCAGGCCCGGGTTGTCCGGTGTGCGGTCAAACGCGGCGCGGTACATGCGCCATGCCTGGCCCGCATTGCCGTCGATGTCATACGCCACGGCGCCATCGGCAAATTGCAGGCGCTCGACATTGGTCAGCACATCGACCCCGCCGCCCGAGGCCACGGTGAGTTTGCCATCGGCCTGGGTCACGGTGTATTGCGCCTTGTTGCCGGCAAACACCACGGTATCGGCGCCGGTGCCGCCGTCGACCTTGTGGTGGTCGGACAGCATCGTGATCACGTCATTGCCGGCGCCCGCAAATACGCTGAGCTTGCCGCCACCGCCCCCCACGGACACCGCGTCATCGCCGGCGCCGGACGCAATCAATATCTGGGCAGGCAGCACGGCCGGCAAGGTCACATTGATCGTATCGCTGCCGGACAGCGCGCCATGGACCAGTCCCAGCATGTCGTCGAGCTGGCCACTGTTGAACATGACGCCCAGGTCATCGCCGCGCAGATAACTGCCGTCGCGGAATTCCAGGTCCAGTGACGTGGCTTTGCCATCGAGCGTGAAATCCGACACCGGCGGTTTCAGCCAGATATCGGGCACGGCGCCGACCGCGTCGGGATGGGCTATCGCATCCGGATTGCCGGACAGGTTGAAACGGCCTTCGATCATGGCCGAGGCCAGGAATTTATCGGCGTTCACCGTCAGGCTGTTGAAACTGCCATGCAGCTGGCCATCCTTGTTGATGGTCAGGTGGCCATCGAGTTCGGCGCTGACGTTGCCATACAGCGCGTCATAGTCGGCCGACGTGGTGGCGTACAGGGTTGTGACTTTGATGCTGTCCATGGCGGCGACCGTCGCATCGATGCTGAACACAGGCTGCGTCATGTAGTTGAATTCGAACTTGCCGGCCGCTTCAATCGACACGGCGCCGGGCGCCGTGAGTTTCATGCCGGTGGCGCTGGCGACGCCACTGGCGGCCGTGGCGTTGGCCAGGGTCACGCCGGTATATTCCTGCACCACGCCGTTCGGGTAAGTAATCTTCACCGTGCCGTTCGCCAGCACTGCGGCCGTGAATTTGGTCCCATCGCCCGCCAGCCCCGCCATGGCGGACGCCATCGCATCCATTGCCGTGTCGAACGCCCCCTCGTCGTGCGCCAGTCCGTCCAGTGCGGCGCTGTCCATCACCGCCTGGGAAATCTTGACATCGATCGTAGCCATGTTTTGCCTCCATGATTGTCAGCTGCGGGAATGTGGCTCAATGTTTCCAAAATGAAAACATTGAGAACATGACTTCATTATATGAAAGCCACTCAACCGAACAGCCCCGCACTCATCCGTACTTACACTCCCTTACAACTGATGAATTCGCTTACAAGCAGTGAAATGTTGCAGATTGGACACTGTTATATGATGAAAAAAATTGTGCACTGCGATGGCAGCCCCATGCACTGGCCACATTGCGCCTTTATAATGGTCGCTTCGCATACAATTTTGCATACAACCTACGCCCAACATCATGGAATTAGCCAAGTCTTTCGAGCCTGCCAATATTGAACAGTTCTGGCGCAGCGAGTGGGAAAAGCGCGGTTATTTTGCCGCTTCCCTCGACCTGTCGAAGCCGTCCTTCAGCATCCAGCTGCCGCCACCGAACGTGACCGGCACCTTGCACATGGGACACGCGTTCAACCAGACCATCATGGACGGCCTGACCCGCTACCATCGCATGCTGGGCCATAACACCGCCTGGATTCCCGGCACCGACCACGCCGGTATCGCCACGCAAATCGTGGTGGAGCGCCAGCTCGACGCACAGAAAATTTCGCGCCATGACCTGGGCCGTGAAAAGTTCGTGGAAAAAGTGTGGGAGTGGAAAGAAAAATCCGGCTCCACCATCACCGGCCAGATGCGCCGCATGGGCACGTCGCCGGACTGGGCCCGCGAATACTTCACGATGGACGAGCCGCGCTCGAAAATCGTGTCCGACGTGTTTGTGCGCCTGTTTGAACAGGGCCTGATTTACCGTGGCAAACGCCTGGTCAACTGGGATCCGGTGCTGGGCACCGCGGTATCCGACCTGGAAGTGGTGTCGGAAGAAGAAGATGGCTCGATGTGGTACATCCAGTACCCGCTGGCCGATGGCAGCGGCCACCTGACGGTCGCCACCACCCGTCCTGAAACCATGCTGGGCGACGTTGCCGTGGCGGTCGATCCGACCGACGAGCGTTATACCGCGCTGGTCGGCAAGATGCTGAAGTTGCCGCTGTGCGACCGTGAAATCCCGGTCATCGCCGACTCGTACGTCGACAAGGCATTCGGCACCGGCTGCGTGAAAATCACGCCGGCGCACGACTTCAACGATTACCAGGTCGGCCAGCGCCACAAGCTGGACATGCCGTCGATCCTGACCCTGGACGCAAAGATCGCCGACACGGCGCCTGCCGCCTACGTCGGCCTGGACCGCTTCGCCGCCCGCAAGCAAATCGTCGCCGACCTGGAAGCACAAGGCTTGCTGGAACAAGTCAAACCGCACAAATTGATGGTGCCACGCGGCGACCGCACCGGTGTCGTTATCGAACCGATGCTGACCGACCAGTGGTTCGTCGCCATGAGCAAGGCCGCACCGGAAGGCACGCACTTCCCGGGCAAATCCATCGCCGAAGTCGCGCTGGACAAGGTCGCCACCGGCGAAATCAAGTTCGTGCCGGAAAACTGGTCCACCACCTATAACCAGTGGCTGAACAATATCCAGGACTGGTGCATTTCGCGCCAACTGTGGTGGGGCCATCAAATCCCGGCCTGGTACGACGAGCAGGGCAATGTGTTCGTGGCGAACACCGAAGAAGAAGCCAAAACCAAAGCCGCCGCCGCCGGCAGCACCGGCGCGCTGACCCGCGACAACGACGTGCTCGACACGTGGTTCTCGTCCGCGCTGGTGCCCTTCTCGACCCTGGGCTGGCCGGAACAAACGCCGGAAATGTCGGCGTTCCTGCCATCGAACGTGCTGGTGACGGGCTTTGACATCATCTTCTTCTGGGTGGCGCGCATGGTCATGATGACCGCGCATTTCACCGGCAAGGTGCCGTTCAACACCGTGTACGTGCACGGCCTGGTGCGCGATTCGCAGGGCCAGAAAATGTCCAAGTCCAAGGGCAACACCCTGGATCCGATCGACCTGATCGACGGGATCGGCATCGATGCGCTGGTGGAAAAACGCACCACCGGCCTGATGAACCCGAAGGCTGCCGAGAAAATCGAAAAAGCCACCCGCAAGGAATTCCCGGAAGGCATCGCCGCTTACGGGACCGACGCGGTGCGCTTCACGATGGCGTCGTACGCGTCGCTGGGCCGCAACATCAACTTCGACCTGGGCCGCTGCGAAGGCTACCGCAACTTCGGCAACAAGCTGTGGAACGCGACCCGCTTTGTCATCATGAACACCGAAGGCCACGACTGCTCGGCCAACGAGGCCGACCTGTCGCAAGCGGACAAGTGGATCATCTCGCTGCTGCAAAAGGCCGAGCTGGAAATCGCCAAGGGGTTTGAGGACTACCGCTTCGACAACATCGCCAGCGCGATCTACAAGTTCGTGTGGGATGAGTACTGCGACTGGTACCTGGAACTGGCCAAGGTGCAGGTGCAACACGGCACCGAAGGCCAGCAGCGCGCCACCCGCCACACGCTGCTGCGCGTGCTGGAAGTCGTGCTGCGCCTGGCGCACCCGATCATCCCGTTCATCACCGAAGAATTGTGGCAGACCGTGGCGCCGATGGCCGGCAAGGGCGACAGCGCCGGCAAGTCGATCATGACGCAGCCATACCCGATCGCCGTGGCAGCGAACATCAACGAAGCGGCGGAAAGCTGGATGGGCGAGCTGAAAGCGCTGACCGATGCAACCCGTAACCTGCGCGGTGAAATGAAGCTGGCGCCATCGCTGCGCGTACCGCTGATCGTCGAAGCATCCGGGGCTGACAAGGAGCGCATGTCGGTGTTCGCACCGTATATCCAGGCGCTGGGCAAGTTGTCGGAAGTATCGATTGTCGACACGCTGCCGGAAACCACGGCAGCGGTGTCGGTGGTAGGCACCACCAAGCTGATGCTGAAAGTCGAGATCGACGTCAAAGCCGAACGCGAGCGCCTGTCCAAGGAAATCGCGCGCCTGGAAGGCGAAATCGCCAAGGCGTCCGGCAAACTGTCGTCCGAATCGTTCGTGGCCCGCGCCCCGGCAGCCGTGGTCGCGCAAGAAAAAGAACGTGTCGCCGCGTTCGGTGCGACTCTGGCCAAGATGCAGGAACAACTGGCCAAGCTGCCGGCGTAATCCCGCACGCTTCCCAGCAAAAGCCGGCCTCAGCGCCGGCTTTTTTCATTGGGGCCTGGCCCCTTTCATACTATCGTTCGCCCCGGGTTCGATAGCTATTGAGCGCTATTGCCCCGAGTAATTCTTCTAATTAGGGCTAGGAAATAGCACGATCGTTTTGCTACACTGGACGGATAACACCGATAACCCCTCTTTGGAGACACTCACATGTTCAAACGCCTCACCGCCGGCGCCCTGCTGGTTGCCGCCCTGTCCCCTGCATTCGCCACCGACGTTTCCCCGGTTGGCCTGTGGCAAAACATCGATGACGAAACCGGCAAGCCGAAAGCCCTGATCCGCATCACGGAAAGCAACGGCGTTCTGCAAGGCCAGATTGAAAAACTGTTCCGCGCACCAAACGAGGACCAAAACCCGAAATGCGACAAATGCACCGATGCGCGCAAGGACAAGCCGGTGGTCGGCATGGTGATCCTCACCGGCCTGAAAAAAGACGGCGATGCCTATTCGGGTGGTGAAATCCTGGACCCGAACAACGGTAAAGTTTACAAGAGCAAGCTGGAACTGACCGATGGCGGCAAGAAACTGAAAATGCGCGGCTACATCGGCATGCCGATGCTGGGCCGCACGCAAACCTGGGTCCGCCAGGATTAAACCCCATCCCGGCCCGGGATTACCCCCGCGCCAGCAGCCGCCTGGATTCCGCATCGCTGCGGAACACCAGCGGCTGCGCCTCCACCGCACCTGGCCGCCGCGCCAGTGTCACCACTTGCCGCACCACGTCATGGGACGGTGAGCGCTCGCACACCGGATCGGCGGCCGCCGCATCGCCCGCCAGCGCCAGCGCCTGGCAACGGCAACCACCATAATCCTTGTCTTTATCCGGACACGCCCGGCACGGTTCCTTCATCCATGCATCGCCACGAAAACGGTTGAACGCATCGCTGTCGTACCAGATCTCGCGCAGGCCGTGCTCGCGCACATCGGGGAAATCGATGCCCGGGATGGTGCGCGCCGCATGGCACGGCAGCGCCGCCCCATCGGCGCCCACCGCCAGGAACACCGAACCCCAGCCATTCATGCACGCCTTGGGTTTGCCCTCGAAGTAATCCGGCGCCACAAACAGGATGCGCATGTGGTTGCCGATCCGCTCGCGGTAGCGGTTCACTACGCTTTCCGCGTGTTCCACCTGTTCGCGGGTCGGCATCAATTGCGCGCGGTTCAGCAAGCCCCAGCCATAGTATTGGGTGTTGGCCAGCTCCAGGTAATCGGCGCCCATCGCCAGCGCCATGTCGATGATGCGCTCCATGTGGTCCAGGTTATAGCGGTGCAGCACCACGTTCAGCACCATCGGGTACTCGTATTGCTTGATCAGGCGTGCCACTTTCGCCTTCAAGTCGAAGGTGCGCGTGCTGCTGAGGAAATCGTTCATTTCCCGTGTCGAGTCCTGGAACGACAGCTGGATGTGATCGAGGCCCGCAGCGCGCAGCGCCTGCAGCCGCGCCTCCGTCAGCCCGATGCCGGACGTGATCAGATTCGTATAGAACCCCAGGCGCCGCCCTTCCGCCACCAGCAACTCCAGGTCGTCGCGCAACAGCGGCTCGCCGCCGGAAAAACCCAGCTGCGCCGCGCCCAGTGCGCGCGCCTGGCGCATCACGCCGAACCACTGCTCGGTCGACAGTTCGTCGCGGCAGCGCACGTAATCGATGGGGTTATAGCAAAACACGCAATGCAGCGGGCAACGGTAAGTCAGTTCCGCCAGCAGCCACAGCGGCGGTTGGATGGCCGGGGCGCCCATGGTCAGATCACCCAGCCATGCTGGCGCGCATCGATGATGAACGCATCGACATCCGGCGCCAGCCCGGTGGCGCCAAAGTCGCTTTCCAGCTGCGCGACAATCTCCGGCAATGGCCGGCTGCCGTCGCAGCGCTTGAGGATTTCCGCGGCGCTGCGATTGAGTTTGACCATGCCTTCCGGGTACAGCAGCACATAGGCATCTTGCGCGGGTTCCCATTGCAGGCGGAACAAACGGGCCAGGCGGGGATGGGAGTGTGGGGTTGGCATCGCATTCTCCTTGTCAGCCATAGGCCAGTTCAATCGCGTCCATCATCGACCACAGCACGTCGAGCTTGAATTGCAGGATGTCGAGCGCGCGCGCCTGCTGCTCCGGCGTGACGAAATACGCCAGCGTGGTTTCCAGCCCGTGCTCGACATCGCGCTCGGCCAGTGCAATGCGGCTGCGGAAGTAGTGCAAGCCATCCGGCTCGATCCACGGGTAATGTTGCGGCCAGCTGGCCAGCCTGTCCTGGTGGATTTTCGGCGCAAACATTTCCGTCAGCGACGAGCACACGGCTTCCTGCCATGGCGCCTGCCGCGCGAAATTCACATACGCATCGACCGCAAAGCGCACACCCGGCAACACATGGCGCTGCGACCACAGTTCGTCGCGCGTCAGGCCCACCGCCACCCCGAGGCGCACCCACGCTTCGATCCCGCCTTCGTGCGTGTCATCGCCATCGTGGTCGACGATGCGCTGGCGCCAGCGGCGGCGCGTGGCGCGGTCGGGGCAATTGGCGAGGATGGCGGCGTCTTTCTGCGGAATGCAAACCTGGTAGTAAAACCGGTTGGCGACCCAGCCGCGGATCTGGTCCGGATTCAGCAACCCCTGCTGCATCCGCACGTTGAACGGATGGTGAATGTGGTAGCGGTCGCCCTTGGCCAGCAAGCGTTCAGTGAAAGTGGTCACAATACTATCTCCATGCCGTCATACGCCACCTCGAC
Organism: Pseudoduganella sp. GW821-FHT12E03; assembly: GCF_058807115.1. Lineage (NCBI taxonomy): Bacteria > Pseudomonadati > Pseudomonadota > Betaproteobacteria > Burkholderiales > Oxalobacteraceae > Pseudoduganella > Pseudoduganella sp. GW821-FHT12E03. The sequence continues at coordinate 125,078 of NZ_JBXAQJ010000012.1, read as the reverse complement.
ACCCTGCGCGCGCAGCACGCCGCGCTCGGGGCTGTTTTCATCGAGGATGGGATTGGTGTTATTGATGTGGATGAGGATCTTGCGCCGGCTGGCCGATGTCGGCAGGCCGGCCAGCACATCGAGCATGCCGCCGCCGCCCGATTGCGGCAAATGGCCCATGGCCGACGCCCCTTTGGCGGAAAAGCCATGCGCCACCATTTCATCCTCGGTCCAGAACGTGCCATCGACCAGCAGGCAATCGGCTTCGATCATGGCTTCCCACACCAGCGGGTCGACGCGGCCCAGTCCCGGCGCATAAAACAGCCGCTTGCCGCTGACCATGTCATGCACCAGCAAGCCGATGTTGTCGCCGGGCGCGGGCTGGTCGCGCCGTGGCGAATAGGGTGGCGCATTGCTGTGCAGCGGCAGCGCCGTGAAGCGCACGCCATTGAGTTGCGGGATGGTGAACGATTGCCGCTCGCCGGCCGCAACCGGGATGGCACGCCAGTCCACTCCGCAATAGTGCTCCAGCACCGTCAGCAGCGGCAGGCCCGACGTTAAATCGCCCTGCACGTCGGCGCTGCAATACAGTGGCAAGCGCGGCCCTTCGCGCAACATCATCAGTCCCGTCACGTGGTCGACTTGCGCATCCATCAGCAGCACGGCGGCAATGCCGCTGCCGCGCACAGTGCAAGGCAACCCCGGCGCCGGCTGCAGCGCCGGATTGGCTTTCAGTTGCGTGAGAATGTCGGGCGACGCATTGACCAGCAGCCAGTCCTTGCCATCGGCGGAAATCGCAATCGATGACTGCGTACGCGCACGGCTGTTGATCGTGCCGCGCCGTACGCCGTCACACTGGCGGCAATTGCAGTTCCACTGCGGGTAGCCGCCGCCAGCCGAAGAACCGAGTACCAGGATTTTCATGGCAGCTCCCGCAGTCCGGATCAGCGGTTCAGGATGTACATCGTGATTTCAAAACCGAAGCGCAGGTCGGTATATTCAGGTTTGGTCCATTGCATGATCGTCTCCTTGGTTATCGTGGGTTGAGCGGCAGGGACGGATTCCCGGCGCGCTCCACTTAACCAAGGCAACTTGCGTGCCTGCCCTCTTTGGCCCGCGCCCTGCGGGTTGCGCGGCGGTGTCGTGCGGCAAAATGCAACAAGCTGTACCGGATCGGCGCAGTGTGTGACACGCGTGGCGCAGCCGGTCAACGGCGACGCCGTTACGTCCTGGGGCTGCAACTTTGATAGAATCGTGGGATTGCCAACCGGCCGCAACATGGCCGCCACACTTAGACACCATCCATGAGCACTCCAGACATCCTGATTCAGCCATCCACCCATGCCCTGCCCGCCGCCGAACGCGAAAAGCTGATGGCCTCGCCAGGTTTCGGCAAACTGTTCACCGACCACATGGTGACCATCGCCTACAAGGATGGCGCTTGGCAGCAGGGTGAAGTGAAGCCCTATGGCCCGCTGACCCTGGCGCCATCGGCATCGGTGCTGCACTACGGCCAGGCCATCTTTGAAGGCTTCAAGGCGTTCATGCAGCCGGACGGCTCGATCGGCACCTTCCGCCCGGAAGCCAATGCCGAGCGCTTCAACCGCAGCGCGGCCCGCCTGGCGATGCCGGCCCTGCCAGTGGAACTGTTCATGAAAGCCGCCGATGCGCTGATCAACATCGACAAAGGCTGGGTGCCGAAAAACGTCGGCGAGAGCCTGTACCTGCGTCCATTCATGATCGCGACCGACGCGTTCCTGGGCGTGCGTCCATCGAAAGAATACTTGTTCGTCATGATCGCCTCGCCTGCGGGCGCCTACTTCCCGCAAGGCGTGAAGCCGGTCACCGTGTGGATCAGCGAAGACTATGTGCGCGCGGCGCCAGGCGGCACCGGTGAAGCCAAATGCGCCGGCAACTACGCGGCCAGCCTGCTGGCGCAAGCCCAGGCGCAAGATGAAGGCTGCGACCAGGTGGTGTGGCTGGACGCCGTGCAGCGTTCGTACATCGAAGAAATGGGCGGCATGAACCTGTTCTTCGTCTACACGGAAAACGGCAAGCCGGTGATCGTGACGCCGGAACTGACCGGCACCCTGCTGCCAGGCGTGACCCGCCGCAGCCTGCTGCAAGTGGCGAAAGACCTGGGCTACGAATCACGCGAAGTGAAACTGACGGCCCAGCAATGGCGCGACGACGTCGCCAGCGGCCGCATGACCGAAGTCTTCGCGTGCGGCACCGCCGCCGTCATCACACCGGTCGGCCACGTGAAAGCCAAGGGCTACAACTTCACCATCAACAATGGTGAAAACGGCCCGGTCACGATGGCGCTGCGCGACGCCCTGCTTGGGATCCAGCACGGCACCACGCCGGATACGCACGGCTGGATGCACAAGGTCTGCTAAATCTTTGCCGGATGGATATGGCCGTGTGGCCATATCCACAATGATTTAAATACAATAATATTGCTCGAAGGTATAGACAATTTACCTGGTTTAATGATTTACTTGCGTTTTGTTAATTACAAATAAGCAAGTCATGAAGAAAAGCTTGAGTTCCCTGCTGTGCCTCTTGGCACTGTCCGCACCGGTACAGGCGTCGGTCATCAATCTCCAATTCACTGCGAAAGTCGATTCGATCCATATCTGGGATTACCAGCAGGATGGCAGCGCCATCGAATCTGACCCACAATCCGCTATGTTCGGCGGTGACCTGATCAATTGGGGGGAAAAACTTGTTGGCGCGCTTAGCTACGATTCCGATACGCCCTACGCTGGAGAAGGTGCAGTCGGCGATGCCAACAGCGCACTCTATCATGCCAAGGGCTTGCGCCTGATTTTTGAGGGCGGCCACGTCTTCAAAGGACATTCTGGCGCTTGGACCAGCATTTCCATCTTCAATAACTCTGCTTATACCAATGGCTACGATTTGTGGAATATCGTGAGCTACAACGGCGCGTCGGAACAGGCCATCATTGGCATGTATAACTATAGCGGGGATATGTTCACTGATACCTCCCTTGCGCTGCCCTCATTCGCACATCCGAATTATGCGGGTCTGAACTTGAACTTCCACGATGCCATTACAGGGCAAAACATCCGAATCGGCGCTTTCCTGAGCGCCATTCAGCAAGTCCCTGAACCAGCCACGCTGGCCACCATGGCGATGGGCCTGGGCATGCTTGCTGTGGCGCGCCGCCGCAAGCAGGCAGGCCAGTAAGTCCGCGCCGTCGAGCCGGGCAGCCCCACCCGGCTTACTTCTTCTTTACCTCAATCTCAAACACCTTCGGCCACAGCTTGCCGGTGACGAACAGGCGCCGCGCCTTGCTGTCGTAGGCGATGCCGTTCAACACGTTATCGGCGCCCGGCACGATATTGGCCTGCGCGGCCAGGCCGGACAGGTCGATCCAGCCGATCACCCTGCCGCTGAACGGATCGATGCGGGCGATGCGGTCGGTCTGCCAGATGTTGGCGTAAATCTCGCCTTCCACCCATTCCAGTTCATTGATCTGCTCGAGCGGGACGCCATCGCTGGTCACGCGGATGCGGCGCGTCTGGCCCAGGGTTTTCCCGTCGAGCACGCGGATGTACGGCGTCCCGTCGCTCATATACAGGCGCTCGCCATCGGTGGTCAGGGCCCAGCCTTCGCCGGGATAATTGAAGGTCTGCTTCAGGGCGAAGGTCTTGGCGTCGAAGATAAAACCAGTCTGCGTGGTCCAGGTCAGCGCCACGATATCGCCGCCCATCGGTGCGATGCCTTCGCCGAAATACTGCTGCGGGAGTTCGCGCTTTTGCAGGACCTTGCCCGATTCCAGCTCCACCCGCCGCACCGACGAGCGGCCATTCAGGCCGGTACTCTCGTATAAAAACCCATCCTGGAAAAACAAGCCTTGCGTAAACGCGGCGCTATCGTGCGGATACGCTTTTTTCACCGTGTAGCCATACACCGGCACCGCCGATTGCGCGTGCGCCGCCATCGCCGCCGCCAGCCCTGCGGCGGCGGCGCGCTTCACAGCCCGTTTTACATTAAGCCTCAACATCACAGGTCATCCCACAGTTCTCCGTTTGGACTGGTGCGCGGCGGCGTGGCGCCGAAATGCCGGTAAGCGGCCGGTGTGGCGACGCGCCCGCGCGGCGTGCGCTGCAGATAGCCTTGCTGGATCAAATACGGTTCCAGCACGTCTTCAATCGTATCGGCCGCCTCGCCGATGGCGGCCGACAGGTTGCCGACGCCGACCGGGCCGCCGCCGAACTTATACAAGACCGCTTCGAGCAGCTTGCGGTCCATGACATCGAAGCCGACCGTGTCGACATCGAGCATCACCAGCGCATCGGCGGCGATTTGCTGGGTGATGTCGCCGTTGCCTTTGACTTCCGCATAGTCGCGCACGCGGCGCAGCAAACGGTTGGCGATACGCGGCGTGCCCCGTGCGCGGCGCGCGATTTCCGCCGCCCCCTCCGGCGCGATCGACGCTTTCAGCAACGCGGCGCTGCGGGTGACGATCTTGGTCAGTTCCGGCACCGTATAAAACTCCAGCCGCGCCACGATGCCAAAGCGGTCGCGCAGCGGGTTGGTCAGCATGCCGGCGCGGGTGGTGGCGCCAACCAGCGTAAACGGCTGCAAATCGAGCTTCACTGAACGGGCCGCCGGGCCCTCGCCGATCATGATGTCGATCTGGTAGTCTTCCAGCGCCGGATACAGGATTTCCTCGACCACGGGCGAGAGGCGGTGGATTTCATCGATGAACAGCACATCGTTGGCTTCCAGGTTCGTCAACAGCGCGGCCAGGTCGCCGGGACGTTCCAGCACCGGGCCCGAGGTCTGACGCATATTCACACCCATTTCGCGCGCGATGATGTTGGCCAGGGTGGTTTTACCCAGGCCCGGGGGACCGAACAGCAAGGTGTGGTCCAGCGCTTCCTTGCGCTTGCGGGCGGCGGAAATGAAGATTTCCAGCTGGTCGCGGATTTTCGACTGCCCGACATATTCGTCCAGCAGCTTGGGGCGCAGCGCGCGTTCGATGGCTTCCTCGTTCGGCGACGAAGGAGCCGCGTCGATAATGCGCTGCTCGGTGAAATTGTCAGTTTGAATGCTCATGCCTCAATGGTCCGGGTGTGGCCAGCACAACGCCGGCGCCGCATGGTTCCGCTCACGCGGGATGCCTGTCATTATCCTTTGGAGAGCGCCTTCAGCGCCAGCTTGATGCCGTCCGAGACGCCGGCATCGGCCGGCACCTTTTTCAGCGCCAGCAATGCTTCCTTGTCAGAATACCCCAATGCCAGCAGCGCGTTCAGGATATCGGTTTGCGCATCGGGCGCCGCATGGACGCCGCCGGTGGCGCCGATATCCGCCCCCAGCTTGCCCTTCAGTTCCAGCAACAGGCGCTCGGCCGTCTTCTTGCCGATCCCGGGCACTTTCACCAGGCGGCCCGATTCCTGCAACGTGACCGCCTGCGACAAATCCGCAATCGACATGCCGGACAAAATCGACAGCGCGGTGCGCGCACCGACGCCGGAAATCTTGATCAACTGGCGGAACACCGCGCGCTCTTCCGCATTGCCAAAGCCGAACAGCAAATGCGCATCTTCGCGGATCGCCTGGTGCGTGAACAACACCACCTTCTCGCCCACGCCGGGCAGGTTGTAAAACGTGCTCATCGGCACATCGACTTCATAGCCGACGCCGGCCACGTCAACCAGCAATTGCGGAGGATTTTTTTCAAGCAGGATGCCGGAGAGACGCCCGATCATAATGTCTTTCAGTAAAAGTGAGTTCAGCCGACCAGGCGGCCGCGCCGCATGCGCAGCGCGCCCAGGTCGATGGCGGTGGTGGCCGTGGCGGATGAAGCCGGCGACGGCGTCGCTGCGGCCGGTGCGGCGCCACGCACTGTGCGCTTGGCGGCAACCGGCACGACCGGATCATTGGCGATGCCGGCCGCGACCGCGCGCAAGCTGCGCCGTGCGGGCTTGGACCCTTGCAGGATTTGCAGCGCGTGCGCCGCGCCCGCAAGCGCCACCAAGTCCTGGCTGTGCGCATGGCAAATCGCCACACCGAGCGCGTCGGCCGCATCGGTGCCGGGCAGCCCGGGCAGCGCCAGCAGGCGCGCCACCATGTCCTGCACCTGCGACTTGGCGGCGCGGCCGGTGCCGACCACGGCTTGTTTCAATTGGGTGGGAGAATATTCCGCGACCGGCAAGCCCTGGCTGACCAGCGCGCAAATGGCGGCGCCACGGGCCTGCCCCAGCAACAGCGTGGAGTGCGGATTGACGTTGACGAAGACTTTTTCGATCGCCGCGCAGTCCGGTTTGTAGGTGGCGGCCACTTCGGCCACACCATCCAGGATGATCTTCAAACGCGCAGGCAATTCCCCTTCGCCACTCTTGATGGTGCCGGAAGCGATGTAGCGCAATTTGTGGCCGTGCTTGTGGATAACGCCAAAGCCGGTGGTGCGCAAACCGGGGTCGATGCCGAGGATAATCATCCCGGGATTGTACCCGGGATGATTGAACCCTGTATATAAAAACAGTGCGGCGTCCCCAAGTGAGGACGCCGCACTGTTTATGGAACTACGTGACGATTAATGACGGAAGTGACGGGTGCCGGTGTACAGCATCACCACGCCGCGCTCGTCGGCCGCGTCGATGACTTCCTGGTCGCGCATCGAGCCGCCCGGCTGGATCACGCAAGTCGCGCCCGCATCGACCACGACATCGAGGCCGTCGCGGAACGGGAAGAACGCGTCCGACGCCACGGCGGAACCGGCCAGGGTCAGGCCGGCGTTTTGCGCCTTGATGGAAGCGATACGGGCCGAATCGATACGGCTCATCTGGCCGGCGCCCACGCCCAGGGTCATGTTATTGCCGCAGAAGACGATCGCGTTCGACTTCACGTACTTGGCCACGCGCCACGCGAACATCAGGTCTTGCAATTGTTGCGGGGTTGGCTGCAGCTTGGTCACGACTTTCAGGTCGGCCAGCAAGACGTTTTTCGCGTCCGCCGATTGCACCAGCAGGCCGCCGCCGACGCGTTTGAAGTCCATGCCGTTGACGCCGTCGCCCAGCGGGATTTCCAGCAGACGGACGTTTTGTTTGGCCGACAGGATTTGTTTTGCGTCAGCCGAGAACGACGGTGCGATCAGCACTTCGACGAACAGTTTCGCCAGTTCGGTCGCGGCGGCCGCGTCCACTTCCACGTTGAAGGCAATGATGCCGCCGAAGGCCGAGGTCGGGTCGGTTTGCAGCGCGCGCTTGTACGCATCGGCGGCATTGACGCCCAGCGCCACGCCGCACGGGTTGGCGTGCTTGATGATGACGCAGGCGGCAGGCTGGTCGAAACCGCCCATGGATTTCACGCATTCCCACGCGGCATCTGCGTCGGCGATATTGTTGAACGACAGTTCCTTGCCTTGCAGCTGCTTGTAGTTGGCCAGCGCGCCCACTACCGGCGACAGGTCGCGGTAGAACGCGGCGGACTGGTGCGGGTTTTCGCCGTAGCGCATGTCTTGCACTTTTTCAAAGTGCACGTTCAGGGTGTTCGGGTACGACGAACGGGTCGCGTGCGCACGGTCCGGGCCCAGGCTCGACAGGTAGTTGGCGATGGCGCCGTCGTACTGCGCGGTGTGCGCATAGACTTTTTTCGCCAGCATGAAGCGGGTTTCATAGCTGACGTAGCCAGGAGCATTGTCGGTGGTCTTCATTTCCGCCAGCACCACGCCGTAGTCGGACGGATCGCAGATCACGACGACGTCCTTGTGGTTCTTGGCCGACGAACGCAGCATGGCCGGGCCGCCGATGTCGATGTTCTCGATCGCGTCATCCAGCGAGCAAGTGTCTTTCGCTACCGTCGCCTGGAACGGGTACAGGTTCACCACCACCATGTCGATGGTCGGGATGTTGTGCTCTTCCAGCTTGGCCATGTGCTCCGGGAAGTCGCGGCGCGCCAGGATGCCGCCGTGCACTTTCGGGTGCAGCGTTTTCACGCGGCCATCCAGCATCTCCGGGAAGCCGGTGTAATCGGCGACTTCGGTCACGGGCACGCCGTTATCAGCGAGCAGCTTGGCGGTGCCGCCGGTCGACAGGATATTGACACCCATCGCGGACAGGGCGCGGGCAAAGTCCAGTACGCCGGTTTTATCGGAGACGGAAATGAGAGCTTGTTTGATCATGGCTGTGGCTAGGTTGTTGAGTATTTTTTAGATGACTTGGGTGCCGGGCCTTCAGGCCGGGCATCCACAAATCAGTCCAGCAACATGGCCAGGGTCACAGCCATGCAAGCCGGACGTGGAACGGACTGTTTACAGCAGGCCGTGTTCCTGCAATTTCTTGCGCAAAGTATTGCGGTTGATGCCCAGCATCTGGGCGGCATGCGACTGGTTGCCGTCGGCGCGCGTCATGACGACTTCGAGGATCGGCCGTTCCACGGTCATCACGACCATGTCGTATACATTGGAAGCCTTTTGCTCGCCCAGGTCATTGAAGTAATCCTCGAGGCTTTTCTGGACGACTTCCTGGATGCTTTCTTTGCTCATATTCTTATCTTCTTGCTAAATGTTCTGCCAACTGGCGGCTATCGGTGCAGCTATCAAGCTGCCAGCATTTGTTCGGCGAGGCGGTATTGTAACCGCTCGCCGTACTTCAATTGCGATTCAAAAAATTCGTTGACTGCGAGCAACTGCTCGTCCGTCGATTCCATCCGGTTCATGCGCTGGCGGAATTCTTCGCCGCCGGCCAGGTCTTGCACATACCAGCCGATGTGCTTGCGCGCGGTGCGCACGCCCAGGTAGGCACCATAGAACTGGTAATGCGCCTGCAAGTGTTCATCCATCAGGTGGCGTACTTCTTCGACCATCGGCGGAGGCAAATGTTCCCCGGTGCGCAAAAAATGATCGATTTCGCGGAAAATCCACGGCCGGCCCTGGGCCGCGCGGCCGATCATGACGGCGTCGGCCTGGGTTTTTTCCAGCACGAATTTCGCTTTTTCCGGCGTTGTGATGTCGCCATTGGCCACCAGCGGGATCTTGACCGACGCCTTGACGGCGGCGATCGTGTCGTATTCCGCGTCGCCCTTATAGCCGTCGGCGCGCGTGCGCCCGTGCAGGGTCAGCATTTGTATACCGGCCTGTTCGGCAATGCGGGCAATCCGCAGCGCATTCTTGTTTTCCCGGTCCCAGCCGGTACGGAATTTCAGGGTCACCGGGATATCGACCGCGCGCACCACCGCATTGACGATGCGCTCGACCAGGTCTTCGTGCTGCAACAGTGCGGAACCGCACCAGTTATTGCACACCTTTTTCACGGGGCAGCCCATGTTGATGTCGATAATCTGCGCGCCCTTGTCGGCGTTGAATTTGGCGCAGTCCGCCAGGTCTTGCGGATCGGCGCCCGCGATTTGCACGGCTTTCGGCTCCATCTCGCCTGCGTGGTCGATCCGGCGCGAACTCTTTTCACTGGCCCACAGGCGCGGGTTCGAGGCCGCCATCTCCGACACGGCATAACCGGCGCCCAGCTGCTTGCACAACTGCCGGAATGGCCGGTCTGTCACACCCGCCATGGGGGCGACAAAGACGTTATTGCGGAGGATATGCGGACCGATCTGCACCGTGAAAACCTGTTTCTCGAATAGGGAAGCCGGCTATTTTACCCGAACAACTGCTCAATTAATAAGCACAATTTAGTATTGTTCGAATGTTTGTGCAGCATAGGGGTTATGTAGCGAAGTTTCTGTGCAGAAATGACAACGGCGGCAGGCGCTGCACAGGTCCTGCCGCCGCCGACTGCCAAGCGGGTTTTAAATAATGTCGTCCAGCGCCAGCGCCAGGTGGTCGACTTCACCCCAACTGTCGAGCGACAGCTGGCCACCGGCCAGAGTGAAGCGGTTGATGCTGGCGTTACGCACCTGGAAATCGCGGGGACTGTCCAGACTCATGCCTTTCGCCGCGCGGTACGCGCATTCCAGCACGCCGCCATGGGCCACGATGGCAATGGTTTTACCCGGATAGCGCCCGGCCCACCCGGTGATGGCGTGAATACAACGCTGATAAAACTGGCGGAAGCTTTCCGCGATCCGCTCGCCGTGCGGCATCATCGCATCCACGTCGCGCGCCTGCCACGCGGAAAATTCCACCGGGTATTGGCGCTCGATGTCCGCGTACAGCATGCCCTCGAACACGCCATAGGCACGCTCGCGCAATTGCGGGTCTTGTTGCACTTGCAACGGATGAAGCTCGGCAGCGGCCTGCGCTGTTTGCACGGCGCGCTGCAGGTCGCTCGACACGATGGCGGCCAGCGGTTCGTCCGCCAGCGCCCGCGCCAATGCCTGGGCCTGGCGCACGCCTTCATCGTTCAAGCCGATGTCGAGGTGGCCCTGCAGGCGGCGCACCGCGTTCCACGCGGTTTCACCGTGGCGTATTAAAAGTATGTTTGTCATCTATCTATTTAGATACTGCCGGGTTCAGCGCGGAACTCAACGCGGGATTCAGCGCCGGGTTCAACGTATAGCTGCCGATGATTTGCGCTTCATCGATGATATGGCCACGGATCGCTGCCAGTGCTTGCGGCCCGGTGAACCGGCCTTCCAGCGGCAGGCGCGCCACATCCAGTGCATACAAGCGGAAAACATAATGATGCAGCCGCTCGTCGTTCCAAGGAGGGCACGGGCCGTCATACCCGTAATAGTCGCCCGCCATCTGTTCATCGCCGGCAAACCAGCCCGTGTAATCGTTGACGCCCTGGCGCACGGCGGCGCCATCGAGCGTGGCGTCCGGCCCCGGCTTGCCTTGCGCGACCACGCCATCGGCCAGCTGGCCGGCGGCAATCGCCGTCTGCGTGGCCGGGATGTCGGCCAGGGTCCAGTGGTAAAAATCCGCGCGCGGCATCGACGCCGGCAGGGTTTTCCCCTCCTGGTTGACGTCGGTGCCGATGGTGGGCACATCGCCGTCGATGCACACCAGCAGCAGCGATTGGGTGCCGGCCGGCACATCCGTCCAGGCCAGGTGCGGGTTGCGGTTGGCCGACAGGTGGATATGCGTGGCCGCATCCTGTTCGGCAAAGGCAAATTCAGCGGGAATGACACCGCCATCCTGGATCGAATCGCTCCACAGCTTCATGGTTCTCCCTTTATGTTTTCAGCCAGATCGTCACCGGACCATCATTGGTCAGCGACACTTTCATGTCCGCGCCAAAGCGGCCGGTCTGCACCACCGCATGCTTGGCCTGCGCTTGCCGGACAAAGTAATTGAACAGGCGTTCGCCATCGGCCGGCGCCGCCGCCGGGCTGAACGACGGGCGGGTGCCGGATTTGGTGTCGGCCGCCAGGGTGAACTGCGGCACCAGCAGCAAGCCGCCCGCCACATCCGTCACGCTGCGGTTCATCTTGCCGGCGTCATCGCCAAAGACCCGGTAGCCCAGCAACTTGGTCAGCAGAGCGTCCGCTTCTTTTTCCGTATCCCCCTTTTCCGCACACAGCAGCACCATCAGGCCGTGGCCGATTTCGCCGACGGTGGCGCCATCGACCACCACCTTCGCGCTGGAGGCCCGTTGCAGCAAGCCGATCATGCGGACAGCGTGATGCGGGCAAACTTGCGCTTGCCGACTTGCACCACGAAGGTGCCGGCCTCGACTTTCAACGCCTTGTCGCTGATGACGGCGCCATCGATGCGCACGCCACCCTGCTCCACCATGCGCATGGCTTCGGAGGTCGACGCGCACAGGCCCGCGTTTTTCAGGATATTGGCGATGCCGGCCGGCGCGCCGCCCAGGGCGACTTCCGCGATGTCGTCCGGGATGCCGCCCTTGGAGCGGTTGACGAAGTCGGCCAGCGCTTCCTCGGCCGCCTGGCGCGAGTGGAAGCGTTCGACGATTTCCTGGCCCAGCGCGACTTTCGCATCGCGCGGGTTGCGTCCATCCGCCACTTCGCGCTTCAACTGGGCGATATCCTCGATGGACTGCCACGACAGCAGGTCGTAGTAGCGCCACATCATCTCGTCCGAGATGCTCATCAGCTTGCCGAACATGGTGGTGCCCGGTTCGGTAATGCCGATGTAATTATTCTTGGACTTCGACATTTTTTCCACGCCGTCCAAGCCTTCCAGCAGCGGCATGGTCAGGATGCACTGCGGTTCCTGGTTCCAGTCTTTTTGCAGTTCACGGCCCACCAGCAAGTTGAATTTCTGGTCCGTGCCGCCCAGCTCCAGGTCCGCCTTCAGCGCCACCGAGTCGTAGCCCTGCATCAGCGGGTACAGGAATTCATGGACGGAAATCGGCGTGCCGGCTTTAAAACGCTTGGTGAAATCGTCGCGCTCCATCATGCGCGCCACCGTGTAGCGCGACGCCAGCTGGATCAGGCCGCGCGCGCCCAGCGCATCGCACCACTCCGAGTTGTAGCGGATTTCAGTTTTCGCCGGGTCAAGCACCAACGAGGCTTGCTTGAAGTAAGTCTTGGCGTTTTCTTCGATCTGTTCGCGGGTTAGCGGTGGACGGGTGGCGTTGCGGCCGGACGGGTCGCCGATCATCGACGTGAAGTCGCCGATCAGGAAAATCACCTGGTGCCCCAGGTTTTGCAGCTGGCGCATTTTATTCAGCACCACGGTGTGGCCCAGGTGCAAGTCCGGCGCGGTCGGATCCAGGCCCAGCTTGATGCGCAGCGGCACGCCGCTCTGTTCCGAACGGGCCAGTTTCTGCGCAAATTCGCTTTCGATCAGCAGCTCATCGACGCCGCGCCTGGTGATGGCCAGCGCTTCCTGGACACTGTCGGTCAGTGGCAATACGGTGTTGGGCGCCTTCTTCGGCGAAGTGATTGTCTGATCCATAAGGGGGTAACGCGTTCTCTTAAAAATGTAGGAGGAGTCCGATAGTTTGATATAATTCGCGATCCGACCAATCTTGCCGTACGAAAACGAACCAAACAGACAACTATAAAAATATCAAAGTTCCGGATGTTTCAAGCGGCAAATTTTAACTGATTGCATGGACCCTATGAACAAATTCACAGGCTCAGGCCTGGTCAACTTGCTAGGTTCGACGCGCAAAGCGCGCATCATGAGTGCATCAGCGCTGTTGCTCGCTGTGTGCGCCTTTGGTGCGGCCGGCGTCGCGCCACTGGCGCCTGATGCCGCGGAACTGCCGGTCACTTCGGTCACGTCCGATCTCGCCCTGCCGAGCCTGTCTGACCAAATCAATGCCCTCCAGCAGCAGGAATCCACCGAGAAATACGTGCACGAAGAGCGCATCCGCGCCGGTGACACGTTGGCCGCCCTGATGACGCGCCTGGGTGTGGAAGATGATGCCGCCGAGAATTTCATCAAGAAAGACAAGGTCGCCAAGGGCGTCATGCAGCTGAAAACCGGCAAGCGTGTCCAGGCCCAGACTGATGAAAACGGCAACCTGATCTGGCTGCGCGCCACGGTCGTGGATGGCAAGGACATTCCGGTCAAAAACATTTCCATTACCCGCAATGGCGACAAGTTTGAAGCGTCCGAAGTGGCCGCCAAGCTGGAACGCCGCGTGGAAATGCACTCCCGCACGATTGAAAGCACGCTGTTTGCCGCGACCGACAATTCAAATGACGGCGCCAAGCTGCCCGATTCCGTGGTCAAGCAAATCGTCGAGATGTTCTCGACCAATATCGACTTCCGTTCCGACCTGAAACGCGGCGACAGCTTCAATGTCGTCTATGAATCGTTCTACCAGGATGGCGAATTCGTCAAGGCAGGCCGCATCCTGGCTGGTGAATTCACCAACCGCGGCGCCACTTACCAATCGGTCTGGTTTGAAGATCCGGTATCGGGCCAGGGCGGCTATTACAGCTTTGACGGCAAGGCGCTGAAAAAAGCCTTCCTGAAATCGCCACTGGAATTCTCCCGTATTTCGTCCGGCTTCTCGATGCGCGTACACCCGATTTCCGGCAACTGGAAACAGCACAAAGGCATCGACTTCGCCGCCGCGACCGGCACGCCGATCCGCGCAGCGGGCGACGGCGTGGTGGACTTTGCCGGTATGGACAAGGGCGGCTATGGCAACATGGTGGTCTTGAAGCACTGGGCCAACTACTCGACCGCGTATGCACACATGAGCGGCTTCGCATCGGGCTTGAAAAAAGGCCAGAAAGTCGCGCAGGGCGATGTGATCGGCTATGTCGGCTCGACCGGCTGGTCGACCGGCGCCCACCTGCACTATGAATTCCGTGTCGGTGGCGACGCCAAAGACCCGTCGAAGCTGGCCATGATCCAGCAAGCCCCGCTGACCACGGCGGAACTGACGCGCTTCAAATCGGTCTCCGGCGAAATGATGCACCGCTTCGCCCTGCTGCGCCCACTGGGCCGCACCGCAGCAACGCTGGCAGCCAAATAAGCCCGCCTTCGCAGCACAACAAAACGGCGCCCGCGTGGCGCCGTTTTCTTTGGGGTCAGGCGTGCATTCGTGCACACACATCCTGGGGTCAGGCGTGCATTGATGCATTCAATCTCGCCCGAAACCCGCACCAATGGCTAAACCAGCACTGCTGAGTTCGCCTGTTTGAGCGACGGACCCAGCCACACCCAATGCATGATTTGAGTGAGCCTCACCTATGAGCGCCATGCACGAACGCACGCCTGACCCCACAGGAGTAACGCATGAATGCACGCCTGGCCCCATTCTAAGTTGATTAATCAAGGGGTTATCGGGTGGTGTTCGGGTTTTGCGTTGAAGGGGAACGCAGGCGACAATAGGACTAATTTACTGCGGGGGGGGTTATGAGCTTGTATATCGGCCTGATGTCCGGCACCAGCCTGGACGGCGTGGATGGCGTGCTGGTGGATTTCTGGGCGGGGGCCGCGCGCACCATGGCGGCGGCGTATGTGCCCTTCCCTGACGAGTTGCGGGCGGAATTGCTGGCGCTGCAGGCCGCCTCGCCCAACGAGCTGGAGCGCGAAGCGCTGGCCGCTAATCGCCTGGCGCAACTGTATGCGCAATGCGTGGCCGAGATCCTGGCCCCCACTGACATGACAGCCGCCGATGTGCGCGCGGTGGGCGTGCATGGACAAACCATCCGCCACCGCCCCGAACTGGGTTTCACGCGCCAGACCAACAATCCCGCCCTGCTGGCCGAATTGTGCGGCATCGACGTGATCGCCGACTTCCGCAGCCGCGATATCGCTGCCGGAGGCCAGGGCGCCCCGCTGGTGCCGGCGTTCCACCAGGCGCTGTTTGCCCAACAGGGCAAGACCCGCGTGCTGGCCAATATCGGCGGCATCGCCAATATCAGCATCCTCAAGGGCGACAACCAGACCGCCGGCTTCGATACCGGCCCCGGCAACGTGCTGATGGACGCCTGGATCGGCCGGCACCTGGGCCGCCCCTACGACGACGACGGCGCCTGGGCCGCCACGGGCACCCCCATCCAGCCGCTGCTCGACGCGATGCTGCAAGAGCCCTACTTTGCCCTGCCCGCCCCAAAAAGCACGGGCCGCGACCTGTTCCACAGGGACTGGCTGCGGCGCCACCTGGCGCCCTACCCCGACGCGGCGCCGCAGGACGTCCAGGCCACCCTGCTGCAACTGACCGCCATTTCGCTGGCCGACGCCATTACCTCGCAGGCGCCGCGCACGGAAGCGGTCTACGTCTGTGGCGGCGGCGCGTATAACAGCGTGCTGATGCAGGCCATTGGCCGCAGGCTGGGAGAGAACGTGAAAGTGACATCGACCGATGCGCTGGGCGTGCCGCCGAACCGCATGGAAGCGCTGGCGTTCGCCTGGCTGGCATTCCGCTTTAATGAGCGGCAGGCAGGGAATTTGCCCGCCGTGACGGGGGCAAGTGGGGAGCGGGTTCTGGGCGCGCTGTATCCGCGCTAGCGGAGCGGCGCTATCGGCAAGGCGGCGGCGCAACGGTGGCGGCGCGCAAGCGCACCGCCTCTGACGCGCCGGTTGCCCGGCGGCAGCTTACGCCGAGAACGACGAACCGCAGCCGCAGGTCGACTGGGCGTTCGGATTCTTGATGACGAACTGCGCGCCTTCCAGGTCATCCTTGTAATCGATTTCCGCGCCCACCAGGTATTGGTAGCTCATCGCATCGATCAGCAACTGCACGCCGTTTTTCTCCATCGTGGTGTCGTCTTCGTTGACGATTTCATCGAACGTGAAACCGTATTGGAAGCCGGAGCAGCCGCCACCCTGTACAAAGACGCGCAGTTTCAGGTCTGGATTACCTTCTTCTTCGATCAGTTGCGCAACTTTTTCAGCGGCCGCATCGGTGAAAACGATGGGCGACGGAATCACGTCGTCTTGCGCTTGCGTGGCTTCTGCTACTTCACTCATTTGGTACTCCTTCAAAATCAATGCCTTATTATAGACCGTCGCACGGACTCATGCTGTAGGTGGCCGATTCTACGAACCGCCACGCAACAGCGTTATTTCTGCGGCAACGCGGTAATGGTGCCGGATGCGGCCCGGCCGGCAGCCGGCGCACCCGCCGCAGATGCCGCCACTGATGCCGACGGCGTCGATGCAAGCGGCACAGCCGCTACCGGCGCGGCGCCCACAGGCGCCGCCGCGACTGCCGCAGCAGCACCGGCCACGGCGCCCGGCGCCGCCGGCAAAGCCACCCCGGCCGCCTTCAGCGCCGCCTGCAACGCATCGCGTTCCACCGTCAATCGCCCGATTTCCGCCTGCGCCTCATCGAGTTGCTGCTGCACGTCGGGCAAACTTTGCCCCTGGCTGGCGCCCATGATGCGCTGACCGAGGTCAACGCCCCAGACCAGCAGCACCCCGCCCATCACCAGCACCACGGCGATACCGAGGATGCGCGCCACCAGAGGCGCGCGCCGCTCTTCCAGCACCACCGTCCCCTTCGCGTCTTTCACAGGATTACGGCAGCAGGGCGATGTTATTCAAGCCCAGGCCTTCTTCCAGGCCGAACATCAGGTTCATACACTGCACCGCCTGGCCCGATGCGCCCTTGACCAGGTTGTCCTGCACCACCAGCACGATCAGCGTATTGCCATTGTCCGGACGGTGCAGCGCCAGGCGCAGCATGTTGGCGCCGCGCGTGCTGCGGGTTTCCGGGTGCGAGCCCCACGGCATCACATCCACGAACGGCTGATCCTGATATGCGTCCTCGAACAGCTTTTGCAATTCTTCATTGCTGATTTCTTTGGTCAGGCGCGCATAAAGGGTCGAGGCCATGCCGCGGATCATCGGCACCAGGTGCGGCGTGAAGATCAGGTTGACCTTGTCGGCCGAGAAACGCTGCAGCTGCGCCACGGTTTCCGGCGTGTGACGGTGGCCCGACACGCCGTAAGCCTTGAAGTTATCGGATGATTCAGAGAACAAAATGCCGATTTCCGCCTTGCGGCCGGCGCCGGACACGCCGGACTTGCAGTCGGCAATCAGGTTGCCCGCATCGATGACGCCAGCCTTCAGCAGTGGCACAAAGCCCAGCTGCATGGTGGTCGGGTAGCAGCCCGGGTTGGCGATCAGGTTCGCGCTCTTGATGTCGTCACGGTTCAGTTCCGGCAAGCCATAAACGGCTTCTTCGATCAGTTGCGGCGCGGTGTGGGGAATCTTGTAGGTTTTTTCAAAGACCGCCTGGTCCTTGATACGGAAGTCCGCCGCCAGGTCGATCACCTTGACGCCGGCTTTCAGCAGTGCGGGCGCCTGCTCCATCGCCACGCCGTGCGGGGTGGCGAAGAACACCACGTCGCACTGGGTCAGGTCGACTTTGTCCGGCGCGGAAAACGCCAGGTTCACGCGGCCGCGCAGGGAAGGATACATGTCGGCCACCGGCAAACCATCTTCCTTGCGCGACGTGATTGCCGTCAGCTGCACTTGCGGATGGACTGCCAACAATCGCAGCAGTTCCACTCCGGTGTATCCGGTGCCGCCGACGATGCCAACTTTGATCATGTTCTTTCCTTGAGAGTAAATGGTAAAAAGGGACTGTATTTTATCAGTGCTGGAAATCCGGCGTCGCCGGACGACAAAATGACGATGCCCGGCCTGAAGGCCCGGCAAACATGGCAGAAATTAAAAAAGCCGCCAGGCGAACCGGGCGGCTTTCGTACAGTACCCGGACAAGCCGGGTAGCTGTATAAGCGAAATTAACGCTTCGAGAATTGCTTTGCGCGACGTGCTTTGCGCAGACCAACTTTTTTACGCTCAACTTCACGTGCATCGCGGGTCACGAAGCCGGCGCGTGCCAGATCGCCCTTCAGCGCTGCATCGTAGTCGATCAGGGCGCGGGTGATACCGTGGCGCACTGCACCTGCCTGGCCGGACTCGCCGCCGCCGTGCACGTTGACTTTGATGTCAAAACGCTCAACGTTGCCGGTCAGTTCCAGCGGTTGACGGATAACCATCAGGCCGGTTTC
This sequence comes from Pseudoduganella sp. GW821-FHT12E03, assembly GCF_058807115.1. Taxonomy (NCBI): domain Bacteria; kingdom Pseudomonadati; phylum Pseudomonadota; class Betaproteobacteria; order Burkholderiales; family Oxalobacteraceae; genus Pseudoduganella; species Pseudoduganella sp. GW821-FHT12E03. The sequence goes on along the minus strand of NZ_JBXAQJ010000012.1, from coordinate 106,766 downwards.
GCGGGAGAAGTACTCAGCGGCTGGTTTGCCGTTGACGATGATCTGGCCGGTGCCAGTTTTGATGAACACACGAGCCACTGCACTCTTGCGACGGCCGGTGCCGTAGTTGTAGTTACCGATCATGTCAGTTCCTTAGATTTCGAGTGCTTTAGGTTGCTGGGCAGCGTGCGGGTGCGAACCTTCGGCGTACACTTTCAGCTTCTTGATCATTGCGTAGCCCAGTGGGCCTTTTGGCAACATACCTTTAACAGCTTTTTCCAGGGCGCGGCCAGGGAAACGCTGTTGCATTTTCAGGAAGTTGGTTTCGTAGATGCCACCTGGGTAGCCCGAGTGACGGTAGTAGGTCTTCTCGGTTGCTTTGGTGCCGGTCACGCGCAGTTTGCCTGCGTTCACGATGACGATGAAATCGCCGGTATCAACGTGAGGGGTGAACTCTGGCTTATGCTTGCCGCGCAGTCGGCGTGCCACTTCGCTGGCAACACGGCCGAGGACTTTGTCCGTCGCGTCAATCACGAACCAATCACGCTGGACTTCATGGTCCTTAGCGGAAAAAGTTTTCATGTTTTGACTTTCTGTGAAAAATTAACTAACGCTCAAATGGTGGTTCCGCCCTGGTGTTGCAGCGGACGCAGCCTTCTTGTTTACTTTTCCTGAGCGAATGGAAAGCCTGCGAGTATAACCCAGAAAGACGCCCGGGGTCAACTCCGTCACTTGCAACGCCATGCTAAGATCCAAGTTTTTTGGCTGGCCCAAATGAGCGACGATCACAGCAATACCTATACGACTGCCACGCCCCTGGCGTTCAACTTCCCGGCGCTGGGGAAGATCGAATCTTCCTTGGATGTGGATTATTTCAAGCTGGCGCTGGAAGCAGGAAAAACGTATTCGCTGGCGCTGTTTGCCGGTGCCATTGACGGTTTGGCACCTATGAAATCCATGGTAGGTACCCTGTCCCAACTCTCCCCGCTGGCCTCGGGCGGATCGGGCCTGATCCAGATTGCGGCCATGAGCGCCAGCCTGCAGAAGGTGGAACGACTCAACTTCACGCCCACCACAAGCGGTGACTATTATCTGGAAGTGCATGCGCTGTTCGATTCAACGGGCAGCTATGCGATCAGCTATGACATGGCTGACATTACGCCGCCCGCGGCGCCTGTCATGATCTCCAACATCCGCTCGCCGGGCAACCACCTGTCGCTGAAAGGGACCGCCGAAGCCAACAGCACCGTCCTGATCAAGGCGGACGGCACTACTTACCGCAGCACAGTTGCCGACAGCAATGGCAACTGGACATTCGAAGAAACGCCATCGTCAACCTGGCTCGCATCCGGCAACCACCAGTTGACCGCCGTCGCCGTCGACAACCGCAACAATCAATCGGCACCAAGCACGACGATTAACTTCACGCTCGACACGCAGGCGCCAACGTGGCCGATGTGGAAAGACAGCTTATCTAACAGCACCTTCAACACCGCCACGCCCGTCCTGAGCGGTGAAGCCGAAGCCGGCGCGGTAATCACACTCCTGGACGGCACCACCACCATCGGCACCACGACGGCACTTGCCGACGGCACCTGGTCCACCACTGCCAGCACACTGTCCGATGGCGCGCATACACTCAAGGCGCGCGCCACGGATGCCGCCGGCAACACGTCCATGGAACGCTTCCTGGTGATTAATATTGCAACCAAGGCGCCATCGTCCCCGGTGGTATCGCTGGCCAGGGAAACCATGCCGGCTTCGCTGGTGCCGCTGGAGGGAACGGCTGCTCCGAACGCCACGGTGACCATTACTGAAAATGGCAGCCAGCTTTTCAAGACGACAGCGCAAGCCGACGGCAAATGGTCGGGATCGGTTCCGTCCGTCGCGGAAGGCAGCCACACCTGGCAAGTCACTGCAACCGATGCCGCCGGCAACACATCCCCAGCGACCGCGTTGAAATTCAAAGTCGATACCACGCCCCCGGTCATCCCTGTGCTGAATCCAGTCGCCAGCATCAATGGAGTGACCGACAGCAACCAGCCGCTGCTGAGCGGCCACGCCGAACCATTTGCCTCCATTACAGTCACGACCTCGCCGGATGCCGCCACCATGGCCAGCGTGCGCACAATCGGCGCCACGGTGGCCGGCAGCGATGGCGCCTGGCAGCTTCGCACTGATCTACTAGGCGATGGCATATATGGCATCAATGTGCGCGCCATCGACGCGGCCGGCCATGCATCACCTGCCGCCGCCACGCAGCTCACCGTCAAGAGCAGCCAGAACATCAGTGGCAGCGGCAGCGCGGACCCGATCGCGGTCACGCCAGGCAGCCATGTCATCGATGGCGGCGCGGGCATTGATACCGCCTCGTTTTCAAGCAAACGCGCCGACGCCAAAATCGGTATCAACGCGGAAGGCTGCTACACGGTCGAGAATGCCAGCGAAGCCAGTATCCAATTGCTGCTCAACGTGGAACGCCTGCAATTCAGCGATAAATCACTGGCACTCGACGTCGGCGCCGGCGCCAATGGCGGCATGGTCTACCGCCTGTACCAGGCGGCCTTCGACCGCACGCCTGATACGGGCGGCCTGGGCTATTGGCTGAAACAGGTCGACAATGGCACGACGCTGCGCGACGTCGCGAACAGTTTTCTGCAAAGTACGGAGTTTGCCACCCTGATGGGTAGCGCCAATCCCGACAACAAACAATTCCTCAGCAAGCTGTACGCGAATATCCTGCACCGGGCGCCGGACCAGGCAGGGTATGACTATTGGATCAATGTGCTGGATAAAGGCGCCGACCGCGCTGAAGTCCTGGCCGGGTTCAGCGAAGGCACGGAAAACCAGGCGCAAGTCATTGGCAGCATCAAACTGGGGTTCGAATACACCCCGTTCGGCTGATCGGACGGCGACGGGCAGGCGCCGGCCTGCCCGCCTTTCTTCCTGCTTAATACTGGTACACGTTCACCACATTAAACGTGGTATCCGGCACATACACATGCCGGTTATGCGCATAAATAAAGAACGGCATCCACACCCCGCCCACTTCCGGATAGCGCTTGAACACCAGGTCGCCGGTTTCATACGTGAGCGTATCGCCATCGATCTTGAATACTTTCAAGGCGCGGTTCACCAGGTCGTTGACGATCAGGTTGTCCTGTTCATCGATGCACAGGCTGGCCGGCAGGTAGAATTTTTCGTAGTCCTTTTCCAGGTCGTCGCAATAGCCCGCTTCGCCATACGACCACAGGCTGTTGCCTTCGCGGTCGAACACGCGGATGCAATTGTTGAACTGGTCGCAGACAAACAAGCGGTCTTGCGAATCCACGTCGACATCGCACGGCGTAAACGTGTCGAGTTCCTTGCCGTCTTCCTTCCAGCGGAAATTCCGGACAAAACTGACCAGGCCGGTCGCTTCCAGCTGCCACATCGAGATGCGGTTGTTGAGCGAGTCGGCGATGAAGATTTCACCGTGGCTGTTGACCACGATGCCTTGCGGCGCCTTCAGGGTGCCCTCGCCGCCGATGCCTTCGCGGCCAAACGGGACGCCATAGTTCAGCAAGTGCCCGTTCGGGCCGTACTGGAACATCGACACCGTGCACATATTGAAATTGGTGATGAAGATCAGCGGCGTGCCGGGGAAAACCTGGCCCAGCAGCGGCTGCGCAGGATAGTAGGCCGTCATCGCCAGGTCGCCCGGCGTGAAGAAGCCACGCACCATATTCTGCAATTGCGCGTACGGGTTGACGGCGGTATCGAAGGTTTTCAGGCACCAGTTGCCGGAATCGATGTTGTAGGATGAAGTCCCCACCGACGCCAGCGGATCAAAGCCGGTGTGCGCCAGGACTTGCTCATACCAGTACTGGTACAGCGACGCCGTGGCCTTGGCCCAGCCGTCGAGCCAGTTCCGCTCCGGCAGCCTGCCTTTGCCGTTCTTGCGTTTCGGATCGACACGGATCACCGACGTCATGCAATTGAATTGCGACGTCGCCAGCGCCTTGTTGACGTTGTCGCGACGCTGACCGACGGAATCGAGCAAGGTCGCCACGGTCGGCAAGTCGTCATCGATGATGTTGATGGCGGTGTGCAGCACGGTCGAGGCAAACGGCTCGGTGATGTAATATGTGTTCTTTTCCTTGCCGGCACAGATTTGGTACGGGCTGACAAACACGCGGTCTTCCAGTGTGTTGTAGATAAAGTCCGCATACGAATGCGCCACTTCCGGCTTGTGGTTCCACAGCGGCAGCATGCCGATCACGGTTTCCTGCAGCACGCCATCCGGGTTATAGATGGTCAGCGCGCCTTCCACCTGGCCCGGCACGAACACGTAATCGTTGATCACGCACACCGAGCGCATCACGTTGAATTTACCGATGCCGGCCGGATTGCCGAACGTGTGCAGCAGCGCGGTTTCTTTGGGTGCGATCACCACTTCATCCTTGACCGGCCACGCGGTATCGATCTTCAGCACTTCGTAGTAGCCCGTGTTGGCCAGGTACAGGTGGCCCTGGCTGTCGCTGGCCAGCCCCTGCGGCCACAGCAGGTCATGCGCGTGGTCGATGTCTTTGACGGTACGAAACTGCAGCACGAATTCACCGTCGAGCGTGAACTTCACGCAGCGGCTGCGCACGTCGTCGCCGGTGTGGAAGAACTCATCGGCCACATAAATATAGTGCTCACCCGACGCTTCACGCACGATGGTGATGCCGTTCGGATCGCTCAGCGGGACAAACGCCTTGGTGGCCTTGTCGCCAAACGCGAACTGGAAGTCCACGCCGTGCTCGTCATAGTCGAATACCACCACGCGGCCATTGCCCATGTCGGTGCAATACATGATGTCGTCCGTCGGGTGCGGGCACAGGTGGAAGGGCATCAGCAGGCGCGTTTCCTTGCCGCCCTTCTCCGGGGTGGCGTCGATCACATGCAGCAAGGTGTCGAGGTCCGCCGTGAACACCAGCACGCGGCTGTTGCCGGTATCGCAGACCCACACGTGGTTGTAATTGTCACGCGCAATGCCGACCGGGGAATTCATCGTGAAGTCGGCGGGCAAGGTGCCGCTCTTCGTCATGCCTGGCAAGATCAGCTCGCCATAATGGCAAATGTGCTTGAAGTTGCTGCCTGGTTCCAACGTGGTTTGCGTCATCGGGGTACCTCCTGGATTGATAGGGGAAGGAGCGTGCTGCTTAACCCCACAAGTATGCGCAATAGTGTGTGAGGCAGCAACAGGAACCCTTTCGCCAATTGCCACAGGGTGAAAACAGGTAGTAAGCTGCATGCGTGTCTGCATTGTAGGAATTCTCCGACCTCTACCCGATACGATGATGACCCTGACCACCGCCGCCGTCCATTGCATCCTGCTACTGGCAGGCTCCGTGTTGATTTTGATGGCGGGCGCACCGTGGTGGGCGCTGGCTTATCTCATCTGCGGCGCCGCCCTGTTATGGCTTGCGTCGCGCAAGGGAGGGATTGATTTCCGCCCCCTGATGCGCCTGGTGCGCGGGCATAACATCGGCATGTCGGTCGAAGCCGTCCACATCGGCAAGCAGATCAAGGAAGCCACGGAACACGCCAACAAGCAGCAAGACCTCAGCAGCCATATCTATACGCTGGCCGAACGGTCATCGAGCGAAGTGCAAGTAGTGCAATCGAGTATCAGCACCATCGCCGGCTTTGCCAACGACCTGGCGTCCGGCATGTCCACCGCCCGCACCGACATGGCGCAAGCCAATGACCAGGCGCGCGAAGCGGCGGAAGTCATGCAAACCTTTAACGCCAATATCGGCAAGCTGCTGGAAGGGACCAAGTCCACCCTGGGCCTGATGCACCAGATCTCGGAGATTTCACAGCAAACCAACCTGCTGTCGCTGAACGCATCGATCGAAGCGGCGCGCGCCGGTGAAAAGGGGCGCGGCTTTGCCGTGGTGGCGTCCGAGGTGCGCAGCCTGGCCGAACGCACGCGCGTGCTGGCGGTGTCCGTCACCACGCAAGTGAAAGAAATCCAGCAGCATTCGCAGCATACCGCCACCGTGGCTGCCACCATCACGGAGCGCATCGGCCGCACCTGCGAAGTGATGGGCGCCACCACGCAGCAGCTCGACACCTTCGCCGGCGGCAGCGTGCGCGTGTCGAGCGAAATCGATTCCATCCGCGACATCGTCGACCGGGTCACCGACAATAACAACACCATCAGCGACAACATCGGCCAGATGCGCAACCTGTCGCAAGACATGGCCAAGGCCATGAACGCGTGCAGCACGCGCTCGCGCAAATTGACGGCGGCGGCGGAAGACGGCATGCGCGAGCTGGGCAAGGTCACGCTGGGCGAAGCGGCCTTCGACAAGGTTATCGTGCGCCTCAACGAATGCCGGCGCGACTGCGAAAAAGGCTTGAAGCAGCTGGCCGACCAGGGCTTCGACGTGTTCGACAAAAACTACCAGCCGATCCCCGGCACCAATCCGCAGCAATACCACACCACGTATGACATGGCGTATGAAAAGCTGTTCCAGCCCCTGTTCGACGCTTGGGCGGAGAGCATCCCCGGCTGCGACCTGGCGGTCATGTGCACCCAGGGTGAAACCTACCCGCCCACCCACGTCTCGAAATACTGCAACAAGCCCAGCGGCGACGTCGCGTGGGACACCGCGCACTGCCGCGACAAGCGCTTCCACAGCGGCAACCAGATGCTGTCCAACGTCGCCAACGACACGCGCGACTTCCTGTTCCAGGCTTACATGCGCGATATCGGCGATATCTTCGTGCTGGTCTCGCAGCCGGTGTATGTCCATGGCCGCCACTGGGGCGGTTTCATGTTCGGCTTGCAGCATGAGGCGCTGAAGGATTGATGGGAATCCGCCGCGCCGCCTGCAAGCCGGGGGCCCCTCCATTACAATAGCCGCAATGATGAATGTGGATGCCCGGCCTGAAGGCCCGGCCCCCTTACTAACTTGTGGATGCCCGGCCTGAAGGCCCGGCACCCAAGCTAAACTTTTATTGCGGAGATCAAACATGGAATGCAAAGTCAGCTGGAATGGTCCGTCCGGAATGAGTTTCCGGGCTCAAACGGGTTCCGGCCACATGGTGACGATGGATGGCGCGCCCGAAGGCGGCGGCCACAATCTGGCGCCGCGTCCGATGGAAATGGTGTTGCTGGGCACGGGCGGCTGCACCGCGTATGACGTGGTGCTGATCCTGAAACGGGGCCGCGAAGATGTGCAGGGCTGCGATGTGACCCTGAAAGCCGAACGCGCGGACGTGGACCCGAAAGTGTTCACCAAAGTGCACTTCCATTTCACCGTGACCGGCAAAAACCTGAAGCAGTCGGCGGTGGAGCGCGCGGTCAACCTGTCGCACGACAAATATTGCTCGGCCTCGATCATGATGGCCAAGACGGCGGAAATCACGCACTCGTACGAGATCGTCGAGCTGTGATGCGGGATGGCTTCCGCCACGCGGAAGCCAGGCTGCGGATATAAGCCGGCGCCCTGCCGCGACGCGCCGGCTGGTTCAATCAGGCGCGGCGGCGTTTGCGCGCCAGTCCCAGCATGGCCAAGCCCAGGCCCATCATGCCCAGTGTGGCCGGCTCAGGCACCGTCGCCATGTTCAATGCCTGGATTTCCTGCTGGGTCAGCGCGGTGTTGTACAGGCGCGCCTCGCTGATGACGGCGTCGAGCGCGCCGACGGTTCCGTTGGCGCCATACAGGTGGCGAATACCAAACAGCATTTCCGTGTCGTTCGCCAGCCAGCTGCCGGCGTTGCCAGCGACATAGCTGCCGATACTCTGGCCATTGCGATAGCCGGAAATCGCCACCAAACCATTGCCCATGTCCTGGTAAGTGAAGGCCAGTTCAAACAGCTGGTTGACGCCGGTTTCTGCGTAGCCCGGATTGAAGTCCTGGGTGCGCGAAAAACCGCTGCTGCCGCTCACCCAACGGTTGTTCTGGCGCTCGGAAAACACCAGGCCGTCAAATTGATCGGAATTGATGCGGTCGATGGTCATCAGCGAACCGGCAGTCGCTTCGTTGCTCAGGCCGGACAGCGACGCCCACACCACCATGGTTTTGCTGGTAATGGCGGGACCGGTGTAATTGGCGGCGCGCGCCCAGCCCGTGGTGGACGTGCCGTTGCCGCTGACGGTCAGCTTGCCGTCTGTGACGGTGGCGTTGTGCAATTCCAGGTTACCGAAGTTGCCGGTCGAATCGGCCAGGGGAGTGGTACCGTCAAAGGTCCAGCTACCGATCAGGGCGGCCTGGCTGGCGCCTGCGGCGAACAGCAGTGGCAGGCTCAACGACAAACTCGACAGCAGGCGCTTGGACATCAACATGGTGATCCTTTTCTTGGAAGTAGTAGTTCGCCTGGTGGCGATTAAGTTACCCCAAAGAAAAGCAAATTGCATGCCAGAAAATTTTAGCAGGAGAGAATTTCCCCTGTGTAAAATTTCTCGACATCAACTATTCATGCTCCCGGCCGTTTTCCAGCCGAATTCGCCACTTTCACAGGAATTGCGCAATAGAAATAATACTTTACCAATAAAAATACTGTAAAGTTTTTCGACAGCCTTCAGCCGTCGTCTTCAGATGTAATAGGCCGTCGACGTCATGATCTTGCCCATCACCGTCATCGCCATTTTTGCCGGCAGCGGCGCCTCTTCCGCGCCCAGTTGCTGCGCCTTTTCGCCGTGTTCGATTTCATCGGTCTTCATTTGCTCGACGATCGCGCGCGATTTCGCATCTTGCGGCGGCAGCTTTTCCAGGTGGCTGGCCAAGTGCGCTTCCACCTGCTTTTCGGTTTCCACCACAAAGCCCAGGCTCTTCGCATCGCCCATCACGGCGGCCACCGTGCCCAGCGCATAGGCGCCGGCGTAAAACAGGGGATTCAAGACGCTGATTTGCGACCCCAGTTCGTGCAGCCGCTGCGCGGTCCACGCCAGGTGGTCTTCTTCCTCGCGCGACGCCAGTTCGAACTGCGTGCGGATCTCTTCGTTCTTGGCGAAGCGCGCCTGCGCGTTGTACAGCGCCTGCGCCATGACTTCGCCCACGTGGTTGACGCGCATCAGGCCGGCCGCGTGGCGCTGCTCGGACTCACTCATGACCGCGTCGTCCGCATGGACCGCGGGGCTCGGCCGCGACGCGGACGCGACACCGGCAACCACGCGCAAGGCCTTGTCGGCGCTGGCGATCAGGCGGTCGAGGGGATGGTGGTGGCGGTTGGCTGACATGATGGCGGTTCCTTCGTGATACGGAAAGCATCATTATATGACGCCAGGCTAGCCGCCCCTGAGAGCCTGAGCGGCCAACTCGGCCTCTTCGCGCAGCATGCGCTGCTTTTCTATCCAGTCCGCCACCGCGCCCCGCACGTCAATGCCGGACAAATCCTTGGCCACGCCCAGATTCAGTCCCAGCAGGAATGGGATGTTTTGCACCGGTACTTCATTGCAATGCGCATCGAAGGCCTGCAAAAAGCGCGGCGAATCCACCACCCGGATGACTTTTTCACCGCTCATGTATTGCAAGATACTGGTGATGCTGTGGCCCTTGCCGATCGCGTGATAGATAAAGCGGTTGTATTCGCGGTCCAGCGCGGCAAAATCCAGTTTTTCCTTGGTCATCAGGCCGGCCAGGTAGTGCAAGCCCAGCGCAACGCGGAAAAACCCGGTGGCTTCATCGCGGCCAACGCCGCTGCGGGTCACGGCCAGGACTTTTTCCTGTGTCGCCGTGTCAAGATAGGCATTCGGTTTCTTCATGGGGAAAAACTATAACGGGTTTGCTTCTTGCGAGCCAGAATTTCGGCGTGCTAATCTTGCAACCATATCAACAACAGGGCCACCGCATGCTCGACGTCCGCAACCTGGCCAAGCGTTTTCCCCTGCCTGCCGCCAAGGGCAAGCCGCCCCAGGCGCGCGACCCGCGCGACCACGATGGCTGGTTCCACGCCGTGCGCGACGTCAGCTTCAGCTGCGCGGCCGGCGAAGTGCTGGGCTTGCTGGGGCCCAATGGCGCCGGCAAGACCACCACCCTGCGCCTGCTGTCCACCGCATTGACCGCGGACAGCGGCCATGCCTGGGTCAATGGCGTCGATTTATTACAGGATCCGCTGGCCGCGCGCCAGCAAATCGGCTTCCTGTCCGGTTCCACCGGCTTGTATGGCCGCCTGACGGCGCGTGAAAACGTCGAATACTTTGGCCGCCTGCACGGCATGAGCGCGCCCTACCTGGCGCGCCGCTGCGATGAATTGTTCGAGTTGCTCGGCATGCAGGAATACGCGCACAAGCGCGCCGACCAGCTGTCGACCGGCATGAAGCAGAAATGCGCGATTGCCCGCACGGTGGTGCATGAGCCGCGCCTCGTCATCCTCGACGAACCGACCACCGGGCTCGATGTCATGTCCGCGAAAATCCTGCTGGACTTTATTGCCGGCTACAAGGCGCTGCGGGTGCCGCTGATTTTTTCCACTCACCAATTGCATGAAGTGGAAAAGCTGTGCGACCGCGTCTGCATCATCAACCGCGGCAAGACCGAGTTTAACGGCACGGTCAACGAATTGCGCCATCTGGGCGGCAGCGCGGATTTGTACGATGCGTTTGTCAGCGTGATTAATCGTGACACCTGAGCGTGACACCTGAGCGGGAAGCCTGAACAATGTGGACCATCTACCTGAAAGAAATCCTGGAGCTGGCGCGCGACCGGAAAACGTTTATTTTCACGGTCTTGATTCCCATCTTTGCGATGCCACTGATCTTTGCCGCCTTCGGCTATTTTTCCTCGACCATGTTCGACAAGGCGCGCCGCGCGCAATTGCCATACGCGGTGTTCGGCCAGGAAAACGCGCCAGAACTGGCACAGCGCTTCGCCGCTGAAAAAGGGTTCACCGAAGTCCGCCTCGCCAGTGAAGCGGACATCCGCCCGGCCATCGACCAGGACCGCATCAAATTCGCGCTGGTGATCCCGCGCGGCTACCGCGACCGCCTGGAAGGCCAGCGCCAGGCCGTGGTGGTGCTGCACTATAACAGCGCGGTCATGGTGGACTTGATCCGCAAGCGCGTGCAAGCCGTGGTCGAAGCACAGAATACGGAGCTGCGCGAAAGCGCGCTGTCCGCGCTGAACCTGAACCAGCTGCAATTGCGCTTTGCCTTGAATCCGATCCGCCTCGATGAACACTCGACCGCCGGCAAGCGTGAGCAAATCGGCGCGCTGGTGGGGGGCATGCTGCCCTACCTGTTGCTGATGGGCTGCCTGATGGCGGCCATGTATCCGGCAATCGACCTGGGCGCGGGGGAAAAGGAACGGGGCACCCTGGAAACCCTGCTGCTGGCGCCCGTGCCGCGCAGCGCCATCGTGCTGGCCAAGTTCCTGGTGCTGTTTACGGTCGGCCTGCTGTCGTCGCTGCTGATGGTGGGCAGCATGAGCGCGCTGCTGGTCATTGCCAGCGCCACCGCGCTGGGCCGGCCCGATGCCGCCAGCCAGACCGGCATCGCCGACCTGGCCGCGATGATGCAATCGATCGACGCCGGCGACATGGCCATGGTGGCGCTGATGCTGGCGCCGACCGCCGCCATGTTTGCCGCGATTTTGCTGTCGCTGTCGATTTACGCGAAAAGTTATAAAGAAGCCGCCGGACTGATTTCACCGCTGATGCTGCTGACCCTGCTGCCAACCATGGTGGCGCTGTTGCCCGGCGTGGAAATGAATTGGATGTGGGCCATGGTGCCGCTGACCAACGTGTCGCTGGCCATGAAGGAATTGGTCAAAGGCACCATGGATTACCGCATGTTTGCCGTGATCCTGGCCTCCACCACCGTCACCGCCGGCGCCCTGCTGGCCTTGTGCCGCTGGTGGTTCACGCGCGAGCAAGTACTTTTCCGAAATTAAATTCCGATTACTCCTACCGCCCTGCCCGGAATTATTACGTTCTGGCGGTCGGATTCCGCTGACTGTCGCAATGAGGCAACCGCTGTGTCGCAAATTCAATACAATGCGAACATTGAAAAGTGGTAGTCGGTGTTGCAACGCAGCAGGGCACAACAGGAGTCAGCATGGAATTACGCATCCGCAATTTGTCCAAAACCTATAGCAACGGTGTCGTGGCTTTGGACAATATTTCGCTCACGATCCCCACCGGGATGTTCGGTTTGCTGGGCCCCAATGGGGCCGGCAAATCGACCCTGATGCGGACGTTGGCGACCTTGCAGGAATGCGATGCGGGTTCCGTGTTTTTCGGCGACCTCGACGTGCTCGATGAAAAAGACGAAATCCGCCGTCTGCTGGGCTACCTGCCGCAAGACTTTGGGGTCTACCCGAAAGTGTCCGCCTATGAAATGCTGGACCACTTCGCCATCCTGAAAGGCTTGTCGCACCGGGGCCGCCGCCGCGAAGTGGTCGATGGCCTGCTGCAGCAAACCAACCTGTTCGAAGTGCGCCATCAAAAACTCGGCACGTTTTCCGGCGGCATGCGCCAGCGCTTCGGGATTGCCCAGGCGCTGCTGGGCGACCCGAAACTCATCATCGTCGATGAACCGACGGCGGGCCTGGACCCACAGGAACGGGTGCGCTTCCATAACCTGTTGTCCGATATCGGCGACGACCGCACCGTGATCCTGTCGACCCACATCGTCAGCGACGTGGCCGACCTATGCGCCAACATGGCCATCATCAACAAGGGCCATTTGCTGGTGGCCGGCGCCACCCAGCAATTGATTGACGATGTCAGCTGCAAGATCTGGGCGCGCTTCATTGACAAGCGCGATTTGCAGCAATTCCAGACCCGCCATGCGGTCATTTCCACCCGCCTGCTGTCCGGCCGCACCCTGATTCACGTCTACAGCGACGATGATCCGGGCGACGGGTTCGAGGAAGCCATCGGCGACCTGGAAGACCTGTATTTCGCCACCATCACCGGCCGCCACCACGCGGCCGACCGCTGCGAATAAGCGGAGCCGCGTATGTTCGACATCGCTTATTTCGAAGCCCGCCAGCGCCTGAAGCTGTTGTCCACCTGGGTGTATTTCGGCATGTTCATGCTGCTGGCCATGTTGTGGATGGCGGCCGCCGGCGGGGTGTTCAAGGAAGCCATGGTCTCGTTCGGCGGCCGGGTGGCCATCAACGCGCCCCGCTCCATCCTGCTGACCACAAGCCTGCTGGGCTGCCTGGGCGTGATCGTGATTGCCGCCATGGTGGGCCGCTCGGTGCAGCAGGACTTCGAATATGACATGCACCACTTCTTCTTCAGCGCGCCGATCCGCAAGTACCAGTACATGTTCGGCCGCTTCTTCGGCGCCGCGTTTGCGCTGGCCGTGGTGTTTTCCAGTATCTTGCTGGGCGCGTGGCTGGGCACCTTCATTCCCGGCATCGATCCCGAGCGGCTCGGCCCCACGCCGCTGGCCAGCTGGCTGATCCCGTATGGTTTCACGCTGCTGCCCAACATCTTTATCTTTGGCGCGGTGTTCTTCGTGGTGGCCGCGCTGACGCGCCGCATGTTGCCGGTGTATATCAGCAGCGTGGTCATGCTGATCGGCTACCTGGTGGCGCCGGGCCTGGCGCGTGACCTCGACTATAAAACCCTGGCCGCGCTGATCGACCCGTTCGGCACCACGGCGGTGATCCGCCTGACCGAATACTGGCCAATCGCCGAACGCAATACCCGCCTGGTCTTGCCGGAGGGCGTGTACCTGGTCAACCGGCTGATCTGGACCACCTTTGCGCTGGTGACTTTGCTGCTGGGCTACTGGCGCTTTCACTTTGTCGCCACCATCGACAGTGGCCGCAACGCCGGCCGCAACGAAGGGGAAGAACCGCAGCGCCTGTCCGCCACGGCGGCCGGCACCCGCGAAAAACCGGATTTCCAGGCCCGCAGCCTGGGCTTGCTGCTGCTGCGGAACAGCTGGCTGAACTTGCGTGAAACCGTCAAGAACGTGTATTTCGCCGTGATCGTGCTGGCCGGCGTGCTGCTGATGTTCGCCACCGCGCTCGATCCGCACACCATGGGCGTGAAAACCTATCCCGTCACTTACCTGGTGCTGGAACAAATCACGAAAATGTTCACCCTGTTCATGCTGGTCATCACGACCTTCTATGCGGGGGAACTGGTGTGGCGCGAACGGGAAAACCGCACCGCGCAAATGTTCGACGCCATGCCGGTGCCGAACTGGTTGCCACTGTTGGCGCGCCTGTTCGGCCTGATCGGTTTGCAGGGCTTGCTGCTGGTGGTGGTCATGGTGTGCGGCATGCTGATCCAGCTGTTCAAAGGTTACTTCGAGCTCCAGCCCGGCCTGTACCTGCACAACCTGTTCCTGGTCCAGTGGCCGCAATATGCGCTGGTGGCGGTGCTGGCCATCGCGCTGCAAGTGCTGATCAACCACAAGTACCTGGCGTACTTCGCGATGATCCTGTATTACGCGGCCACCATCACGGCGTCCGCCCTAGGTCTCGACCACCCGATGCTGGTGTACGGCATGACACCGGAATTCGTGTATTCGGACATGAACGGCTATGGCCACTTCCTGCTGCGCGAACGCTGGTTCCTGCTGTACTGGAGCGGCGCGGCGCTGGCGCTGGTGGTGCTGTCGGTGCTGTTCTGGGCCCGTGGCAGCAACCTGGAATGGCGCCAGCGCGTACAACTGGCGCGCCACGGCCTGACCCTGCCGGTGCTGGCGACGTTTGCCCTGGCCGCCACCATCTTTGCCGGCGCCGGCAGCGTGCTGTTCTATGATTTGCAGGTGGCGGGCGATTACAAGTCGGCCTATCGCGTCGACGCGGACCGCGCCGATTACGAGCGCAAATACAAGGCGCTGGCCGATGCGCCGCAACCGCGCATCACCGATGTGCGCCTCGGCGTGGCGATCGAGCCGGAACAGCGCACCCTGCGCGTCAAAGGCCACTACGTCCTGGAAAACAAGAGCACCCGGCCGCTGACGGAAATCCACGTCACGCAAGACACCCGCGCCACCCTGCAGCCGCTGCGCTTCGGCCAGGTGGCCAAACTGGTCCGGGCCGACCATGCGCTGGGATTCTCGACCTATGCGCTGTCGTCGCCACTGGCGCCGGGCGCGAAACTGCCGCTGGATTTTGAGCTGGTGTATGCGCCAAAAGGCTTGTTCGGCCTGGGCCAGGACTTGCCGGTGATCGGCAATGGCACCTTCTTCAACAACAGCTTATTGCCGCATATCGGCTATCAGCAGGTGATGGAATTACGCGACCCGCGCGACCGCAAAAAGCATGGTTTGCCGGCGCAGGAACGGGCACTGCCGCGTGACGACCCCAAGGGCCTGGCCAACAATTACATCGGCACCGATGCGGACTGGGTCACGTTCGACGCGGTGGTCAGCACCGCGCCGGACCAGACCGCCGTGGCGCCCGGCATCCTGGAAAAAGAGTGGCGGGCCAACGGCCGCCGCTATTTCCACTACAAGATGGATAAACCGATCCTGAACTTTTATGCGTTCCAGTCGGCCCGCTACGCGGTCAAGCACGACTGGTGGCAAGATGCGGGCATTGAAATCTATTACCACCCGGGCCACGAATTCAACCTCGACCGCTTCAACAAAGGCGCCAAGGCATCGCTCGAGTATTACACCAAGCATTTCAGCCCTTACCAGCACCGCATCCTGCGCATCGTGGAATTCCCCCGCTATGCCGCGTTTGCGCAATCGTATCCCAATACGATCCCGTATTCGGAAGCGATGGGCTTCATTGCCAAGGTCGATGACCGCAACCCGAAAGACGTGGATTTCCCGTTCTTTGTGACGGCGCATGAAGTGGCGCACCAGTGGTGGGCGCACCAGCTGGTGGGCGGCAATACCCGCGGCGCCACCGTGTTGTCGGAAACCCTGTCCGAATATTCCGCGCTGATGGTCATGAAAAAGCAGTTCGGCCCGGACCGCATGCGCCGCTTCCTGCGCTATGACCTGGACCGCTACCTGCTGGGCCGCGCGCTGGAAAACAGCAAGGAATTGCCGCTGGCCGACAATGAAAACCAGGATTACATCCACTACCGCAAGGGCAGCCTGGCGATGTACCAGCTGCAAGACATCCTCGGCGAAGACAAGGTCAATGAAGTGCTGCGCGGCCTGCTGCAACAGTACGCGTTCCATACCGCGCCGTATCCGAGCGTGACGGTGCTGGTGGACGGCTTGCGCAAGATTACGCCGCCGGAACAGGCTTACCTGATTGACGACTTGTTCAACAGTATCGTGCTGCACGATAACCGCGCGCTGAGCGCCACCATGCGCAAGCTGCCGGGCGGTAAATATGAAGTCACGATCAAGGTCCATGCCAGCAAATTGCGCGCCGATGAAGTGGGCGCGGAAAAAGAAGTGCCGATGGCCGACCTGATCGACATCGGGGTGGACGACAAGGATGGCAACAGCCTGCTGCGCGAACGCAAACGGATCAGCACGAAGGAATCCGTGTATACCGTGGTGGTGTCCGGGCGTCCCGCCAAGGCGGGGGTCGATCCGGACAACAAGCTGATCGACCGCAAACCGGACGACAATATGATTGCGGTGGAGACCGAGCAGTAAGGTGTGACCGCGTACGGACCGGGGAGCCGGCTGCCTGGAAGCGCGCAAGGAATTGGCGCGCGAACTGCATTACAGCGGCGATACCGCCGGCTCCGCCTCGATGAACATCAGGCAGCACAAACAGGTCATGGCGAAGCTGGCCGCGAGTGGCGGCAAGGTCCCGGCGGATTGGGCCACGTAGGGCGGATTGGCGGTATCAAGCCGCCATGCACGCAGGACGGCATGGCCTGGGCTGGTGGTGACGCGTGCATGGCGGCTCGCAAGCGAACCGCCCTACGGGTTTTATGCCGCCAGGCGTGGGTACAACCCGGTGCCTTGCATGTCCCCCGGCCCGGCCAGCGCGCGCAATGCCGGCCGCTCCGCCCCCCCCGCCAGCAGGAACACACTCATCGCCTGCGCCAGCGCTTCGGCCTGCTCGCGCAACGCATCGGCCGCCCCGGCGGACTCCTCGACCAGTGCGGCATTTTGCTGCGTGGCCTGGTCCATTTGCAGCACGGCCTCATTGACCATTTCGATCCCCGAACTTTGCTCGCGGCTGGCCGTGGTAATGTCCGCCATGATGACGGTGACCTGGCGGATGCTGTCCACCACGTCCCCCATGGTCACCCCGGCCTGCGTCACCAACCGGCTGCCCGCATCGACCTTGCCCACGGATGCATCGATCAGGGCCTTGATTTCGTGGGCCGCCTGGGCGCAGCGCTGCGCCAGGGTCCGCACTTCATTGGCAACCACGGCAAAGCCACGGCCCTGCTCCCCCGCGCGCGCAGCTTCCACCGCCGCGTTCAACGCCAGGATATTGGTCTGGAACGCGATACTGTCGATCACACTGGTGATGTCGCCGATCTTGCGTGCCGACGCGTTGATTTCCGCCATTGTCGCCACCACTTGCCCCACCACCGCGCCGCCGCGCTCGGCGACACCGGAGGCGGCCAGCGCCAGCGCATTGGCTTGCTGCGCATGGCCCGCGTTGTTGCGCACGGTGGCCGTCAACTGTTCCATGGCCGAAGCGGTTTCTTCCAGGTTGCCGGCCTGGCGCTCCGTACGGCGCGACAAATCCGCGTTGCCTGCCGCGATCTGCCCGGCTGCCGTCGCCACCTGTTCGGTACCGGCACGCACGTCCGCCACCACTTGCGCCAGGCCGCAATTCATGGTTTTCAATGCCTGCAACAAGCGGCCCGTCTCATCGCGGCGGTCCACCACGATCGCACTGCGCAAGTCATTGGACGCCACGGCGCACGCCACCTCCACCGCGCGCCGCAGTGGCCGCGTGATTCCCACCGTCAGGCGCCACGCGCACAACGCGCCCAGCGCCAGCACCACGGCGCCAAAGCCCAGCATGAACACGCGGTCGTTCTGGTAGGCCTGGCGTATCTGTTCGGCATCGCTGTCGATGCGCTGGCGCTGCAATTCCAGCAAGCCTGACAGTGCATTGAGATAGGCTTTCGCATCCGGAATGAATTGCTGTTCCAGCAGCGCATCGGCTTGCGCCAGATTGCCTGCTTTTTTCAGCGCGACGATGGCGTCGCGGTCCGCGAGGTAACGCTTGCGCGCATCCTTCATGCGTTCGAACAGCGCCTTTTCCGCGGCGCTGTCCAACAGCGGTTCAACTTGCTGTTGCAAGGCATTGACCTGGCTGGTCGACGCTGCCGCTTCCGCGGCAAAGTATGGCCCCAGCGCCGGATCCGCACTTTTCGAAATTGCCGTGGTGCGGCGCACGCTGGTGTGAATTAAACGGTACCAGTCGCCGATCATGCGTTCTTTGGCCAGTGGCTGCCGCATCATGTCGCGCGTGGCGTCCGCCACGGTTTGCATGTGGCGCATGCCGGTCCACAGCATTAACAAAGCAAGCAGCAAGACGAGGCCAAAGCCGCCAGCCAGGCGGACGCCGATATTGAGGTTTTTCATTGAACCGAGTCTAGCGAAAAGCAGTCGAAAATTCTTCGGGGAAAGTACGTATCCGACAACGTGGCGCGCATGCCGGCGCCGTGCCGGTTAGGCGTAGGTGCTGAAAGAGCTGACGATAGATTGGTTATACGCGTTGGCCACGGCCGTGCTGGCCAGTCCCGGCCGGGCTTTCAACGCCTGGGCCCACGAAGCTGCCATGGGCGCGCCATTTAAAGTGGGCAACAGCGGTGCACCAGTGTAAGCACCCGACGTTTGCGGCGACTGCGCCAGGGTGGCGGCGATTTGCTGGTTTTGCAGCAACTGCGCATCGCCTTGCCGGTACGTTCCTTCGTCGGGGATGACCGGCGCGCCGGGCAAGGTGCCGGCTTGTTGCAAGGTGCTCAGCAAGCCGGCCGCCGTGTACACCTGCGTCGATGATTTCGCGCCGCCCAGGGTCGCCACCACGCTGGCATTTTCCGACAGGCTGACCGCCAGCGTGGGCAACAGCGCATTGTCATTACCGGTTTCATCCACCGCCTGGGGCTGGTAGACGGTGTATCCGGGCAACGGGTTGATGGGCGAAATCATGGCAAATGGTCCTTGCTATGATTTCACTATAGATGGGTACGCGGGGCAGTCAAGCGTGCGGGCGATGAGCGATAAGCGATCACCCATCACCGCACTGCCGCGCCAGTTGCCGCAGCCACGCCGGCGCCCGCTCGCCGTCATACACCAGCGCAGCCTGTTCCTGGCAGGTAAATGCCGCGTCGGTCACGTCGATACGCACCAGCGCCGGATCGTTCAGGGCAAACTCCGGCAAATACGCCAGCGCCGCGCCGGATTTCACGAACGCCAGCAACAATTGCAGGTCGTCCGTCCAATAGCGGATTTTGCGCGGCAACTGGTCATCGCGCCAGCCGTCCGACCGGGCGCCACGCCCCTCGCCGCAAAACAGGGAATGGGACGGGCAGGCAAATTCATGCTGCAGCACCTGGGCGGCCGTGGCGCGCAAGCGCCCGCCCGCCATGCCGGCGTTGCCGCCCCGCTCAACGACGCGTTGCGCCCGGGGGCCCGCCAAAGACTGCAACGCCTGCACCAGCGGATGGCCCAGCCCCGCCACCAGGTGTTGCGCCAGCACGCCCAGCGGCACGGTGTCCCATGCCTCCGACCAGTGCGCCCCCTTGCCATCGAGTACTTCGCCCGTCACGATGGCCGCATGCGCGTCGCCCCGCGCCAGTGACGCCAGCGCCTCGTCTTCAAACATCGCTTGCAGGTGCAGGCTCGCTTGCGCATAGGGGCGCAAGCCGCCGGCCAGGGCGTCGCCATAGCGCCACAACAGGATGGCCGGGCCGGCAATGCGGCAATCGATGACGGCGTGGTCGCCCTGCACATCGGCCCTGGCCTGTTCCGCCATCGCCAGCAGCGCCTGTGCACGCGGCAACAACAGCGCGCCGCTGGCATTGAGCACCAGTTGCCGCGCGCTGCGGTCAAACAAGGATTTGCCTAAACTGTCTTCCAGGCGGCGCAACGCTTTCGAGACGGCGGACGGCGTCAAATGCATTTCCTGCGCCACGTCACTCAAGGTGGGCTGGCGGGCGGCGCTGACAAAGATGCGCAAGTCAGTGAGGTTCATGTTTCCAGATAGGACATTAAAAGTGAATTTAAGTTGCTTTACGCGACACTAACACCACCCTACCATTACCGCATGAAAACCTTCCTGATCTCCCTTTCCCTGCTGGCCGCCCCGGCCGTCATGGCAGCCGCGCCCGCGCCCGCGCAAGGCCCCACCTACGGCGAACATGGGATGGCCCTGTTTGGCGGCAAAGATGGCTTGTACACCTCGCACTTGCCGATGTTCCATGCGCCGCACGATTACCAGGTGGTGCTGCAGGTGCGCCTGGCCGATCCCCGCCTCGACGCGGCCGTCAAACAACGCCTGGACGGCAAAACCGCCCTGTGGACCGTGGCGCCGGAAAAGTTCGAGCTGGACCGGCTGCAGCCCGGCGCCCCGGCGCCCTTGCAGCGCTTCCAGGCGGACCTGGTGCTGGGCCATTTCGAGCAGGGTGGCCAAACCGTGTACCGGAGCGCCACCGTTGTCATCGATAAGGTATTGTTGTTCCGGAAGTTGTCGCCCGAGGTGAAAACCCGCGCCGTGGCCCGTTATGTGCAAGTTGGCAACGGTACGCAACGCTACCTCATCAAGGAGATCGACAGCCGCCCTGATTTCGATCATATTGTTTCGTACCGCGCAGCTGCACGCGCTTCCATTTTGCCGGTCTCGATCGCCAAAAACGGCGTGTCGGAACCCGATGCGGACGCGCTCGCTGCGGCACTCAATGCGCTCCCGTCCGCCATCCGCGGCACGGTTTACTATTACACGGACGACTTACGCTGATGACCGTTCCGTCGACTTACCAGGGTTTGTGGCGCCGGACCGGCATCCGGCGCAGCAACGGCAGCACGGACACCACCACGCAAGTGTGGTGGTTCCAGGCTGCCCGTTTCCACATCGACCTGCGTATTCCCATCGACCGCCCCGACCCGGCCAGCCGCACGCACATCGTCAAATATTTACCCCACCAGCTGTCGCGTTTCGGCGCGCAGACCGGCTTTGCCGGCACCACGGTGGTGGACGGCAACCACTGCGAATGGCAGCCTGAAATCGCCTTTCCCTGGATCAGCGACGCCACCGACGCCGGCTGGATGCGCTTTGACAGCGACGATGCGCTGCACGAAACCGCCGATGACGGCAGCTATGAAGAAGACTGGGAACGGGTGGCGGCCGGCCCCATGGCCGCCGTGCGGCTGGAAGACCCGCACGCGGGCGCCATCGCTTACCTGATCGCGGGCGACTTGTGGATGGCCTGGGCCTGCGGCCGGCCCGACGACCATTACGACCAGGCCGATCCGCTGTCGTCGCCGTGGAGCGAATTCACGGTGCTGAAAAAAGGCGCGCACTGGCGCGTGATGGCATCGAACATGCCATGGCTGGAAGGCACGGAAATCCCGCAGGCCGACAATATCGACCGCGCCCATCTCGGCAAGTGGGCCGTGGGCATGGCGGTGCTGTTACCGTTTGCCCCTGAAATGACGTGGCGGGTGCTCGACGTCACCTCGGATTAATTGCGCCGTCAATAATTCAACAGCGCCGCCGCCATGTCCGCACCGACATGGCGCTTGAAGATGGCCAGCAGGGTGCCGTCATCGCGCATTTCCTGGATTGCCTTGGCGAAGCGCTCCGCCGTCACCAGCGGCACCCGTTCACGCGACAGGATCAGGCCATGCGGCACGCTGTCTTTCGGCGACCAGTCCAGCACGCGCACGTCGCCGGTCATGCCTTCCTGCTCCAGCACCGGAACCCAGCTGGTCGGCAGCGCCAGCACCGCCTGCACCCGGCCGATCTTCAGCAGGCGCACCACGGCGCGGAAATCCGGGGCATCGAACACGCGGCCCTGCGCGCGCAACTTGTCGAGCCACGCATCGTAATCGGCCCCATGCTTGAAACTTTTCACCACGGCGACCTTGTAGTCCGGATTGGCCAGGAAGCCGTCCGCCGTCGCGGCGGCGGCTGGCAAGCCTTTCGGCTGCAAGACATAGTTACGGGTGGCGAAATACGGCACGAAGCGGGCGAACTTTTCGCGTTCCGGGGTTGGGATGCCGGACACCGACATATCGAGCTTGCCCGTCGATAACTGGGTCCAGATTCGCACGCGCGATTCCAGCGTGGCCTGGAAATGGCAACCCGTGCGCTTTTCCAGTTCGTCGACGATATCCTTGTCGATGCCGGCCCAGCCACCGTCGGGCTTTTGGTAATACAGCGCCCCCAGCTCATAAAAGGCGAGCCCCAGCGTGCCACACTCCGGCTGAGCGGCATGGGGCGCCGTGGCAGTCAGCGCCAATACGCAACAGGCAAAGAGTTGCTTGAGCAAAACGCCCTCCTCGATATTGCTTCACAGTAGCGTAACGATGGCAGATGGTCAACGGCGGCGCGATGCTGCCGCACCCACATGTCCGGCAATTCCTTGCATAACTCAGCCATGGAAACGTCACCGATATGGCCTGGCTGGCCATCCGCGCGCCAGCTTTTTTCGTTTACACAACATTAATACAAATCGTTTGCAAGACGACAGCAATCGCGTAGTAATATTACACACCCGTCCTGCACGCCTCATAAAACCCGACTACAAACCAATGTATAGTGGCGAAAACAACGAAAATCAGGGAGACAAACCATGCAATACAACAGTAGTTTCACTACAAAAATTTCTGTAGTCGCGGTCTGCGGTGCACTGGCGACCTTGGCCGGGTGCGGCGCCGGCAGCGACAGTGCGGACGCGGGCAAGGTCCGCATGGGCAATACCGCGTCGGCCAGCGCCAGCGCGGCCGCCGCCGCTGTGGCGCCGGTGGCGCCCGGTTCGATCCGCATGCACTTCCACCGCACGCAGGGCGACGAAGCGCAGTGGGGCGTGTATTCGTGGGATGGTCCGGTCAACCCCAGTTCCGCCTGGATCACCACCCGCTTCATGATGACGGGCACGGACAGCTTCGGCGGCTACGTCGACATCCCCGTCAACACCGCCAAGTCCGCGATCTGGTTCCTGGTCACCGATGGCAGCGGCAACAAGAATTGCGGCGCCGACCAGGGCGCCAACTTCAATGCCGATATCGCCACCGCAGGCCAGGAAGTGTGGATGCTGGACGGCGATTGCACGGTCTACAAAACGCAGCCCGCCATCAGCTACGGCAACCTGAACCAGGCCAATGCGCACTGGCTGTCCGCGAACACGCTGGCCTGGCCCGGCGTGCCCGCCAGCGGCAGCTATAAACTGTATTACGCGGCCAACGGCGGCCTGGGTTCGGACGTCACCGGCGTGACGGGTTACGACAGCGCCATGGACTTGACGGCATCGCCATCCCTGCCGGCCGCACTGAACACGAAATACCCGCACCTGGCGGGCGCCACCGCGCTGGCCTTGTCCGCGCAGGATGCCGCCAGCGTGGCGTCGAAAGCCTCCGGCCAGTTCGCCATCGCGCAATTCGATGGCAACGGCAAGCTGATGCAAGTGACTTCGCTGCAACTGAGCGGCATGCTCGACACGGTCTTCGCACCGCAAGCGGCCAACGCGGAACTGGGTGTCACGTTCGACCGCCGTGACGTGCCGACCTTCCGGGTCTGGGCGCCGACCGCGAAAGCCGTCAGCCTGAACCTGTATGCCGATGCCAGCGGCGAGCGCGTACGCCGGGTGGCGATGACGCGCGACGCGGCCAGCGGCGTGTGGCGCTATACGGCGCCGGATGCGTCGCTGACCAACCGCTACTACTACACCTATGACGTGCAAGTGCTGTCGCGCTGGGCCAACAACACCATCGTCACCAACACCGTGACCGACCCGTATTCCGTCAGCACGAATGCCAACAGCGGCCGCAGCTTCATCGCCAACCTGGACAGCCAGGCCATGAAACCCCATGGCTGGGACCACCACGGCATTCCCAAACTGGACAACGCGGCCGACATTTCGCTGTATGAATTGCACGTGCGCGACTTCAGCGCCAGCGACAGCAGCGTGCCGCTGGAGCATCGCGGCAAATACCTGGCCTTCACGGACAGCCGCTCGAACGCCATGCGCCATTTGCGCGGCATGCGCGAAGCCGGCCTGTCGCACGTGCACCTGCTGCCGGCCTTCGATTTCGCCAGCGTCAATGAAGCCGGCTGCGCCACCCCGGCGATTCCAGCCGCCGCCGCCGATTCCACCTCGCAGCAAGCGGCCGTCGAACAGTCCCGCGGCCTCGATTGCTTCAACTGGGGCTATGACCCGGTGCACTATGGCGCGCCGGAAGGCAGCTACGCCAGCAACGCCAATGACGGCGCGGCCCGCGTGCGCGAATTCCGCGCCATGGTCAAGGGCTTGCACGACGAAGGCCTGCGCGTGACGATGGACGTGGTGTACAACCACACCAGCGCATCGCAGCAGGGCCCGTTGTCGGTGCTCGACAAGATCGTGCCGACCTATTACTACCGCCTCAACAATAACGGCGGCATCACCAACGACAGCTGCTGCGCCGACACCGCGCAGGAAAACACCATGATGGCCAAGCTGATGATCGACACGGCCAGCATGTGGGTGCGCGATTACAAGGTCGACAGCTTCCGCTTCGACATCATGGGCTTCACCCCCCTCGCCGTGATGAACCGGCTGCAAACCGCCGTCAACCGCGCGGCCGGCCGCGACATCTATATCTACGGCGAAGCATGGAACTTCGGCACGGTCGGCAATGACGCCCGCTTCGTGCAGGCGCGCCAGGCCAACATGTTCGGTTCCGGCATCGGTTCGTTCAACGACCGCCTGCGCGACGCGGTGCGGGGCGGCGGCTGCTGCGATGGCGGCGAGGCGCTGATCAGCCAGCAGGGCTTCATCAACGGCGCGTATTACGACCCGAATGCGCGCGCCGCGCAAAGCAAGGATGACTTGCTGCGCCTGGGCGACCTGGTGAAAGTCGGCCTGTCCGGCACCCTGCGCGACTACCGCTTCACGGACCGTTTCGGCAATCTGCGGACCAATGCGGACATCGATTACTTCGGCCAGCGCGCCGGCTTTGCCGCCAACCCGTCGGAAACCATCAACTACATCGAAGCGCACGACAACCAGACGCTGTTCGACATCAACGCCTTCAAGCTGCCGCAAAACACGCCGCTGGCCGAGCGCGTCAAAGTGCAAAACCTGGGCGCCGCCATCACCGTGCTGTCGCAGGGTATTCCCTTCCTGCACGCGGGCCAGGAAATCCTGCGCTCAAAGTCGCTCGACCGCGACAGCTATGACGCGGGCGACTGGTTCAACCGCCTCGACTACAGCTATGGCGCGAATAACTTCGGCGTGGGCTTGCCAATCGCCGGCGTCAACCAGTCCAACTGGAGCCTGATGTCGCCGATTCTCACCAATGCGCTGATCAAGCCGGACACGCAAGCCATCGTCAACGCGCGCGACTATATGAACGACATGCTGGCGATCCGCCAGGACACGTCGCTGTTCCGCCTGCGTACGGCCAAGGATGTGTCGGAACGCCTGCGCTTCCACAACACCGGGCCGCAGCAGGTCCCGGGCGTGATCGCCATGAGCATCGATGGCCAGCACCCACAGCGCTACGACGGCGCGAAGTACAAGTCGGTGGTGACCTTGTTCAACGTGGACAAGGTGGCGAAGACGGTGCTGTTGCCGGAACTGCGTGGCCGCAAACTGAAGGTGCACAAGGTGCAGTTGAAGTCCGGGGCGGACCGCCTGGCGCGCACCGCGCAATATGAGGCGGCGACGGGGTCGTTCACGATCCCGCCGCGCACCACGGTGGTGTTCGTGGAGAACGCCGCGCACGACGATTAAGTCTTGCACAGAAAATGGGGCCGCTTCCGCGGCCCCATTTTCTTTAGAACTTCATTTCCACATTGGCCTGCAATCGCGCCGAACCCGGATTCCAGCTGCGGGTCTCGCTGGTCCCGCTCACGTCGACATAGCGCGACTCGTTGCGGTTATCTTCACCCAGCGCGTTGTTGACGGACAGCCGCACCTGCAAACCGGTGCGCACCTTGACCAGCCAGTACGCTTCCAGGTCGCGCCGTCCCTGCTGGCGGATGAACTGCTCTTGCGAGACGCGCACCGGACCGCCCGCGCGGTAAGCCAGGCTGGCGCCGGCGCTGAATTTGTCTTCGCGGTAGTCGGCGCCCAGGGTCACCGTCAACGGAATTTGCTGGTCGAGCCGGTTGTCCGGCCCCGGCACCGAATCCACCGTGGACCAGTTGCGGTTGGCGCTGACGCGGAAGTCAAATGGCAGTGCGTCCTTGTCAAAGGCTTTCAGCGGGAATTTCACTTCCACGTCCAGGGTGCGCACCAGTGCCCTGCCTTCATTCATCGGCAGGCTCAGCCAGTGGCCAGGCCGGTCTTCGATCAGGCGCGTGCGGATGTAATCGCGGATGCTGCGTTGCGACGCCCCCACGGAAAACACGGCGCCGGGGGCCCAGAAGTGCTCATATGTCAGGTCGATGCCATTGGCCAGTTCCGGCTTCAGGTTCGGGTTGCCGCTGCTGTCGGGCGTAAAACGGGTATTCAAATCCGCTTCGTAACGGCGCGCCGTCAACTGGTACGTTTGCGGCGCCTTGAAGGTGCGCGTCAGCGCCATGCGCAACTGACGGCCGCTGTTGCCAGGGAACTTGTACAGGGTTTGCGCGACAGGGCTCAGCACGTGGGCATTCGATTGCGTATCGGCCAGGCCGGTGCCGCTGCTTTCGGTGCGGATCGCTTCCCAGCGCGCGCCCATGTACACCGACCAGTCTTTCGTCACGTTCCACTCGTCCTGCGCATACGCCGCCTGCTTGACGACTTTGGGGCGGAAGAATTCAGGGATGGTCACGGCAGGACTGCCGACCAGCCCTTCCACCCGCACCGACGACTCGTCCGTCAGGTTGCTGCTGATTTCCCAGCCGGCCGCCATGGCGTGGCCGTCAAACAGCGTGCGCGTGAATTTACCGGTGGTGCTATAGCTGGTGTAGCGGCTCTCGTTGTGCGCGTCGCGCCGCAGCCTGGTCGCATAGTGCGCCGTCGCCGACGGGCGCACATTGTCACTGTCATTGCGGCCGCGCGATGCGGACAGCTTGGCGTCGAGCTTGCCGCCACCGAGCTTGGCCACCCAGTTGACGTCGCCGCCGGCAAACAAGCCGCTGTTATCGGAATCGGCGCTGCGGATCACATAATCGGGTGTGCCGAAACTGCCTTTGCGGTTGATGGTCTGCGCCCGCCAGTTATAGGATGAACGCATGGCTTGCACATAGCCGCTGACATTCAATTGTTCATCGTCGGGCAATTTCCAGTTCAGGCGCGGCTGCAGGCCGAGCATGTTGGAGTGGTTGCGCGAAGTGGATACGGTATCGCGCCATTGCACCACGTCGCCTTGTGGCGTCAGGAAGCGGTCGGTGGATGTATTGGGGCTGCCGCCTTCGTTATGCCCGAACATGGCGTTCAGGTAGTACGACAGGTTGTCGGCCCGGTCCGCCAGGGTGCCCATCAGGAACACATTGCTGCCTTCGTCGGAACGGCCGCCATTGATGCGCAAGTCCCGCTGCGGCTTGGCCACGACTTTCTTGAGCACGATATTGATGGTGCCGGCAATCGCCTGCATCGAGTGTTCGGCCGTCGCGGCGCGGATCACTTCGATTTTCTCGATCTGTTCCGGCGTCACCGTGTCCATAGAAAAACCCGGTGGCGGGCGCTCGCCATTGACCAGGATTTGCGTGTAGCCATTGCCCAGGCCGCGCATGCGGATGGCGTTGCCGATCACGGTCACGCCGGGCGCGCGCTTCAGCACGTCGAACACATTGGTGTCGCCGTACTTGATGATTTCTTCGTGGCTCAGGACCGTCTTGCTGGCGGTATCGTCGCGGCGCGGATCGTACGCTTGCGTATCGCCTTTGACTTCCACGCGCTGGATGGTTTTACTGCCGGCGGCGGAGGCCGGTGCGGGCGTGGCCGCCGCCCCTTCCGCGCCGCCCGCCTTGCTGTCCGCCTGCTCCGCCAGCGCGGCGAAACCGGCTGTCAGCAGCGTGATCGCCATGGCGACACGGGTCAGTGGGAATTTCATTGTTTCCTTGTGGGAATTGCAAATTTCGCAATTATGCACAGGATTTTTCCCACAGTGCAATGTCAGCAACATGTGGAAACAAATACTCATCCGGATGAGCGATGCCGCAAATAAAAACGGGACCGAAGTCCCGTTCTTGCACCAATTAAAGGCGGTTTATTTGGCAGCGGCGGCGGCTTTGCGGGCCGGCGCTTTTTTCGCGGCAGGCTTGGCTGCTTTGGCGGCGGGCTTGGCCGCAGCCTTGGCGGCCGGCTTGGCGGCGGCTTTTTTGGCTGCCGGCTTTTTGGCCGGCGCCGCTTCCGCGCCGCCGTCGGCCTCGGTGGCCGCACCATCGTCGCTGGCGGCCGCCTTGGTCTTCGCGCCCGGCTTGGCCTTGCGCTCTTCGAACTCAAAGCTGATCTTGCCGTCCTTGCCCTTGACCAGGAACGCCTTGAATGGACGGCGCGTACGCTGCGAAATGAAGCCCGGCAGCAAATCGGTTTTGCCGTCGTTCAGCAGCTTGGTCATCTGTTCCGGCAGGATTTCCTGTTGCAGGATGATGCGGCTGGAACGGAAGTCGCACGCCTTCGGTTTCGCCACCGTGTGCTCGCACACGTAGGCCAAGCCCATTTCATACACGTTGCCCGTGCACTTGGGGCAAGGACCGACCGGTGTCTGGTTCGAGAAGTCCACGCCTTCGCCATCTTCGCCTTCTTCGTCATTCTGGCCGAAGTCGAATTCCAGCTTGCAGTTCTTGATCTCTTCATCGCGTACGATGCGCAGGATGGCGGCAAACGGACGGCCCATCTTCGAACGGAAACCTTGCAGCGGACCGATGGTGCGTTCCTTCAGCAATTCTTCCACTTCGCTGATTTCAAACTGGCGGCTGCCCGGCGTTTTCGTCATCGAGAATTCGCACTTGGTGCACGCGAAACGGCGGTAGTTTTCCTTGACGGTGCCACCGCAATTCGGGCACGGCGTGTGCAGCGTCGCGTAGTCGCCCGGGATCGTGTCGTTGTCGTATTCCTTGGCGCGCTTGACGATAATCTGCGTCATTTGCGCGATTTCACGCATGAATTCTTCGCGCGAAATCTTGCCCTTTTCCATCTGCGACAGCTTGTATTCCCACTCGCCGGTCAATTCCGGCGCCGTCAATTCATCGACGCCCAGGCCATGCAGCAAGGTCATCAGTTGCGATGCCTTGGCGGTCGGGATCAGGTCGCGGCCTTCACGCAGCAGGTATTTTTCGGTCAGCAAGCCTTCAATGATGGCGGCGCGCGTGGCCGGCGTGCCCAGGCCCTTACCGGCCATCGCATCGCGCAACTCGTCCGAATCGACCAGCTTGCCCGCGCCTTCCATGGCCGACAGCAAGGTCGCCTCGTTGTAGCGTGCCGGCGGCTTCGTCACCAGGCCATTCGGCGTGACTTTTTCAGTGTGGACTTTCTCGCCCTTTTCCACCGCCACCAGGTTGCCGCCGCCTTCCTTGTCGTCGGTCGCATCCTTGCCGTAAATCGCCATCCAGCCCGGATTGGTCATGACCTTGCCTTCAGTCTTGAACTGATGGCCCGACACTTCCGTGAAGCGCGTGGTGACCAGGAATTCCGCCGCCGGGAAGAACACCGCCATGAAGCGGCGCGTCACCAGGTCGTACAGTTTCTGTT
The DNA here is from genome assembly GCF_058807115.1 of Pseudoduganella sp. GW821-FHT12E03. Lineage (NCBI taxonomy): Bacteria > Pseudomonadati > Pseudomonadota > Betaproteobacteria > Burkholderiales > Oxalobacteraceae > Pseudoduganella > Pseudoduganella sp. GW821-FHT12E03. Next base: position 77,129 of record NZ_JBXAQJ010000012.1, on the reverse strand, counting down.
CCGGCTCCGACAAGTTTTTCGGCACGGTACCGGTCGGGATGATGGCAAAGTGATCCGAAATCTTCGTGTTATCGAAGATGCGTTTGTTCGGCTTGACCCAGCCCTTGGCCAGGATCTGCTTGGCAAACTGGTGGTAATTGTTGTTCTCGCTGAGCGTATCCAGCACTTGCTTGGTGGTGTCCAGGTAGTCTTCCGGCAAGTGGCGCGAATCGGTACGCGGGTAGGTCAGCACTTTGTGCTTTTCATACAGCGCCTGCGCCAGGCCCAAGGTGTTCTTGGCCGAGAAACCGAAGCGGCCGTTGGCCTCACGCTGCAAGCTGGTCAGGTCGAACAGGCCGGGCGCCATCGAGGTGGTCGGTTTCGACTCTTCCGTGACGATGCCGGTCTTGCCCTTGCAAGCGACAACGATGCTGTCCGCCGCGGCTTTCGACCACAGGCGTTCGGCTTTCTTTTCCGGGTCTTGCTCGTCTTTCTTGAACTTCGTGTCGAGCCAGCGGCCTTCATAGATACCGGATGCGCAAATGAATTCAGCGCGCACTTCCCAGTAATCACGCGCCACGAATTTCTTGATTTTCTCTTCGCGCTCCACCACGATCGACAGGGTCGGCGTCTGTACGCGGCCCACCGTGGTCAGATAAAAACCGCCCTCTTTCGAGTTGAAAGCGGTCATGGCGCGGGTACCGTTAATCCCGATCAGCCAGTCCGCTTCCGAACGGCAGCGCGCGGCATCGGCCAGCGGCAGCATTTCATCATCGCTGCGCAGGCGGGAAAAACCGTCGCGGATGGCGGCCGGCGTCATCGATTGCAGCCACAGGCGCTGGATCGGTTGCTTGGCTTTCGCGTTTTGCGCGATCAAACGGAAAATCAACTCCCCTTCGCGGCCCGCGTCACATGCGTTAATCAGGGCGGTGACATCTTTACGCTTGATCAGCTTGTTCAACACCTTGAGGCGCGATTCCGTCTTGGCAATCGGGTTCAGCGCGAAGTACGGAGGAATCATCGGCAAGTGCGTGAAGCTCCATTTGCCCCGCTTGACATCGTATTCCTCTGGAACAGCGATTTCCAGCAGGTGGCCGACGGCGGACGACAGCACATACTCGTCGGATTCAAAGTACTCATCGTGCTTGGTAAAGCCGCCCAGCGACTTCGCGATATCGTTCGCGACAGAAGGCTTCTCGGCGATGATGAGGGTTTTGGTCATAGTGTTGAATTCTCTTTTTTATACTGTAGTGGCGGCACGGCACACATCGAAGTGCACGAGCGAAGTGGCCAAGCGGTGGTATGCGTGTCAGTGCAACAGGCGCGGCAACTGGTCTTCATCCGAACCGAACAGATCATCGAACATCAGCGCATCCGGTTCCTTGCCCTGGCTCCACAACACCAGCAAGACAATGATCTTCAGTTTACCCAGCGACACAGGGACTTCGTTCAATGCCAGCGCACGCTCGATGACGATTTCACGCTGCAAGGGCGACAGCACTTGCGCGCTTTCCAAAAACTGGATGAAGCCAATCGCCTGGGTGCCTAACACATCCCGTTCTTCTTCCACATAATAGCGAATACCAGTGGAAGCAGCCGTCGGCGCCTGCTCGGCGCCGGCCATTGCATTCAAGTCTGTCAGCCAGACCAGCGCTTCGGAAATCTCCATGTCGTCGAACCCGACGGCCGACAGTTTCCGCGCCAGCGCGGCCGGCTCAGGGCACGCGTCGGGACGGTAATAAGTCTCGTAGAGATAAACCAGGATGTCGAACATGGCGCTACTCTAACAGTTAAGATCGGCGAAACACAAGTCCCGCACTTTAATAGCGAAGGCCTCAGTTTTGCAACCGTTGATAGATTCCCCCTGGCAATCTCTCGACCAATCCCGCCAATTCCAGCGCCAATAAATGGCCTTGCGTCTCCGGCAGTGGCAAGCGCGCCCGGTGCGCCAGCGCCTCGGCCGGCGCGGGATCATGGCCCATCGCGACCAGCAATTCGGCCAGCTCGCCATGCACCGCCGCGCTCCGCATCGCCTTGCCGGCATCGCGGCTCCCGCTGCCATTGCCGCCAGGCCGCACGACCTCGAGCACATGTTCGACCGATTCCACCAGGATGGCGCCCTTCCTGATCAACTCGTGGCAACCGCGCGCGAGCGGCGCATGGATCGATCCGGGGATCGCCATCACATCGCGTCCCTGGTCGGCCGCCAGCCGGGCCGTGATCAGCGAGCCGGATTGTTCCGCCGCTTCCACCACCAGCACCCCGAGCGACAGCCCACTGAGAATGCGGTTGCGTTTAGGGAAGTGTTCGGGCCGTGGCGGCGTGCCCAGCGGATATTCACTGACGAGGCAACCCTGTTCCGCGATCCGCTGCATCAAATCCAGGTTGCGCCTGGGATAGGCCACATCGATGCCCGTCCCGATCACCGCCACCGTGGAACCGGGGCCATTCAAGCTCCCGCGGTGCGCGGCCGCATCGATGCCCAGCGCCAGCCCGGACACCACCACCAGTCCCGCTTCCGACAACCCGCGCGCGAACTGTTCGGCATGCAGCATCCCCTGGGCGCTGGCTTTGCGCGCGCCGACCACGCCGACTGCCGGCGCGCTCAACAGTGATCGGTCCCCTTCTATATAGAGCAGCATTGGCGGATCCACGATGTGCTTCAGGCGCGGCGGGTAATCGTCATCGCCAAACACCAGCAGGCTGCGGCCCGGTAGCGCCGCCCATGCGCTGGCGGCATCCGCCATGCGCGCCACCTGGTCAAGCCAATTAGGCGAAGGGTCACGCAAGGCGCGCACGGCCGCATCGACGCGGCAGCCAGGCACATCCGCCAGCCAGGCGGCCAGCAGGACGGCATCGGTGACAAAGATTTCAGCAGGGTCCGGCACTTCGGCGAGCAACGCCTTGGCGGCGACCGGCCCGACGTGGGGTGTTTCCGCCAGGCGCAACCAGGCAGCCGCGTCGCGCTGGCTGCCGGGCAAGTCTGCAACAAGGGAGTCCGTGGCTTGCACGGCGTCGGTTACTCCGGCGATTTGGCGACGTCGCCGACCTCGACAGGTTCGGTCACCTGCATGATCAAGCCATAGGAAATATGCTTGAACACGCGGAAGATAAACAAGCTGCCCACTCTTTCATCCGGCAGCTTGACCTTCGGATCACCCATGTTGTGCCAGCCTTTGCTGGCGCCAATATCGGTGACCGTCTTCCCCCGATGGTACAACTGCAGCACGGAGCCAACATCGAGTCCGTCAACTTTGCCCCGATTGACCGACACCACCTGGTTCTGTCCCGCATGGGTGACGCCACCATAAATCGCCACCACGGCCGCATCGACCTGGCGCTCCGGCGGGTGCGGCACAAAATGGTTCATTGGCGTGGGCGGCATTTGCATCAGCAAATCGCCCCGGCCCATTTCTTCCTTGGCGGTCGCCACCGTAAAGGTATGTACTTCGGAACCCGGCGCGGCCGGCGTCACCAGTTTCAAGGTGCCCAGGTAAAACGCTTCCTGGCCAATCACGGCTTTCGTGACGGGGTCCTTCAGCGGCTTGCCGGGCCGGAACACCTGGAAAGACGTGCCGTCCTTGAGGTCGCCGCGCACATAGGCCTTCTCATCCTTGCCGAGGAAAACGCGCCCCTCTTGCGCGGCAATGATGCGGGGCGCGTTGTTCAGCTCATCGTTTTCGATGATCAGCGGCTGCGACAGGAACGGTTCAATGATGCCGTTCGGGATCGACTTGACGGCATCCTTGCCCAGCCCCTCCATCCGCAATTGCGGTTGCAGGCGCAAATCCGACGGGTTGCCGGCGCCGCCGGCGCCCCCAATCGGCGTGCCCAGCCGCAAGCGGCCTTCCTTGCGGTCAAAATAAACAATCTGCCCCGGATAAATCCAGTGGGGATTCCTGATTTCCTCTTTGTTCATGCCCCACACCTGCGGCCAGCACCAGGGTTTTTCGAGGAAACGACCGGAAATATCCCATAAGGTATCGCCTTTGACGACCACGTGCTGGTCCGGCGCATTGGGGCGGAAATCGCACTGCATGGCATGCGCACCGGATACCATGGCACTGGAAATCAGGCAGGCAATCGTCAGGCGTGCACCGACTGTGCTAAAATTTTTCATTGATAATGGCCTTTCCCACCAAAGGCATTGGCGCAGTAAATTGCCGCAGTGAATCAAATCTCTGCCCATAATACCCTGAACTCGCAAGAACAGTCACACGGCGCACGTGCTGCGTTGCTGGCCAGCCTTGTCGTATTTTTAAGTCTCTGACACCCGCATGTCCAAACTGAATATCCTCCGCTATCCCGATCCGCGCCTGCACAAAGTTGCCAAGCCCGTCACCGTATTCGATGCCCGCCTGGCCAAACTGGTCGAAGACATGGCTGAAACCATGTACGACGCCCCTGGCGTTGGCCTTGCGGCCACCCAGGTGGACGTGCATGAACGCCTGATGATCATCGACGTCACCGAAGACAAGAGTGGCCTGAAAGCCTACATCAATCCGGAAATCACCTGGGCCAGCGATGAAAAGCAGGTCTACGATGAAGGCTGCCTGTCGGTGCCCGGCGTGTACGACGGCGTGGAGCGCCCGGCCCGCGTCAAGGTGCGCGCCCAGGACGTCAAGGGTGACACCTTTGAAGTGGAAGCCGATGGCTTGCTGGCCGTGTGCATCCAGCACGAAATGGATCATTTGATGGGTAAAGTGTTCGTGGAATACCTGTCGCCCTTGAAGCGCAACCGCATCAAGACCAAAATGGTCAAGGAAGAGCGCGAAATCGCGCGCGACAACGCCGCCCGCTCCCAGCACCGCCGCTAAGCCGCAGTGGCGACCGGTGCGCTCGTGTTGAACGGCTAAGTCATCGGCAAGTGTGGAATACGTAGGGCGGTTCGCTTGCGAGCCGCCATGTATGCGCCGTGGCAGCGCATGCCGTGTCGGGCTGCCTGCCCGGCCTGCCGTTTGCGCCATCCAAGAGGAAATAACATGAAAATCGTCTTCGCCGGCACGCCAGAGTTCGCGGCAGTCGCATTGCAAGCCCTGCATGAGGCAGGCTTTGAAATCCCGCTGGTCCTGACCCAGCCCGACCGTCCGGCCGGACGCGGCATGCATTTGCAGCCGTCCGCCGTCAAACAATACGCCGTCGCCCACAACATCCCGGTGGCCCAGCCGCTGTCGCTGCGCATGGACAGCAAGGACCCGCAGCGCGCCGCCGAAGCCAAGGAAGCGCACGAGCGCCTGCTCGCCACGGAATACGATGCGATGGTGGTGGCGGCTTATGGCCTGATCCTGCCGCGCAGCACGCTCGACATCAAGCCCTGCATCAATATCCACGGTTCGCTGCTGCCGCGCTGGCGCGGCGCCGCCCCGATCCACCGCGCGATTGAAGCCGGCGATGCGGAAACCGGCGTGACCATCATGCAAATGGAAGAAGGCCTCGATACCGGTCCGATGCTGCTGATCGAGCGCTTGCCGATCGGCCCGCACGACACCACCGGCCAGTTGCACGACAAGCTGGCCGCCATGGGCGCCGCCATGTGCGTGAAAGTCATGCACAAGATGGCGCAAGGCGTGGTTGAAGCCGTACCGCAGCCGGAAGCCGGTGTCACTTACGCGGCCAAGATCAGCAAAGAGGAAGCCGCGCTCGATTTCACCGCCTCCGCAAAGGACATCGGCCGCAAGATCCGCGCCTTCAATCCCTTCCCCGGCGCCCACGCGTCGGTCAACGGCGTCACCATCAAACTGTGGAATGCCGAAGTACTGGACGCCGACAGTTCCGCGCCCGCCGGCCAGGTCCTGGCGGCCGATGCGCAACATGGCATCGTGGTGGCCTGCGGTTCCGGCTCGCTGCGCCTGACGGAATTGCAAAAACCGGGCGGCAAGCGCTTGCCGGCGTCGGAATTCATCAAGGGCTTCCCGCTCGACGGTTTGACGTTCGCGTAAGCGAAGTCACACGGGCCGCCGGCACGAGTGCTACTTGTGCCGGTTGCCGTGTTCGCCCATTTGCCGGATCGGCGACACGCGCGGAAACACATATTTATTACTGCGCACTTCGCGGTTCCAGTCCTTGTTCGCCTGGTGCAATGCCGCGTCGTAGTAACCACGGCCATGGTCCAGGTGCAGGCTGACGATCGAATGGCGTGCCCGCACGCCCTTGATGCCGATATTGTTCAGGCGCAGGCCGATGTTCTGGTCTTCGCCACCATACGCCATGCTTTCATCGAACCCGCCCACCTTCAGCACGTCGGTCCGCCACGCGCACGAATTGGCGCCGGAGAACACGTTGCGGGGCGACAGGAAGTCATAAAAGCGCTGCAGGCGCGGATTGCGCAACAGCCGGTTGCGGCTCTTGGAAAAGCCGTCGATGCCGCTCAGGAAGTCATAATCGAACAGGCGCTGGCTGCGGATGTCCGGGATCAGGTCGTGCGCCTGGTGGTACTGCTCCGGCACGCTGATATGGCTGCCGCCGGCCAGGAATATCCCGGGCCGCATCAAATTCACATACGTTTCGACAAAATCATCGCGCGGCACACAATCGCCATCGGTAAACAGCAGGATATCGCCGGACGCCTGCAGAATGGCCGAGTTCAGCGCGCGGCACTTGCCGAAGCCCCGGTGCTCCTGGGTTAAATGCATTAATGGCAAGTTCCAATGCGCGCTGCTGGCAATAGCTTCGGCGATTTCAGGGAATTCGCCATCCTGCGACACGATGACTTCATCGGCAGGACGGCGCTGCGCCGCATAGCCGGCGAGGACGAATTCCATTTCCCGGCGCTTCTTGTGCGCGGAGATGATGACAGTGATTTTCATGGAGGAACATTTTACGGCAACATCGGGATATCCGATATTGGAGCAGCCCCCGGTATGACGAACAGGGTTGACGTATAATTTCAGACCCGGTAGTAAATCCCGCATCCCCCAGTCCAAAAAGCCTAGAAAGCCTGCAATGACGAATACAGCCAAGCCCCCCGTCTCCAAGACCGAAGCGCAATTACGCGACATCCTCGCGCGCCGCATCATGTTCCTGGATGGCGCCATGGGCACCATCATCCAGCAATACAAGCTCGATGAGCTGGCTTACCGTGGCGGCCCGACGGGCCGTTTCGTTGATTTCGCGGCGCCTGCCGATAGCGGCGCCCGCGAACTGTTCGTCAAAGGCAACAACGAGCTGCTGACCCTGACGCAGCCGCACGTGATCCAGGAAATCCACGAGCGCTACCTGGCCGCCGGCGCCGACCTGATTGAAACCAACACCTTCGGCGCCACCTCGATCGCGCAGGACGACTACCATATGGCCCACCTGGCCTATGAAATGAACGTCGAAGCCGCCAAGCTGGCCAAGGCCGCGACCGCAAAGTACAGCACGCCGGACAAGCCGCGCTTCGTGTGCGGCGCCCTGGGCCCGACACCAAAAACCGCGTCCATCTCGCCGGACGTCAACGACCCGGCCGCCCGCAACGTCACCTTCGACCAGCTGGTCGAATCGTACTATGAACAGGTGCGCGGCCTGGTCGATGGCGGCTCGGATGTGCTGCTGGTGGAAACCATTTTCGATACCCTGAACTGCAAGGCGGCGCTGTTCGCGATTGACCAGTACTTCGACGAGCGCCCGGAAATCGAGCGCTTGCCGCTGATGATTTCCGGCACCGTGACCGACGCGTCGGGCCGCATCCTGTCGGGCCAGACCGTCTCGGCCTTCTGGAATTCCGTGCGCCACGCGCGCCCGCTGACGATCGGCCTGAACTGCGCACTGGGCGCGGCGCTGATGCGTCCGTATGCGGAAGAACTGTCGCAAATCGCCGATGCCTACGTCTGCATTTACCCGAACGCCGGCTTGCCCAACCCGATGAGCGACACCGGCTTCGACGAACTGCCGGCCGACACGTCCGCGCTGCTGCGCGAATTCGCCGATGCCGGCTTCATCAACGTGGCGGGCGGCTGCTGCGGCACCACGCCGGACCACATCCAGGCCATCGCGGCCCTGTTGGCCGATGCGACACCGCGCACCATTCCGGAAGTAAAAATCGCGCAGCGCCTGTCCGGCCTGGAGCCGTTCACCATCGACGACGACTCGCTGTTCGTCAACGTCGGCGAGCGCACCAACGTGACCGGCTCGAAAGCGTTTGCCCGCATGATTTTGAACGAGCAATACGACGAAGCCTTGTCGGTGGCGCGCCAGCAGGTGGAAAACGGCGCCCAGGTCATCGACATCAACATGGACGAGGCGATGCTCGACTCGCAGGCGGCGATGACGCGCTTCCTGAACCTGATCGCGTCGGAGCCGGACATTTCGCGCGTGCCGATCATGATCGACTCGTCCAAATGGAGCGTGATCGAGGCGGGCCTGAAATGCGTGCAGGGCAAGTCCATTGTCAACTCGATTTCCATGAAGGAAGGCGAAGAAGAATTCATCCGCCAGGCCAAGCTGTGCCGCCGCTATGGCGCCGCCGTGATCGTCATGGCCTTCGATGAAAAAGGCCAGGCCGACACCTTCGAACGCAAGATTGAAATCTGCGAGCGCGCCTACCGCGTGCTGGTCGACAAAGTCGGCTTCCCGCCGGAAGACATCATCTTCGACCCGAACATCTTTGCCGTGGCCACCGGTATCGAAGAGCACAACAACTATGCGGTGGACTTCATCAACGCCACGCGCTGGATCAAGGACAACCTGCCGCACGCCAAGATTTCCGGCGGCGTCTCGAACGTGTCGTTCTCGTTCCGTGGCAATGACCCGGCGCGTGAAGCCATCCACACCGTGTTCCTGTACCACGCGATCAAAGCCGGCATGACGATGGGCATCGTCAACGCGGGCATGGTCGGCGTGTACGACGATTTGCCGGCCGAGTTGCGCGAACGGGTGGAAGACGTGGTGCTGAACCGCCGCGACGATTCCACCGAACGCATGATCGAATTCGCCGCGACATTGAAGGCCGGCGGCAAGGCGCAGGAACAAAACCTGGAATGGCGCAACGCCCCGGTTGAAAAGCGCCTGGCGCACGCGCTGGTGCACGGCATTACCCAGTGGATCACCGACGACACCGAGGAAATGCGCCAGCAAGTGTTCAATGCCGGCGGGCGTCCGATCAATGTGATCGAAGGCCCGCTGATGGATGGCATGAACATCGTGGGCGACCTGTTCGGCCAGGGCAAGATGTTCCTGCCGCAGGTGGTGAAATCGGCGCGCGTGATGAAGCAAGCCGTGGCGCACCTGATTCCGTACATCGAAGAAGAAAAGAAAGCCGAAGAAGCCCGCACCGGTATCGTGGCCAAGCCGAAGGGCAAGATCGTGATTGCCACCGTGAAGGGCGACGTGCACGACATCGGCAAAAATATCGTCTCGGTGGTCTTGCAGTGCAATAACTTCGAAGTGGTGAACATGGGCGTGATGGTGCCGGCCTCGGAAATCCTGGCGCGCGCCAAGGTGGAAAATGCGGACATCATTGGCTTGTCCGGCCTGATCACGCCATCGCTGGAAGAAATGGCCCACGTGGCGCGCGAAATGCAGCGCGACGAACACTTCCGCATGATGAAGATTCCACTGCTGATCGGCGGCGCCACCACCAGCCGCGCGCACACGGCCGTGAAAATTTCGCACAACTATGATGGCCCGGTGGTCTACGTGCCGGATGCCTCGCGCTCGGTCTCGGTTGCGCAATCGCTGCTGACGCCGGAAAGCCGCGACCAGTACATCGAAGACATCGAACACGATTACGCCCGCATCCGCGAACAGCACGCCAACAAGAAAGCGCTGCCGTCGGTGTCGCTGGCCGCGGCGCGCGCCAACAAGGCAAAACTGGCCTTCGCGCCGGTGCGCCCGAAATTCATCGGCCGCCGCGTGTTCAAGAACGTCGATCTCGCCACCCTGGCGCAATACATCGACTGGGGCCCGTTCTTCCAGACCTGGGACCTGGCGGGCCCGTTCCCGGCCATCCTGACCGACAGCGTGGTCGGCGAAGCGGCCTCCAAGGTGTACGAAGAAGGCCAGCAATTGCTGAAAAAGCTGATCGACGGCCGCTGGCTGACGGCCAACGGCGTGGTATCGCTGTTGCCGGCCAATAGCGTCAACCATGACGACATCGAGGTCTACACCGACGAGTCGCGCGAACAGGTGGCGTTCACGTATTACGGCTTGCGCCAGCAAGGCGTGAAACCGGTCATCGATGGCGTGCAGCGTCCGAACCAGTGCCTGGCCGACTTCATCGCCCCGAAAGATTCCGGCATCAAGGATTACATCGGCATGTTCGCCGTGACGTCCGGCCTGGGCATTGAAAAGTATGAACAGCGCTTCGAAGATGCGCACGACGATTACTCGTCCATCATGCTGAAAGCGCTGGCCGACCGCCTGGCCGAGGCGTTTGCCGAATACATGCACGAGCGCGTGCGCAAAGACTTGTGGGGCTATGCCGCGGACGAAGTTTTGAGCAACGAACAGTTGATCAAGGAAGCGTACAAGGGCATCCGTCCGGCGCCAGGCTACCCGGCCTGCCCGGAACACACGGTCAAGGCCGACATGTTCCAGCACCTGCACGCCGAGGAAATCGGCATGGAGTTGACGGAATCGTTCGCCATGTACCCTGGCGCCGCAGTGTCCGGCTTCTACTTCGCGCACCCGGACTCGAAATACTTCGTGGTCGGCAAAGTCGAAAGCGACCAGTTGGAAGACATGATCAAACGCCGCAACGCCAGCAAGGAAGACGTGGAGCGCTGGCTGGCGCCGAACCTGTAATGATGTAGGGCGGCTTTGTAAAAGCCGCCCTACGCGGATGCTGCGGCATCACGTTACCGGTCCCGGGGCCACCACCGAAAAGCAACACATCCAAACGCCTGCTTTACACCCGTCCCTTGCCTGCTTACATTAGGGCTTCTCCCCGCCAAATAGGAGTCGCCCATGAAAGCCTTGCTGCAAGCGCTCGTCCTGTCCCTCGCCTGCTCCACCTTCGCGTTCGCCGCTGAGCGCGGCACCGCCGATGAAGCCGTCGCGCTGGTGCAAAAAGCCGTTGCCTACATGAAGGCCAACGGCAAGGAAAAAGCCTATGCGGAATTCAACAACCCGAACGGCCAGTTCAAGGACCGCGATTTATACATCTTCGTAATCGACATGACCGGGCTGGAATGGGCCAACGGCGCCAACCAGAAAATCGTCGGCAAGAATGTGCTGGATTTGAAGGATGCGGAAGGCAAGATGATGGTGAAGTCCTTCATCGACCTGGCGAAAACCAAGGGTAAAGGCTGGGTCGACTATAAATGGCCGAACCCGGTCCAGAAGACAGTGGAAAGCAAATCCACTTACCTGGAAAAATACGAAGACGTGCTGGTGGCGTCGGGCATCTACAAATAAAAAACCGGCCTCGGCCGGTTTTTCATTTAAATCGCGTAGCGCACCACGTTGTCGCTCCACTCGAACGCGGCCACTTCCAGTTCCACCAGTTCGTCGGTCGACATTTCCAGGTCGCGCAAGGTCGGATCGATCTTGTGGTCCATTTCCTCGACCTGCTCCAGGCACTCGGCCAGTTGCAGCAATTCGCCGAAGAAGCCCTGGCGGTACATCAGCGCATCGGCCACTTCATCGATGACCGGGATTTGCGTGAGGATTTCTTCCATCGGCAAGCCGAACAAGGTATCCATCAGCGACATGATGCCGACCGTGAAGGCGATATCCGAGACATGCTGGTGTTTCGGGCGCAGTTTATGGGCCAGCAACTCCAGCAGGCGGCCACGGGTGGTCGCCAGCATCAGCAGCGGCGTCATGCTGTGGCCACGCTTGGCCGGTTCCGCGTACAGCATGATTTGCAGCCAGCGCTGCAACTGGCGGCGGCCCAGGATCGTGACCGCCTGGCTCAGCGAATCAATGCGCTGGCGCGCGCCCACGGCCGGCGTATTCACCAGGCGCAGCAAGTTCAGCGCCAGCGACACGTCTTTCTTGATGGCGCGTTCAATATCGGCATTGTCCGCATCGGACGTCACCAGGGTCATCAGTTCCATCAGCGCCAGCTGCGACGGCGACAGCTTTTTGCCGCTCATGATGATCGGCTTGGCAAAGTAATAGCCCTGGAAGAAATCAAAGCCCAGGTCCAGGCAATTCTTGAATTCGTCGCGCGTTTCGACCTTTTCCGCCACCAGCTTCTTGCCATCCTGCTTGAAGCGGGGCGCCAGTTTCATCAGGGTCGGCAAGTCCGCATTGCGCATGTTCATTTTGACGTACTCGATCAGGGGCAGCAGCGACTGCACCTGGCCGGTTTCCGCCGTCACATCATCGAGCGCGAAACGGAAACCCTGCGTCACCAGTTCCGCCATGCGCGACAGCACCGGCGGCGTGGCTTCCATGTTTTCCGTGATTTCCAGGATGACTTTTTCCTTCGGCAGGAAGCCCCAGATATCGCTCATGATGGTGTCGGCATCGACATTGACGAAACCCAGCGCATCGCCAATGACTTTTTCCATGCCCAATTGCGCCGCGTGGGCAATCACGGACGCCGTGGCGCCCAGGTCGGAGGTGACATTGGCCGGGCCGATCGGAGCGTTGCGGAATAACAACTCATAGCCGAACAACGCCTGGTTACGGTCCAGCAGGGGCTGCCTCCCAAGATAAAACTCACGTACACGCAAGTTTTTCGAGGCGGAATCGTGGGAAGAGAGATCGATCATGGCGTTTTCCTGCTGGTGGGGACTAAAAATGTGCCAGAAGGCAACAGAAACTGATAGTTCTTAGAATTTTCCTGATATTTTGGCATCAATTGCCGCCCTTGTCGCGGAGAATTTCAGCTGGCAACTAACCTTGCGGCAGGCCATCTATAAACAGTTTCAGCTCGCCCTCGGCAAACGCGGTCCACTGTTCATTCGTGGTCAGCGGCTGGGTCACGATCACCGCGACGCGGTCGTTTGGCGTCGTGACTTCGGAAAAGTCCACCTTCACGTCTTCATCCGACAACAGCGCCGTCTCGAACGGATATTGCCGCACCAGGTAATGCAGGTTAGTCGAACAATGGGCCCACAGTTCGCCGCCGGACGACAGCATCATATTAAAGGTGCCGTGCGCGGCAATCTCCCGCACCAGTTCCGTCAGTACCAGGCGCAACTCGTCGCGGCCAGGGCAGCAATCGCCAAAACGACTGCGCAAGGTTTGCAGGATGTAGCAAAACGCCCGCTCGCTGTCCGTGGTGCCGACCGGCCGGTACGCCCCATCGAGGGGCGGCTGGAATTCCTTCAAGTCGCCGTTATGGGCAAAGACCCAGTAGCGGCCCCACAGTTCGCGTACGAACGGGTGGCAGTTTTCCAGGTTCACTTCGCCCTGCGTGGCCTTGCGGATATGGGCAATGACATTCTTGGATTTGATCGGATAGTGCTTGATCAAGTCCGCGATCGGCGAGTTGACGGCCGGCTGGTGGTCGACAAAATGGCGCACGCCGGCGCCCTCGAAAAAGGCTATGCCCCAGCCATCCTGATGGGTATCGGTGCGGCCGCCGCGCATGGCGAAGCCGGTAAAGCTGAACACGATGTCCGTCGGGACGTTACAGTTCATTCCAAGGAGTTGGCACATAGGAGAAACAGGCAAGTTGCTGCAAAACTGCACCTTATCATGTGCCGCGCCCGCAGGCGAGGATAAGCCGGGCAGCCAGCCCGGCACGGGGAATCAATGCAGTAAAACCGGTTGGCTCATCAGGGGTTCATAATTGCCCAGGAATTCATCGACCTCTTCCATTGTTGGCTCACCGGCAATCAGCCGGTTGACATCGCGCCGAAACGTTTGCGCCATCACGCCGGCAATGAAAATCTCGCGTTTCCCACCCTTGTCCACGATTTCATAGCCGCCAAACCGCAGGGCTTCCAGCTCACGGTCGGCGCCAAACTCGACCACGCTGTATTGCTCGCTGTTATAGATCAGGTTCATGTCGTTTCCTTCGCGCTAGTGGCGGACACTGGGCGTGCCGCCTACACCATGGAGGTGAGGGCCTGGCCAGGGAAATCAAGTAAGGCGAACGTGCCAGTTGGCTCCGAGTGTTAGCAACCCAACATAAGGTGCGTTTTCCAGCATGCCGTGCAACTGGCCGGCATGTTCCGCATTAGCCAAGCTGATCAACAACCGCGCCGGCGGACGGCGCAGCAGACGATTCAATGATACGCGCAAAACCAGGTTGCCGGCGCAGCACAGGCAGCCAGGCGCAATCCGCACCACAGTGACATGCGGTCCGCACTCGGCCAGCGCCGAATTGGCGTCCGCCAAACCTTCCAGGATGACGGCGGTGGGAACACCAGGATGCGCCGTAATATCGGCGTGGATGGCGGCTTCACGGGCCCGGGGCGTGGGACCGGTGACAACCGTGGTGATGGTGAGGACGGAAGCGGCCGGGCCCGCGGGCCCGTCCGTTGCACCGCCCCGTGCGCCGGCGGCCAGGCCGCCAGCAGGGGCCGTCATTGGTTTTTCTTGGCCAGCTTGCCAGGCTCGACGCCCAATTGCTTGAGCTTGCGGTACAGGTGGGTGCGCTCGAGACCGGTTTTTTCCGCCACGCGCGTCATGGAACCGCCTTCACGGCCCAGGTGGTGTTCGAAGTACATGCGCTCGAAGGCGTCGCGTGCTTCGCGCAGCGGCAAGTCGAACGACAGGTTGAACATGTGGCCTTCGCCGGCGTTGACACTGGCGCCGCGCACGGCGGCATGGCCTGGCGCCACATTGGCCGCGGCAAACGGCGCGCCGGCGGCAATCGCGCCGTCTTCCGGCGGCGGCGCCACCACCGGACGCGGCGCCATTGCCGGCGCGCGCGCCACTTCCTGCGCGCGGCTCAGGCCTGCCTGCACTGCTTTCAGCAGCTTTTGCATGGCGATCGGTTTTTCCAGGAAATTCAGTGCGCCGATACGCGTCGCTTCGACCGCCGTATCAATGGTGGCGTGCCCCGACATCATGATGACCGGCATGGTCAGCAAACCGTCGCGCTGCCACTCTTTCAACAAGGTGACGCCATCGGTATCCGGCATCCAGATATCAAGCAGGACTAGGTCAGGCGCGCCTTGCGCACGCGCCTCGCGCGCCTGCTGCGCGTTTTCGGCCAGTTGTATCGCATGCCCCTCGTCGCTCAGAATTTCGGAGAGCAACTCGCGGATACCCATTTCGTCATCGACTACCAGAATGTTCGCCATCTATCCCTGCCTTTTATACATTTCGCTGGACATGAAGCATTGTAATGCTTGCACGGCTCGCGATGATTTTATTAGTCTTTCAATATTATGCCAACTACACCGGTGCCAACTTTAACAGCAAAATCAGCATCGATGCGCCACTTCTATCGACGTGGTTCTGGATATCGATCCGTCCACCGTGTTCGTCGATAATCTTCTTCACCATCGCCAGGCCCAGGCCGGTGCCGCGCGCTTTCGACGTGACATACGGCTCGAACGCGCGCGCCAGGATTTTAGGCGCAAATCCGGGGCCGTTGTCCGAAATTATCAGGCGCACGGCAGTCCGGGTTCCCCCGTCCGCGCCCTGGTAATGGATGGCCTCGGTGACGACGTCGATGCGGGGCGCTGCCGAACCAGCCGGCAAGTCCGCCATCGCATCCTGTGCATTCTGTAATAAATTGTGGATGACCTGGCGCATCTGGCCGGAATCGCCCATCACTTGCGGCAAGTCCGGCGCCAGGGCCAGGTGGATAATATCGTTACCTTCGCCGGTAATGTACAGGTTAAGGATCTCTTCCACCAGTGCATTCAGGTCCAGGGATTCAAGGATGGCGGGCGGCGTGCGGGCGTAATCGCGGAAGTCGTCCACCATGCGCTTCATGGCGGCCACCTGGTTGACGATAGTCGAGGTGGCCTTGTTCAGCAGGTCGATGTCCGGCTGCGCTTCAAGCTTGCTTTCAAGCTTGTATTGCAACCGTTCCGCTGACAGCTGGATGGGCGTCAGCGGGTTTTTAATTTCGTGGGCCAGGCGGCGCGCCACCTCCCCCCAGGCGATCGAACGCTGGGCGGAAATCACGTCGGAAATATCGTCAAACACGATGATATAGCCGCTGCCGGATTCGACCGGCAGGCGCGAGCCGCGCATCAGCAGGGTCAGGTCATGTTCCTCTTCGCTGCCAAGCGGACGGGGAATTTCCACCTGGCGCTGCCAGTGCAGGCGCTGCGCATTGCGGCCGGCCGCCGACGAATGGGCGCTCTGCGCGGAAAACGCGGCCACCACGGCATTGGCAAAGTCTTGCAGGGATTCAATTTGCGTCAGTTGCTGGCCGATCAAGGTCACGCTCGAATGTTGCAGGATGCGCTCGACCGAATCATTGCAGGACACCAGCCGGAATTCGCCATCGAGCACCATCACGCCGGCCGACATATTGGCCAGCACGGATTCCAGGTGGGCCTTGGCGTTTTGCAGCGCGGCGCGGTTGCGCTCAACGGCGCTGCGCGCATCGGACAACTGGCGCGTCATGGTATTGAACGATTGCGTCAGCGTGCCCAGTTCATCGGAACTGGCGACGATCGGCCGTGGCGACAAGTCGCCGCCCGCCACCGCCCGCGTCCCTTCAGCCAGCAACAGCAGCGGCTGCGCCAGGTCATTGGCAATCAGGAAGGCCGCCGCAATGGCGCCAAACACCGCCAGCAGCAAGGTCAGCGTCAGCGTCTCGGTATACATCTTGCGCAAGCCGACCCGCGCCACGAACCGCTCTTTATATTCACTGTAGGCCGTACGCAGGATCTTGCCGTTGGCCGCCAGTTGCACCGGCACCGCCTGGATGATTTGCAGGTAGCGCGGCGCCAGGTGCGCGCCACTGGGCTGCACCGGGTCGGGAATCGCGATCAGCACCCGTACCCGCAACTGGTTGGCGGCGTCCGGCGCGGGTGGCGGCGGCGCGCCGATCCGGTCATCGCGCAATTCGCTGCCGTCTTCCGCCATGGCATACGATTGCTCGCTCTTGGCCGTGGCCAGCATCGACGAATTCGGCAAATCCGCCGACAAATTGATGCGCTGCGGCCCGGTGGCGGACACGATCAGCCCGCCTTCGGCATCGACAATGATGGCGCTCTGGGTGCCGGGATGGGTTTTCACGAACCGCGACAGGATCGCGGGCGCCGCATAAAACTGTTCTTCCGCCAGCAGGTTGGACGTCTTTTTGGCTTGCGCGCTGAGGTCGATGACGGCCTTGTCGAGCGCATCGCGCCCCAGGTTCAGGCCCGCATCGAGCGCTTCTTCGATGCGCACGTTGAACCACGATTCAATCGAGTGGGAAACGAATTGCACCGACACCAGGAAGATCACCAGGCCGGGCAGCACGCCGATGCCGGCAAACAGCATCACCAGCCGCGTCATCAGCCGGGAGCCGAATTTGCCTTGCTTATAGCGTGAATACAGGCGGAACAGGGAAACCCCGACCAGTATCAGCAGCGCCAGCGCGACCGCCGCGTTCAGTCCCAGCAGCCAGCCGTAATAGCGGTCAAAAAACCCTGAATTGTCCGACGCGGACGCCAGCAGGAACAGCAAAATGCTGACCAGCGCGCCGGCGACGACGAACGCATACCGCAATGCCGGTGTCACTTATTCCGCCCTGTACTGGAAAGTTTTTTTGCTTTCCAGGCGCCATTCGCTGTTATTGAAGGCATTGACCTGGATCGGCTTGGGCAGGTAGTCGCGGTCCAGGCGCATGCGCAGCGAGACGTTATAGACCTCCCCCACCTTCAACTGATTACGCTGGGCAATCACCCAGCGGCTGGGGCGCCGGATCAGAAACAGCGCGTCTTCCAGGGTGGCAAAACTCTGCTTCACACTGCCAACGATACCGACATGGTATTGCCGGGTCAGCACATTGAATGAAATCGCGGCCGTCCGCTTGACCCGCACGGCTTTTTCATCGACCCAGTACCAGCGCGGCCGGGTCAGCTCGACTTCCGTCGTGAAATACAACGTCACGCCATGCAGCAGCGCATCTTCCAGTCCGTGGTTGAGTTCAAACGAATACGCGGAAGACAGGCGATAGCCCTCTTCCGCCGCTTCAATGAAATTGCGCGTGATTTCGATGGTGTCGTCCGATGCCTGCGCAGGATATGCGCACGCCATCATCAAGAGCAACTGCAGGACGAGTTGTCGAAAAAAGCGTCGCGTCACGAGAAAGCCGGTACGTTGTAAAGCAGATAAATATGGGAATGTAGCAACGACAGCAATATTACGCATCTTTCTGGAACAATGCGTAGTACAAACCGTCATGATCTTGTTCGGCACTGCCGGTTGGCAGCAATTGGCCGGGCGCGTCGAGTCGGGTCGCGCCATGGCGCACCGCGAAAGCGGCCGCCTGCGCCTCGGACTCTTGCGGCCACAACGAACATGTCACGAACAGCAATTTACCATTGGGGGCCAGCATTTTCCAAAGGTTGTCGAGGATTTCACGGGAAAGTGTTGCAAGTTGGAGCGTGTCCGACTTGCGGCGCAGCCAGCGGATATCCGGGTGGCGGCGCACGATGCCGGACGCTGTGCACGGCACGTCGGCGACGATGCGGTCGAATGGCTGGCCATCCCACCAGCTGTCGTGCTGAGCTTCGGCGGGTTGCAGTTGGGCATTGAACCCCAGGCGCTGCAGGTTTTCACCGACCCGTTCCAGGCGTTTGGCATCGGCGTCGAGCGCCGTCATGCTGACGTCGGCCAGCTCGAGAATGTGACAGGTCTTGCCACCCGGCGCCGCGCACGCGTCCAGCACGCGCATGCCATCGTGCACATCGAGCAACGCCGCCGCCATCTGGGCGCCGGCATCCTGCACCGAGACCACGCCATCGTCAAAACCGGGAATCAGGTGCACGCCGACCGGCTTGGCCAGGCGCACCGCATACGGGCCGACCTGGGCCGCGGCAATGCCGGCCTGCTCCAGGGTGGCCAGGTAATCGGCCACCGTGCTGCGGCGTGCATTGACGCGCAGGGTCAGCGGTGGCGCCTGGTTGCCGGTGGCCAGCACCGCTTGCCAGTCTTTCGGGTAGGCGGTGATGACGGCATCGATCCACCATTGCGGGTAATTCCACTGCGCCACCGAATTGCCTTCCAGTGCCTCCAGCAATTCCTTGCGTTCGCGCTGGAAACGGCGCAGCACGGCATTCATCATGGCTTTCGCGCGGGCCGTGTCCGGGTGCGACGACGCCGCCGTCACGGT
The DNA here is from genome assembly GCF_058807115.1 of Pseudoduganella sp. GW821-FHT12E03. Taxonomy (NCBI): domain Bacteria; kingdom Pseudomonadati; phylum Pseudomonadota; class Betaproteobacteria; order Burkholderiales; family Oxalobacteraceae; genus Pseudoduganella; species Pseudoduganella sp. GW821-FHT12E03. The sequence continues at coordinate 58,039 of NZ_JBXAQJ010000012.1, read as the reverse complement.
CTGGTCCACCACGGTGAACTGGCTGTACGCCTCGCTGCCGTCCGCGTCTTTCACCATCAGCGGCAGCGCACAGGCCAGCAATGCGCCCACCATCGGCTCCGGCGCTTTCGGCGCCATGATGCCGACCAGGGCATCGCTCCAGCCCAGCTTGCGCATGGCGCGGTAAGCGATATCCTGGATCGCGCCGCGCGCCTGTGGCGTCGCTTGCGTATCGTTGAACACAATGGCCAGCGCTTGCGGCAGCGCCATACCTTCGCGCACGCGCACCACGGCCGCCGCCGCGCCCAGCAGCGCGAACGCCAGCGAATCGGGTTTGACTTCGGCTTTAAAGCTGGTTTGCGGTGCGGTTTTGAAATCGCGGTGGTAGGACGGGCGCAGGCCGTCTTCGTTGAATTCGGAACGGCGCACCACCTGCGCTGCGGCCGGGCTTGGGGTGCGCGGCGGCGCGGATTTGACTTCGGCGCCACGGTATGGCGCGTGGGCTGCCGCGTCGCGGTTAAAGCGCTCGGTACGGAATGGCGCATCGTCGCCGCTGCGCGGGCTACGCTCGGCGCTGAATGGCGGCTTGCCTGCCGCGTCGTCATTGCGGGGGCCACGCTCGCTGCGGAACGCCGGCTTGCCGCCGGCATCATCGCTGCGCGGACCACGTTCGCCACGGAAGGCTGGTTTGCCGCCCGCATCGTCGCTGCGGGGACCGCGCTCGCCACGGAAAGGCGCGCCACCGGCGGCATCGGCGCGGGCCGGACGCTCGGCACGATAGGGCGCCGGACGGTTGTCCTGGCTGCCGCGTTCCGCACGGAACGGGGCATCGCCCTGGCCATCGCGGCTGCGCGGTGGACGCTCCGGATTAAACGGCGCCCCGCCTGGCTGGCCTGGACGGCCCGCCCCGGCACGGAACGGTTTGCCGCCCTCACCACGCGGCGCGCCGGCGGCGCCTTCTTTCGGCTTGCCACCCTGGTATGGCGTCCCTTTGCCAGCCGGCGGACGGGCGCCTTTGGGCGGCGCCGGCGGCGTGGCTGGCTTGTTCAGTTTGAGGACAGGACGCTGTTTGTTCGACATATTGGAATTCCAGAGAGGGGCGGCGCCCGCCTCCGGTGCAGTCCGGTGCCGGGAACAGCCACATGCGGCTGCCGATCGCGCGTAATACTATATAAAGGCAGCATTGTAACCCGCCTTTGGCCCAATTCTTGCTGGGAACGCGGAATTTGGCGACACCGCTCCACTCCGCCACTCGTTTACACTGGTGGCAAAACAGTATAATGTCGGCTGTTTGACCCCGCGCAAAACCGGGTCACCGCTTAATCAGATTACTTACGCGGCCCCGCCGCCCCAACGAACATGCTCGCCCAACAAAAACAGGAAATCATCGCCCTCTTCAACGCCGCCCTGGCGCCCATCCTCGACGGCTCTGGCGTCAGCGCCAACGTCGTGCTGGAGCGCCCGCGCGATGCGGCGCACGGCGATGTCGCCTGCAATATCGCCATGCAACTGGCGAAGCAGCTGAAAATGAACCCGCGCGAACTGGCCACCAAAGTGGTTAGCGCGCTGCTGGACAACCCTGCCGGCAAAGCGCTGGTGGAGTCGGCCGACATCGCCGGTCCGGGCTTCATCAACCTGCGCGTCACCGCCGCGTCGAAACAGGCGGTCGTCAAGGCCGTGCTGGCGCAGGGCGCGCAGTACGGCAATGCCACGGCCGGCGCCGGCCAGCACGTGATCATTGAATTCGTGTCCGCCAACCCGACCGGTCCGCTGCACGTCGGCCACGGCCGCCAGGCCGCGCTGGGCGATGCGCTGTCGTCGCTGTTCGCGGCGCAAGGCTTTGACGTGACGCGCGAGTTCTATTACAACGACGCCGGCGTCCAGATCCAGACCCTGGCCACGTCAGTGCAGGCGCGCGCGCGCGGCTTCAAGCCGGGCGACGCCGAATGGCCGGAGTCAAGCTATAACGGCGACTATATCCAGGATATCGCCAACGACTTCCTGGCCAGGAAAACCGTCTCGGCTTCCGACGGCGCACCGGCCACGGCCTCGGGCGACGTGGAAGATTTCGAATCGATCCGCGCCTTTGCCGTGACGTACCTGCGTAACGAGCAGGACATCGACTTGCAGGCGTTCGGCGTCAAGTTCGACAACTATTACCTGGAATCGTCGCTGTACAAGGACGGCAAGGTGAACGCCACCGTCGATGCACTGATTGGCTCCGGCAAGACGTTCGAAGAAGAAGGCGCGCTGTGGCTGCGCACCACCGACTATGGCGACGACAAGGACCGCGTGATGCGCAAGTCCGACGGCACCTATACCTACTTCCTGCCGGACGTCGCTTACCACATCCAGAAATTCAAGCGCGGCTTCACCCAGGCCATCAACGTGCAGGGTTCCGACCACCACGGCACCATTGCCCGCGTGCGCGCCGGCCTGCAGGCGGTGGACATCGGCATCCCGCAAGGCTATCCGGACTACGTGCTGCACAAGATGGTCACCGTGATGAAAGATGGCGCCGAAGTGAAAATCTCCAAGCGCGCCGGTTCCTACGTGACGGTGCGCGACCTGATCGAATGGTCGGGCGGCGGCGACATCACCAAGGGCCGCGACGCCGTGCGCTTCTTCCTGATTTCCCGTAAAGCGGACACCGAGTTCGTGTTCGACGTCGACGTCGCACTGAAAACGTCGGATGAAAACCCGGTGTATTACGTGCAGTACGCGCACGCCCGTATCTGCCGCATGCTGGAACAGTGGACCGGCAACGAAGCGGACCTGGCCAGTGTCGACCTGTCGCCACTGACCGCGCCGACCGAAGCCACCCTGCTGGCCACTTTGGCCGCGTATCCGGAAGTGCTGGCGCGCGCGCAAGCGGAACTGGGCCCGCACCAGATCGCGTTCTACCTGCGCGACCTGGCCGCCGCGCTGCACAGCTTCTATTTCGCCGAGCGCGTGCTGGTGGACGATGAAGCCGTCAAGATGGCCCGTATCGCACTGATGGTGGCAACCCGCCAGGTGCTGCGCAACGGCCTGGCGCTGATCGGCGTTTCAGCGCCAAACAAGATGTAATCGAGGACTAATCGAGGAATTATCGTACCTATGCATTTCCGTTTCCGTCTGGCCCCGCAGCGCGCGCAGCAGGGCAACACCCTGGTTGGTATCGTCATCGGCCTGGTCATCGGCCTGGTGATCGCCGTCATCGTCGCGCTGGTGATCAGCAAGGGTTCATCGCCCTTCACCGACAAGTCGGGCAAGGTGGGGAAACCCGCCGAGCCGACCGCCGGCCAGATTTCGGATCCAAACAAGCCTATGTACGGCAACAAGGATGCCGTGCGCGAAGCTGCGCGCGAATTCTCCAAGGAAGCGGGCCAGCCTGCCGAAGGCGTACCGCCACCAGCGGCGCCGCCCGCGCATGCACCGGCGCAGCCGCCGAAGGATGAATTGCAGCAGGTGGTGGAGCGCATCGAGGCCGCCGCCAAGAACAAGCCTGCTGCGCCGGCCGCAGCCCCGGCCGCGCCGGCGGCCGCTCCTGCCACTGCGGCGGCGCCTGCCGCGGCCGCCGGCGACGACAAGTATGTGTATTACCTGCAGGCCGGCGCGTTCCGCGAAATGGCCGATGCGGAAAACCAGCGCGCCAAGCTGGCGCTGATGGGCTTTGAAGCCGCCATCTCGGACCGCAGCACGGACGCCGGCGTGCTGCACCGCGTGCGCACGGGCCCCTACACGCAAGTGGAAGCCATGAACAAGGCGCGCAGCAAGCTGTCTGAAAACGGCGTCGACGTATCCGTCGTACGCAACCAACGCTGATTTTGTCCTGATCGGGAGCGAGCATGCGGTTCTTCAAGCAATTGCGGAGTGTGGCTGCATTGGCCGTGTTATCCGTGGCGGCGTTCGGCGCCGCCGCATCGCCACAGAGTCCGGCCAGCGGTATGGAATATGCGGTCCTGCCCGTGGCGCAGCCGGTCGCCGCCGGCAAGAAAATCGAAGTGCTGGAATTCTTCGCATACTGGTGCCCGCACTGCAATGCGTTTGAACCATTGCTGGCCGACTGGGTGAAAAAACAGGGCGACAACATCGTCCTCAAACGCATCCACGTGCCCAAGGGCGACCTCACCTTGCCGCAGCAAAAACTGTACTTCACGCTGGAAGTCATGGGCTTGGCCGAACAACACCAGGCCAAGGTGTTTCACGCCATGCACGTGCAGCGCGAAAAATTCACCAAGGACGAGCAGGTGTTCGACTGGGTGGCAAAGAATGGTTTCGACCGCAAGAAATTCATCGACACCTACCGCTCGCTGCCGGTGCAAAACCGCGTCAAGCAGGCCGACAAGGCGATGGCCGAGTACGGCATCGATTCCTGGCCTGCCATCGTCATCAACGGCCACTACCGGACCTCGCCACAGCAGGCCGGCGCGTCGCTGCCGGCTTCCGAACCTGAAATCGAATACTACAAGGCCGCGTTGACGGTGACGGAGCACCTGGTGGCCAAGGCCAGGGCGGAAAAGAAATAGGCATGGCGGAAACACCTGCGCTGCGGCGCGTCTTTATCACGGGTGCGTCGAGCGGCCTGGGCGCCGCGCTGGCGCTGCGCTATGCGCAACTGGGCGCCACCCTTGGCTTGCTGGCGCGCCGTGGCGATGCGCTGCAAGCGCTGATCGCCACCCTGCCCCATCCTGAAAAACACCGCGCCTATGCGGTCGACGTCAACGACCATGAAGGCATTCGCAATGCCGCCCTCGATTACATCGAACATGCGGGCGGCATCGATGTCGTGATCGCCAGCGCCGGCATTTCGCACGGCACGCTGACGGAATACGGGCAGGAAGATTTGCCGGTGTTCGCGTCACTCCTGGCCACCAACGTCACCGCCACCTTTGCCACCTTCGCGCCGTTTATCGGCCCGATGAAAGCGCAGCGCACGCCGGCGCGGCTGGTCGGCATCGGCAGCGTGGCCGGCATCCGCGGCTTGCCGGGCGGCGGGGGCTACAGCGCGTCGAAGTCGGCCGTGATTACCTATTGCGAATCGCTGCGCGTGGAAATGGCGCCGCACGGCATCGATGTCGTCACCATTTGCCCCGGCTACATCGACACCCCGATGACGCAACACAACGCGTATGCGATGCCGTTCTTGATGGCGCCGGACAAGTTCGCGGCGGCGGCCGTGCGCGCCATTGAACGCGGCGCCAGCTATACCGTGATTCCGTGGCAAATGGGCGTGGTGGCCAAGCTGCTGCGCGCACTCCCCAACCCGGTCTATGACTGGGCCTTTTCGAAAGCGCCGCACAAGGCGCGCCAATGACCAGCATGGATTTAAACGCGGCCGCCATCGCCAAGCATTGCGCCGAATGCGCGTCGCACGTGGCGGTGTCCGTGGTACGGGAAACCGGCTCCACCAATGCCGACTTGCTGGCGCAAGTCCACGATGGACGCCTGGCTGGCCCGGCGCTGCTGGTGGCGCACAGCCAGACGGCGGGACGCGGCCGCGCGGGACGCAGCTGGCTGTCCGCCCCTGGCGCGACCTTGATGTTTTCGCTGGCGTGGCGCTTTAAGGCGCCGCTGCAACACCTGGTTGGCTTGCCGCTGGCAGCCGGCGTGGCGCTGGCCGAAGCGATCGGGGCGCTGGGCGTGCCGGTGCAATTGAAGTGGCCTAATGACTTATTGAAAGATGGCGCAAAGCTGGCCGGCATCCTGGTGGAAACCCAGACCGGCCCGGATGGCGCGGTGTGGGCCGTGGTGGGCGCGGGCATCAACTTGCTGATGCCCGATGAACTGGAAGCCGATATCGGCCGCGACGTGGCGTGCGCGCCATGGCTGGCCAACATGGACCGCAATGCGCTGATGGGCGCGTTGCTGAACCGCCTGGCGGCCACGCTGGCGGAATTCGATGACACCGGCTTTGCCGCCTTTACAGACCGCTGGAACCGGCTGCAGGCATGGCGCGGCGAAGCGGTGCGCATCCTGGACCAGGGCCGCGTGCTGCATGAGGGCCGCATGGCCGGTGTCGATGACAGCGGACGGCTGCTGTTGCAGACCGATGGCGGGCAAGTGCCCGTGATGTCGGGTGACGTATCGCTGAGGCGCGCACCATGAACACGTTTTTGATCGACGCGGGCAATACCCGCATTAAATGGGCGCTGGCCGCCAGCGATGCGCCATTGGGCGAATGGCTGGCGTATGGCGCCGTGATGCACGCGGAGGCGGCGCAATTGCCGCAAGCCTGGCGCGGCGCGCTGGCGGCGCATGGCGCGGTGGGTAAAGTCATTGCCGCCAATGTCGCGGGCGCCGCGATGCGCGCGTCGCTGGAAAGCATGCTGGCGGAAACCGGCGTGGCCGAACCTGGCGCCATCGACTGGTTCGCCTCGGTGGCGCAACGGGGGGGCGTGCGCAATGGCTACCGCACCCACGGCCAGTTGGGCTGCGACCGCTTTGCTGCCGCGATCGGCGCACATGCGTTAATGCCGGGCCAGGCGCTGATCGTCGCCAATTGCGGCACGGCCACCACCATCGATGCGGTGACGGCCGATGGCGCTTTCCTGGGTGGCATGATCTTGCCGGGACTGGGTTTGATGGCCACTTCGCTGGCGCGCAACACGGCGCAGTTGCCGCAGATAGCGCAAGGCGGTAAGCTGCCATCCGGATTTGCCGACAATACCGACGACGCCATCCTCAGCGGCCTGCTGGCCGCACAGGCGGGCGCCATCGAACGGGCTTGCGCGCTGCATGGCGCACAAGCCTGCCTGGTGTCAGGCGGCGCCGCACAATACATCGTTCCGGCGCTGGGTGTGCAAGTGCCCTATCGCCTGGTGGACAATATCGTACTGACGGGTTTACATGCTGCCGCGCGCAGCGAATAACGTGGATTGCCTGTGCTGAAATTTATCTTCTGGTCCCTGCTTGCCGCAAATGCCGGCCTGTATGCATACGGGCAGGGCTACCTCGGCCACTTCAGCGGCAGCGAACGCGAACCTGCGCGCCTGCAAAACCAGCTCAATGGCGACAAGCTGGCCGTGATTTCAGCATCGAAGGCCGAGGCGGCGGTGGCGGCGCTGAAAGCGCCCGCACCGGAGCCGGAAAGCGAAGCGGTCAAACCTGCAGCGGAAGATCCGGCGAAGAAAGCCCTGGAAAAGAAAGAAGAAAAAATCGCGTGCGTCGAAATCGGCAATTTCGTGCTGGCGGACGCGCGCCGCTTCGAGGAAAAACTCGCGCCATTGTCGCTGGGCGACCACCAGGCCCGCATCAATTTGCCGGGCACCGAAGTCTCGAGCTATATCGTCTTCATCCCGCCGCAGGGCAACAAGGAAGGCGCTGAAAAGAAAGCCGCGGAGTTGCGCGCGCTGGGCGTGACCAATTACTTCGTCATGTCGGACAGCCAGACCATGCGCTGGGCCATTTCGCTGGGCGTCTTCAAGAGCGAAGCGGGGGCGCAAACCCTGCTGGCCGAGCTGCAAAAACAGGGCGTGCACAGCGCCCGCGTCGCGCCGCGCATGAGCGCCAGCAAATTGCTGGCGTTCCAGTTCCGTGGCATCACGGCCGACACCAAATCCCGCCTGGACAAGTTGCGCGCAGGGTTCGCGGACAAGGAAAGCCGCAGCTGCAAGTAACCACGGTTTACCCGCAGCGGCATTGCAACCAAGAATTTTGGTGCCTGGCCCCTTTAGCACTATCGTTCGGCGCGGGTGCGATAGGGTTTAGCGCTGGATCACCAGCGGCTTCAGGCCCAGCGCCGCCGGCAGCGCCTGCATGGCCTGCTCGGCTTCCTGCCGCGTATTGAATGGGCCGCTGTACAGGCGCAGCACGCTGCCGGATGGCACCACTTCCAGGCCGGACAAGCCGCTTTCCATGGCAACCCTGGCGCGCGCCGCTTCCGCATTTTCCGGTTTCCCGTAAGCGCCCAGTTGCAGGTAGAAATTGACCTTGGCTGGCATGGCGGCGACTGCCGGCACGATCGCGCCGCCCGCCGGCGCATTGGCCCCACCAGCGAGCATCACGCCGCCAGCCGCAGGCAATGGCGCAGCCGCCGTTGCAGCGGTCTTTCCAGCCATGGCGGCAGGCATGGGCGTCGCTGACGCCGCACTGGTCGGCGCAGCCGCTGTAGCAGCCGAGATGGCAACCGGTGACAACGCCTGCGCAGCAACCGGCGGCATCGAGGCAGTCATCGCCGGCGTAGCCGGAGTTGCCTGTGCAGTATTTGCCTGCCCCGCATTTCCCCCCGGTGGCGGCGGATACAGCAGCGCCGCCGTCTGCGCCGGTTCGCGTTGCGGCATCGGCGCTTGAGGGCGCAGCACCGTGGCCGGCACCGGCTTGGCGCCGCCTTTGCCGGCAACCGCCAGCTTTTCCGCCTCGGCCGGCAAAATGCGCACCACTTCCAGCATGTGGCTGCCCTTGCCCAGCAAGCCCAGTTTCAGGGCCGCCGTGTACGACACATCGATAATCCGCGTCGAGTGGAACGGGCCCCGGTCGTTGATACGCACCACCACCTGGTTGCCGTTATCGAGATTGGTCACACGCGCATACGATGGAATCGGCAAGGTCGGGTGCGCGGCCGTCATCTTGTACATGTCGTACAGTTCACCCGACGACGTGCGCTGGCCGTGGAATTTCTTGCCGTACCACGTGCCCAGCCCCTTTTGCACAAAGGGCTGGTCCGAATCCGTGATCGGGCGGTAAGTCTTGCCGAACACGACATATTCCTTGTTCGCGCGTGGCAGCGGCGGATCGTTGCGCACTTCCGCATCCGGCGTCGCCATCAGGTTGGGCGGCGGATTGTCGCCCGGCCCGTCATCCTGGTAATAACCGCCCTTGCCGGAGCCGGCCGGCGGCAGCACCGGCACACCCGGTTCACGCGGCTGCGGCCTGGCCGCGGGCTTGGCCGGCACGGCAGCCGGTACGGCAGGCTCTTGCTGCGGCGCCGTGCCACACCCCACCAGCGCCAGGGCCGGCGCCAATGCGGCGGCCAGCGCCGCCAGCCGCATCGATGGCAAGCAGCGCGCCATCATGTCTGCACCAGCTTGCGGTGGCGCTGGATACTCATCAGGATGCCCGACGCCAGTCCCAGCGTCAGCAGCGCGGTGCCGCCATAGCTCATGAACGGCAGCGGCACGCCCACCACCGGCAAAATACCGCTCACCATGCCCATGTTAACGAAGGCGTAAGTGAAGAAAATCATGGTCACGGCGCCCGCCAGCAGGCGCGTAAAGAAATTCGGTGCGCCGGCGGCAATCATCAGGCCACGGCCAATTAACAGCAGGTACATAAACATCAGGAACAGGTTGCCCATGAGGCCAAATTCCTCAGAATACACGGCAAAGATAAAGTCTGTCGTACGTTCCGGAATGAATTCCAGGTGCGCCTGCGTGCCCTCTTTCCAGCCTTTGCCCATCAAGCCGCCGGAACCGACGGCAATGGTGGCCTGGATGATGTGGAAGCCTTTGCCCAGCGGGTCCGTGGTCGGATCGATCAGGGTCATGATGCGTTCGCGCTGGTAATCGTGCATCATCGACCAGGCCACCGGCATCGATGCGGCAGCCGCCACCACCAGTCCGGCAATGGCTTTCCACGGCAGGCCGGCCAGGAAGATCACGCAAAAACCCGCCATCACCACCAGCAGCGCCGTCCCCAGGTCAGGCTGGCGCGCGATCAGGAACACCGGCACCAGCAGCAGCAAAGCGCCCACGGCATAGGAATCCCAGCGCAGCATGCCCTGGCGCTGCTGGAAGAACCAGGCCAGCATCAGCGGCACGGCAATCTTGGCAAATTCCGATGGCTGGATATCGACCACGCCGATGTGCAGCCAGCGCCGCGCGCCCAGCTTGATGGTGCCGACCAGCGCCACCGCGATCAGCAGCGACACCGTCACCACATAGGCCGGCAAGGCAATGCGCATCATGTTTTGCGGCGAGATGTTCGCCACGATCCACATCGTCAGGAACGACATCACGATATTGCGGACCTGGTCTTCGATCTTGCCGGGAATCCCCATGCTGGCCGATACCAAGGTCACCAGGCTGGTACTGAGCAGCACGACGACGATCGTCATCAGGGTTGGATCGAAGACAGCCAGGTAAGGCTTCACGCGGCGCCATAACGAGCGCCTTTCATTGATCGGCATGCAGCCTCCTCATTCTTTATTGCGCGCCGCCGGCGGCGTGGCTGGCGGCAAGCCCGGTGCGGGCTGTTGCGGCGCAGGCGCCGGCGCTTTCGCCACCGGCTGCGCCGCAGGTTTCGCGCCCTGCCCCGCTGGCGCCGCCTGTTGTGGTGCAACGGCGGCAGGCTTGGCACTCTGCCCCGCTGGCGCGGCCGGTTGTGGTGCAACGGCGGCAGGCCTGGCGCTCTGCCCGGCTGGCGCCGCCTGCTGCGGTGTGGCGGCGGGTTTCGCGCCCTGGCCTGCCTGACCATGCTGGTGCGGCGGCGCCGCCCCCGGTTTCACGCCGGGGCGCTGGGCCGGCGGCTGGATCAGCGGCGGCTGTTCCAGTTTGGCCGGCGCGCCCGGTTTCGCCGTGGCTGGCGCAGTCCGCTGTTCATTGGCAATCGCCGCCGCTTCCTCATCGGCCGGCTCTTCCACCGGCACGAATTCCGCCGCATCTTCCTTCGGCACCGGCGTCGTATCCTTCTCGGTCGGGCGTTTGCCCAGCAGGTAGTAGTCGAGCACCTTGCGCGTGATCGGCGCCGCCACCTGGCCGCCGAAACCGGCGTTTTCCACGATCATGGCAATCACGATGCGCGGCTTGTCGGCCGGAGCAAAGGCGGTGAACCATGCATTGTCGCGCAAGCGTTCATCGAGCTTGGCGGCGTTGTACTTTTCATTGGCCTTGATCGCGATCACCTGCGCGGTGCCGGTCTTGCCGCCCACCGTATAACCGGCATTGGTGAACGCGCGGTACGCGGTGCCGCCCGGTTCGGACGTCACGCCCACCATCGCTTCCTTGATGAAGTCGACGTTTTGCTGCTTCAGCGGAATGCGGTAGCTTTCCTTCGGCACGGTCAAGGTGCGCGCCTTGCTGACGCCGTCTTCCACGCTCTTGACCAGGTGCGGCTTCATCACCACGCCGTTGTTGGCCAAAATCGATACCGCGTGCGCCACCTGCAGCGGCGTGTACGAGTTATAGCCGGAACCGTTGGAGACGGAAATCGTGTCGCCGCCCACCCACTTGCCGGCCTGCGGATTTTTCTTGTAGCGCGCGCGCTTCCATTCCTGCGACGGCAGGATGCCGCTCTTTTCATTGTCGAGGTCAATTCCGGTCGGCTGGCCGAAACCAAACGGCTTCATGAACTTGTAGATTTCATCGATCCCCATGTCGCGGCCCAGCACGTAGTAATACGTGTTGCACGACACGACAATCGACTTGCGCATGTCCACCGAGCCATGGCCGCCCACCACGTCATCGCGGAATTTGTGGGTGCCCAGGTAGAAGTAGCCGGGGTCGCCGATCGCCTGGCTGGTGGTGCGCTTGCCGGTTTCCAGCGCGGCCAGCGCCATGAAGGGCTTGAAGGTGGAACCGGGCGCATAGGTGCCGGACAGCGGACGGTTCACCATCGGCTTGTCCAGCGAGGTATTCAATTCATTCCAGCTTTGCGTGTCGATCCCGTCCACGAACAGGTTGGGGTCATAGCCGGGCCGCGACACATAGGCCAGGATGTCGCCAGTCGACGGTTCGATCGCCACCAGCGCGCCGCGCCATTCGCCAAACGCTTCCTCGGCCACTTTTTGCAGCTCGATATCGATCGACAGCACCAGATTGTTGCCCGGTGTGGCGGGTGTGCGCGACAAGGTGCGCACCGCGCGCCCGCCCGCCGACACTTCCACTTCCTCGTAGCCGGTCACCCCGTGCAACTGCTTTTCGTAACTCTTTTCCAGGCCTTCCTTGCCGATGTGTTCGGTGCCCTTGTAATTGCGCGCATCGTCGCCGGCTTCGATGACTTTCGCTTCACTCTGGCTGATGCGGCCGATAAAGCCGATCACGTGCGACGCGGTTTCACCGAGCGGATACTGGCGGAACAAACGGGCCTGGATTTCCACGCCGGGGAAACGGAAACGCTGCGCGGTAAAGCGCGCCACTTCCTCGTCGGTCAAGCGGGTGCGCAGCGGCACGCCTTCGAAGCCCTTGGTTTCTTCCAGCAGACGCTTGAAGCGCTTGCGGTCTTTCGCTTCCACCGACACCAGCTTGGCCAGTTCATCGATGATGCTGTCGAGCGGCGCCCGCAATTTCGACGGCGTGATTTCCAGCGTATAGGCGGAATAATTCCGCGCCAGCACCACGCCGTTGCGGTCAACGATCAGGCCACGGTTCGGCACCACCGGCACAAACGCAATGCGGTTTTCTTCCGCCTGCGTCATGTACTTGTCGTGATGGACCACCTGCAGCCACACAAAGCGCGCCAGCAACAGCGCAAAGCAGACAAACACCAGCAAGCCCAGCACCGACAGGCGCAGGCGGAACAAGTGCAGTTCGCGTTCGGTATTCTTGAACTCGGTCATCGGGACAGCTTGGTGAGCAGCTTAAGTTGACAGCTTAGATTGGACGCGTGTGGTCTTTATCGATGGCGCGGCGCTGCGGCGCCAGCAAGATCATCGTGATGAACGGCCACAGTGCCACGGCGACCACGCTTTCGATGAAATACCACCAGCCGGGGAATTTGCCCGACACGATAAAACGCACCATCAATTGCACCGATTGCGCCATCAGCAACAGCGGGAACACGTGCATGGCCTGGGTCAGCAGCGGGAACCATAACACCCGGCGGTGGATCATGATGGCGCAGTACGACAGCAAGGTATAGGCCAACGCATTTTCACCGAGCAGGGTCGCATCATGCACGTCCATCAGCAAGCCCAGGAAAAACGCGGTGCCGATGCCGACTTTGCGGGGCTGGTGCACGCCCCAGAAAACCAGGGTCAGCGCCACGAAATCCGGCGCGCCGATAAACTGGCCCCACGGCAACAGGTTCAGCAGGAACGCACAAAACAGGCTGAACGCAATGAACACCGGACTCACCGGCAGCAAGATGTAATGTGGACGATTCATGGCAAGGCTTTCAACGCGACTGCGTATCGGTGGCGGCGCCCGGGCGGGCTGCGGCCGGACCGGCCGGCGCTGCCGCACGCTGCTGCGGCGCGGCCGGGACTGCCGCCGGTGGTGCCGGGGATGGCGCGGCGCCGGACGTTGCGGCCGCAGGTGTTCCATGGGCGGCTTGCCGCGCCGGTGCGGCAAGCGCCGCCCCCCCGGCAGCGCCAGGCTGCGCGGCGGCGGTGGCGGCGGCCTCCTTCGCCAGGTCTTTGGCTTTCTTCTTGCCAGGCTTGAACGGTTCTTCTTCGGGCGGACGGGCCGGCAATTCCGGCGGCGACATCAGGATCAGCAACTGGCTGTGGCTCTGGATGCCCGACAGCGGCTGGCATACCACGCGGCCAAACACGCCGTTGGCATTGTTTTCCACTTGCGTGACGCGCGCCACGGCCAAGCCGGCCGGATACACGCCGTCAATCCCGGAGGTGATCAAGATATCGCCGACCACCACGTTGTCGGTCTGCTGCGCCGCGACAAAGCGCAATTCCAGCTGGCCCGACTGGCCACGGCCATACGCCACGCTGCGCAAGCCACTGCGCAGCACTTGCACGGGAATCGCCTGTTCCTTGTCCGTCAACAGCGTGACTTCGGCCGTAAACGGGAAGACGCGCGTGACCTGTCCCACCACGCCCTGGTTGTCAATCACGGGCAAGCCCAGTTGAACGCCCTGCTGGACACCGCGGTCCAGCACGATCTTGCGGCTGGAACTGTCGCGGGCGTCATACAGGATTTCCGCCAGCAGCGATTTGCCGGGCACCCGTTCGCGGGCGTCCAGCAACTTGCGCAACTGCGCATTTTCCGCGTTATACAGTTGGGCTTGCTGCAAGGCCTGGGCCGAGGCGATTTGTTGCTGTTTCAAATCGCGCACCTGCTTTTCCAGCGCGGACAGCGATGAAAAATAATCGCCGACACCGAATATGGCGTCGCGCGGCAGCAACGCCGCCATTTGCAGGGGGTAAAGGACGGTGCCGACCACCTGGCGCACGGTCTTGAGCGCGTTCATGCGCGCATCGGCCAGTAGCAAGGCAATGGAAATGCACGCAAACAGCGTCATCTTGACGCGGGCAGGCGCGCCTTGTTTGAAGAGTGGCGGAGGACTGTATTCCATGGCTTCCGAAATTCCGGCGCTCGCGCGCCACCGATAGGCCTGCGCACCCAGCCAGTATAAGCCGGTCTGAGTGCAGCGTCAGCCTGTACGCATGCCACTGCGGGGAACGCGCCACGGCATTCCCCACAAAAATTGCATCACTCGTACGAGAAGATCGAGCCCAGCTGATCCATGCGCTCCAGCGCCATGCCGGAACCACGCACCACGCACGTCAGCGGATCTTCCGCGACCAGCACCGGCAAGCCGGTCTCTTCCATCAGCAGACGGTCCAGGTCGCGCAGCAGTGCGCCGCCGCCGGTCAGCATCATGCCTTTTTCAGCGATGTCCGCGCCCAGTTCCGGCGGGGTTTGTTCCAGCGCGTTTTTCACGGCGGAGACGATATTGTTCAGCGGGTCGGTCAGCGCTTCCAGGATTTCGTTGGACGAAATCGTGAACGAGCGCGGGATACCTTCCGACAGGTTGCGGCCCTTGACTTCCATTTCCTTGACTTCGGAGCCAGGGAAGGCGGAGCCGATGGCTTTCTTGATGGCTTCCGCCGTCTGTTCGCCGATCAGCATGCCGTAGTTGCGGCGGATGTAATTGACGATGGCTTCATCGAACTTGTCGCCACCGACGCGCACGGAACCTTTGTAGACCATGCCGCCCAGCGAAATGATGCCCACTTCCGTGGTGCCGCCGCCGATATCGACCACCATCGAACCGGTCGCGTCGGACACTGGCAGGCCGGCGCCGATCGCCGCCGCCATCGGCTCTTCGATCAGGTACACCTGCGATGCGCCGGCGCCCAGCGCCGATTCACGGATCGCGCGGCGTTCCACCTGGGTCGAGCCGCAAGGCACGCAAATGATGATGCGCGGCGATGGACGGAAGAATTTGGAATCGTGCACCATGCGGATGAATTGCTTCAGCATTTGCTCGGTGACGGTAAAGTCGGCGATCACGCCGTCTTTCATCGGGCGGATCGCCTCGATGTTGCCAGGTACTTTACCCAGCATCTGTTTTGCTTCCTTGCCGACGGCCTGGATCGTTTTCTTGCCGTTCGGGCCGCCTTCCTGGCGGATCGCAACGACAGACGGCTCGTCCAGCACAATGCCGGAACCGCGTACATAAATCAGCGTGTTGGCAGTGCCCAAGTCAATTGCCAAATCGGAGGAAATATACCTGCGTAAAAAACCAAACATGAGTATCCTGTGGCGCGGCGCATGCGCGTATAAACAGTTATAGGGAGTATCCGTGGATGCGGCGGCCGCCGGTCGTCGGCGCCAGCCACGCATCAACCCGGCATTCTACCTTATAATCCAGATGTTATTTACCAAAAATCCATTCTAATGTGCACCCACCCCAACGGTGAATTGCACAACAATTACTGGATTTTCCCTGCCAGATAGCAGGAATTGTAAGTTCTTTATCAATATCACAATGGCGCGCCCCAACGCGCATTCCCGCATATGTCCCTGACACTATCCGACGTAAAACGTATTGCCAACCTGGCGCAACTGGAAATGAGCGACAACCACGCTGCCACCGCCCTGGAAGAGCTGAACGGCATCTTCGCGCTGGCCGAGCAGATGCAGGCTGTGGACACCAGTGGCGTAGCCCCTTTGAGCCATCCGCTGGCCGCGCACATGCAAGTCGCGCTGCGCTTGCGTGACGATGCCGCAACGGAGCCGAATTTGCGCGAAGACTATCAAAAAGTCGCGCCAAAAACCGAAGACGGCCTGTATCTGGTGCCTAAAGTAATCGACTAAGGTAATCGACTAAGGTAATCGACTAAGTTGATCACTTGGCGCCCCGCTCGCTGACGGCATCCGTACTGAACATCCTGATTAAATCCCATGCATAACAAAACCATTAAAGAGCTGTCGCAGCTCCTGCAGAAGAAAGAAGTGAGCGCCGTACAACTGGCGACGCATTTCCTGGACCGTATCGAACAAAGCGATCTGAATGCCTTCCTGCACGTCGACCGCGCCCTGACCCTGGCGGAAGCGGCCGAAGCCGATGCGCGCATCGCCGCCGGCACCGCCACGCCGCTGACCGGTGTGCCGATTGCCCATAAAGATATTTTCGTGACGAAGAACTGGCGCTCGACGGCCGGGTCGAAAATGCTGGCCAATTACGTCAGCCCGTTCGACGCGACGGTCGTGGCGAAATTCAAGGCGGCCGGCATGGTCTCGCTGGGCAAACTCAATTGCGATGAATTCGCGATGGGTTCCGCCAATGAAAACTCGGCCTTTGGCGCGGTGAAAAACCCATGGGACCACAAGGCCGTTCCCGGCGGTTCGTCGGGTGGTTCCGCCGCCGCCGTGGCGGCGCGTCTGGCGCCCGGCGTCACCGGCACCGATACCGGCGGTTCGATCCGCCAGCCGGCCTCGTTCTGCGGCATCACCGGTATCAAGCCAACCTATGGCCGCGTGTCCCGCTTCGGCATGATCGCGTTTGCCTCGTCGCTGGACCAGGGCGGTCCGATGGCGCAAACGGCGGAAGATTGCGCCCTGCTGCTGTCGGCCATGACTGGTTTCGACGAGCGTGATTCCACCAGCCTGACGCCGGAACAGGGCGGCGTGGACGAGGATTTCACCCGCGACCTGGATAAGCCGCTGACCGGCCTGCGCATTGGCGTGCCAAAAGAATACTTCGGTGAAGGCCTGGCGGCCGACGTCGAAGCCGCGGTGCGCGGCGCCCTGGCGCAATACGAGACACTGGGCGCGACCCTGGTTGATATCTCGCTGCCAAACACCAAGCTGTCGATCCCGGCCTACTACATGATCGCCCCGGCGGAAGCTTCGTCGAACCTGTCGCGCTTTGACGGCGTCCGCTTCGGCCACCGCGCCGACGGCTATAAAGACTTGCAGGACATGTACAAAAAGACCCGCGCCGAAGGTTTTGGCCCGGAAGTCCAGCGCCGCATCATGGTCGGCACCTATGTGTTGTGCCACGGCTACTACGACGCGTATTACCTGAAGGCGCAGCGCATCCGCCGCCTGATCCAGCAAGATTTCGAAACCGTGCTGAGCGGCCCGAACGCCGTGTGCGACGTGATCATGGGCCCGGTGGCCCCGACCGTGGCCTGGGACCTGGGGTCCAAGTCCGATCCGGTCGCCAACTACCTGGCCGACATTTACACGCTGTCGACCAGCCTGGCCGGTTTGCCGGGCATGTCGGTGCCGTGCGGCTTTGGCAATAACAACCGTCCAGTTGGGCTGCAAATCATCGGCAATTACTTTGCCGAAGCCAAGCTGCTGAACGTTGCCCACCAGTACCAGCTGGCCACGGAATGGCACAAGCAATCCCCTGCCGGTGTGGGCGCGTAAACCTTAATAGCGAGAAACAAATATGGAATGGGAAGTCGTCATCGGTATTGAGAACCACGTTCAGCTCACTACCGAATCCAAAATTTTCAGCGGTTCGCCAACCGCTTTCGGCGCCGAAGCCAACACGCAAGCGAGCCCGGTTGACTTGGCGCTGCCGGGCGTGTTGCCGGTCATGAACAGGAAAGCCGTGGACCGCGCGATCCGCTTCGGCCTGGCGGTCGGCGCAAAAATCGCCCCGCAATCGATCTTTGCACGCAAGAACTACTTCTACCCGGATTTGCCAAAAGGCTATCAGATCAGCCAGTTTGAAGACCCGGTGGTGCAAGGCGGCACGCTGACGTTTGGCTATGAAAAGGATGGCAAGTTCGTTACCAAGACCGTCAACCTGACCCGCGCGCATTTGGAAGAGGATGCCGGTAAATCGCTGCACGAGGATTATCACGGCATGTCCGGCATTGATTTGAATCGTGCCGGTACGCCATTGCTGGAAATCGTTTCCGAGCCGGAAATGAGCAGCGCGGCGGAAGCTGTCGCTTATTGCAAGGCATTGCACGGCCTCGTTATGTGGCTGGGTATTTGCGATGGCAATATGCAGGAAGGTTCGTTCCGCTGCGATATTAACGTTTCCGTGCGTCCGAAAGGCCAAAAGGAATTCGGCACCCGCTGCGAGATCAAAAACCTGAACTCGTTCCGGTTTATTGAAGAAGCCGTCCATGTCGAAGTGCGCCGCCAGATTGAATTGATTGAAGATGGCGGCCAGGTGGTGCAGGCGACCCGTCTGTATGACCCGGATAAAAAAGAAACGCGTCAAATGCGCTCGAAGGAAGATGCGCAGGATTACCGCTATTTCCCGGATCCGGATTTGCCGCCACTGATGGTTTCCGATCAATGGATTGCCGACGTCAAAGCCGATATGCCGGAATTGCCGGCCGTGATGCGCGACCGCTTTATCAATGAATATGCATTGCCGGAATATGATGCGCTGATCCTGACGTCGTCGAAAGGCATGGCCTTGTATTTCGAAGCCGTGGTAGCGAAAGCCGGCAAGGAAAATGCCAAGGCTGGCGCCAACTGGCTGATGGGTGATGTGTCGTCCACCTTGAACCGCGAAAATACGGAAATTGGTTCGTCGCCGGTGAAACCGGGTCAGTTGGCCAATATGCTGAAGCGTATTGCCGATGGCACGATTTCCAACAAGATTGCCAAGGAAATCTTCGGCGATATGTGGGCGGAAAACTCGGACGATGAAAACCTGGTCGACGTGATTATCGACAAGAAGGGTTTGAAGCAAATCTCCGATACCGGCGCACTGGAAGCCATCGTCATGGAAGTGCTGGCGAATAACGCGAAATCCGTTGAGCAATACCGTGCCGGCAAGGAAGCCGCCATTAATGCATTGATTGGCCAGGCCATGAAAGCATCGAAAGGCAAAGCCAATCCAGCCCAATTGACGGAACTGCTGAAACAGAAATTGGCCGAAGGCTGATTTTCAATTTCCGGTTGCAAATGAACGGCGCCTGCGGGCGCCGTTTTTTTTCGCGGTTTGCATCAAGAACTGGCGTGATCGCGCCAATTATTAGCATAAAACCCGCAAAATTCGGCTCTTTATGGCCCATGCATGCGTTTCGGCGAAATAAAAAAGGCGGCTTTGTAAAAGCCGCCCTACGCGTTTGAATGAAGGTTTTTTAAGCTGCGATGCGGGGTTGCATCCAGCCGAGGATATCGCCAAAGATATCCGCACGATTGGTTTCGTTGAAATTCTCGTGGTAATTCTTCGCTTCGAACCGATAGTGCAACAAATCGCCGCCTATCGTCTTCAGCATGGTTTCCGCAGCGGCGCTATCGGCCAGTTTATCGTCACCCGCCACCACCGCATATAACGGCATGCGCCATGTTGGAATTTGCGACGCCAGGCCTTTTTGCGCCTCGCTGAGCGCATGGCCAAAGCGGACTGTTAATTCCGATGCCCGAACTGCATCTTGTTCATCGACATGGTGACGCGCGGTAATCGCCGCATCATGCGTCAACACATCGGTAAATGAGGCCACCGGTACTTTCATGGTCGGCACCAGCTTTGCCAGCACACCCGACATTTTCTGCAATACCGGCGAAATCTTCACGGCATTCACATAATATGGCGACGACAAGATAAAACCTTTAACGTCATCCTCGCTGCGTTTTAATCGCTCGAGACCGAATTTGGTGGCAATCAAGCCACCCATCGAATGCCCCATGATAAAGATAGGCAAACCGGGGTAATTCTTTTTTACCCATTGCAGGAATAATTCCGCATCATCCAGGAAGATATCGAAGTCGGGAATATCCGCACGGCGTTTACCATCATGACCGCACTGGTCATAACCAACCACCGCAATATCATGACCACGGAAATATAAACCCGCCATCACATAATCGCCGGCATGGGCCAGGGCGCCATGAAACGCCATAATGACCGCGCGGGGTTGGGAAGGTTCCCAAATGTGTATTGTGCGCTCGGCGCCATCGCGCCCTTTAAAGCGGGCCAGCCTGTCTTCGGAAAATCGCATACTGCTCATGATGTAATACTGAGGGTAATCCCCATTTCAATCAGCAGATTCAATTCAGCCAAAGAAAAGTCAAGGGAAGGAATGCCGGCGGCGGCTGCGCCAGCGGTGTAGGCAATACGCAATTCAGCGGCAATCGGGGCGGCATTGAAATCAATCCCGCGCGCCTGGCATTCCGTCAAAAAGCCATGGACTTGATTGACCATGACGGCCGGGTCGGATTCCGCCGCCAGGTTGACATAAAAACCGGAATCAATACGGACGCGGCCATCAGGCCGGACATCGCCTTTTTTCCAGTCACTGTCCGGCTCGACCGGTAAGCCGTCCCGGACATCGGCCAGCGCATCATCGTCACCATACACTTTAAGCGTTGCAATGTTCATTGTTGCTCCAATTCCAATATTTCAGAAAAGCAAAACAAGTCTACACCAGCCGGCCGCCAGCGGCGCGCCTCCGAGGTGACCCGGGAGCGCACCGTGGGATTTACGCTACGCCATACTGACTACGGTAAGCCGCGACCTTTTCTTTATATTCTTGCAAAGAAGGATCGGCGGCGGCGCCCGACAGGTACGTAAACAAGTCGTCCAGGTTACCGATGGAAATCACGGGAATGCCGTAATTTTTCGTGACTTCCTGCACGGCCGACAATGCCGACATGACGCCATCCTTGGCGCCGCGCTCCTTGCGGTCCAGCGCGATCAGCACGGCGCACGGTTCGGCGCCGGCGGCGCGGATCATTTCCACCGATTCACGTACCGAGGTGCCGGCGGAAATCACGTCATCAATGATGACAACCTTGCCCTGCAGCTTGGCGCCCACGATGGTGCCGCCTTCGCCGTGGTCTTTGGCTTCCTTGCGGTTGAACGCAAACGACGTGTTGCGGCCTTTGCCGGACAGCGCCACGGCTGTGGCGGATGCCAGGGTGATGCCTTTGTAGGCCGGTCCGAACAGCATGTCGAACTCGATGCCGGAATCAAGCAGCGTCTGGGCATAGAACTGCGCCAGCTGCGCCAGGGTGGCGCCGTCATGGAACAGGCCCGCATTGAAGAAGTACGGGGATGGGCGGCCCGCCTTGGTGGTGAATTCACCGAAACGCAACACTCCCGTCGCCACTGAAAACGCGATAAACTCTTGCCGTAAATTTTTCACAGTTGCCTCTTAATATGTAAGTGCCTGTATTTTAATCCGCAGGCGCGGCCTGTGTCCCCTTCCCTTTTTGAATCTTCACCATGCCAAAAATCATTTCCGCCAACTTGAACGGGATCCGTTCCGCATCCAAAAAAGGCTTTTTCACGTGGATGGCGGCCCAGGACGCCGACTTTGTCTGTGTACAGGAACTCAAGGCGCAAGCCGATGACATGACGGAAGAATTCCGCAACCCGGGCGGCTACCATGGTCACTTCCACTATGCGGAAAAGAAGGGCTATTCGGGCACGGGCGTCTACAGCAAGATCGCGCCCGATGCCGTGATGATCGGCTTTGGCAATGAGGAATTCGATGCGGAAGGCCGCTATGTGCGCTGCGACTTCGGCCCCTTGACGATTATTTCCGTGTATTGCCCGTCCGGCTCGTCCGGCCCCGAGCGCCAGGAAGCCAAATTCCGCTTTATGGCGGCGTTCATCGTGCATTTGCAGCAATTGCACGCCGAAGGCCGTGAAGTCGTGATTTGCGGCGACTGGAACATTGCCCACAAGGAAATCGACCTGAAGAACTGGAAGGGCAACAAAAAGAATTCCGGTTTCCTGCCGGAAGAGCGCGAATGGCTGACGCGCGTGTTCGATGAAGTCGGCTTTGTCGACGTGCACCGCGGCCTCGACCCGCGCGAAGAACAATATACGTGGTGGAGCAACCGTGGCCAGGCTTATGCCAAGAACGTGGGCTGGCGTA
This sequence comes from Pseudoduganella sp. GW821-FHT12E03, assembly GCF_058807115.1. NCBI lineage: Bacteria > Pseudomonadati > Pseudomonadota > Betaproteobacteria > Burkholderiales > Oxalobacteraceae > Pseudoduganella > Pseudoduganella sp. GW821-FHT12E03. The sequence goes on along the minus strand of NZ_JBXAQJ010000012.1, from coordinate 36,150 downwards.
TCGATTACCACGTTGCCACCCCGGGCATCGCCGGCAAGGCGCACCAGGTCGCCATTTATAAAGAGGAACGCTTTTCCGACCATGCGCCCCTGATCATTGAGTATCACCCCTTGATTGCCGCATAAAACGCATTGCCTTGCCGCCCCTTTTGGGGCGGTATTTGTTTGCGCATGTTTGCCAGTAGTTAAGAAATTGAAATATTGGTTTCCCTTACGCAAACATTCGCGCTTCTTTGATACTATACGGTACCGCTTTTGTCCCTTCCGAGTTGACCATGCCCGCATCGACCGCGCTGTCCCCGATTTCCGCCACGCATTTGAACAGTTCCAGCTCGGCCAGCGCCCAGCTTGTCCTCACCTTCAATGGCAACATCCTGGCCGGCACCGGCTCGATTACGATTAGTGATGGTTCGACACAAACCTATATCGGCAAGGATGGGACCCTACGCACCCGCCTGATCGGCGCGACCGATACGCGCACCATCGATATCACGGATACGTCAAAAGTCTCGATTTCCGGCGACACGATCACGATCAGCCTGGATTCGAACTTATCCACCGGTAAAAACTACAGTGTGCAGATGGCCAAGGGCGTGCTGTTCGATGAGAGCGGCAGTGCCTTTGCGGGCCTGTCCGACACGTCGAAGCTGCAATTCACGACGTCCACCGTCCCGGCGCCAGCCGCCACGGTCGACAGCGGCTATGCGTTCAAATATGACACCGGCAGCAGCGCCAACGATTTCATCACCAAGACCGCGCTGCAAGGCGTCGGCGGCACATACACCGGCGTCCTGGCGGCGGGCGACTTCATTGAAGTCTCGCTGGACAATGGCGGCACCTGGCTGTTGGCCACGGTGGCCAACGACACCTGGAGCGTGGAAGGCACGCTGACCGGCAGCAGCACCATCATTGCCCGCGTCAGCAATGCGGCCGGCGGCCATTCCAGCGCGGTACGCCAGGCGTACGTCTTCGACAACGAAGCCGCCACCGTGGAATCGATCGTCCTGTCGGACGCCGACCTGGTCGCCGGCGAAACCGCTGTCGTCACCGTCACGTTCAATGAAGCCGTCACGGGACTCGACACCAGCGACTTCGCTGTGACCGGCGGCGTCCTGTCGAACCTGGCCACCAACGACAATGGCAAAACCTGGACTGCCACCCTGACGCCGACCATCAATGTTCCCGACGGTGTTGGCCAGATCTCGCTGCTTGCCGGCGGGGTGAGCGACGTGGCAGGCAACAGTGGTCCGGCCAGCGCGATCCACGCGTCATTCGACTACAGCACGGTGCCGAATCAGCCGGCCGCCATCGTGACCTCCGCCAGCATGACCGATACCGGCTCCAGCAGCAGCGATTTCCTGACCAATTCCACCGCGCAAACGGTGACGGGCAAGTATTCCGGCACCTTGGCCTCCGATGAATATATCGAAGTGTCGCTGGACGGCGGGACCACGTATACCAAGGCCACGGCGACTGCCGGCAACTGGTCCATCCCTGCCACCACGATCAGCGCCGGCGGTACGCTGAAAGCGCGCGTGACCAACGGCTATACGTACAGCAACCCGCTGGTCGAAGAATACACGCTGGACCAGGCCGCGCCCACCGTGGGCGTGACGCTGGCCGACAGCACGGTCGGCATCGGTGAAACGTCGCTGGTGACGTTCACGTTCAACGAAGCGGTGGTGAATTTTTCCAACGACGACATCACCGTGTCCGGCGGCAACTTGTCCGCCGTCAGCTCGGCCGATGGCGGCATCACGTGGAGCGCCACCTTCACGCCAACCGCTTCGACGCTGGCCTTATCCAACGCGATTACCGTCAACAAAGCCGGGCTGACGGATCTTGCCGGCAATGCCGGCGCCGGCAGCACCAGCTCGGCTAATTATGCGGTCGATACCGTGCGCCCCACCGTCAACAGCATCAGTGTGGCGGACGCCACGCTGACCGCCGGCGAATCCACCACCGTGACGTTCACGTTCAGCGAAGTGGTAACGGGTTTGGGCATCGCCGACATCACAGTCGCCAATGGCACCTTGTCGGGCCTCACGCCGTCCGATGCCGGCCTGACCTGGACCGCGACGCTGACACCAACGGCTTCCATCGATGACAGCACCAACGTCATCACGCTGGACAACAGCGGCATCGCCGATACCGCCGGCAACGCCGGCAGCGGCGCCACGTCGTCCGGCAATTACACGGTCGCCACCGTGCGCCCGACCGCGACCGTCAGCGTGGCCGACGCCAAGCTGACAGCCGGTGAAACCACCACCGTGACCATCACGTTCAGCGAAGCGGTGACCGGCCTGACCAGCGCCGACTTCACGGTCGGCAACGGCACGCTGTCGGAACTCACGACGTCCGACAACGGCCTGACCTGGACGGCGACCCTGACGCCGTCGGCGTCCGTCGATGCCTCGTCCAACGTCATCGTCTTGAACAATACCGGCGTCACGGATGCATCGGGCAATACCGGCACCGGCACCAGCTCGACCGGCAATTACGCTGTCGCCACCAAGCGTCCAGAAGTCGACGCCATTAGCGTATCGAAAACCGTCCTGAAAGTGGGCGACACGGCCACCGTCACCATTACGTTCAAGGAAGCGGTGACGGACCTGGATGCGGCAGATTTTGCCGTCGATAACGGCACCCTGTCGGAACCAGTATCGACCGACAACGGCCTGACCTGGACCGCCACGCTGACGCCGACGTCCGCCATCGACGACACGACCAACACCATCAAGCTCACCAATACGGGCTTTAAAGACAGCGATGAAAATACCGGCAGCGGCACCACCAGCTCCGGCAACTACACGGTTGACACCAACGTGCCAACCGCCACCATTACACTGTCCGACAGTACGCTGAGCGCTGATCAAACCAGCACGGTGACGTTCGCCTTCAGCGAAGCGGTTACCGGCTTGACGGCAGCCGACATCACGGTTGCCAACGGCACATTGTCGACGCCGGCAACATCCGACGGCGGCCTGACTTGGACCGCGACGCTGACACCAACGGCTTCCATCGATGACAGCACCAACGTCATCACGCTGGACAACACCGGCATCGCCGATACCGCCGGCAACGCCGGCAGCGGCGCCACGTCGTCCGGCAATTACACGGTCGCCACCGTGCGCCCGACCGCGACCGTCAGCGTGGCCGACGCCAAGCTGACAGCCGGTGAAACCACCACCGTGACCATCACGTTCAGCGAAGCGGTGACCGGCCTGACCAGCGCCGACTTCACGGTCGGCAACGGCACGCTGTCGGAACTTACGACGTCCGACAACGGCTTGACCTGGACGGCGACCCTGACGCCCTCGGCGTCCGTCGATGCCTCGTCCAACGTCATCGTCTTGAACAATACCGGCGTCACGGATGCATCGGGCAATACCGGCACCGGCACCAGCTCGACCGGCAATTACACGGTCGCCACCTTGCGCCCGACCGCCTCCATCGCAGTCTCCGATACCGCGCTGAAGGCAGGCGAAACCGCCACCGTCACCATCGCGTTCCAGGAAGCGGTCAGCGGCCTCACGGCGGCCGATTTCACCATCGGCAACGGTGCCTTGTCCGAACCCGTCACCACCGACAATGGCCTGACCTGGACCGCCACGCTGACGCCGACGTCCACCATCGAAGACGCGACCAACAGCATTACGCTCGATAACGCGGGCGTCACCGACAACGACGGCAATACCGGTTCCGGCAACACCAGCTCCGCCAACTACACGGTCGACACCAAGGCGCCCACCGCAGAAATCACGTTGTCCAATGACGACCTGGGCACGGGTCAGACGGCCACCGTCACCATCACATTCAACGAAGCCGTCAGTGACTTTTCCAACGCCGACCTGACCGTCACCGGGGGCACGCTCGGTACGCTGACCACTTCCGACAGCATCACCTGGACCGCCACCCTGACGCCGCTGACCACCGGCAGCGGCAGCGGCGCCATCGCACTGGCAACGTCCAGCGTGATCGATGCCGCCGGCAACAGCGGTCCGGCGTCGGCATCGAGCGCCAGCTTTGAATACGCCGTGCCGCCAACCGTGACCATTGCCAGTGTCGCCCTGTCGGCCGATACCGGCACCAGCGGCGACTTCATTACCAATACCGCGTCGCAAACGATCAGCGGCACGATTTCCGCCGCGCTCTCCGCCAGTGAATTTGTCGAAGTATCGCTCGATGGCGGTGACAGCTGGACCGCGCTGCCGTCCTTCACCGGCACCAGCTGGGCCCTGTCCGGCCAGACCCTCGGTGGCAGCGATACGCTGATGGCACGCGTGTCGAACAGCGGCGCAACCGGCGCCGAATTCAGCCAGGCATACCAGCTCGACCAGAGCGCGCCCACGGCCACAATTACGCTCAGCGAGTCGGCTCTGCTGACGGGCGAGACGGCCACCGTCACCATCACGTTCAGCGAAGCGGTGACCGGCCTGACCTTGGCGGACTTTAAATACAGCGGCACGATGAGCGGCCTCACCAGCAACAGCGATGGCACCGTGTGGACCGCCACGCTGAGCGCCACCAGCAGCGGCGAAGTCCGGCTCGATCCGTCCTCCGTGACAGACATCGCCGGCAATAGCGGCCCCGCCACATCGGTCTCCGCCAACTTCACGTATAACGCCGCGCCGACCGCCACCATTGCCACGGTCAGCATGACGGACCCTTATAACAGCGGCGACTTCATCACCAGCTCCACGTCGCAGGTCATCAGTGGCACCTTGTCGGCGGCCCTGGGCCGTGGTCAATATGTCGAAGTATCGCTGAACAATGGCACTACCTGGACCCAGGCCAGCACGACCGGCACCAGCTGGGAACTGGCCGGCCAGACCATCAGCGCCAGCAACACGCTGAAAGTGCGCACGTCGAATGGCACGGCAACCGGCGCCGAATATAGCCACGAATACGTGCTGGACCAGGCCGCACCGGCCCTGACGTCCATCAGCCTTGACAAGTCTTCGCTGCTGAGCGGCCAGACCGCCACCGTCACGGTGGTCTTCAATGAAGCGGTGTCCGGCCTGATTGCCGAGGACTTTGCCATCAGCGGCGCCAGCCTGGGCTCGTTCAGCACTTCCGACAACCGCACCTGGACCGCCACCCTGACGCCGACCGCATCGGGCAGCGTTTCCCTGTCGTCGTCCACCGTGAACGATACGGCAGGCAATTCCGGCCCTGTGGCCAATTCGGAAACCAAGAGCTTTACGTTCACGGTCGATAACACGGCCCCGTCCGCGACGCTGACCCTGAGCGACATCACGCTGGTCAAGAGCCAGACCGCGACCCTGACGGTGACGTTCACCGAAGCCGTGACGGACACGCCGACCGCCTCGGACTTCACGGTCTCGGGCGGCTCGCTGGGCACGTTCACCAGCGCCGATGACGGCACCACGTGGACCACCACCCTGACGCCAACCGAAGGCGCCTGTGGCCAGGGCCACGTGGCCCTGAACACCGGGACGATCACGGATCCATCCAACAATGCCGGTCCATCGTCGGAAGTGTCGCTGCCATTCAACTACGACACGCAAACCTTGACCCTGTCGTCCACCATCGCTTTTTCAACGGACATTGGCAGCTCCACCAGCGACCTGATCACCAATACGGGAACGCAAACCATTTCCGGCTCGTTCAGCGGCGGCGCCATCTACGCCCTCATGGGCGCGAAGATCCAAGTGTCCACCGATAACGGCGAAACGTGGAACGACGCCACCATCGACAATGACGCGCATACGTGGTCCATCAGTGCAACCCTGTCCGGCAACAATTACGTCAAGGTCAAGCTGACCGACGGATCGGGCGTCACGGGCACCCCAGAAGTTCACGCCTACACGATCGACACCACCGCCCCCGGCTCGCTGTCCAGCAAGACACCTGACCTGGCGTACGACAGCGACTCATCCAACTCGGATGCGGGCGGCTCCCGCTACGACAACATCACCAACGATGACACGCCGACCATCCAGTTCAACTTGTCCGGCACCAGCCTGACGGTGGGCGATTATGTCGAAGTGCTGGATACGTCCAACAACAATGACGTCGTGGCCACCTATACTGTCCAGAGTTCGGACCTGGGTGCCTATGGTGGCACCATCAGTGTGACGCTCGATGACGAAAATGTATTGAGCGAAGGAACGCATACGCTGGTGCTGCGCGCGCGCGATACCGCCGGCAACACGGGAACGCAAAGTTCGGCGCTGTCCATCACCATCGATAAGACCGTTGCGTCGATGGCGGACAAAACCCTGGACCTGGATGCGGCCAGCGACAGCGGCAGCAGCAGCACCGACAACATCACCAGCGACAATACGCCGGACGTCACCTTCAACATCGCCAATACCAGCGGCCTGGCGGCGGGCGACAAACTGGAAATCATCGACACCGCCAACGGCAATGACGTGGTGTATACCTACACGGTACAGGCGGCCGACTTCAGTTCGTCCGGCGCCAACATTTCCGTCACCTTGAATCAATTGTCGGACGGCGTCCACACGCTGGCATTACGGGCGCAGGACAAGGCCGACAACACCGACGCCAACAGCACCACGACCCTGGACATCACTGTCGATACGGCGGCGCCGACGCTGGCGTCGAGCACACCATCGTCCAACGCCAGCAGCGTCGATATCGGCACCAGTACCATTTCGCTGGTATTCGATGAAGCGCTGGTCGCCGGCGCTTCAACCGGCTTCAGTATCAGCAACAGCGGCAATGTGTCGGATATCCGTACAATCGTGTTTGAAGCACTCAGCGGCAATACCGGCAGCTATAACAGCACCACGCATACGGTGACCTTGTCGCTGTCGGGCGCCCTGCAATACGGTGACAGTTACGGCGTTGCCGTGTACAACGCGCCGCTGATGGACCTGGCCGGCAACAGCGTCTCGATTGGCACCTCGCTGCTGACCTTTGCCACGGGAACCCCGGCCGTGCCGTCGGCAGTGACCCTGTCGTTGACGGAATCGACCTACGCCAGCCACAGCGGCACTGACAACGACCACATCACGAACAACCAGACACTGACGATTTCCGGCATCACGGCGCCATACCTGCAATACCGGCTGAGCACCACCGGCGACTGGACCACCGTGGAAACCAACGACTCCACCCACGAGATCACATTGGACGACGGCGACTATGCCGCCGGCGACATCCAGGTCCGGCAATACACGGTGGCGGGTTATGCAAGTACGTCCGCGGTACTGGCCGATGACTGGACCATCGATACCGAAGTCCCGATCGGCTACGTGGACCTGGACGAATTCCCGTTCTTCTTCGGCCTGGGCCTCGGCACCCTGATCACCTCCATCGTCGGTGACCTGGAGGGCGAATTCAACGCGGATGAAGAATTCATTGAATACACCACGAACGGCACCACGTGGAAAAAAGCGGATAGCACCACGGCCGGCTCGTGGGAAATCAACAGCGTCGCCCTTGCCGAGGGCGGCGAGATCGGCTTGCGCGCCTCGGATTATGCCGGCAACCTCGGTTCCCGTGACGACGAGCCAGCCTATACGGTCTACCTGGGCGACGGCTATGGCGGTAACCACACGGCCACCGGCAGCAAGCTGCTGTACACGCTGTATGGCAATGACACGATCGACATCAGCGGCACGGACAACAAGGTGTATGCCGGTGACGGCAACGACGCGGTCAACATCCAGAGCGGTAGCACGGGCAACGACGTGTATGGCGGCGACGGCAGCGACACCATCAACGTCAACGGCGCCAGCAACCTGGTCAATGCAGGCAGTTACGACGACATCATCACGATTTCCGGCGCCCACAATACCGTGTCCGGCAGCTATGGCGCCGACATCATCACCATCACCGGCTCCGTCAACGACGTCGATGGCGGCAGCGGCGGCAACGACATCACGATCGATGGCGACAGCAATGAAGTGACTGCCGGCGAGGATGCCGACACAATTGAAGTTAACGGCGACGCCAATGACATCGACATGGGCGACGGCAACGATATCGTGACCATTACCGGCACGGACAATGACGTGGAAATCGGCTCAGGCTCCAACACCGTGACGATTACCGGCACCAATAACACCGTGACGTCTGGCGGCGATGGCAACACCATTACGATCAGCGCCGCGGGCAGTGCCGTCTATTCCGGCGGCGGCGCCGACACCATCACGATCAGCGTCAGCAGCGCCAATGTGTGGGGCGAGGACGGCAGCGACGAATTCAGGATCGGCACGCTGGGCAGCACGATCTCCGGCGGCAATGGCAGCGACACCTTCGAGTTCAATACCAGCCTGGCCGGCACCTTGAGCGGCACGTACGACGGCGGCACGGATGGCACCGACGAGGTGGTCTTCAATGTGTCCGGCCAGACGCTGATCCTGGCAAACCTGACGTCGAACCTGACCCACATGGAAAGAATCGACCTCGGCGCCAACAATAAACTGACCATCACCAGCGCGGCGATCCAGACCATGTCGGACACGGATTCGATCCGCTTCGAAGGCAACAGCTCCGACACGATCTATGCGGATGCTTCGCTATGGGAATCGGCGACGTGGCTGCAAATCCTGGGCTACAACAAGTACCAGCTGAAGTCCGACCACAGTGTCACGTTTATTGTCGACTCCGACATCGTGATCGACTGGAGCAACTTGTCCAGCTAAGTGCATTACAAGGTACGGCGGCTTTCAAAGCGCCGTATCTCGTCCGTCAGCGGGTCGGCGAAACTGATGGCGCGCGCCAGCAGTTTTAGCGGCGACGAGACGTCATCCTGCTTGCATGGCAGGGCGACCGGATAAAACGCATCATTGACGATGGGGATGCCCAGCGACGCCAGGTGCAGCCGCAACTGGTGCTGGCGTCCCGTGTGCGGCCACAGGCGGTACAGCGTATGGCCATCGGGCCGGTGTTCAATCACGTCGATGACGGTTTCCGAATTCGGCTCGCCCGGCGCTTCCTTCATGACAAAGAATTTGTCGCCATCGACCATCCGGCTGCGATAGGTGAACGGGAATTCGACACCGTGCAACCGGGGCGCCAGCGCTTCATATTCCTTTTGCACCACGCGTTGCTGGAACATCGACTGGTAGCGCCCCCGGCTGGCGATATTCGACGAGAAAATCACCACGCCGGCGGTTTCCCGGTCGAGCCGGTGGATCGGCGTCAAGTCGTCGATGCCCAGCTTTTTGCGCAACCGCACCAGCAAGGTTTCGTGCAAAAAACGCCCGGACGGGATCGTGGGCAGGAAGTGGGGTTTGTCGACCACCACCAGGTGCTCATCCTGGAACAGGATTTCTTCCTCGAACGGGATCGGCGTTTCCGCTTGTTCCAGTTCGCGGTAATAAAAGATGCGCATGCCGCGCCGGTAGCGCGACTGCGGCGTCAACGGCGCGCCGTCGCTGTCGACCACTTCGCCCTTGGCCATGCGCTCGCGCCACGCGGCTTCCGAGACGGCCGGATAATACGCGACCAGGAAGGCCAGCATGTCCGGCCACTGCCCTTCCGGCAGCCACAGGTAGCTGGGAGCAACGCCGTCGCGGATCGGCAGCGGCGTCTGTTCCCGCGCGCGCGGGCGGGGCATGTTATTTGACAGCTTGGTTTGCGCCCGGCACCGGCAACGTACGGTATGCCGGCAACTGGCTTTCCGCCACGCCCTTGGTGCGGGCAAACACCGGCAACACCAGCGGCAGCGCCTTTTCCATGCGCTCGATACGCTCCTTGCCGGCCGGGTGGGTCGACAGGAAGGCCGGTGGCGCGCCCTTGCTTTGCGTGCCCATCTTTTCCCACAGCACGCGGCCGGCGCGCGGATCGTAGCCGGCGCGGGCGGCGATATCCATGCCCACCAGGTCGGCGTCGCGCTCATCGTCGCGCGAGAATTTCAGCGAGGCGGCTTTCGTGGCGAGATTGCCACCCAGCTCCCCCAGGCGGGGATCAACGCCGAAATAGGCGGCGGCGCCAGCGCCGACCAGGCGTCCAAAGATGCCGGTGGCCGTGGTTTTACCCGCCTGTTCGCGCGCATGCTCTCGCAGCGCATGGGCGATTTCATGGCCCATCACCATCGCCACTTCATCGTCCGTCAAATTCAGCTTGGACAGGATGCCCGAATAAAACGCGATGCGGCCGCCCGGCATGCAAAACGCATTGACAGTGGGCGCATTGAGCAAATTGACTTGCCAGTTCCATTTGGCCGCTTCCGGGTTCCAGCGCGGGGCAAACGGCACGATGCGGCGCGCGATATTGCGCAGGCGCTGCACTTGCGGATCGGAATCCGGCATCAGCGCGCCTTTTTGCTGCGCTTCGCTCATCAACTGCAAATACTGCTGCTTCGATTGCGCGTCAAAGGCGGCGGCGTCGCCGGCAATGCCGCGGAATTTCGACAGGCTATCGACAGGGATGCCATCCGGTTCGCCATTTTGAGGCGAGGCAACGGTGGTGGCGCTGACCGCCAGCGCCAGTGCGGCCAGGGTCAGTTTCAGCGGTTTCATTTGTTTGAATTCCATGGTGCAATTTTGGGCAACATCATCATGGCGGGGAATGCCAGGATGAAGCAAATAATAAAGAAGTTAAACCAGCCGGTTTCCGTCACGATATAGCCGACTGACGCATTGATGAACGTGCGCGGCACGGCGGCCAGGCTGGAAAACAGCGCGAACTGGGTGGCAGTGTAACGCGGGTCGGTGCAGCGCGATATAAACGCCACCAGTGCGGCGGTGCCCAGGCCGGTGCTGGTGAACGCTTCGAAGCCGTAGACGGCGGCTAGCAGCACCGGATCATGGCCGGCCCTTGCCAGCCACGCAAAGCCCAGGATGGCCAGCGCCTGCAGCACACCAAACACCCATAATGCACGGTTAATGCCGAGTTTGACCATCCACACGCCGCCCACAATCCCGCCGACGATGCTGGCCCACAGCACGGTGGCGTTGGCCGCCAAGCCGATCTCGGTCGTCGTGAAACCCAGGTCGAGGAAGAACTTGGTGGCCAGCGCCGTGGCCATCGAATCGCCAATCTTGTACAGCAGGATGAAGGCCACGATCCATAGCGCCTTGCGCCAGCCATCGCGCTCGATGAATTCGCGGAATGGCATAATGATGGCTTGTTGCAGGTTTTTCGGCGGGTCGCCATAGACTTTCGGCTCCTTGACCAGCAAGGTGCACACCAGTCCCGGCAACATAAACGCCGCCACGATCCAGAACACGGTGGCCCATGGATAAGTGTCCGCCAATATCAAGCCTAACGAACCAGGTATCAACTGGGCGACTTTGTACGCACTGACGTGAGCGGCGGCGCCCAGTCCTTGCTGGTTATCTTCCAGTACTTCACGGCGATAAGCGTCGATCACCACGTCCTGACTGGCCGAGACGAAGGCCACCACTGCCACGCACGCAGCGACCAAGCCCACCTGTCCGACTGGATCCAGGAAACCCATTACGCCCATCAGCAGGAACAGCAGCAACTGCGTCAGCGCCATCCAGCCACGCCGGCGGCCCAGTGGCAACGCATAGCGGTCCATCAGCGGCGACCACAGGAATTTGAACGTATAAGAGAACATGACGACCGAGAATAACCCCAAGGTCTTCAAGTTCATGCCGGACTTGGACAGCCAGGCTTGTGTCAGTGATAGCAGTGTGTACAGCGGCAGGCCGGAACTGAAGCCAAAAAACAGAATGGCCAACATGCGGCCATTCACGAATTGGCTAATTGACGCGCGCCCGCCCTCCGCCATATTAATTCACCGCTTTCTTGCGCAGCCTGAACACGGCCAGTTCGCCGCGCAGGTTCGGCAACAGTTCAACGATCTTGCCTTCGGCCAGCGCCACGCACTCCACCACGTCCAGCCCCACTTCTTCCGCCAGTTCGCGGAAATCGTTGATGGTGGCGCAGCGCACGTTCGGCGTGTCATACCACTGGTATGGCAGCGTCTTCGAGACCGGCATGCGGCCCTTGAGCAAGGCCATGCGGTGCGGCCAGTAAGCGAAGTTCGGGAACGATACGATGACTTCCTTGCCAACGCGGACGATGTCGCGCAACAGTTCTTCAACCTGCTTCATCATCTGCAGCGACGACAGGCACAGCACCGTATCGAACGAGTTGTCGCGGAACAGGCCCAGGCCGTTTTCCATATCTTGCTGGATCACGCGCACCCCGCGCTGGGTGCTGGCCAGCACCTTGTCGTCGGCAATTTCAATGCCGTAGCCGGTGCACTGCTTGCCCGCCTGCAGGTATTCCATCATGACGCCATCGCCACAGCCGACGTCCAGCACATGGGAGCCCGGTTTGACCCAGTGCGCGATAAACGCCAGGTCCGGGCGCGCGCTGCTCAAATCTTCAAATGTCAGCGTCATTCAGATCCCCTTCCAAACGCGGTTGTAATACGCGCGCACCATGTTCATGTAGCGCGCATCTTCCAGCAGGAAGGCATCGTGGCCGTGCGGCGCATCGATTTCCGCGTACGTGACCTGGCGGCGGTTGGCGATCAGCGCATCGACGATTTCACGCGAACGCTCCGGCGAGAAACGCCAGTCGGTGGTGAACGACGCCAGGAAGAATTCCGCCTTGGTACCGGCCAGCGCCTTGGCCAGGTCGCCGCCGTGGTGGCGCGCCGGGTCGAAGTAGTCGAGCGCCTTGGTGATCAGCAAATACGTGTTGGCGTCGAAGTACGACGAGAATTTGTCGCCCTGGTAGCGCAGATACGATTCGATTTCAAAGTCCACGCCGAAGCCGAATTTATAGGCGCCGTCCGCCTCCGCATCGCGCAGCTTGCGGCCGAATTTCTCGCCCATCGAATCATCCGACAGGTACGTGATGTGGCCGATCATGCGCGCGACTTTCAAGCCGTTTTTCGGCACCACGCCATGTTCGTAAAAGTCGCCGCCGTGGTAATCCGGGTCAGTCAGGATCGACTGCCGCGCCACGTCGTTGAACGCGATATTTTGCGTCGACAGTTTCGGCGTCGAGGCAATCACCAGGCAGTGCCGCAAGCGGTCCGGGAACATGATGGACCAGGCCAGCGCCTGCATGCCGCCCAGCGAACCGCCCATGACGGCGGCAAATTGGGCAATGCCCAGCTGGTCAGCCAGGCGCGCCTGGGCATTGACCCAGTCTTCCACCGTCACCACGGGGAAGGCGGCGCCATACGGTTTGCCGGTGTCGGGATTGGTGTGCATCGGGCCGGTGGAGCCGAAGCACGAACCGGGATTGTTGATCCCGATAACGAAGAACTTGTCGGTGTCGAGCGGCTTGCCCGGTCCCACCATATTGTCCCACCAGCCCACGTTGTTCGGCTGGTCGGCATAGACGCCGGCCACGTGGTGGGACGCGTTCAGGGCATGGCACACCAGCACGGCATTGGATTTGTCCGCGTTCAAGGTGCCATAGGTTTCATACATCAGCATATAGTCGCGCAACTGCGCACCGCTCTGCAGTTGCAGCGGCTCCGAAAAATGCATGGTTTTCGGCGATACGATTCCTATCGAAGGCATGGGATTTCAGAAAATTACTGCGTGGCCCCACGGGCCATTGAATCAATGCGGGCCCTTAATGATAGGTCCCGCACAATTTGTGAACAATCTCTTATAGAGCTTGCAATGCCTGTACGGCATCCGCGATGGCGTTCGGCTCCACCGCGCGCAGGATCTTGCGCGTCTGCGGCATGATGAGGCCGAGGTCGCTGTTCAGGATTTCCTGCTTGACCGCCAGGAGCTGCGCCGGATGCATGGAAAATTCGCGCAGTCCCATGCCCAGCAGCAGGCGCGTCAGCTTGACGTCGCCTGCCATTTCACCGCAGACAGCCACGTCGATGCCGGCTTTGTGGCCGGCAGCGATGGTCATGGCGATGAGCTGGAGCACGGCGGGATGGAGGGGATTGTAAAGGTGCGCCACTTCATAATCAACCCGGTCGATTGCTAGCGTATATTGGATCAGGTCGTTAGTGCCGATCGACAGGAAGTCCATGCGCTTGACGAACATCGGCAGCGACAGGGCCGCGGCCGGGATTTCAATCATGGCGCCCACTTCCACCGACGCATCGTACGGGATGCCGGCGTCGCGCAATTGCCCCTTGGCCTGTTCGATCATGGCCAACGCCTGGTCGATCTCGAACGCATGGGCCAGCATCGGGATCAGGATGCGCACCTTGCCATAGTGCGATGCGCGCAGGATCGCGCGCAGTTGCGACAGGAACAGTTGCGGCTCGGCCAGGCAATAGCGGATCGCCCGCAAGCCCAGCGCCGGGTTCAGCGCCGTGTGGTCGGCCTGGTCCAGCGGCTTGTCCGCCCCCAAGTCCAGGGTGCGGATGGTGACCACCCGGCCCTTCATCATTTCAACGGCTTTGCGATATTGCTCGAATTGCTCGTCTTCCGACGGAATCGCGGCGGCGCGGCCCATGAACAGGAATTCGGAACGGAACAGGCCGACGCCATGGGCGCCCGCATCCATCGCCGCTTCGCAATCTTCCGGCAATTCGATGTTGGCCAGCAGCGTAATGGCGGTGCCGTCCTTGGTGACGGAAGCCGTCTTCTTCAGCTTTTGCAGTTTTTTGCGGGCGCGCTGCTGCTGCAACTGGCGCTCGCGGTATTGTTCCAGCACCAGCGCGCTGGGGTTGGCAATCACGACACCCGTGTCGCCATCGATGATGATCCAGTCATCCTGCTCGATCAGGGTCGAGGCTTGCGACATGCCGACCGCGGCCGGAATATCGAGGCTGCGCGCCACGATGGCCGTGTGCGAGTTCTGGCCGCCCACATCGGTAATGAAGCCAATGAAGGAACGGTCGCGGAACTTCAGCATGTCGGCCGGCGAAATATCGTGCGCCACCACGACCATTTGCGCCTGGAAGCCATCCGGATCGTCGCCGGGCTTCACCGGCAGCGGTTCGCTGCCCATCAATACTTTCAATACCCGCTCGGCCACCTGCTGGATGTCGGCCTTGCGTTCGCGCAGGTACGGGTCTTCAATCTCGTCGAATTGCGCCGACAGTTCATCGATCTGTGTCAGCAGCGCCCATTCCGCGTTGTAGTGACGGGTGCGGATGATATCGAGCGGCGCTTCCGAAATCATCGGGTCCGACAGGATCAGTGCATGCACGTCGATGAATGCGCCTAACTCGGTCGGGGCATCCTTCGGCAAGTCATTCCACAAGGTTTGCAGTTCGCGGTGCACGGTGGCCAGCGCTTCGCGCAGGCGCGTGACTTCCGCTTCCAGGTGCTCTTCCTGCACCAGGTAATGTTTGACGTCCAGTGCGGCCGGTGCCAGCAAATGGGCGCGGCCGATCGCGATGCCGCGTGAAACCGGGATACCGTGGAGGGAGAACGACGCCATGTTTTTCAGTATTTTGTGTGGGCGGCGGTCATCCGGCATTACTCGCCTTCACCGAACTTGTCATTGACCAGCGCCGTCAGCGCGGTGATGCAATCCTGCTCATCGGGGCCATCCGCTTCCAGCACCACTTTGGCGCCTTTGCCGGCCGCCAGCATCATCACGCCCATGATCGACTTGGCGTTGATGCGGCGCGCATTGCGGGTCAGGAAAACGTCGCTTTTGTACTTGGCCGCCAGCTGGGTGAACTTGGCGGAGGCCCGTGCATGCAGGCCCAGCTTGTTAATGATTTCGAGTTCTTGCTGGATCATATGGGTTCTCGGTTTATTTACACCACGCGGATACGGTTATCGACCCGCACCGCGCCGTTTTGCGCGCCAGCCAAGGCCATTTCAACCACCACATCCAGCGTGTCGCGGCGGTACGTGATCGCACGCAACAGCATTGGCAGGCTGATACCGGCAATCACTTCCACGCGGCCGGCATCGGCCAGCTTGTTGCAGCAATTGGCGGGGGTGCCGCCTTTGATATCGGTGATCACCAGCACACCGTCGCCACTGTCGAGACGCTTGATGGCAGCCTGCGCCAGCGCCTGTACTTCATTCAAATCCTGGTCCGCAATCACGTCGATGGCTTCCAGCGCGTCGGTCTCGGCGCGGAACACGTGGTTGCACGCCGTGATAAAAGCCTGGCCCAATGGCGCATGCGTCATTAACAAGATGCCAACCATGCTTACACCCTGGCTTCCGCCGCCCGTGCTTCGACCGCATCGATAAACATGGCCGCCACCTGGAAGCCGGTTTGCTGCGTAATTTCCTGGAAGCAGGTCGGGCTGGTGACATTCACTTCTGTCAAGTTTTCACCAATGACATCCAATCCTACCAGCAACAAACCACGGGCCGCCAGTACCGGGCCCAGGCTTTCGGCAATTTCGCGGTCACGGGGCGACAGTGGCTGTGCCACGCCGGTGCCGCCGGCCGCCAGGTTGCCCCGCACTTCGCCGGCCTGCGGAATGCGCGCGAGGGCAAACGGTACCGGTTTGCCATCGATCAGCAAGATGCGTTTGTCGCCTTTGACGATGTCCGGGATATAGCGCTGCGCCATAATGGTGCGCACGCCATTGCCGGTCAGCGTTTCAATAATCGAGCCCAGGTTCAGGCCATCGTCCTTGACGCGGAAAATGCCGGCGCCGCCCATGCCGTCCAGCGGCTTGAAAATCACATCCTGGTGCTGGCGGTGGAACTCCCGCAACCGCTGTTCCGACGAACTGACCAGGGTCGGCGCGGTGTATTGCGAGAATTGCGCAATCGACAATTTTTCGTTGTGATCACGGATCGCGGACGGTTTGTTGAACACGCGCGCGCCCTGCTGCTCCGCCAATTGCAGCAGATACGTGCCGTACACGTATTCCATGTCGAACGGCGGGTCTTTGCGCTGGATGACGGCGTCGAACGCGTCGAGGCGCGACTCGTGCACGTCGGTGGCGCGGTACCAGTCATCGCCATCGCCGGTCAGGGTGATTTTGGCCACGCGGGCCGTGACCACGCCTTCCTGCAACGCCATGTCGTGCTGCTCGAACGCATAGATTTCATGGCCGCGCCGCGCCGCCTCCGCCATCATGGCGTAGGTCGAATCCTTGTAGGTTTTAAAACTGGTCAGCGGATCGGCAAGGAAAGCTATTTTCATGGTGGCGTTCTAGAGAGGGAATGGTTCGATTTTAGCCGACTTCGCCTGATCGCATCGGACGTGCCCGGCACCCATTCTAAAATGTGGATGCCCGGCCTGAAGGCCCGGCACCCAGTTTTTAATATACTTCCGGATTCGGGTCGGTCCGCTCCATTTCCAGCGACGCCGCCAGCAAGGCCAGGCGCGCCACCACGCCATAGACATAAAAGCGGTTCGGCGCCGCCGTGCCCGGCTTGGCTTTCACGTCCGGCACCGCGTGCTGCTGCGCGAACGCCAGCGGCATGTATTGCGAACCGGGCGCATTCAAATTCTGCTCGACGCCGCGCTCGGCGTGCACCCGGTAGAAGCCGCCCACCACGTAGCGGTCAATCATGTACACCACCGGCTCCGCCACGGAATCCTTCATGCTTTCAAAGGTCGGCACGCCTTCCTGCACGTTCAGGTCCGACACCACTTTGCCATCCTTGATGATCGACATGCGCTCACGCTGCGCGGCCGTCAATTCCTTCAACTCCGCCGCATCGCGCACGGAAATGATGCCTTTGCCATAGGTGCCGGCATCGGGCTTGATGATGACAAACGGCTTCTGGTCCTTGATGCCGTATTCCTTGTACTTCTTGCGGATTTTCGCCAGCAGCGCATCGACATTGGTGGCCAGGCAATCGAGGCCGTCGCCGCTGTGCACATCCACTTCGCCGCATTTGGCGTGGAACGGGTTCAGCATCCATGGATCGACACCGATCATCTTGCCGAATTTCTTCACCACTTCGTCATACGCGGTCAGGTGGTTGCTCTTGCGGCGCAGCGCCCAGCCCGCGTGCAGCGGCGGCAATAAACTCTGTTCGTGGATGTTTTGCAGGATATCGGGGATCCCGGCCGACAAATCATTGTTGATCAGGATGGTGCACGGATCGAAATCTTTCAGGCCCAGGCGGCGGCCATTGGGCGAACGCACCAGCGGCTCGATCACCAGCATATTGCCGTCTTGCAGCGCCAGCGGCGTGGGTTGGGTAATTTCCGGCGACAGCGAGCCCAGGCGCACATGCAGCCCGGTCTGGCGGAAGATTTGCATCAGGCGCGCGATATTTTCCAGGTAGCGCGGGTGGCGGTCCTTGACCTCGGGGATCAACAGCAGATTGCGCGCGTCCGGGCAATATTTGTCGATGGCCGCCATCGCGGCTTGCACCGACAGCGGCAGCATTTCCGTCGCCAGGTAGTTAAACCCGGCCGGGAACAGGTTGGTATCGACCGGCGCCAGCTTGTAGCCGGCATTGCGCAAATCAACGGAACAATAGAACGGCGGCGTATGTTCCTGCCATTCCAGGCGGAACCAGCGTTCGATGGCCGGCGTGGCGGCGATGATCTTTTCTTCGAGGTCGAGCAGCGGCCCAGTCAGGGCCGTGACGAGGTGGGGGACCATGGTTGCTTCCTTAACAACTGTAGAAAAACAGTCTTATATTACCGTGCAAACTCACCAAATCGGGGCAAAAGTGGCAATTTAAAGGCTTGAAATGCAAAAAGGCGCCCTCTCGGGCGCCCTCTTACTAAAACCGCAAGAATCAGGAATGGTATGCCTGCTCACCATGGCTGGTGATATCGAGGCCTTCGCGCTCTTCTTCTTCCGGTACACGCAGGCCGATCACGATGTCCACCAGTTTGTAGGCGATCACGGAAACCACAGCCGACCACAGGATGGTGATGCCAACGGCGGTAGCCTGGGTCATCACTTGCGAGCTGATCGAGTATGCATCGGCCGACATCTTGTTGGTCACGTAGTCGAAGATGCCCTGGCCGCCCAGCGATGGCGAAGCAAACACGCCGGTCAGCAACGCACCCAGGATACCGCCCACGCCATGCACGCCGAACACGTCCAGCGAATCATCCGCGCCGATCAGGCGTTTCAGGCCGTTCACGCCCCACAGGCAGATCACGCCAGCCAGCAGGCCCATGGCCAGGCCGCCCATCGGGCCGACATAACCGGCTGCCGGGGTGATGGCCACCAGACCGGCCACCGCGCCGGACGCGCCGCCCAGCATCGAAGGCTTGCCTTTCATGATCCACTCGCCCACCACCCACGACACGGTCGCGGCAGCGGTTGCCAGCAGGGTGTTGACGAAGGCCAGTGCGGCCACGTCGCCAGCTTCCAGCGCCGAACCGGCATTGAAACCAAACCAGCCCACCCACAGCAGCGACGCGCCCACCATGGTCATCGTCAGCGAGTGCGGCGCCATCGATTCGCGGCCATAACCAACACGTTTGCCAATCATGATCGCGCCGACCAGGCCGGCCACGGCGGCGTTAATGTGCACCACGGTGCCGCCGGCGAAGTCCAGCGCGCCTTTTTGCCAGATGAAGCCGGCTTTGGCCGATTCGGTGGCCAGGGTTGCCGCATCCTTGATCGCGTCAGGACCGGTCCAGAACCAGACCATGTGGGCGATCGGCAGGTAAGCAAAGGTGAACCACACCACGATGAAGGCCACCACGGCGGAGAATTTCGCACGCTCGGCGAAGGCGCCGACGATCAGGCCGCAGGTAATGGCGGCAAAGGTGCCCTGGAACGCGACGAAGATAAATTCAGGAATCACCACGCCTTTGCTGAAGGTGGCGGCAACGCTGAAGGTGGCTTTGACCGGATCCCAGATGCCGTTCAGGAACAGGCGGTCGAATTTGCCGTAGAACGCGCCGCCTTCGGTGAAGGCCAGCGAGTAGCCGTACAGGCACCACAGCGTAATGATCAGGGCAAAGATGAAGAACACTTGCAGCAGCACCGACAGCATGTTCTTGGCGCGCACCAGACCGCCGTAGAACAGGGCCAGGCCAGGGATCGTCATCAGGATCACCAGCAGGGTCGCGACAAACATCCACGCGGTGTCGCCCTTGTTGGCGACCGGCGCCGGTGCGGCAGGGGCTTCGGCAGGTGCTGCTGCTGCGGCGGCGGCAGGCGCCGGTGCTGCCGCTTCAGGGGCAGGCGCCGCGCTTGGCGCGGCGGCGGCGGCGGAAGCCACCGCGGTTTCAGCAGGTTTGGCATCCTGCGCGTGCACCGGTAGCGCAGCGCCGAAGGCGAACAGCATCGCCGCCCCGGCCAGCATTTTCGTTATGGTTTTTTTCATGGCTATCATCCCCAATTTAATTGCATCAGAGTGCGTCGTTGCCGGTCTCGCCGGTACGAATACGGACCACCTGTTCCAGGTTGTACACGAAGATCTTGCCGTCACCGATCTTGCCGGTGCGTGCGGCTTTTTCAATGGCTTCGATGGCTTGCTCGACCACGGCGTCATCCACCGCCGCTTCGATTTTGGTTTTTGGCAGGAAGTCCACCACGTACTCGGCGCCACGGTACAGTTCAGTGTGGCCCTTCTGACGGCCGAAGCCCTTCACTTCGGTCACGGTGATACCCTGGACATTGATGGCCGACAGGGCTTCGCGGACTTCGTCCAGCTTGAAGGGTTTAATAATTGCGGTAATCAGTTTCATGGAATGCCTCGCTATCAGAAGACTTTGGAAACAGTCAGCACGGCGCCGGTTTTCGCCAGGTCCTTGCCGCCCGCGCCCACGTATGCATCGGTATTCGCCTTGACCACGGCCAGCGACACGCTGGCAACGCCAAAGTCCTTGGTCACGCCGATTTTGTAGTCGGTGTAGCTGGCGGCGCTGTTATGGCTGACTTTCTGGTGACCCACGTGCAAGTTCAGCACGAGGCCTGCCGCGATTTCCTGGTTGACCTGCGCATCCAGGTAACCGGAGTGCTTGCTGTTGGCAAAGCCGAACAGGTTGGTGGTCGACGACGAATACTTCAGCGTGGCAGGGCCGTAGCCGATCTGGCCATACAGTTCAAACGTGTTGGCGCTTGGCTTCAGGCCGTTGGATGGGTAGAAGTAGTACAGGCCGCCGACGTCGTAGCTGACGCCCGGGGCGATTTCACCGCGTTTGCCGCCGTAGATATCCCATTCGAGATTGGTGTCGCCGCCGCCGTCCTTGATCCACTTGATGGACGAGGCCCACGTCCCCACATACAGGCCAGTCGGGTTGTTCACGTAATCAGCGCCCGCCTGCAGGGCAGGCTTCAGGCGCGTTTGGGAAATGCCGCGATAGCGGTAGTCGGTGGTGACCGCTGCATTGTAGGACACCTCGTGATCCGGCTTGGCTTCTTCTGCATGCGCCAGTCCTGCACCCATTGCGGCAACCGCCAGGGCAACTGCGGCTGCTACAGACGAGGGCTTGGTCATGTATTTCATAGCGATATCCTTTAGATTGAACTTGATGAGCTATTGCGGTTTAAAATCCAGGCTGAGCCTAAACGTTCACTACCTCTTTAGCAGAATGCGTGCCAGCGCACCGGACAGGCACCGTGATGAAGCGGCTACCGTATAGTCACTAGTGTTCGACCTATATAGTTGGTGCGTTTGCACCATGCCGTTGCACCATGTCGTTGCATAGTAAGGTTGTAACGCACCACGTTGGTGCGTTTTTAGAGACATTTCAAAAAGATCAAGGAACCACCCATGGACATGAACAGCTTTTTCAATGACATGCAAAGCAAGATCAACCAGGCAATTGAAAATTCGCCTGCCAAGGACATCGAAAAGAATGTCAAAGCCATGATGACCCAGGGCCTTGCCAAGCTGGACCTGGTGACGCGGGAAGAATTTGATGTACAGGCGCAAGTCTTGGCCAAGACCCGCGCCAAGCTGGAAGCGCTGGAAACGCGGCTGGCGGAGCTGGAAGCGAAGTTTGCGGCGGATAAGGACTGAAATAGCGGCACGGGTCCGCTTGGCGGCTTTGTAAAAGCCGCCCTACAAGTTTGCAGCCCCGGGCCCCTGAGATGCACACCGGCTTGGCTGCGTAGGGCGGGTTTTATAAACCCGCCATGCCCGCGTCACGACGGCGCTTGCAACGGATCCCAGCCATAGATCGCCACCGCGCTGTGCCCTTTCAGCGCATGTTCGCCCTGCGGTAATAAAAATTCCGGCAACCCCACCCGCTGCGCCACTTCCCCCGAACACACCACGGGAAAGCCGAACTGCTTGCACATGCCTTCCAGCCGTGACGCCACATTGACGGTGTCGCCAATCGCCGTGTATTCATGGCGGTCGCTGGAACCGATATAGCCGATCACGGCCGGCCCGCTGTGCAAGCCAATGCCCATTGCCAGTGGCGGCCAGCCCTCTTCCTCGAGCTCCCGGTTCAGCGCCGCCAACTCCGCCAGCATGTCGCGCGCCGCTTCCAGGCCCGCTTTCTCCGGGCTGGGCAAGACATTCGGTGCACCAAAAAAGGCCATCATGCCGTCGCCGATGAATTTATCGACGGTGCCGCCATGCCGGTGCACCATTGCGGTGATCCGCGCAAAATAACGGTTCAATAAGGACACCACCTGTTCCGCTTCCATGCGTTCGCTCATGGCGGTGAAATTGCGGATATCGGAAAACAGCACACAGACTTCGGTCTTCACGCCGCGCCGGCCCGCATCGAGGTCGCCGCTCATGATTTGCTGCATTACGTGGGGACTGACATACCCGGAGAAACTGCGGCGCAGCCGCTGCTTTTCACGGAAATTGCGCCACGCCTGCCACGCGGAACGCGCCAGCGCGGCAAACCACATGGCCAGCAGCGCCGCGCCGGGCGTAGCCCACCAGCCCGACCGCAGCCACACGGCGCTGGCCGCCAGCAAGCCGGCCGACACGATCGCCGCCAAAATCAGCTTGCGCGCCACCGCCGGATGGAACCAGAACAGCGCGCCAATCAGCGCCATCAATCCCTGCAGCCCGGGCGACACCGGTTGCACCATGCCCTGGTTCAGCATGCTGCGCACGGCTTGCGCATGGGCCAGCACACCGGGCTGGCGTGTGACGCCGGGCCGCCACCCCGCCAGCGCCACCGGCAAGTTGACGAGGTCGGTGTCGTCCTGCACGGTTCCCATCAGCACGGCGCGCTTGTCGAAGATGGCGCGCAAGCGCTCGGTATTGCCGTCGCGCGCCAGCTGCAGTACTTCGCCCAGCGGCAGGTAATGGAATTCCGCGCCGATCTGGTAATTGATCAGCCCCCGCCATTCGCCCCGCACGCCCATCGCGGCGGCCATTTCACTGGACAGCGTGTGGGGACTGCGATCAGGCAGGCAATTCCAGCCCGGGTCGGGATAGCGCCGCACCCGCGCATCGTCGTCGCTGCAAAACAGCGCCGACGCCAGGGCTTGCGGCTCTTGCTGCGACGACAGCACGGCCGCGTAATCGATGTGGATATCGCGGTAATGGCCGCGCTGGAAATCCCACACCTTGGCCAGCACCAGCTTGGTGTTGGGCAGGGTGCGCAATAGGCCCGCTAACAAGGTGCGGTGGAAATCCATGTCCGGATTGCGCACCGAGACCAGCGTATCAAAACGCTTTTCCGGCAACACCAGGTCCAGCCCGATCACGGTGGCGCCCGCGTCACTGGCCGCCCCCAGGAATTCCGCCAGGTAGCGGTGGCTCAGGGTCAGCGGTTCTTCCACGGTATCGAGGAACGCTTCATCGATACCGACCAGCACCACATCATTGGCGACCGGTTGCGGGAAATAGCGGCGGTTGAATTCGAACTGGGTGTCGAGCAGGCGGGTGTCCACCAGCGGCGCGGCCAGCATCGACAGCGCCGCTATCGCGGCGGCCACCAGCAATCCCAGCACCGCGCCGGTCTTGCGCATGCCGCTGCCGACACTGCTGCCCGTGAATTCCATCCGTCCGCCCCCTCGCCCGTGTGTCAGCGCGCCAGCGGATTGGCGCTGCTTAAATCCGGACGCTGGCTGGCAACGATGCGCCACACATCGCGCGCCTCGTCCACCATGCCGCGGTCACGCAGGATCACCACATACAGCACCCATTCCTCGACCGCCGCGCTGGCGGGCGGGCGCAAGCCCAGCACACTGTCCGCTTCGGCCTGGGTCGCGATGGAGAAATCCGCCGACGCGCTGCGCGGCTGCCCATCCGGCGCCGTGCCACTGACACTCCAGCGGTAATCCTTGCCCTGCACCAGTTTGACGCCAGCGGGCAATTCCCACGCCATGCCATCCACGGTGGCGCGCTGCACCACGGTATCGGGCAATTCCGTCACCGTGACCTGGAAGCTGCCCGGTTCCGGCGCGCCCCACTGGAAGCGGGGACGGGACGATACCTGCTTGCTGCGGTTCGATGGCGACAGCATGGCGATATCCTGGCCCAGCGCCCGCATCTTGAACGCGGCCGCGCCCAGGTTCGGATTGACCGCCGCCTGCACGATTTTTTCCGCCAGCGAGCGGGTGACGGGCGCCTTGCCGCTGATGATTTTCAAGCCATCGCCGCTGACTTCCGCCATGACCGGCCCGGTCATTTGATAAATCAGTTTCGCGCCATAGTGCGACACGGACGCCTTGCTGGCGGCATCGAGTTTGATTTTCGCGCCCGCCTTGACGTAACCGAGCAATTGCAACTTGCTGACCACGTCCTTGTTGTCACGGTCCTTTTGCAAGACCTCGCCCGCGCCCTGCACATCGAGCACCATGCCGACCACGTCATTGGCGCCGGCCGCACGGGCCGGCAGCGCCGCCCAGGTACAGGCCAGCAATAACCCCGTTAGTATCCACCGCCATGCTTTGTTCATCGTTCTTCCCTCCTTGTCATGGATGTCTTTATTGAGGCAACGCCGAAAGTGCGCGCTCTATTTCTGCCACGGCGGCGGCTTTGCCGGCCGCCTGCGCCACCGCCAGCGCGCGCCGCCAATAACGCCGCTGCGCCGCCGGGTCCGCGCCGGCATGGCCCAGCAACTGCAAATCCTGTAAAACCTTGTCGGGCAATCCGCCATCCTTGTCCAGCGCCAGCGCCTGCAACAGCACCGCTTCCGCCGCCGGCTTTTGCCCCAGCGCCAGTTGCGCCGCCCCCTGCAGGCGCAAGGCGTTGGCTTTTTCCACGGCATCGTCGCCACTCTTTGCCAGCGCCTCCCCCGCCGCCTTCAACGCGTCGATCGCATCGCCCCGCTGCAGCGCCAGGCGCGCGCCCAGGCCGCGTAATTTACCCGCCACCGCGCAGTCGCCGCAAATCGCCACGCCTTCGCGCTGCCAGCGCTCGGCCGCCGCCATGTCCTGGCGCTGGAAAGACAGCAACGCGTGCTGCAAGGCCGCTTCCGCACGGTGCTGCGGGCTGAAGGCCACCGCGCCGCCATCGAGCAACTGGTCCAGCATGGCCGCCGCCAGTTCCGGCTTGCCCAGCCGCTGGTGGCACTGTGCCAGATTCAACAGGTTAAGGGCGATGCCCTCTTCATTTTCCACCGCCCGCTCCAGCCGCAGCGCCACTTCAAAGGCATGCTGCGCACGCACCCAATCGCCGCCGGCAAAACTGTCCATGCCCTGCCGGTTCAGCGCCACGGCTTGCGCCTGGCTGGGAGACAATGCTTTGGGCGTGGCGCAACCGGCCAGGGTGGCCAGCAAGGCGGCCAACGCCAGCATGGCCAGCGGCGTCTTGAGCGCCGCCAACGCCGGGCGGCAGTGCCAGTGCCAGTGCCGCTGCAACTGCCACTGCCGCAGCCATTGCCGCAGCCAATCCGGCGGCACACCCTGCGGCCACCTGTGCCGCAGGCTCCAGCGCCATGCAACAGCGGCGCCGCCGGCTGGCGGCTGGCAAGGCTGCCGTGCGCCGGTCATTTCCGCTCCTTCACAGGCGGCTGTGGCGATGCCTGTGGCACCGCCGATCCCGGCGCCGGCGCGACCGGCGGCAGCGGCAAATCCTGCTGGCTGTCGATCGCCACGCCGCGCGGCTGCGGCGGCGGCAGCCACAGGCGCATCGGCCAGCTTTTCGTCGCGCCCTGCATCAGGCGCGTGCCATCCGCGCCAATTTGCTGCGCATCCTGCAGCAGGCCGGGCGCGGCCTGTTCGGTGTCGCCCGTAATGCGCTTGACGCTAGCGCCGGCCGCCTGCAAGTCCGCCACCGTCTTGTCGGCCTTGTCCAGCAAGCCCGGCAACTTGCTGTTGACAGCATCGAGTGCGCGGTCGGTCTTGTCCATGCTGCGCTCGGCGCGCACCTCCAGCTTGTGAATGTCGTCACCGGCGCGGCGCGCGGTTTCTTCCAGCCGGTCGGCCGTGGCGGGCAAGCGCTCCATCGCATTGGTCGCGGCGGAAATCGCGCCCTGGAATTTGCCTTTCGGGTCATTCAGGTTGGCCCCCAAGGTGGTCGCATGCTCGATCACGGGCGCCAGCTTTTCCTGGAAGTGGGTGGCGATTTCCGCCAGGCCCGGTGTGCGTTCATACGCCAGCACATCGCCCGCGCTGACCGGGCGGGCGTCATAGCGCTGGGGGTGCAATTCAATCACGTTCGGCCCCAGCATGCCTTCCTGCGTCAGCCTGGCGATCGTGGTGCGCGGCACATAGCTCATGTAATTGCGGTAAATGCCGAGCTCCACCCGTACCCGCAAATTCGATTGCACCGTCGGCGGCAGCAAGGCGATCCGTTCCACCGCGCCGACGATAAAACCATTGAGCTTGACCGGCATGCCGGGCGTCATGCCGGCCGCTGTCGGCGCCAGGAAGTGAATGCGCTCCTTGCTGCTCAACATGCCCTGCTGCGACGCGGTGTACAAAAACCAGGCCGCCAGCGCCAGCAGCGCCGGCATGGCCAGCAGCCACGCCCTGCGCGCCAGCGGCGGCGCCGCGCCGGCAAATGGCAGGTGCCGGCTCATAAATGCACCACGTCGGTGACACCGAGGCCGGCCGGCAGTGCGCCGCGCTGCAAATAGCAGACGGCGCGCAGCGGATAGCGGCGGCGGAACAGCTGCGGCAAGTGCAGCAGGTTATCGGCATCGTCGTGCTCATACACGCGGTCGAACAGCATGCATTCCGGATGGCGCAGCCACATTTGCAGGAAATTGATTTCCACCTGCATGTGCCAGGGCAGGCCGGACACGATATAGCCGGGATCCACGCCGGCCAGCAAGCCAGTATCGTCCAGCGCCTGGTCCACCGCGCGCCAGAAGCGCTTGCGCGCCAGGCCGGCCGGTTCCAGCAGCGCGATATTGTCGCGTACACTGAGCTGGCCCAGCACCGTGGCCTTGCGCGACACCAGGCCGATCTGGTGCACCGCGACCTTGCGCCGCACGCGGTGTTTGCCAACGTGGAATTCACTGTCCTCGTCATGCTCGGGCAACAGCAACTGGTCAACGAACGCGCCGCAATCGGTGCGGCGTGCGCAGGCAATGGCGCTGATGCGGCCCTGCATCACGGCATGCTCGCTGCCATCGTCGCCGGTGAATTCAATCAGCGGGTACATCACGCCCCCGCCGCCAGCGGGCCATACAACAGCACGGCCGCGACGATATTGAGCAGCAGCAGGCCAAACACGCTCTGCATGACGGCGCGCCCGACGGTATCGGGCAGGCTGGTATGGTCGCTGCGGCCCAGGCCATGCCACGCCGCCACGCTGGCAATGACCAGGCCAAAGCCCATGCTTTTCACCGCCACGTACGCGACATCGCGCGGCGACAATACCAGCGCCAGGTGGGTGAACAATTCACGGGCCGGCAACTCCAGCAGCACCGCAGCAATCACAATGCCGCCGGCCACGGCGGCCGCTTCGACATACACGGTCAGCAGCACGCAGGCGCAAATACAGGCCAGTACCATCGGCACCGCCAGGTAGTCTCGGGTCGACAGTCCCAGCAGGCGCAGGCTGCGCGCTTCGCCATCGTGCTGCATGCTGCCCAGCCGCGCGGTCATCATGGTGCCGGTGCGCAGCAACACGGGAATCGCGACCAGCATCGGCCCCGCTTCGCGCACCAGCAGCACGGCCAGCAGCCGCACCGCCAGTTCCGGACTGGCGGTTATGGTGCGCACCAGCAGCGCAATCAGCAAGGTGCCGGCGATCGCGGCGGCCAGGCTGGTGCTGGCAAGGCCGCGCGCCCCCATGTCCAGCAGCAGGCGCAAGAACCGGCTGCGGTGCGGCGGACGGCCCAGCACGTGGATGTGGCGCAACGCATAGCCGGCCATCGCCAGCGCGCCGGCGGCATCGGACCACAGCGGACGGGCCGGATGCGACATCAGGCCCCCTGCCCGGTCAGGTAAAACGCGGCCCAGTAGCGCGGCTCGGGGAATTTCTTCCACAGTGCCTGCTGCGCTTCCTGCAGCGCCTGCGCCTTGCTTTGCCCGGCGCGCAGCTTTTCATAAAACATCACCATCAGTTCCGCGGTCGCCTCATCGTCCACTTCCCACAGGCTGGCGATGATGTTGCTGCTGCCGGCATACAGGAAACCGCGCGTCATGCCGATCAGGTCATCCCCGCTCATGGCGCGGTTCAAGCCGGTTTCGCAGGCGGACAACGTCACCAGGTCGGCATCGAGCTGCAAGCCATAGATTTCCGACACCGTCAGTGAACCGTCATTGCGCTTGTCGGACGCCAGCGCCAGCCGCGATTGCAGCGGCACATCGGCGCGGAACTGGCCGTGCGCCGCCACGTGCAGGAAACGGAATTGCGGCGCGACTTCCTTGAATGCGGATTCCGTCGCCACGCCACGGGTCAGCAACCGGCTGCCCGGCAGCATGCCGGAAATCTTGCGCGCCTCTTCCTCCGCCGCAGGCAAGTCCAGTTGCGGATTGCCCAAGTCCGGGTTGCCGAACACCAGCATGCTGTCCATTTGCGCGGCGCGCGGCGGCCGCAGGTATTGCTGCACACTGGCGCTGGGCAGGAAGCGCAACTGGTGGCCGGCGGGCAGATAATCCTTGCCGTCGTGCAGCGCGGCAAACGGCAAGTAGTGCAGCGCGCCATGCGGCACGATCACCAGGTGGCGGTTGGCAAGCAGGCCGGCGACCGGCGCCAGCAATTTCGTGTACAGCGCCTGCCCCATCGCCAGCGCGCCGGGCTGCTGCTGTTCGATATGGGCGCGGAAGGCGCGCACGTCGCGCTCCAGGTTGACGCCGTCGATGACCGCCGATTGCACCTGATCCGCACTGACCGCCACCACCGCCAACTGGCCGCCGTGCTGATGGTACTCGACCAGCACTTCATTGGGGCGCAGGTAGCGCCGCACGTCCGCCAGCGACAGCGCCCCCACGCTGACCAGCGACGCCAAAGCCGGATCGGCCGCTTTCAGTTGCAGTACTTGC
The DNA here is from genome assembly GCF_058807115.1 of Pseudoduganella sp. GW821-FHT12E03. NCBI lineage: Bacteria > Pseudomonadati > Pseudomonadota > Betaproteobacteria > Burkholderiales > Oxalobacteraceae > Pseudoduganella > Pseudoduganella sp. GW821-FHT12E03. Next base: position 7,086 of record NZ_JBXAQJ010000012.1, on the reverse strand, counting down.
TGGCGCGCGGCGCTGCGCGACTCCGCGCCACCGGCGCGCGCCATGTCCAGCGGCAGCTGCGCCGCCGCCTGTTCGGCCGCCTGCTGGTACGCCTTCAACAGGCGCGCGCTGTCGGCGCTGCGGCCCGCCAAGTTGGCGCCGCCGCTGCGCGCCGCCAGCAAATCCACCAGCGCGCGGGACTTGCCCCGCTCCATCAATTCATAGGCACTGTCGGCCTGCTTCAGCGCCAGCGCCAATGCAATGGCGCGCGCATAGATCGCCTGCTTGTCGCCGACAAAACCGATCTTGCTGGTTTCCGTATTGATGCTGGCGCGCTGGTCTTCCACCACATCGATCGCCTGTTTCAGCCATGCCAGCGCGGCCGCCTTATCCCCCGTCTGCTCCGCGATGCGGGCCCGTTCGGACAACAGCATCCAGTAAATCTCTCCGTTTTCCTTCACTTGCGGCAGCGCCAGCACGCGGTCGAATCCGGCCCTGGCCTGTTCCAGCCGCCCGGTTTCCAGCAAGGCCTTGTTCAGCATGAAGGCGCGCGGCAATTCCACCCACACCCAGTTGTTCACGCCGGTCAGGAACCCGCCGCTGAACAACTTGTCGAGGAAGATATTGACTGAAAACAGCTTGTCGCTGTCGAGCGCGTCGAGCACGCCCTGCCAGTCGCCCAGCGCCATGCGGGCCCGCGCAATGGCCAGCGCCTTGGCGCTGCTGTAGGCGGAAAACATGCTGCCCTGGGCCTTGACCATGCGGTCGACAATGGCATGTCCCTTGGCCTTTTCGCCATTCAAGGCGTGGCCGATCGCCACTGCCGCCATGCTGTTGTAGACCATGTCGAGGTCGTCGCTCTGGTCTTCTTCCAGCCACGCGACGTTGGCGCGCGCGATCTTGATGGCGGCGTCATATTGCCCGAGGTCGAGCAGCGCTTCGGCCCGCATCTGGCCCAGCGCCGGCGTGGCATCTTCCAGCGCGAACAGCCGGGTGCTTTTATCGCCGCTCTTTTGCAGCAGGATGGCCAGCTGGTCGAGGCACGCCATCAATTGCGTATAGCGTTTGGTTTTGGAATAGGCGTAGCACAGCGCATGGCGGTCGCGCGTGTCGAGCGGCCCCCGCGCCGCCTGTTCTTCCAGGACTTTTTCCAGCTGGTCGAAGCGGCCACTGGCCGCCATGGCCACCTGGTCGGTGGTACGGTCGGCCCACGCCGGCGCCGACAGCACCAGCGTCAGCGTCAGCGCAGGCAATAGCGCGATGTTCTTGACTATGAAGGCCATGGATTTGCGGGCCGGCCTCCCCGGCCCGTCGTATCGATCAGAACCAGTAACCGATATTAACGGTCACACCCTTGGTTGCCTTGCCACGGATAAACGACAGGCCGCCACGCAGGAAGCTGCGCGCATTGGCGGCGTTGCGGTTGGTGCCGACCGTGACGCCGAATTCCTGGGTATTGTCGACGAATGGCTTGTCGCCCAGGTAACGGGTATCGATCAGCGAGAATTCCGCCGCCATTTTGCCACCCATCATGGTGGTCGGCATCGAATACATGACGCCATTGCGCGCCATGGTCAGCGCGATATCCGGGTCGAACGAAAAGTCGCGGCTGGAGAATTTACCGGTCTTGTAGTAGCCCAGCATATTGCCGACGGCGATCGCCTGGTTGCCGCCCAGCGCAAATACATAAGTGCTCATCAGGCTGGCCGAGGCGATGGTCGAGACCGTGGCGCGATCTTTCGAGGCAACCACGGAATATTTGCCACCTGGCGTCAGGGTCCAGCGGTCGCTCATCGGGTAACGGTATGACACACCGAAACCGCCGTGATAGGTATCGGCTTCACCAACCTTGACCAGCGCCAGCGGTACCGCAAACACCAGCTGGCGGCGCGGGTCGATGTCATTGCGGATGGTGTACGACAGCGGCAAGGTGGTGGCACGCACGCGGTCGGCGCTGCCATCGATATTGAAGCTGGAATAACCGAGGCCCACGCCGATCAGGTTATTGCTGCCGGTATCCATGCCGGTCGGACCGGACACGATCTGGCTCATCGGATCGAAACTGGCCGCGAAATCGGCCTGGCCCGCCATGGGAATCGCCCCGCCCATGCCGGTGATCGCACTGGTGGCGGAATGCATGGCCTGGTAGTTCATGATCTTGCCGATCAGGTCGGACTTTTTCACGAAGTCGATGAATTGTTCTTCGCTGTCATCGCGGTTGCTGCCGGTGAACTGGCCGGAGATACGCAACTCCGGGAAGTTATACGTCAGCGTGCGCGAATTGCTCGCATAGTTGATGAACACGCCCACGTCGTTGAAACGACCCTGCACATTGGCGGGCGAGGTTTGCGTGTAGCCGAGGTTACTCAGCGTGAAATTGCGCACGGCGTCGATAAAGACGTCAGAGTTGGATGCGCACAACTGCTGACCGACGTTGGTGCCGACATCGGCACGGAATGCATACGAGCGGTCGCAACCGTTAACGGTGGAGTACTGGGCCATTGCCGGCGCCATGCAGCCGCCGGCAAGCGCCAGCGCAAAGACGTTGCTGAATCTCATGCGGATACCCTTTCGAACATGATGGAAAACAGAGTGAAAGGCCAGCAGACAGCGTATGCCGGTCAACATTTACTTGCAATCAATTTTCCCCGCCTGTTGTATTCGAGTTCAGGGCTGGACAAATGATGCGGGATTTAATAATGATTACTTCGTGTTAATATTTATTTTTTAACTTTTCGAAAGATTGCATGGGTACGGCTCACGACAAGCGGGCGACCGCAGGCGCAGCCAGCTGGATCAACGCTGCGCTGCTGGGCAGCGTAACGGTCGGCAGTCCCAGCGCACCGGTAACGCAACTCGTGCTGGAGCGGCCCGAAGGCTTGCGCCACTGCCTGCTGGGGATTCCCACCACCACCCGGGCGGGAAAGCGGCCGCTGGTCATCGTCCTGCATGGCGCCGGCGCATCGGCGGAACAGGTGCTCGGCATGGCATTCCCGCCGTCGCCGTTGTCGCTCTGGCTGGAAATCGCGGAACGTGAGCAGGTCATTGTTGCCGCGCCGGACGCCGGCAAAGGCGGCTGGAATGAATGCTTTGCCAGTGCGGCGCGCGTGGCGCGGAAAAACGACGTGGCATTGATCGAAGCCGTCATCGATCATGCGCTCGACGCGCTTGGCGCGGATGCAGAGCGCGTGTACGTGATCGGCGTATCGCGCGGCGGCTGGATGGCGTACCGCACCGCGATGGAAATCCCGCACCGGCTGGCCGCGTTTTCCGCCGTATTGGCGAGCATGCCGCCGCGCAGCCATGCGATGCAACCGCGGGTGGCGTTACCGGCGCTGATCGTGGGCGGAACCGCCGATCCGCTGATGCCCTATGGCGGCGGCAAGTACTGGTACACGCTGGGGTTCTCGCAACCCGTCAACAGCTTTGAAGACAGTGCGCAAGTGTGGCGCGAACTGGCGGGATTGCCGGATACGCCCGACGTGACCGACATTCCCGGACGCAACGCCTGGGACAACACCCGCAGCACCTTCACGCTTTGGGGTGACGCGCCGGATGACCTGCAGGTCGGCCTGATCCGCATCGAGCGTGGCGGCCATGCGGAACCCAGTATCAGCCGCCGCTATCCGGGACTCATCGGCAAACTGATGGGCGCCCAAAGCGCGGATTTCGAGATCGCGGAAAGCGCATGGGACTTTTTCCGCGACAAGCGCCTGGCGCGGCCTGCCGAACAGGACTTGCAGCGCGCGTAACCCGCATCCGGCTGTGCCGGCGCAACAGGTACGCGGGGTCCCGGCGGGACAATGGCGGTTCCCTGTCACTGCAAGGAACTGCCATGAGCCTGGCCATCCTGAAAAGCCGCGCATTGGCGGGCATGGAAGCCCCGGAAGTGAATGTGGAAGTTCATCTTGCCAATGGACTCCCGGCATTCGCCATCGTCGGCTTGCCCGACACCGAAGTCAAGGAAGCCCGCCACCGCGTGCAAGCCGCCATCATGTCGTGCGGCTATGAAATGCCCCACCAGCGCATCACCGTCAACCTGGCGCCGGCTGATTTGCCGAAAGAATCAGGGCGCTTCGATTTGCCGATCGCGCTCGGCATCCTGGCCGCTTCAGGCCAGATTCCCACCTCGCCGCTCGACGATTATGAATTCGCCGGCGAGCTGTCGCTGACCGGCGAATTGCGCGCGATTCCCGGGACGCTGGCCATGGCATTTGCGATGCGGCGCAACGCCATCACGGGCTGCAAGCGGCGCGCTTTTATCCTGCCGCTGGCCAACGCAGCGGAAGCGGCACTGGTCGAGGGGGCGTCGATTTATCCCGCCGCCTCGCTGGTGCAGGTGTGCGGGCACTTCGCCTGCACTGACGGCAGCGGCGCCTTGCCGCGCCATCTGGCGGCACAGGATCAGGCCGTCGATCATTACCCTGACCTGTCCGACGTCAAGGGACAGGCGGAGGCCAAGCGGGTACTGGAAATTGCCGCGGCGGGCCGCCACAACCTGTTGCTGGTCGGGCCGCCGGGTGCAGGCAAGAGCATGCTGGCGCTACGGCTGGGCGGACTATTGCCCCCGATGACGGATGATGAAGCGCTGGAGTCGGCCGCCGTGCAATCGCTGGCGGGCTGCTTTGATGCGGCGCGGTGGATGCGGCGCCCTTTCCGCGCCCCGCATCACACGGCATCCGGACCGGCGTTGGTGGGTGGCGGCAGTACGCCCAAGCCGGGAGAAATTTCGCTGGCGCATGGCGGCGTCTTGTTCCTGGACGAATTGGCGGAATTCGACCGCCGCGTGCTGGACGTGCTGCGCCAGCCGATGGAAACCGGCACGGTCACGGTATCGCGCGCTTCGCACCATGCGGACTTTCCCGCGCGCTTCCAACTGGTGGCGGCCATGAACCCATGTCCGTGCGGCTACAACGGCCACGCCAGCGGTAAATGCAAATGCGCCAACGACACCATCTCCCGTTACCAGGGCCGCATTTCCGGTCCCCTGCTGGACCGCATGGATTTACTGATCCATGTCAATCCATTGACGACCGAGGAATTGGAAGCGCCCCCCTGCGCCGATGCCACGCCGATGGTGGCGCAACGGGTGGCGCAAGCCTTCAATCGCCAGCTGGAGCGGCAAGGCAAGTGCAATCAGTTATTGGGGACACGCGAAGTGGAACGGCTGTGCAAGCTGGACCCGCCCAGCCAGGCCAGGCTGCGCGAAGTCATGAAGCAGTTCCAGTGGTCGGCGCGCGCCTATCACCGCGTGCAGCGGGTGGCGCGCACCATCGCCGACCTCGATGGCGCCAAAGCCATCACCTTGAAGCACTTGAATGAAGCGGTTCAATACCGGCGCGCGCTGTCGTTTACCACGTGAAATCGTCGGGGATCTTGAAGTCCGCGTACGGATCGTCTTCCGCCGGCGTGGCCACGGTTTTGGCCCGGACCACGCGCGCCGCTTCACGCTCGGCGATTTTGTCGGCAATCACGCGCGGCACCAGTTCAAAATTGTCGCCCATGCCAACAATCGCCAGGCGGCCTGCCACCAGGTGTTCCTGCACGGCGGCGGACACGTAAATCCGTTCGATTTTGGCGCCATAGGTGAAGTTGTACGCGATATCGCCCTTGCCTTTTTGCTGGCGATTTTTCTGCACCAGTTGCGCGATTTGCGCCTGGACGGCTTTTTCATTGGCGGCCGCATCGCGCTGCGCATTGAATTCCCGCGCACGCTCGGCATTCTTGCGCTGCAGCTCGGCTGCCGCCAGCTTTGCTTCGTCAACGCTTTGCTGGCCGGTGCGGCGTTCTTCCTTCTTTTGCTTGGTCTTGTCCTGGTTGACCTTTTGAACCTTCTTTTTATCGACCAGACCGGCCTTCATTAATTGTTCTTGCAGCGAAACCATGCTGGTTACTCCATCACTCATACAAAGGCGTCAGCATAGCAGATGGGGACAGCGTGCTAACATCGCTGGATGAAAATCCGATCCCTTACCCATGCCGTGCCGGCTGCGTTGGCAGCGGCCATTTTGTTGAGTGCGTGCAGCCCGAAATTCGACTGGCGCGATTACCGCAACCTTGGCATTCCCTATACGGTGCTGTTTCCTGGCAAGCCTGCTACGCAGAGCCGCAACATCCATCTAGGCGAGGACAAGGTCAGCATGCACATGGCCGCAGCGGAAATCGATGGCGTGACGTTTGCTGTCGGCAGTGCGGAATTGCCCGATGCGGCACGCGCCCAAGCAGCCATTACCGTCATGAAAACCGCGATGGCAAAGAACTTGAACGCCACCATCACATCGGAAAAACAGGACAGCGCGGCGGCCGGCGGCGCGCAGCGCAGCACTATCAGCATCGAAGCAAAAGGGACGCGCAATGGCGAAACCATGGTGCTGTTCGGGCGCTTTGTTGCCAAGGATAAGCACGTCTATCAAGCCATCGTGGCGGGCAAGGAAAAGCAGGTGGACAAGGAAGCGGTCGATACCTTCCTGACGTCCTTTAAAGCCGAGTAAACAGACTGTTAGTGTGCAAGTCCTTAAGTCGTGCTATCGTTGAACCACGGACAACAACAGGACGGGACAACGCCATGATCACGTTTAAATCCAAATCCTCTCCGGCAGTCATGATGTACCAGGAGCACGCGGAACGCATACTTGAAGTGTTGAATAAGCGTCCCGAGCGGGGCGTGATCACCGCAGCCGAAGCGCCCAATGTGCTGGCGCTGCTGGAAAAAGAAGTCCAGCTCAGCAAACAGCATATCGAAGACCTGGATATCGAACACCACAAGGACACCACGCATAACGTGGATGCGCTTGATGGCGACGGCAACGATTTGCCGGAAAAACAGCATGTCGGCTTTGGCCAGCGGGTCTATCCGCTGCTGCAAATGCTGCGCGCGGCTTCGACGGAAGGCCACGACATCCTCTGGGGCGTGTAATTTAACCGCATCCGGTGACAATCCTGGCGACGCTTGACGTGGCCAGGTTTCACACGTCCTGACGGCAGAATGCAAAAAACCCCGCCAAGAGCTAACTTGACGGGGGTTTTCTAAATAACTAGCCTGACGATAACCTACTTTCACACTGGTTGCAGCACTATCATCGGCGCAAAGTCGTTTCACGGTCCTGT
>NZ_JBXAQJ010000011.1:0-314651 GCF_058807115.1 Pseudoduganella sp. GW821-FHT12E03 | reverse complement strand
TCCATCTTCGACACTTGCTGCGTATTCAGGCCCACCAGTTGCGACGACGCCAGGTTGGCCACCTGGTTGGTGGTCAGGCCCACCACCTGGTCGGTGGTCAGGCCGGCAACCTGGTTCGATTTCAAGCCCGCCAGCGCGGTGGTCTTGATGGCGGCGATGTCTTCGGTGCCAAAGGCGGCCAGCACATCGGTGGCCAGTGAGGCCAACTGGGTCGAGGTCAGCACGCCGACTTGCGTGCTATCCAGGGCGAAGCCTTGCAAGGTCGACAGGCCGGCCAGCGTGGTATTGGACAGCACACTGATCTGCGACGAGGTCAGCTGGGCGATTTGCGGCGTGCTCAAGCCCGGCACCTGGGTCGATTTCAGCGCCGAGATCACCGTGGTTTTCAGGGTGTCGATATCGGCGGTGGCAATCGCGCCAATCGCCGCCGAGTTCAGCACACCGAACTGGGCGCTGGTCAGCGCGCCCAGTTGCGCGCTGTTCAGCACGGCAATTTGCAGCGAATTCAAGCCGGCCGACACTTGCAGCGTGGTCAGCGCGCCGATTTGCAGCGACGTCAGCGCATCGACCTGGGCCGTGGCAATGGCGCCGATCTGGGTCGAGCTCAACGCGGTAATCACGTTGGTCTTGATGGCGCCGAGGTCGGCGTCTTCCAGCGCGGCGACACCGGCGGTGCTCAAGCCCGCCAGTTGCGACGATGTCATGGTCGACACCTGGTTGGTGGTCAGTCCCACCACCTGGTCGGTGGTCAAGCCACCGATCTGGTTCGATTTCAGGCCCGCCAGCGCCGTGGTCTTGATGGCGGCGATGTCTTCCGTGCCGAACGCGGCCAGCACGTTGGTGGCCAGCGCACCGAGTTGTACCGAGCTCAGCGCGGCAACTTGCGTGCTGTCCAGCGCGAAGCCCTGCAGGGTGCTCAGCGCGCCCAGCGACGAGCTCGACAGTGCGCCGATTTGCGCGGACGACAGTTGCGCGATTTGCGGCGTGGTCAGGCCGGCGATCTGCGTCGATTTCAGACCCGAAATCACCAGCGTGCTCAGGGTGTCGATATCGGCCGTGGCGATCGCGGCGATCACGTCAGTCGCCAGCACACCGAACTGGGCGCTGGTGAAGCCGGACAGCTGCATGCTGGTCAGCGCGGCAACCTGCACCGACGTGATACCGGTCGACACTTGCAACGTGGTCAGCGCGGCCACCTGGGACGACGTCAGCGCGTCCACCTGGTTGGTGCCGATGGCGCCGAACTGGGTCGAAGTCAGTGCGGAAATCACATTGGTCTTGATGGCGGCCAGGTCGGCATCCTCCATCTTCGACATTTGCTGCGTATTCAGGCCGACCACCTGGGCCGAGGTCAGGGTCGAGACCTGGTTGGTGGTCATCCCCACCACCTGGTCGGAGGTCAGGCCGCCAATCTGGTTCGATTTCAGTCCTGGCAACGCCGTGGTCTTGATCGCGGCAATGTCTTCGGTGCCGAACGCGGCCAGCACATTGGTGGCCAGCGCCGCCAGCTGGGTCGAGGTCAGCACGGCGACTTGCGTGCTATCCAGGGCAAAGCCTTGCAGGGTCGACAGGCTCGACAAGGTCGACGACGACAGGGCGCCAACTTGCGAGGCGGTCAACTGGGCGATTTGCGGCGTGCTCAAGCCCGCCACCTGGGTCGATTTCAACGCCGCGATCACGGTGGTCTTCAGCGTGTCGATATCGGCGGTGGCAATCGCGGCCAGCGTGTTGGTGTTCAGCGCACCAAACTGGGCGGTGGTCAGCGCGGCCAACTGGTTGGTGTTGAAATTGCCGATCTGGTCGGAGTTCAGGCCGGCCGACACTTGCAGCGTGCTCAGCGCACCGATTTGCAGCGACGTCAGCGCGTCAACCTGGTTGGTGCCGATGGCATTGATTTGCGACGTGGACAAGCCCGACAGCACATTGGTCTTGATGGCGGCCAGGTCGGCATCGTCCATCTTCGACACTTGCTGTGTATTCAAACCGACCAGTTGCGCCGAGGTCAGCGACGCGATTTGCAGGGTATTCATGCCGACCACCTGGTCGGTCGTCAAACCGGACACCTGGGTCGATTTCAGGCCGGCCAGCGCGCCGGTGGACAGGGCCGCCACTTCATCGGTGGACATGGCCGTCAGGGCCGCCGTGCTGAGCGAGCCCAGTTGCGCGGAATTGAATGCGCCGACCTGGGTCGAATTCAGTGCCTGGATATCGATGGTATCGAGGCCGGTGGTCAGTTGCAGCGTGGTCAGGGCGCCGACTTGCAGCGACGTCAGCGCCGCCACCTGGGTGGAGTTGAATGCCGCGATTTGCGTGGATTTCAGGGAAGCGATGGTGGCGGTCTTGAACCCCACGATATCCGTCGTCTCGATGCCGGCGATGCCATCCGTGGTCAGCGCATTCGCTTGCGCGGAGGTGAAGCCGCTCAGTTGCAGCGAGTTCAGTGCGGAGATCTGGGTCGAAGTGACACCCAGCGAAATCTGCGCAGTGGTCAAGCCTTGCAGCTGCAACGTGTTCAAAACAGCCAATTGAGTACTGGTCAGGGCGCCGATCTGGTTGGTGCCAAGGGACGCCAGGTCTGCTGAACCGAACGCGGCAATCTGATCGGTTTCCAGACTGGCAATCTGGGCGGTACTCAAGAGGGTTAAGAGGCTCACTTCCGTTCTCCTTGGGGGACGACGCTACTGATTTGGACTCGCAACATGGAAACAGCCGGCGTAAAACCGGCTACCTCCACGTACGCTACTTGTATTTGGAAAAACTACCCTGCAACTATTTTATTGACGTCGTTCGTAGACATTTACGACCAGCAAGTTAATTTACTTTAATAAATAATCGTGATGCCACTTGGAAAAATCTAACCCATTGGGAATAATTGTCCGGTGGGAAACACGCGTTTCCACACGGTTTGTCCTGAACGGTAGAGCGACCAACTTGGCTCAAGCTTTAAACGTTTTTCCGGGCGAACATCAAAAAAATTGCAATCGATTATCAGTATAGCCCAGAAATTTCCTATCAGAATGTTTTTTGTGTGTAATTTTGCAACGTGAATTATCTTGTCGTCATCACGTAACATTCTGATTTCATTGATTTTCAATGCTGAGATTCACTTCCCGCCGCCGACCGTCACGGTCGTCGCTGTCATATACGAAGCAGCCGGCGACAACAGCCACACCACGGGTTCCGCGATTTCTTCCGGCCGGGCGACGCGGCGCAGCGGAATCGACGGCGCCGCGCGCTGCAAGCGCCCGCCGTCGCCACCCCGTTCGTGAATTTCAGTCTCGGTCATACCCGGCGCCACACACAGCACCCGGATCCCGTCCGGCGCCAGTTCACGCCCCAGGCCCAGGGTGAATCCCTCGACGGCGGCCTTGCTGGCGGCATAATGGACGTAATCACCGGCACTGCCGCTCGCTGCCGCCGTGGACGAAATATTGATAATGACCCCGGCCGACCCGTTGCGCTGGAACGACGCCACCGCCGCGCGGCAGCACTCCATCAGGCCCAGCACATTGATGCGGAAGACCTCGGCAATCATGGCCGGGTCCGCATCCATGAAGCGGGTAATGCGGCCCGTGATACCGGCATTGTTGACCAGCGCGGTGACCGGGCCGAGTGCGCGCTCGGTCTCGGCAAACAGGTGCGCCACCCCGGCGGATTCGCCGACGTCGGCCTGGACCGCCACCGCCGCACCGCCGGCAGCACGGATCGCCTCCACCACCCTGCCCGCGGCTTGCGCATCGCGCGCATAGTTGACCGCGACCGCGTAGCCGTCGCGCGCAGCCGCCAGCGCGATGGCCGCACCGATGCCACGGCCGCCGCCGGTGACTATTAATACTTTGCTCATGGAATGTTTCTCGATAGCATGACGGCGAATTTTACGTGCTTTTGCCCGTAAAACCCTCACCAATTGTCACACCGCAAGCATGCCGTGGCGGGGCCGCCACGACAAAATGACATCATCCGGCAGGGACCGGATCTCCGTCGACCACGACGCGGTCGCGGCCGCTGCGTTTGGCCGCGTACAGCGCCTGGTCGGCCGCCCGCAACAGCGACTCCGCCTCGTTCAGCCGTTCCTTGTCGAAACTGGCCACTCCAATACTCATCGTCACGTGCGGACGGGCCGCGGCCGGGGCATGGGTGATGTTCAGCGCCGCGATACAGGCACGGATGGCTTCGGCGTGCTGGCGCGCCTGCTCCGGACTGGTATCAGGCAGCACGGCGGCAAATTCCTCGCCGCCGTAACGGGCCGCGAGGTCGGCGGCACGCTGCAGCTTGCCGGCAAACGCTTCGGCCACCATGGCCAGGCAGGCGTCGCCCTGCTGGTGGCCGAAATGGTCGTTGTACAACTTGAAGGAATCAATATCCATCAGCAGCAGCGACAAGTGGCCGCCATGGCGCTGCGCCCGCCCCAGCTCACGCTGCAGCGCCACATCGAAATGGCGGCGATTGGCGATGCCCGTCAAGCCATCGACATACGATTGCGCGCGCAGCGATTCCGCCTGGTCCCGCAACAGCCGTTCGCGCCCGACCGTGGTGCTGACATCGCTGATTTCAATCAGGCAAAAACGCTCGCGCCCTTCGGAAAACGGCGTCACGGCAATTGCCTGCTCGACCCGCTCGCCACCCCATGTGCCGGACGGGAAAAGCGGGAATGGCGTGCGGTTCAGCGCCTGCGGCAAATGCGCGGCAATGTTGTTGGCAAGCGCGCTGTGCACCGCCAGTTCCAGCCGCTGCCCCAGCAAATCCGGGAACAGGTCAAACAAGTCCTGCCCTTCCACCCGCGTGGCCGCCATCCCGGAATGGCTGGCCATCCACTGGTTCCACAGCACGATGCGTTTGCGCGCATCCAGCACCACCAGGCCCATGTTGGCCAGGCCAAGAACACGTTTGAACAGGTTGGGATGCAGGGGAATGGCAGGCGCGGTACGCTGGGCCAGGGGAGTGTTCGGGAAATGATCGAGCATGCGGACTTTCCGGGCCGACGGGCAAAGCAGGGATTATAAGCGCCGGGTATGCAATAAAGTCGCCGCTGTGGCAGGAATGTCACTAGCAAATTAAAAAAAGCCGCGTGGACGCGGCTTTTCGTGAATGCGGCGCAAGCCGGCTTAGGCCTGGCGCCGGCGGCGCATCAGCACCAGTCCGGCGAGGCCCAGCGCCAGCAACGGCACCGTGCCGGGCGCCGGGGTCAGGCGAACAATGCCTTCAATCACGTCGTTCTGGCAGGTTTCACCCCAGTGCATGGCCAGCGACGAGAACGTGGCCAGGTCCGTGCCCGCAACATTGATGGTGAATTGCAGCGACTGGTTACTCAATACCGTCCAATTGCCGGTTTTACCGGTGTTGGTCACATTGGCTGAGTTATTGACGGTATTGACCGCCACTTCCTGCCCGTTGCGGTAGGTGCAGCCATTGGTGCAGTTGATGTAGCTTTCCGAATTCTTGGCATTGGCCGCGTTGGTGGCGCCCTTCAGCTTGTACAGCGTGAAGGACCCGCCGGTATTACTCCAGCGGTCGGCCAGGTTGAAGCCGTAATCCCAGATCGTGCTGTTGCTGGCGTTATCCGCCGCGTAGTGGTCGCCGACAGTGCCGACCGGGTTCCAGGTATCCGCCAGGAACACGTCGCCATAGCCGATCCCTTTGGCGACATTGTTTTCCTTGTAGGCCCAGGAATCCGATCCCGCCTTGCCGGCAAATTTCGTGTTGATGGTAATGGTCAGGACATCGTTGACACGCGTGATCTTCGCACTATTGATGTCATAGACCGTGGTGCTGCCGATCACATCGCCAAGACCATGGCCGTCAGCCCCCCAATACGCATCCGTAATGGTGTCCGCAAACGCGCCAGCCTGGGCGGTTCCGCCAGCCGACAGCGCCAGGGCGGCAATGGCTGCACTCAGCAGTCGTTTCATGATGCTTCCCGTTGAAATAGTTAGTTCCCTTAAAGCAGGAATCATGCCTGAAATTAACACTATTTAATAATCAGATACTTAGCCCTCAACCAACTCTGTTGCCGTACGTAACTGTAAAGTTCCCCGACAACATGGTGATAAGATATCAAATAAAAGTGCCTAGAAGCAAGCAAAATCGCGGCGTGCATTGGAAATAGTTCAAGAACTGCTGAGATCCGCAACCAGTGTAGGCAATAAAACCGCACGTTGTGCAACTGGATACTGATCGGTTCGCCGACCTTAATAAACAGTCCATATTGCAGCTCCGCGCCAACCATGCCACCATGCGGGACTGCACACCTGTTGTTTCATTGAGGAATTCTATGCCGTACCGCCCGCCGTCCCTGCGGATCGCCCCGCTGATTGCCCTGCTGCTGGCCGCCGCCCTGTCCGGTTGCGGGGAGCAGGACAAGGACGCCCTGGTGGCCAAGGCCCGGCAGCATCGCGCCAAGGGGGAATTACGCGCCGCCACGATTGAATTCAAGAACGTGCTGCAGCAACACCCGGACGATGGTGAAACCCGTTATCTGCTGGCGCAAACCTACAATGAAACCGGCGAAGCGCTGACGGCGGAAAAGGAAATCCGGCGCGCCATCAACCTGGGCTATGAAAACGACGCGGCATTGGCCGAACTGGCCAAGGCGCTGCTGTTGCAAGGCGAATACCAAAAAGCCCTGGACCAGACCGCCAAAGCCGTCAATCCCGGCCCGGTCCTGCTGTCCCTGCGCGCCGATGCCTTGCGCGCCTTGGGCAAGGCGGAGGACGCCAGGGCGCTGTATGAGGCGGCCTTGCAGGCACAGCCAAAGTCACCGGGCGCCCTGCTGGGCCTGGGCCGGCTGGCGCAGGCAGCGGGCGACACCGCGGCGGCTGCCAAGTACGCGGCCCAGGCGCGCGAAGCCGATCCCCGCAATACCGACGCCCTGCTGTTGACGGCGGATTTGCTGCGCTCGCAGAAAAAGTATGAGGATGCCCTGGCGACCCTGGACCAGATCCTGGCGATGGCGCCGGAACACCGTTCCGCCCATATAGAAAAGGCGTACATCCTGATTCCGCAGGCGAAGTTCGCCGCAGCGCAAGCCGAACTCGATGCCGCCACGGCCTCCGGTCCCACCGGCATGATGGTGCTGTATACCCAGGCGTTGCTGGACTTCACCCAGGGCAAGGATGCGGCCGCCCTCGATTCGCTGCAAAAAGTCTTGCGCGCCGCACCCGAACATGCGCCCAGCATGTTGATGGCCGGCGCCATCAACATGAACATGGGGTCCCTGTCGCAAGCAGAGTATTACCTGCGCAGCTACCTGCGGGAAAACCCCGGCAACCTGTATGCCCGCAAGCTGCTGACCTCCACCCTGCTGAAAGCCGGCCAGACGCCGGACGCGATGGCGGTCCTGGAGCCGGCGCTCAATACCTCGGCCCAGGACCCGGAAGTGCTGGCGCTGGCCGGTGAATCGTTCATGCAGTCGCGCGACTTCAACAAGGCCGGCGAACTGTTTGCCAAGGCCGCGGCGATCTCTCCCGATACGGCGGGCTTGCGCACGGCATTGGGCTTGAGCAAGCTGGGCCAGGGCAATAACGAAGCCGCGCTGGCGGATTTGCTGGAAGCGGCTCGGCGTGACCCTGGCAATGCCCAGGTCGGCATTGCACTGACCACCACCCTGCTGTCGCTCAACCGCAGTGAGCAGGCGCTGGCCACGGTACAGGACCTGGAAAAAGCACAGCCAAAAAACGCGGTCATCCAAAACCTGAAAGGGATGGTCTACGCCGCACGCAAAGCGCCGGACCAGGCCCGCGCCGCGTTCGAACTGGCCCTGGCGCTGCAGCCAGCGTATTTCCCGGCGGCGACCAACCTGTCACGGCTGGAAATGGAGGTGAAAAATCCCACTGCCGCGAAAAAACACTTGCAGGATTTCCTGGCAAAAAACAAAGGCCATGTCGACGCCATGACCGCCATGGCGGCGCTGGCGGCACGCGAGCGCAATTTACCGGAAGCCACGCGCTGGCTGGAAAAGGCCCACAACGAACACCCGGAAGCCATTGCGCCGGGCGTCCGCCTGGTCACCCATTACCTGTTGATGCGGGAAACCCGCAAGGCCACCACCCTGGCCGCCGCGCTGCAGGCGAAGAATCCGGACAACCCGGATTTGCTGGACATGCTGGGCAAGAGCCATATTGCCGACAACAATATGCCGCAAGCGGTCGACGCCTATAAAAAGCTGGCGATCGCCATGCCGCGTTCGCCGCAAGTGCATATGCAGGTGGCGGCACTGTACCTGCAAATGAACAATGTGGGGGCGGCGGAAGACCACTTGAAAGCCGCGCTGGCGATGCAGCCGGACTTCCCCGCCGCCCAGCTGGCGCAGGCAGAGATTTACGTCAAGCGCGGCTCGTTCGACCTGGCGCTGATGATTTCAGACCAGTTGCAAAAGGCGTATCCGAAATCCTCCGGCGGTTTCCAGCTGGAAGGCGATATCCTGATGGCACGTAAAAAAGCGGCGCAGGCATTGCCGGAATTCGAGCGGGCGCTGGCAATGTCGCCGACCAGCGAATTGCTGATCAAGACCGCCAATGCCTTGCGCGCGTCCGGCAAGACCGCCGACGGCGCCGCCCGCATCGAACAGTGGCTCAAACAGCATCCGGATGACGTGCGCGTGCTGCTATATAAAGGCGAATTGCTGCTGGCCGACAAACAATACCCGGCCGCCGCCGACTACCTGCAAGGCCTGGTGCAGCGCTATCCGGCCAACATCACCGCCAGCAACAACCTGGCCTGGGCTTACCAGCAACTGGGCGATCCGCGCGCCGTGGCGGCCGCGGAACAGGCGTATAAACTGGCGCCGCGGCATCCGGTCGTGATGGATACGCTGGGCTGGGTCCTGGTGCAGCAAGGCCAGGCGGCGCGCGGCCTGGCCATCCTGCAAAAAGCCAGCGCGGCCGCACCCGAGGCACGCGACATTCGCTATCACCTGGCGCAAGCCCTGGCGAAAACCGGCGACAACGCGGGCGCGCGCAAGGAACTGGAAACCATCCTCAACGGCGCCACCCCATTTGCCCAGGCCGGGGAAGCCAAAGCACTGCTGAAGCAACTCCCGTAAGGTGGTTTGGCCAAAGGCCAAGCCACCCTGCATGCGGCCCGGCGGCGTTCACCAGTCCGGCAACGCACGCACGGCGGCAAGCCCGCGGCTTACCGCCCTACTTTCCCTGGGCGAACGTGAACACTTTGCGCTCGACAAACGCCATGGTCCCGTCACTGCCGCGCACCACCTCGGAAATCAGATACGTGCCGCTGGTCGGATCCCCGTTTGCGTCGAAATCAATCGACCCCGCCACCCCCTGGTAGTCGATATCGCGCCCGGCCTTGAGCGCCGCCAGCGCCTGCGCAAACTGGCCGGGACCGATCGGCACCGGCGTGGCGCCATCCGGGCGCGCATCGGGCCGGGACACCGTTTGCAAATTGGCCAGGATCGCGGCGCGCGTATTGGCGCCTCCCTGCACCATTGCCAGCGCCAGCAGGTACACCGAGTCATAGCCGGTAAACGAGGTCCCCTCCGGCTCCAGCCCGACCTGGCGCACAAAGGCGTCGCGGTAGGTGGCAAAGCCCGGCGTGCTGCGCGGCGCGGTGGGCGAGACCCATTGCATCCCCAGCGCCGCGTCGCCGGCATTGCTGATGAACGTGGCGCCAAAATTGCCGCTGCCGAACAGGCGCGGCATTTGGCCGCCCAGTTTTTCCTTGAGGCTCCGCGCGATCGACGCGCCATCGAGCGCAAAGCCCACCATCAGCACGGCTTGCGGCACGCCGTTGGCGGTCAGCGCCGCCAGTTCCGTATCGAAGCCCACGGTCTTGGTCGCCGGATACGTGATGTTGGCCAGCGGCGGATAGCCGCGCGCCACCAGCCGCTGGCGCACCGCTTCGCTGGCGCCCACGCCAAACGCGTCATCCACGTGGATCAGCGCGACTTTGGTCAGGCCCTGTTCGATGATATGGTCGGCCAGCGCCGCCCCTTGCAGCGCATCCGACGCCACGGTGCGGTAGACGGTGCCCTTGTCGTCCAGCGACGTGATCAGCGGCGACGAGCCGCTGGCCACGAACGGGATGCCGGCGGCAATCGTCACCTGCTGCGCGACGGGAATCGCCACCCGGCTGGAAAACGGTCCGAAGATCGCCACCGGGTCCAGCGCCGCCAGCTCGCGCGCGCTGAGCACGCCGGCGTCGGCGTCCAGCTTGTCGTCCCGTAAAATCAATTCCAGCTGCTGGCCATTGACGCCCCCCGCCTCATTGATTTCCTTGACCGCCAGCCGCGACGAATATTCCACCATTTGCCCCAGGCTGGCCGACGAACCCGTGCGGGACACCAGCAAGCCCAGTTTCAAGGTGCCCGGCGTGGTTTGAGCGGCCGGGTTGGCGTCCACATTGGCGCCACCGCCGCCGCAGCCGCCCGCCACCAGCACCGTGGATGCGGCCAGGATGGCTGCCACCGCAAGTTTGTTCATAGCGCACCCCAACGGTAGGTATAGCTGAAGGCGGCGCTGCGGCCCGGCGCCGGCAAATCCACCCCGCCATAGCCGGGTTCCGCGTAACGCCGGTCCAGCAGGTTGGCGACGCGCAGCGCCAGCTGGTGCGGACCGAACGCATGGTTCCAGCTGGCGTCCACGGTGGCATACGACGCCAGCTGGTAGGGACGCAGGAAGTTTTCCTGGCTGTTGACCTTGCTGGAGCGGCGCGGCGACACATTGCGCGCGGCCAGCGCCAGCTGGCCCCAGGCCGGATGCAGGTATTGCCAGCTGACGCGCGCCACCATGCGCGGATAGCTGGCGGTCGGCGTCACTTGCAGCGGCTGCAGGCGCGGCTGGAAATGGTCATCCGTATCGGCCCACGCCCATTGCGCGCGCCAGCGCTGCGCCCCGAGCTGCCAGGTGGCTTCCGCTTCCGCGCCCTTGCCCTCCTGGCGGCCACTGTTTTGCGGCTGCAGGTTCGCGCCCAGCGGCAGCAATTCGGTCTTGGCGCGCACCGTCAGCCGGTACGCGTTCAAGGACAGCGCCAGGTCCGGACTGGCCTGCCATTGCAGGGCGGCTTCCGTGCTGCGCGAGGTTTCAGGACGCAGCGCCAGGTTGCCCAGCACTTCGCCCGCATACAGCGGCTGCGCATACAGTTGCGCGGCGGTCGGCGCCTTGTACGATGTGCCGTGCAACAGTTTCCACGCCAGCGCCGGCGTGACGTTGCCAACCAGCGCCAGCCGCCAGTTGGTGCTGTTGCCAAAAATACTGTGGCTGTCGCGCCGCGCGTTGGCGGTCACGCCGGCCCAGCTCCATGGACGGAGACTGTATTGCAGGTAATAACCCTGGTTGGTGATACGTTCGTGGGCGCCCGTGCCGGACACCAGGGTGCGTTTGCCGCTGGCGGCATCCACGCTGAAAATCTGCATGCGCTGCTCATCGTCGCGCACGCGGTCGGCCCCGGCCACCACACTGTGCTGGTCGCCAAGGCGGTATTGCGCTTCCAGCCCCAGTTCTTGCGACGCAAAACCCAGTTCCCGCACCGGATAGGTGGCGACCGAGCCCAGGCTCAGGCGCTCGCGCTGGTCCGGCCCGCCGTGTGCCTGCGCGATGCTGGCCCGTAAAGTCCAGTGCTCGAAGCCCCGGTATTCATGCTGCAGCCGCGCGGTGGACTGGTGCAGCGCGATGCGGTTGTTGTGGCTGAGGATGCCGAAGTCCAGGAATTCGCCATCGGCATCGAGGCGGTAGCCATGCAGCATCAGCGCCGTCTCGCTGTTGTCGGTCACGTACGCGCCGCGCAGCAGCACAGTGCGCGGCCGTTCGCCATCCCCCTGCGACACCGCGCCGCGCGCGGCCGCCACCACGCGCGCATACAGCGGCGAGGAACGGGGTAGCGCCATGCCGCTACGGTCAACGCTGTCGCCCGCCGCCGACACCAGCCATTGCCATGCGCCGGTCTGGCCCGACGCATGCAGCGCCGCACCGCCGCCATCCCGGGCGCCGCGCAGCATGGTGGCCGTGGCGGCAAAGGCGCGCTGGTCGCCGGGCCGCGTGATGATGTTGATGACGCCTAAAAACGCATCCGCGCCATACAGCGCGGAGGCGGGACCGCGCACCACTTCGATGCGCTCGATGGCGGCCATGTTGATCAGGCTGGCGCCGAGGAAATTGCTGGCGTCGGAACGATAGGCAACCGGTTGGCCATCGATCATGACTTTCAGTATCCGCGACCAGGACCGCACGCCGGCATTGATGCCGCGTACCCCCACATTGGGCGCGACACCGTCGGCCACCGCATACATGCCGGGTACCTGTACCAGCGCATCGGCCACCGAGCGGTAACCGAACTGGCGGATATCTTCCGCCGTGATGACCGACACCACCGCGGGCGCATCGCGCGCCGCCAGCGCCTGGCGGCTGGCTGTCGTGAACGGCATGTCAAGCAGTGCTTCCACGCTGACATTGAACAAGTCCCTGCCTTGCTCCTGCGCCTGGGCCGGCAGGGCCAGCGCAGCGCCGGCGGCCAGGGTCCACCATGGTGCAATCCGACGTTGACTCCGCTGCATACGCTGTTCTCCGTATCGGGCGACGGCTCATGGTAGACCTAAAGCGCATCCGTGGTGTCAAATTTGGCGTTTCCACCACAACATTTTGGACGGCAAGCCACAACCGTCCGGCCCCGCCCACTACAAGGGCGATCGCGGGCCGATATGCGCTTATACTTGCCTTGAGACACCCCTTCACCGCCAACCAACACCATCCACCCTTTAAGGAGTCGCTTGGCCATCCGCAACTTGCCTGCCGGTCGCTGGCTGGCCATGCGCACCGCGCCAATGACGGCGCTGCTGGCGGCGGCATGGTGGCCCCTGATGGGCGCGGCGCAGGGAGCGGTGCCGAAGGAACAGATCAAGGCCGCACTGGTGTTCAATTTCCTCAAGTTCACCGAGTGGCCCGCGGACACGGCGAATGGCCCGCTGACGCTGTGCGTGGCCGGGCCGGACCGGAAAACCGAGGCGGCGTTTGCACAGGTACAGGGACGTATGATTGAAAACCGGACGATCCAGGTGCGCACGGTGCGCGGCAGCGACGTGGCGGCTTGCCACCTGCTGTACATCCATGACATCGGGCGCGACTTGCTGACGCAAGTGGTCGCCGGCAACCCCAACTTGCTGACGGTGGGCGACCAGGATGATTTTACTGAAGCCGGCGGCGTGATCGGGCTGGTGGAATCGCAGGGACGGCTGCAATTCAAGGTCAACCTGGACATGCTCAAACGCGGCAATTACAAGGTCAGCTCGCAGTTGCTGAAGCTGGCCGTCAATATGCGGTAACTGCGATGCGGTAACGAGGAAGGTACGGATGGCGTCTATGTGGAGCAAGTTGTTGCTCAAGCAGAAAATCACCTGGATGGTGGTGGCGGTGTGCGCCCTGATGCTGCTGCTGTTCGAGGGGGTTTTCCTGAAAACCCAGCAAGCGACCTTGCAGGGCCAGGCGCAGCGGTCGCTGGACGGCCTGGCGGAAATGATTGCCTATGGCAGCGCCGCGCCGCTGACCTTTGACGATGTCGATGGCGGCAACCAGACCCTGAAGGCGCTGGCGTCGGTGCCGGAAGTGGTGCACGCCACGGTGCGCCATGCCGATGGCCGTGTCTTTGCGACCTATACCGGCAAAGACGGCGGACGCGCGGACCCGCACGGCATGACCGCCAGCGCCGTGGTGCGCCAGAAAGGCGCCGACATCGGCAAGGTGGAATTGCGCGCGACCCTGCATTATGTCGACCAGGCGCTGTATGAAGCGATGCTGGTGGCGGGCATTGCCGGGCTGGTGCTGTTACTGCTGGTGGCTTACGTGGCGCTACTGTCGGCACAAAAACTGTCGGCCCCGCTGCTGAAACTGGCGGCGCTGGCCAATGCGGTCGGCCAGGACGGCGACTACAGCGTGCGCGCGCCGGACAGCGGCATGGCCGACGAGGCGGGCCAGCTGGGCCGCCGCTTCAACCAGATGCTGGAACAAGTGCAGGCGCGCGACCTGGAATTGGCCAGCCACCGCGACCACCTGGAACAGGAAGTGGCGCGCCGGACGGCGGATCTGGTGCGCGCGCGCGACGCGGCCGAAGCGGCCAGCCGCGCGAAAAGCGAATTCCTCGCCATGATGAGCCATGAAATCCGCACCCCGCTGAACGGTGTGCTGGGCATGACGGATTTGCTGGCCAATACCGAACTGGACGACCGGCAGCGCCGTTTTGTCCGCATCGTGCGCCGTTCCGGCGAAGACTTGCTGGCCATCCTCAACGATATCCTGGACTTTTCCAAGATCGAAGCGGGCCGGTTTGAACTCGACGACTGCGCTTTCAACCTGACCTTGTTGATGGAAAACGTGGCCGAGCGTTATGCGCCGGTGGCGCACGGCAAGGGATTGGAACTAAGCTGCGCTGCGCCGACCCGCACCCTGATGCTGCGCGGCGACGCCAAGCGGCTGGGACAGGTGCTGACCAACCTGGTCAGCAACGCCATCAAATTCACGGAACGCGGCCACGTGGTGCTGCGCGCCGATGTCATGGACATTCCCGCGCCCGATGGCGGTGACGGAGACGGCGCCATGGCCGACATCCACTTCACGGTGACCGACACCGGCATCGGCATTCCCCCAGCCAAGCAGGCCGGGTTGTTCGAAGCGTTTACCCAGGCCGACAGTTCCACCACGCGCCGTTTTGGCGGCACCGGCCTGGGACTGGCGATTTCGCAGCGGCTGGTGGGCCTGATGGGCAGCGCCATCACCATGCGCAGCGAAGAAAACCAGGGCAGCGAATTCCAGTTCGCGGTGCGGCTGGCGCGCTGCGATGTCGGGCTTGACATCGACGACGCCATGCTGGCGCCGATGCGGGTGTTAATCGTCGACGATAACCAGGTCAACCTGGAAATCCTCGCGGCGCAATTGCACTCGTGGGGCTGCCAGGTGGTGCAGGCGCTTGACGTGCAAGGCGCCCGCATGGAATTGGGCAAGGCCGGTGCGCCGTTCGAGCTGGTGGTGACCGACATGATGATGCCGGACGAAGATGGCGCCGGCCTGGTCGAATACATGCAGCAACAGCCACATCTGGCGGCGATCCCGGTCATCATGCTCAGTTCCGCCGGCATGCAGTGGCACGGCGCCAGCGGCGGCCCGGTGCCGCAAGTGCTGACCAAGCCGGTGCGCCAGTCCGAACTGTACAACGCGCTGTGCCAGGCGCTGCGCACCAGCCAGGGTGGCCCGGGCCAGCGCGCCGCCAATGGCGCCGCGCGCAGCCGGGTGCTGAAACTGCGGGGCCGCGTGCTGCTGGCCGAAGACAACCTGGCCAACCAGGAAGTGGCGCTGGCCATGCTGCGCAATCTCGGCGTGGAGGCGGAAGTCGCCGGCAACGGCGTCGATGTGATTTCATTGCTGGAGCGCCAGCAATTCGATTTGATCCTGATGGATTGCCAGATGCCGGTGATGGATG
The DNA here is from genome assembly GCF_058807115.1 of Pseudoduganella sp. GW821-FHT12E03. NCBI lineage: Bacteria > Pseudomonadati > Pseudomonadota > Betaproteobacteria > Burkholderiales > Oxalobacteraceae > Pseudoduganella > Pseudoduganella sp. GW821-FHT12E03. Next base: position 299,234 of record NZ_JBXAQJ010000011.1, on the reverse strand, counting down.
GCTTCCAGGCCACGGCCGCGGTGCGCGCCGCCGAAGGGCCGGAGCGGCACATCCCGATTGTCGCGCTGACCGCCAACGCGGTGGCGGGCGACCGCCAGCGCTGCATCGACAGTGGCATGGACGAATACCTGTCGAAGCCGTTTACGCAAGACCAGCTGGGCGACATGCTGCGGCGCTGGCTGCACGCGGTGCAACTGGGACCGCGCGACGACGGCGCAGGGGCATCCTCGGCCAGCGCCCTCCCCGCCGCGCCGGACACTGCGGGCGGGATCGATGCGCAGGCGCTGGACACCATCCGCCAGCTGCGCCCCGGTCTGCTGCTGCGCGTGCTCAATGCATGGCTGATGGAGTCCCCGGGCCTGTACCAGGACATGGTGGAAGCCGCGGCACAAGGCGATGGCGCCGCGCTGTTCCGCGGCGCCCACACGCTGAAAAACAGTTCCGCCAATGTCGGCGCGCGCCAGTTGTCGCAGCTGTGCGCGGAACTGGAACAGCGCGGCCGCCATGGCCAGCTCGACGAACTGGCTGACGCCATTGCCGAACTGGCGCAGTACTTTGAACGCACCCTGGCGGAACTGACCGCCATCCGCGACCGGGAGCAGTAATGGAAGCGCGCGAACGGCAGTTGATCCTGATTGTCGACGATGAATTGTCGGCCCGGCTGCTGATGCGCGCGACCCTGGAGGAAGGCGGCTTCGACGTGGTGGAAGCCGGCACCGTGCGGCAGGCGCTTGCCCTGTTTGAATCCACCGTGCCGGACCTGGTGATGCTGGACGTGATGCTGCCCGATGGCGACGGCGTCGACCTGTGCGCCAAGCTGCGCACATTGCCGGCCGGGCGCGACGTGCCGATCGCCATGGTCACCGGCGTCAACGACGACAGTTCCATCCAGCGCGCCTACCAGTGCGGCGCCACCGATTTCATCACCAAGCCGATCAGCTGGGGCACGATGGCCAACCGCACCCGCTACCTGCTGCGCGCCCACCTGGCAATGCGGGAACTGGCTCTGTCGGCGATGCGCGCGCGCCTGTCGGCCAAGGTGTTTGAAGCGTCGAATGACGCGATCCTGGTGTGCGACGCGCAAAACCGCATCGTGTCGGTGAACCGCGCGTTTGAAGCCATCACCGGCTATGCCCGGGCCGATGTGCTGGGCCAGGACCCGGCGCTGCTGTTTGCCGACGTCGGCGCCCGCATCCGCTATCAAACCATGTGGGAAAACCTCGATACCGGCGGCTCGTGGCAGGGTGAATTGCCAAGCCGGCGCAGTGACGGCAGCGCCTTCCCGGCCTGGTTTTCCATGAGCCTGGCGCGCGACGCGGAAGGGAAACCGGAACACTATATCGCGGTGTTTGCCGACATCACCGAACGCAAGGCGCAGGAACAGCGCATTGCACACCTGGCCTTCCACGATGAACTGACCGGGCTGCCAAACCGCCGCCTGTTTTCCGACCGGCTGGCCGTGGCCCTGCTGCAGGCGCGGCGCGACGGCCACGCGCTGGCGGTGCTGTTTGTCGATGTCGACCGCTTCAAGAACATCAACGATTCGCTGGGCCACGCCAGCGGCGATGAATTATTGAAACAGGTGGCGCAGCGGCTGCAAGACACGGTGCGCGCCGGCGACACGGTGGCGCGCATGGGGGGCGATGAATTTGTGCTGCTGTGTCCCGGCGGCGATTCGAAAGCCATCGCGGCGCGCGCGCACCTGATGCTGGGGCAACTCGAACAACCCTACCAAGTAATGGGCATGGCGCTGCACGTGTCGTCCAGCATGGGCATCGCCTGCTACCCGGAAGATGGCGACACCGCCGATGTCCTGGTGCGCAATGCCGATGCGGCGATGTACCTGGCAAAGGAACGGGGCCGCAATAATTTCCAGTTTTACGCGCCGGAACTCAACGCCGGCATCCTGGCGCGCCTGAAGCTGGAAATGGATTTGCGGGCCGCGCTCGACGCCGGCGAATTCGAATTGCACTACCAGCCCAAGATCATCCTCGCCACCGGCGCCCTGCACGGCGTGGAAGCGCTGATCCGCTGGCGCAAGGATGGCGCCATGGTGTCGCCTGGCCAGTTCATCCCGGTGGCGGAAGAGTCCGGCCTGATTGTCGCCATCGGCGACTGGGTGGTGGGCGAAGCCTGCCGCCAGCACCTGGCGTGGAAACAGGCGGGCCTGCCGCCGCTGCAGGTCGCCGTCAACGTCTCCGCCCGCCAGTTTACACAGCCCGGCTTTGCCACCGCGATGGGTGAACTGGTGCGCGCGCAAGGCTGCCTGCCCGATGCGCTCGAGCTGGAATTGACGGAATCGATGCTGATGACGGACGTCCAGCGCGCCACCCTGACCCTGGCGGAATTGAAAGCGCTGGGCTTTGCGGTCGCCATCGACGACTTCGGCACCGGCTTTTCATCGTTGAACTACCTGCGCCACTTCCCGGTCGACGTGCTGAAAATCGACCAGTCCTTCGTGCGCGAATTGCTCGATGAGCGGGCCGCGCTGGCCATCATTGAAGCGATTATTGCGCTGGCCGGGGCGCTGGGCATGAAGACGGTGGCGGAAGGCGTGGAGACGGAAGCGCAGCGTACCCTGCTGGGAGAACGCGGGTGCGGCGCGATGCAGGGCTACCTGGTGGCGCGGCCGATGCCGGCAGCCGATCTGACCAGCTGGATTGGCAGGTATCGCAACGGGGCATAGACGCGGCCAGACCGCCCTGCCGCTGGTCAAGCCGAATAACGCCGCCTTACTTCCGCCACAGAGTTGGCCACCAGCTGCCCGAGCACCGCGCCATCCAGGTCCGCGAGCCGCTTGAAGTACAGGCAGACTTTGCCGAGCTTGTGCTTGCCGATCCGGGCCAGCAACGCTTCCTGCGCTTCACCGTCCGTGATGACGTACATGACGATGTCCCGGCCACGGACCGCAAACCCGAGAACCGGCGCCTCGCCCGCGTGGCCGCTGTCGTAGGTGTACCGGTAACTGCCGAAACCCACGATGCTCGGGCCCCACATTTGCGCCGGTTGCCCCGTCACTTGCTCGCACAGCGCAATCAATTGCCGGCAATCGGCCAATTGCTGCTCGCTGGCCCGCGCGGCAAGGTAGCCATCGACACTGGCGTCCGTTGGTTTGGTCTTGTTCCCGGCCATGCTCCCCCCTGGTTCAAAGAAACGCCTTCGCGTCAACTTTCCATGGCAATGTCGGCCACGCCGCCAGCTTCATCGAATCGAACACTGATGGCATAGTTTGTGACATTGCCGCGCAAGGTGAAATCGAAGACATCGATCCCGTCCTCATCCTCATCGCCCCAATGCGCGCGAAGTTCCAGGAGATCAAGAACGCGCTCGCGCTCCGGCGCCGGAGTTCCAAGGTTCGACTGCCAATAGCTGGCATCCAGTTCTTCCAGGTGGTGCGCGACAAACAGCGTTGCGCCGTACTCATCGGCCTCCGTGCCGAATGCGTCGCGAATGGCGGCCAGTGCGGCCTTCTCGCGGCGTTCAATTTCATTTGCGTGTGCTGGCATTGCGACTCCTCTCAATACAGGTGGAATTTCCATTACCCCGGTGGCGACACCAACGAGATGGTTACGCCATTCGGATCGTCAAACCGCAACATCTCCAGGCCGCTCGGCAGGATTCTGGCCGGTGGAACGGCCTTGCCCGCGTTGCTTAATCGCTGCGACATCTGCGCGACCGAATCCACCATGAACGTCATGACCGGCGCCCCGGGGCCGATAGCGCCACCGGTGACATATCCGCCCGATACCAGTTCGAGATGGGCTCCCGCGCGATGGCTCAGGAACACAAACTTGACGCCATCGGTTCGCTCGTACCGCTCCCGCACCTCGAAATCCAGTAGTCCGGCATAGAAGGCAATGGACTCGTCGAGCAGGGACGTCGGTATCGTAACAACTATTTTGTTAATGATTTTTGCACCTGCAAGTCAACTCAATCGTCATGTTCCATGGGATTTTCCCGGGCAGCCTGCTGCCCGAGCTGCTGGGCAAGCCCGATGAGTATGCCTTCGGGACCACGGATATAGCAAAGCCGGTACAGGTCCGCATACTGGGCCACGTCACCAACCAGCATCGCGCCGCGCTGGACGAGCCGGGCGACCGTATCGTCGATGTCCTCCACCGTGAACATGACGCGCAGGTAGCCCAGCGCGTTCACCGGGGCGGCGCGGTGGTCGGCGACCACGGGCGGCGCCAGGAAGCGCGACAACTCGAGCCGGCTGTGGCCATCCGGCGTGCGCAGCATGGCAATCTCGACGCGCATGCCGTGCAGTCCGGTGACGCGATCGGCCCAGTCGCCTTCGACCGGGGCGCGCCCCTCGAGATCAAGTCCCAGTTCGGTGAAAAATGCAATGGCGGCGTCGAGGTCTTCCACCACGATGCCGACGTTGTCCATCCGTTTGACTGTCATACTGGCTCCTTCGGGGCCCGCGGTTTAATCGTCATTGGCTGCCGGACAGGGCTGATGCCCTATCTTGAGCCGGGTAAGATTGGCCCTGTTCAGTTGCTCGCCGCTGCCGTCGCGTGGGTGGCCTGAATCAGCGCCTGGGCATCGGCCTGCGTCTGACCGGGCGGCGCCACAATCAGGTCGGTTTTCGACAGTGCCGTCCAAAGTCCGCTGTCCTGGAACGCGATCGTTCCGCCACCGCGCTTCTCTTGCGAGACCATGCGATTGATATCCCCCACACAGACCCAGTCGGAATCCACGCTGACGGCCCACTTGGCGTGATCGTGGGTTTCCGACCACGTCCAGGGCACGCCCAGGGGACTCAAGTCGACATACTTGACGTCGACGGTCTTGTGCACGCCATCGCTGTCGGTTGTCGGGGGAATCTCGCCGCGAATCCAGGTTTCGACGTTGATATCCTCCTTGAGCGTCGGACCAACCAGGTCGTTCCAAAAGTCTTTTCCCCACTTGCGATTTTTCGCAATCACCTTGAACGCCAGCCCCCCGCGCGACTCGCACTCGACAACGTCGGCGTCGCCGGCCGCATTCGGATTGAGTGTTTGCGTCAGGAGGTAAAGCGGATCGGCCTGGTCAAGATCGCCGGGGACGCGGGACAGATAAACCTGCGGCTCCTGGTGATTGGCCATCTGCGCGGCGATTTTGCTGGCAGTGGCCAAATCGAGCGAGATGCAGAGGAAGGTCTGCCCGTAGATCGGTGTCGGCATACCCGAGGCCTGGGGATCGGCGTATTTGGGCCAGGAGTGCAGCAGCCACAGCCCGGTCTTCGAGACGGTATCAAAGGCTATCACCCCCTTGGTGTGCCCAAAACTGCCGCTGTCGGCGCGCCCCGCATCCGAAGGCATCTCGTCGTTATAAAGGATCCACCCCGTGCTCGCCGCAGGGTTGGAGAATACGGACGCGATCGTCAGGTCAAGCGCCCCCTTGCCGTCGATCAGCAAGTTAGGCGACTGGACCACCTTGCCGATATTGGGATCGTAGTACACGTATTCATAGCCTGTCGCCGAAGGGTTGCTCCCCGTCTTGTCCAGCTTTGGCACTTTGTAAGCGAACCACCAGTCTACTGATTTGCCGTTTTCGTCGAGAGCGGATATTTCCATGAGGGAGTCCCAAGGTTGACAAGAAAGCCAAGCTTAGGGCGAACTGAGCTGTAGTGTCAATGGCGCCGCCCGCCGCCGGCCACCAGCAGGTGCTATGCCTGGCTGCGCGACACTTTATGGCGATGCCAATACTGCCCCAGCGTCACCTTCAGCAAGTCCCGCCGCGGCTTAATGCCAGGCAGCTTGACCTTGGTGGTCTTGGCGCCAAACACGCCCCTCTCGTTCAGCGTCAGCGTGAGCACATCGCCGCCATAGCCATCTTCGTATTTGAGGTCCTTGACGTCGCCCCACTCCAGCCAGCGCTGGTCCGGCAGGGCCATGCCGTCGTACCTGACCTCCAGCCTGGCGCTGCCGCCTTTCCCGAGCGGGAAAACTTTCGGCGGAAAATACTTCAGCACGATGGCACGTTCCGCATCGTCGTGCGGCAGGTAGCGATACGCCAGCGCCTGCTCGTGCGCCTGTGCAAAGTAGCCTTCGTAGACCGCCCAGAGGCGCGCTTCGATGGCCTCGCCCGTCAAGATCTCGCTTGACCAGGACTGGCCCACCTGATCGTTGAGCACCTGGCCGTACTCCGCTTCCGGAATCATGCAACGGACATTGTTCATCCGTTCCCGCAGTTTCGGGTGCGAGTCGAAAGGATGCGGCACGCTGGCGCCTTCCATCAGCACCTGAAACTCCGTCGAGCGGGCGAACGGCTGCAAGCCATGCGCGACCTGTTCGGCGATGCCAATGGCGCCTTCATGGCGGTCGCGGCGCTCGAACAGGTCGCGTTCGATGCGCTCGCGGTACCGGCTGTAGGCGGCCACCTTGATCAGCGCGCGCACCAGCGGCAAGGCATGGACGCACTTGGCCGCCGCGCGGTCCGCGATGAACTCGCGCTCCCGGCTGTCGCGCATCAGCGCCAGTTCGAAAATCGTCCGGTACAGCACCAGCAGGCAATACGCCACCAGCGTCAGGCCGGCGCCGCGCATGGCCGCACAATAGGTGTCGAATTGCGCGATTTTCGGCCCGAGGGCCGCGCCCCTGGAGGTGTCGCCGCCCTTGAAGTGGGCCAGTTCGTGCGCCAGCACGGCGTCGGCTTCGCGCTGGTCCAGCACACGCAGCAACGGCAAACTCACATACAAGGTACGCCCTGCGAGTTCACGTCCGCCGACCGTGACGCCACCTTCAGTCACAAAGAAGTTGGCGTCGATGCCCGCGACGATGTGGCGCGGTGGCGCCGTGCGCAGTTGCGTGGCCAGTGCCCGCACGCGTGCCCATAGTACCGGCGCATCCGCCTCGCCGATCACTTCACCGGAAATCGCCATCCCCAGCGGGACTTTGACGAAAATCCGCCGCACCGCGGCAAATGCGGCCAGCGCGCCCAGGATGCCAACCACCCCGATCAGCTTGATCACGTACTTGTGGAAGAAGAATGCGGTGACCCAAAACGACAACCACACCACCATCGTGCTTTGCAAGACCACCAGCAGCGCGCTGGCCATGGCCAGCAAGCGCCAGGCCAGGACCATGCTGCGGTGCTGCGCGTCGCGCCCACCGAAAGCCATCTTGCCAAGCGCGGCGATCCCTCCCAGCAGGGCCAGGCTGGCCAGCAGCGTCCAGGCGGCGGCCCGGTCCATCCAGTAGACTTGCCACACGTCGCCAAAGGCAGCACAGGCGCCCGCCCGATACGCGGCATGGTCCGGCCCGCCGGTTTTACACGCTGCCGACGGCGGGGTCGCCTGGATTACGCGCATGGCACTGGCCATGCCCATCGCTGGGTCCACCGCCTGGCGCTGGATCTGTGCTTCCACGTCCGCGATGAATTGTGCGTCCCAGGTTTTCTGGACGTGATGGGTAAACAGGAAAGTGAGGCCGGGAATGAGAAACAGCGCCAGCGCGGCATTGCGCGCGACGCGGAAAAGATTTTGTTTGACTGCCTGAATTGATCGCAACTGAGCACCTCGGGGTTTCTATAAAGCAAGAGCTTCCTTGGCGATCATGATACAGGCGAGGCGGTGCGAGGGGCTTGGAATTGGAATATAGGCACTAAATCCTAAAATAGACGAGGCCACCCAGTAAGCCAATGCCAGTCTTCGCAAGACCAAACCGGATGGGACGTACGTTCGTTCCTATGATGCCGTTAAGGCGCGCGGCGAAGTAAGAATAGCCGCCAATTTTTACGGCGGCATAGGCAAGCGCGGCCAACGGACTCGGGATCATCGGCATCGGTCAGCCCTTATAGCGACACACCTGCCGGCGCAGCACCTCTTCATAGCTTAGTCTGCAATATGTCTTTCAACGTCGAGCGACTTTCCCCATATAAAACATTGGCGATGCGCCAGCCCGACGTTGTCTGCGAAAGTGAAAAAGTAATCCGGGACGAGGCACCGGAAAACTGCAGATCGGCGATGACGATCTCCGCCGAAGCACCTGCCTTGATAGTTACAGCCGCGCCGGTGGGGTCCTGATTCCCCCACAAAGGCAGAAAATCCAGCCGACAAATTTCATGTTTTTTTGCCGCGCATGACCGGTCTCGACGCAGCAGATCAGCGAGCTCCGGCGTGAAATAGCGTACAAGCACTTCCCTCGGTTGATCGATGAATCCTTGGGTGTCAGGAGCATCCAGGACTGCCTCAAATGCAAAGGCCCGATAGAGATCGGTCACGATAGCCACTTGCGGCGATCGATTCCCGGCCGACAGGGCGGATAGGACGCTGTCCGCATTGCTTGTTCGCGTGGAATTCCCGCAGCTATCGACAGAATACGCCTTGCCATCCCGGTTCAAAAAAAGCAGGTAGTCCCCGCCAGTTTCCATGGGAAAGCGCGAGGACGTATTTTCAGACCGTAAAACGAAAGAAGACTCCGCTGTGCCCTTCATGCGGCGGAGCACTTTGACGCGGTAGAGCGTGGCCGTGATTCCGGTCGGATCGTTCGCATCTTCCAGCAGGTTTTTTTGTCCAGTCACATGCCCGACAACCACCGCGTGACTGCCATCAAATTCCTCACGCGGACTCGGACGCCTGCCATCAAGGCATACGGCGCAAGCTGCCGCGACAGGCAGGAGCAGCGCCAGGAATAGAGCGGACTGGCGAACCGGCATGGTCGGCTGGCGAAGCTGTTTATAACGCCGCTCCGCGCCAACCATCGCAGCATCACCGGCGCGTTCAGCAGCTGATCGCGTTGCATTTTTAATCATACCGACAGTGTGCCGGAAAGTCGGTCGTGCTGGCAAGGGAATGGCTGCTCGGCGCGTGGATTCGGCTGCGGCCGCTCTCGATGAGTGGTCATCAGAGCGCCGGATCAGCAGGCCGGCCCCACGCTCCCTCAATGCGCCATCGGCAGCGCATCTCCAAACCACCGCTCCAGCGCCAGCCGCTCAAACACTTCCCGCACCGCCTCGCTGTGGTGCACCAGCCGCAGCTCGCGGGCTTCGTCGCGCGCCATCAGCTTGGCCAGGATCAGCACCTGGATGCCCGCGCTGTCGATTTCCGTCACGCCCGCCAGGTCCACTTCCAGCGCGGCGCAACGCTTTAGTTCCGTTTGCAGCAGCGCCTTGACGTCCGCCGCACGGTAAATGCTCAGCTCGCCTTCGAGCGCGATATAGCCGGTATCCATCGCGCCGCCGATTTCCACGCCGTCTTCATCGACCGCCTGCACTTGCGCAGTCATGGCAGCACCAGCTTCTGGATCGCGCCCAACAGCACGTCCGGTTTAAATGGCTTGGTCACCCAGGCGCGCGCGCCGGCCGCCTGCCCTTCCTTCTTTTTCGATTCCTGCGATTCCGTGGTCAGCATGATCACGGGTGTGAACTTGTAGTTCGGCAGCTGCTTGATCTCCTTGACGAAGGTGATGCCATCCATCACCGGCATGTTGACGTCGCAGACGACCAGGTTGACTTTCTGTGCCGGCAGCTTGTGTAACGCATCGGAGCCGTCCACTGCTTCCACGACGTCATACCCTGCGCCTTTGAGCGCGATCCCCACCACCTGCCGCAGCGAGGCCGAATCGTCTATGACCATGATAGTTTTTGCCATGCTTTCCTCCTGGAGATTACCGACATCACAGCGAAGGGCGTCACCATGCGCCCTCCTCCTAACCTGCCCTGCTAAAAATTCGCGAAATGCGCTTCATCGGGTCCGGATTGCGCATACTTCGAACTATCCGTGGAACGCCGTGTCGGGGCGCGTGGCGCGGCACCTTTGCGCACCCGCTGCGTCTGGCCGAACGCACTGGTCTCGACTTTGAAGAAGCCCATGGTGCGCTGCAACTGTTCCGCCTGGCCGCTCATTTCCTCGGCCGTGGCCGCCAGTTCTTCCGAGCTGGCGGCATTTTGCTGCGTGCTTTGCGACAGTTGCTGCACCGCTGAATTGATTTGCGCCACGCCCGAAGACTGTTCTTCCGACGCCGCCGAGATTTCCTGCACCAGGTCCGAGGTGCGCTTGATGTTCGGCACCATCTGGCCCAGCAACTGGCCGGCGCGTTCCGCCAGTTGCACACTGCCGGACGCGACTTCGGAAATTTCCTGCGCCGCCACTTGCGACCGTTCCGCCAGCTTGCGCACTTCGGCCGCCACCACGGCAAAGCCTTTGCCGTGCTCGCCGGCGCGGGCCGCTTCAATCGCCGCGTTCAACGCCAGCAAATTGGTCTGATAGGCGATGTCGTCAATGATGCCGATCTTGGTGGCGATCTGTTTCATGGCCACCACCGTGGCATCGACCGCCTGCCCGCCCTCGGTGGCTTCCTGCGCCGCGCGGGCCGCCATGCCATCGGTGGCTTTCGCGTTGTCGGTGTTTTGCGAAATCGACGCCGTCATCTGTTCCAGCGAGGCGCTGGTTTCTTCCACGCTGGCGGCCTGCTCGCTGGCCGATTGCGACAGCGATTGCGCCGTGGCCGATACCTCTTCCGAGGCGCTGGCCAGCGACTGGGCGCCCTGGTTCACTTCGGTCACCACTTGCAGCAGCTTGGTGACGGTATTGTTGGCATACGACTTCAGTTCGCCGAAACTGCCTTCATATTGTTTGTCGATGGTCTTGCTGAGATCGCCGTCGGCCAGCGCCCCCATCACCCGCACCACATCGTCAATCGAGGCGCCGGTCGTCACCATCAGGCGGTTCAAGCCTTCGCCCAGGTCTTTCTGGAACCCCTGCATGCCCGCCAACTCAATGCGGGCACTGAAATCGCCACGGTTGGCGGCATCCACCACATTCTTCTGGCCGTCAATCACCTGGTTCAGCTTGCCGACGGTATTGTTGGCAAACTTCTTGAGTTCATCGAACTCGCCCTCATACGGCTTGTCGATGGTCTGGCTCAAGTCGCCCGCCGAGACCGCGCCCATCACGCGCACCACGTCGGCCACGCTGGCGCCGGTGGTCGCCATCAACTGGTTCAACCCTTCGCCCAGGTCCTTCTGGAAGCCCTGCAGCCCGCCCAACTCCACGCGCACGCCAAAGTTGCCCCGGTTGGCGGCCGCCACCACTTGCTTCTGGCCATCGATCACCTGGTTCAGCTTGCCCACCATGCTGCGCATGGCATTGAGCAATTTACCGGTCTCATCGCGCCCGCCCTGCGCCACGGTCACACTGACATCCCCGGCTTCCAGCCGCTCGGCCACATGTACCGCCTGGCTCAGCGGACGGGTAATGCTGAGCGTGATGGCGCCGGCAATGATGATCGACAGCACCGCCGCGCCCAGCGCCACCCCAATCACCAGGTTGCGCGTGCTGTCATAGGTGGCGGCCACTTCATCGCCGGACTTGTCCATCAAGTCCGCCTGCGATTGCGCCAACGCGTCGAGCGCGGCCCAGAACAGGTCGTTGACAGGCACGATGTCATTGCGCAGGTAATCGGTGGCGGCCTTGCGGTCGGTTTTTGCCAGTGCAAAGAAATTATCGTACTTGCCTTCCGCCGCGGCGCGCTTGTCGGTGACTTCCTTCAGCAATTGCTTGCCGCGCTCCGTCACGATAGACTTTTGCAGCTTGCCCAGCGCATCGCTCATTTCCGTGCGATTAGTTTCCATCGCGCGGCGCGCCTTTTCCCCGTCGGCCTCGGCCGATGCCAACAGCAAGTTACGCATTTGACGCGCCGTGTCGAGGGCGTTTTTCACCACATCCTGCACCAGCACATATTTGACGTAGCGGTCTTCCAAAATCAGCTTGGTCTGGTCATTGATGCCGGCAATCCGCTGGATGCTCACGAACGACAGCACTGCCAGCAACAGCACGACACAGCCAAAGCCCAGTCCCAACCGCCCGGCAATCTTCAAGTTATTCAGCATGCATCCTCCGTGTCAGAAGCGGGCGAAATTCGTTTCGTCGAAATCCGGCAGCGAGGCGGCCCGGCCGGTTGCGCCCTCTCCGGAACGGCGCACCTGCGCCCGCGGCGCTGTGCCTTTTCGCACTGCCGCATGCGTCATATGGCCCTGGAATCCCGAGTCCACTTTGAAGAAGCCCATGGTGCGTTGCAATTGTTCCGCCTGCCCGCTCATTTCCTCAGCCGTAGCGGCCAGTTCCTCGGAACTGGCGGAGTTTTGCTGCGTGGTCTGCGACAGTTGCAGCACGGCGGCATTGATTTGCGCCACGCCCGACGATTGCTCGTCCGACGCGGCGGAGATTTCCTGCACCAGGTCGGAGGTACGCTTGATGTTCGGCACCATCTGGCCCAGCAACTGGCCGGCCCGCTGCGCCAGCTCCACGCTGCTGCTGGCCACTTCCCCGATTTCCGCCGCCGCCACCTGGCTGCGTTCGGCCAGCTTGCGCACTTCCGCCGCCACCACCGCAAAACCTTTACCGTGCTCACCGGCGCGGGCCGCTTCGATCGCCGCGTTCAGCGCCAGCAAATTGGTTTGATACGCGATATCGTCAATGATGCCGATCTTGGCGGCAATCTGTCTCATGGCCGCCGCGGTGGCGTTCACGGCTTCACCGCCCTCCGCCGCTTCCTGTGCCGCCTTGGTGGCCATGCCATCGGTGACTTTCGCGTTTTCCGTATTCTGCGAAATCGACGCCGTCATTTGTTCCAGCGAAGCGCTGGTTTCTTCCACGCTGGCCGCCTGTTCGCTGGACGCTTGCGACAAGGACTGCGCCGTGGCCGACACTTCTTCCGACGCGCTGGCCAACGAATGGGCGCCCTGGTTGACTTCCGTGACCACTTGCAGCAGCTTGCTCACGGTATTGTTGGCGTACGACTTCAGCTCGCCAAAGCTGCCTTCATAATGCTTGTCGATGGTTTTACTCAAGTCGCCTTCGGCCAGCGCCCCCATCACCCGCACCACGTCATCGATCGAACCACCGGTGGTCGCCATCAACTGGTTCATGCCGTCACCCAACTCCTTCTGGAAGCCCTTCAGGCTGGACGCATCGATCCGCGACGTGAAATCGCCATGGTTGGCCGACTCCACCACGCGGCGCTGGCCTTCGATCACCAGGTTCAGCTTGCCGACGGTATTGTTGGCATAGGTTTTCAGGTTGCCGTACGCGCCTTCGTACTGGCGGGAAATCGTCTGGCTCAAATCCCCTTCGGAAATCGCGCCCATCACCCGGCCCACATCGTCGATCACCAGGTTGAGTTTGCCAATGGTGCTGTTGGTGTAGGTTTTCAGCTGGTCAAATGCGCCCTCGTACGGCTTGTCGATGGTTTTCGTCAAATCCCCCTCGGAGACGGCGCCCATCACGCGCACCACGTCCGCCACGCTGGCGCCGGTCGTCACCATCAACTGGTTGAGGCCATCACCCAGGTCTTTCTGGAACCCCTGCAAGCCGTCGGTATCAACCCGAGCATGGAAGTCGCCCCGGTTGGCGGCGGCCACCGCCAGTTTTTGGCCTTCCACGACTTTATTCAACTTGACCACCATGCTGCCCATGGCATTGAGCAACTGGCCGGTTTCATCGCGGCCGCCTTGCGCCACCTGCATGCTGACATCCCCCGCTTCCAGCCGCTTCGCCACCTCCACCGCTTCCCGCAGGGGACGCGTGATGGCCATGGTAATCAGCGCGGCGATGCCGATCGACACCAGTACCGCCACCACCGCCACGGTAATCACCAGCGTGCGCGTACTTTCATACGATGCGGCGACTTCGTCGCCCGAGCGGTCCATCAGTTCGGACTGGAAATGCGCCAGCGCATCGAGCGCTCCCCAGAACGCTTCATTGGCCGGCACCAGTTCGGCGCGCAGGAATTCCGCCGCTGCCTTGCGGTCGCTTTTGGCCAGCGCATAAAACGGTTCGTATTTGGATTCGGCCAAGGTGCGCTTGTCGTTGACGTCCTTCAGCAATTGCCGCCCGCGCTCGATGGTCACGAGTTTTTGCAGCTTGCCCAGCGCTTCCGCTATTTCCGTGCGGTTGGTTTCCGCCGCGCGGTGGGCCTTTTCCGATTCCGCCTCGCTGGTGGCAATCAGCATGGTGCGGAAGTGGCGCGCATTGTCGAGGGAATTTTTCACCACGTCCTGCACCAGCACGTATTTGACGTAGCGGTCGTCCAGGATCAGCCGGGTTTGTTCGTTGACTCCTGCCAGCCGTTGTACCGAGACAACAGCCAGTATCAGCAGTAGCGCAACCACACTGCCAAACCCCAACCCTAGCCGGCCGGCTATCTTCAAATTCCTGAACATAGTGATATCCCTGTTAAGCGAAACGCTTGGAGTACGGAAACCGCGGCGCGGTATCACGCAGCGGTATCAGCTGGGAGGAGTCAACAGGGACGCGGGGGCGGGGCGGCCTTTATTTCCGGCAAAATTTTTATTCCAGAAAGCAACTCCTGGAAATCATTATGCACATTGATCTGGCGCAGAAATCTATCGAAATGTCACATGATCAGATCAATGATCACTACGCCAATTTATTTGCCGGGATCAGCCACCATCCCAGTTGTTCGCGGATGCGCTCCGGTGCGGGCGGGGGAGTTTGTTCGATGCGGCGCTGTTGCATCAGGTCGCGGACAGCCTTCTTGGAAGGATGCGTGGTTTGCGTGGTGCTCTGGCTCATGATGGCCTCCTGCGTGGTCACTGTTTTGCTGCGGTACAGTGACATGGTGCGCCGGTGCAGGGCCGCGACAGGCTGGGAATACAAGCAGGTTCGCGGTGCTGTTGCAGCTTTAAGTGGTGCGCTTACCAGTATTAGCGACCGGAAACGGCTGTTTCATTAGCCAAAAGTTGTAACAACCAGTTGGGCGTGGCGGCCAAGCAACGGCCCAGCCGCGCCGGGCAACCACGTGATTTCGCACGCGGCTAATTTAATGCCGCCTCGACAACAGCTGCCGCATCCAGCAAGCGCCCTTCCGCCCCCGGCGCGCAGGCCAGCATGACCGCCGGCGCCAGTCCGGTCGCCGGGTCCATGAACTTCCAGGCCGGGATCGAGATGGCGGGCAGATCACAATAATTGCAAAACGTAATCGGCGTCACCAGGCCGTTCGGGCCCGGCCGCAAGGTCTTGCGGTTCATATCGCCATGGCGCGGCGCCAACATGCCCAGCGGTGGCAACAGCAACACGCCATCGCTGCCCAGCAAGGCGCGGTAGCGGGCGCGCGCCTGTTCAAATGTGGCCGCCAGCTTGCGCGCGGCGCGCTCGCTGTGCGGCTTGATCGCTTGCGCCAGGGTGGCGTTTTGCAGCAGCCACAGGAACAGGCCACGGTCGATGGTGGCGCGTCCCGTCAATTGCCGCAGCGCCTCGCCCCAGACATTGAAACACCCCGCCTCCGGCGTGCTCAGCAGGCGCTGCCATTCCTCGGCGCCATCGTGCAAGATGGCGGCCGGGACTTTGAAAAACAGGCTGCCGACATCGGCGAATTCCGCCTTGCCGGCCGGATCGCGGCGCAGGCCGGCGCCGAGCAGCGCCTGTTGCGCGGCGGCCAGCGCCATACCGATCGCGGCATCGTCAATCCGGAATGGAAACCCGTCCGGTCCGATCAGGCGCATGCCCTCGACGGAAGCCGGCGGCGGCGGCGCCTGGTTGGCAATCACGCCGTACACCAGGCGCGCATCGCGCACGCTGCGTGTCAATGGCCCGATGCCCAGCCAGTTGGCTGTTTCCCCCACCACATGGGGCCAGGTCCCTTCGCCATCGACGGCAGTCGAACACGGTTTGAATCCGACCACGCCGCAAAACGCGGCGGGAATGCGGATTGATCCCAGGATGTCGGAGCCCAGGCCGAACACGGCGGCGCCGGAGCCCACCAGGGCGCCCTCGCCGCCGGACGAGCCACCCGCCACCCGCTCCGGGTCGATCGGGTTATTGGTGCGGCCAAAGCGGAGATTGGTGGTTTCCCCGGTCATCGCAAACTCCGGCACGTTGCCGCGTGCGATGACAATCGCCCCTGCCGCTTTGAGCCGCGCCACCACGTTGGAATCCTGTGCATGCGGTTGCGGTGTCATGCGCATCGATCCTGCCGTGACGTTATGGCCGGCCATGCCAAAGGTTTCCTTCACTGAACAGGGCAAGCCATACAGCGGGCCGCGCGGCGCGCCGCTCAAGCGCTCCTGCTGCTCCAGCTGCGCCAGTTGTTCCTGCGCCTGCGTGCGCAGGATTGCCGTGGCGCCATTGATCAGGGGTTGGGTGGCCTCGAGCCGCGCCAGCTGGCGTTCCAGCAATTGGGCGGCGGACAGTTCGCCTTGGTCCAGCTGGGTGCGCAAGGCGACGGCATCGGTTTGCAGGTGTGCGGGGCGTGTCATGAGTAAATTTGATCCAGGTCAAGGAAATTGTGGGTTGCAACTACGACACTCTCAATATGGGGAGAATTGATATATGTACAAACACATTTTATTACCTGTGGACGATTCGCCGGCATCGGAAGCCGCCATTGCCTCGTGCATGCGCTTTGCCGCCTCGGTCGGCGCCCAGGTCACGGCGCTGCACGTGCAGCCTGACAGCCACGTGCTGTCCACCCACGCGCCCTGCCCCGACCACAGCGATTGCCCGCCGCTGGCGGCCGCAATGGCGGCGGCCCATACCCATGCGGTGCACTGCGTGCCGCTGCTGCGCTACGCGGCGGCACCACATGCGGCGATCCTGAAATCCGCGCATGAATTGCGCTGCGATTTGATTGCCATGGGCTCGCATGGCCGCATGGGACTGCATGGTCTGGTGAAAGGCAGCGAAACCCGCAAAGTGCTGTTGCACAGCACGGTCCCGGTGCTGGTCTTCCGCTCGGAGACGCCATGAAAATCGGCATCGTCGGCGCCGGCGCGGTGGGTGGCGCGGCGGCGTTTGCACTGATCAATCAGGGTATCGGCAGCGACATCGTGCTGGTGGACCGCAACGCTGCGCTGGCCGAAGCGCAGCACCTGGACCTGCTGCACGCAACGCCTTACTGCCATCCACTGCGCGTGCGCTGCGGGAATTTCGACGATTTACAGGGCTGCGCGCTGGTGATCCTGGCCGCTGGCATCAGCCAGGCGCCGGGCGAGACCCGGCTGCAACTGCTGCAGCGCAATGCCGAGGTGTTCCGCGCCCTAGTCCCGGACGTGGTGCGGGCCGCGCCGCAGGCGATCTTACTGGTCGCGACCAATCCGCTGGACGTCATGACGCATGTGGCCATGCGCCTGTCCGGACTGCCGCCGGAACGCGTCATCGGTACCGGCACGTTGCTCGACAGCGCGCGCTTCCGTGCCCTGCTGGCCGAACGCCTGGGCGTCGCCACCGATTCCGTCCATGCACAGGTGCTGGGGGAGCACGGCGATTCGGAAGTGCTGGTGTGGTCGGGCGCGCAGGTGGCGGGTTTGCCGCTGCAACGCTTTGCCTCCCTGCAGGGGGTAGCGCTGGACGAAGCGGCCATGGCGGACATCGATGCCGGCGTACGGCGCGCGGCATACCGCATCATTGAAGGCAAAGGGGCCACCAGCTATGGCATCGGCGCCGCTTTGGCGATGCTGGCGCGCTGCGTGCTGTTCGACGAAAAGCGGGTGCTGACCGTCAGCACCCACCGCGGGGAAATCGATGGCGTGCCGGACGTCACGTTGTCGATGCCGGTGCAGATCGACGCCTCCGGCGCCGCCCTCCACATCCCTCCCGCGTTATCCAACCTGGAGTTGCAGGCGCTGACACGCAGCGCCCGCGTGATCCGCGATGCCCTGGCGTCGCTGGGTTACTGATGAATTAGTAGCAACTAAGAATCAAAATTTCTTTCCATGCGGAAATAATGTGTCTATAATCGCATTGCGACAATGCACATTCCATTTCCTTTGCACAACCTGTCATCATGAAAATTATTCAACTAACCATTTACGACAATGAAGGCCTGTGCTGGACCATCCCGGCCGAAATCATTGAAACCCGCTTCCAGGACCACCAGTTTGCGGTGCACAAATCGCTGTCGACTTCCAACAATTCATGGGTGGTCACCCACGTGGAAACCGGCGCCAGCCTGGCGGAAGGCCAGGCCCGCATGTCGGTGGTGAATTCCGCGCTGGAAAAGCTGAGCCGCGTATCGTCCGACCAATTCAACAAGATTATTTCCCAGACGCGCGACAAAGTGGCGAAGGTGTCGGGCCAGCAGGAACGCAAGGCCGCGTAAGCCGTATCGCCTCACCCCATCGGCAACATAAAATCCGGATACTGCCTGCTGAGCGCATCGAGTTCCGACAGGGTGCCGGACAAATGGCCCCGCACCCACGCTTGCGCACCGGCGGGATCGCCGCGCCCGATGGCGCGGGCAATTTCCGTGTGCTGTTCCAGGATCGATTGCGCCTTGCCGTTCAGCGGCAAGTGCAGCCGCCGCAGCCGGTCCAGGTTGCCGCTGTTGCCACGCAGCCGCTGCCATAAACCGCCCAACAGTGCTTCGTCATACATGGCCTTGTGAAAATCGAGGTCGATCGCGGTGAAACGCGCCAGATCCCCCTTGTCCAGGCACACGCGCTGACGCGCGACAAATCCCAATAGATGCGCTTCCACGGCGGGATTCGGTTCCAGCGCCAGCGTATGCACGATTTCCAGTTCCACCGACAGGCGCAGGAAATGCGCTTCGCGCGCCGATTCCAGGTCGACCGCCCGCACCCGCGTCACATGCTGGGGGAACACTTCCACCAGCCGTTCATCATCGAGCCGCGACAGGGCATCGCGGATCGGCGTCAGCGACACCTTGAAATAATCGGACAGTTGCGGCCGCGCCAGCACGGCGCCCGGACTGAGCGCCAGGGTCACGATCAGCTCGCGCAAATGTTCATAGACCTGCACCGAGGCACTGCGCGATCGGTCGAGCCGGAAGGAACCCGGCAATGCGGCTTCGGACATGGGAAAAGGCGGCATGCAAAACTCAAATACTAGCATTCCAGCGGTGCGGTTGTTCCCCGCGCCTCCCACAAAATCAACCTGCTGAGCGAATCGCGGCGCCCGGTAGACGGCCCCGGGCAAACCCGGATAATCCACCGTCATACCACCCCATAACCAGCCCATGGCAACGTCCCGCCGCCATCCGGGCCGACTTTCTTCACCACACTAATATATTAGGACATGAGCCCCCGCCATCCATTCAGCCCCAAGCCGCGCCCCGTTGTCCTGCTGCTGGCCGCCGCCTTTGCCCTGCCGGCCCACGCCGAACGCACCGTCTATAACTTCAACCCCGGCTGGCGGCTGGCCGTGGCCGATCCGGCCGATGCCGCGCAAGCGACCTTCGATGACAGCGCATGGAAACCCGTCACCCTGCCGCGCGCCTGGAATGAGGATGACGCGTTCGGCAAGGACATCGTCGACCATTCCACCGGCATCGCCTGGTACCGCAAGCATTTCAAATTGCCCGCCGGCGCCGAGGGACAAAAGGTCTTCCTGGAATTCGAAGGCGCGCGCCAGGCCGCCGAAGTGTATGTCAACGGCCAGCGCATCGGACTGCATGAAAACGGCATCAACGCGTTCGGCTTCGACATCACTTCCGCGCTGAAACCCGGCGGCAACGTGGTGGCGGTGCGCACCGATAACCGCTGGGATTACCGCGAACAGGCGACCAACCAGCGCTACCAGTGGTCCGACAAGAATTTCAATGCCAATTACGGTGGCTTGCCAAAGAACGTGCGCCTGCATGTGACGGACAAGCTGTATCAAACCCTGCCCCTGTATTCGACCCTGGGCACCACCGGCGTGTATGTGTACGCGAAAGACTTTGATATTGCCGGCCGCCGCGCCACCGTGTGGGCGGAATCCGAAGTACGCAACGACCATCGGCAGCCACGCAGCTTTGCCTATGAAGTGAAAATCCGCGACAAGGATGGCAAACAGATCGCGCAATTCGCCGCACCGGCGCAAACCGTCGCGCCGGGCGCCACCGTCAGCGTCAAGGCCGGCGGCGTGGCCAGCGGACTGCAATTCTGGAGCTGGGGCTATGGCTACCTGTACAGCGTGGAGACCACGCTGAAAGTCAACGGCAAGCCGGTCGACACCGTGGTCACGCGCACCGGTTTCCGCCAGACTGAATTCACCAATGGCATGGTCAAACTCAATGGCCGCGCGATCCAGTTGAAGGGGTATGCGCAGCGCACCTCGAATGAATGGCCGGCGGTCGGCATGTCGGTGCCGGCATGGCTCAGCGACTACAGCAACGGCCTGGCGCTGGCCGGCAACGCCAACCTGATCCGCTGGATGCACATCACGCCATGGAAGCAGGACGTGGAATCGCTGGACCGCCTCGGCATGATGCACGCCATGCCGGCCGGCGATTCGGAGGCCGATGTCACGGGCCGGCGCTGGGAACAGCGCATTGATGCCATGCGCGACGCCATCATCTACAACCGCAACAGCCCCAGCATCGTGTTCTATGAAAGCGGCAACCGGGGCGTCAGCGAAGCGCACATGCTGGAAATGAAGGCGCTGCGCGACCAGTTCGACCCGCACGGCGGGCGCGCTTCCGGCAGCCGGGAAATGCTGACGGCGAAGCTGCAGCAGACCGCCGAATATGGCGGTGAGATGTTATACATCAATAAGAGCGCGCGCATTCCCATGTGGGCGATGGAGTATTCGCGCGACGAGGGCGCCCGTAAATTCTGGGACAGCCTGACACCGCCATTCCACCGCGACGGCGACGGTCCGCTGCACAAGGGCCAGGACGCCAGCGTCTACAACCGCAACCAGGATACGCATGCGATTGAAAACGTCAAACGCTGGTATGACTACTGGCGCGAACGGCCCGGCACCGGCACGCGGGTGTCGAGCGGCGGCGTCAACATCGTGTTCTCGGACAGTAATACCCATCACCGGGGTGCGGAAAATTACCGCCGCAGCGGCGAAGTGGACGCCATGCGCATTCCGAAAGACGGTTATTACGCGCACCAGGTGATGTGGGATGGCTGGGTCGATGTCGAACAGCCGCGCGCGCACATTGTCGGCCACTGGAATTACGCGCCGGGCACGGTCAAACCCGTGACGGTGATTTCCAGTGCGGAGCGGGTCGAGCTGGCCTTGAACGGCAAGCCGCTGGGCGCGGCACGGCAAAGCGAGCGCTTCCTGTTCACATTTGACGATGTCGCGTGGCAGCCCGGCGAACTCAAAGCCGTCGGCTATGACGCCGGCGGCAAGCCGGTGTGTGAAACCGTGTTGGCCACGGCCGGCGCGCCGGTGGCGCTGAAACTCACGAGCATCACCTCGCCCAAGGGCTGGCAAGCCGATGGCGCCGACCTGGCGCTGGTACAGGTGGAAGCTGTCGATGCGCAGGGCCGCCGCAATCCAGTTGCACTCCATAGCGTGAAGTTCGACCTGCAGGGCCCCGCTGAATGGCGCGGCGGCATTGCGCAAGGGCCGAACAACCACGTGCTGGCGCGGGAGTTGCCGGTCGAGGGTGGCGTCAACCGGGTGCTGGTGCGCGCCACCACGCAGGCGGGCAAGGTCGTCGTCAAAGCCAGCGCCGATGGCTTGGCGCCGGCCGAACTGGCGTTGACGTCAAGCGCGGCGCCAGTCAAAGACGGGCTGGCGCGCGCCCTGCCGTCCGACGGCCTGCCGCTGCACCTGGCGCGAGGCGCCACGCCATCCACGCCATCGTTCAAGGTGACGCGCGTGCCGGTGCGCGTGGTGGCGGCGATTGCTGCCAGCCATGGCGCCGATGCCGCGAAAACCTTCGATGACGATGAAACCACGTATTGGGCCAGCAAGCCTGGACAGGGCGAACCGGCCATCACCTATCAACTGGCGGAAGCGGCGACCTTGAATGAAATCGTGCTGAAACTGTCCGGCTGGCGCGAACGCAGCTATCCACTGCGCGTATGGGTCGATGGCGCAGAAGTGTATGCGGGCATGACGCCGAAAAGCCTGGGCTATGTGACATTGCCACTGAAGCCGCACAAGGGCGGCACCGTCAAGGTGGCGCTCAATGGCGTGGCCGACGAGAGCAACGCCATCAAGCTGACGGAAGTGGCGAACCAGGCCATCGTGGACACGGGCGCCAATCAGACACCGAAGGGCGTGCTGTCGATCGTGGAAATCGAGTTTTACAAGGCGCCATAGAAAGCAGGCAGGGCACTGTCGCAAGTTGCGATGTGGTCAGCATGGCACATCGTCATGGACGCCACAGCATGCGGCGACAAACGCATTGCCTGCCCCGCCCCTGCCCCCTACAATGACGGGCGGCGCTTATGCGCCGGCAACCCGCCTTGAAGGAATCCGCATGACCATCCTGGTACGCTCCGGCGTCCTGACCAACTTCATTGAAGTGGCGCAGCACCTTGGGCTCAATCCGCAGGCCGAATTGGCGCGCGTGGGGCTGAGCAAAGCCATGCTGCAAGACCCGGAGCAGGCGATCCCCGGCGCGGCGGCCGTGCAATTGCTGGAAAACGCGGCGGCAACCAGCGGTTGCCAGACCTTCGGCCTGCGCATGGCGGAATCGCGCCAGCTGTCGGATTTAGGCGCGGTCAGCCTGCTGCTGACGCACCAGCCTACCCTGCGCGACGGCTTGCAAGTGCTGCTGGAATACCGGCATTTGATGAACCGCGCGCTGGCTATCTATGTGGAAGAATCCGGCGGGCTGGCGGTGATCCGCGAAGAAGTGGTGACGGAATCCGCCGTGCCGCGCCGCCAAGCGACAGAACTGGCGATCGGGGTCATGGGCCGCCTGTGCGCCAATCTGCTGGGGCAGCACTGGCGCCCGGTGTCGGTCAGCTTCATGCATGACGCGCCGGACGATTTGCGGCTGCACCGCCGCATTTTTGGCTGTGACGTGGTATTCCGTGCGGAATTCAATGGCATCGCCTGCCCGGCCGCCTCATTGGCGGCGCCCAATCCGAAAGCCGACCCATCGATGGCGCAACTGGCGCGCCGCTATCTCGACACGTTGCATCCAGGCCGGGACATGTCGCTGGCCTTCGAAGTCCGCAAGGCGATTTATGTGCTGTTGCCGATGGGCCGCGCCACGGCGGAACAGATTGCGCTGGCGCTGGGACTGAATGTGCGCACCTTGCAGCGCCGCCTCGAAGGCGAAGGCTTCAGTTTTTCCGACCTGGTCAACGAAGTGCGCCGCGATCTGGCGCAGCGCTATATGCAAAGCCCGCAATACCCGCTGGCCCGCATCGCCGACCTGCTCGGCTATTCCGTGGCCAGCAGTTTCACCCGCTGGTTCACCTCGCAATTCGGCACCTCCCCCACCCAGTGGCGCGCCGACCACGGCAAGCCCTACCGCAACTGACCCACCATGGGGTCAGGCGTGCGTTCGTGCACTAAAACCGTGGGGTCAGGCGTGCATTCGTGCATTCATGATGCCTGCCCAACCCGCCAAACGGGCAAGCACCCTGCAACCACGGGCTGCCGCCATGCCGTCCAATAGGGACGACGGGAGCTGGCTGGCTGATTGCCGTCCGCCTGCATCGCATCGAATCCCGGCTGTCGCCTTCGGCGGAAAAAAATACTGCACGATTGCACGCCTGACCCCACAGGTTTTATGCATCAATGCACGCCTGACCCCATTGGGTGGGTTACATCCAGCGCAGCAGGAACAGCACCAGGCCGGCCAGGAACAGGGTTTCACCGATCATCAGCGCGACGGGTTTAAAGCCGACGCTAGCCAGTTCTTTCAGACGGGTTTTCATGCCCAGCGCGCTGATGGCGATCACCAGGCACCAGCGTGAAGCTTCATTGCCGCCCTGCTGCAGCGACATCGGGATAATGCCGGTACTGTTGATGCAAGCCAGCGCGAAGAACGCCACGGCAAACCATGGCAGCAAGGGCGGACGCGCTTCGCCCGGCTGGGCCCCTTGCGCGCGCGACACCATGGCGGCGCACAGGATCACCGGCAACAGCATGGCCACCCGCATCAGTTTCACCACGGTGGCCGCGTCACCGGTCTCGCGCGACATGCTGTAACCCGCCCCCACCACCTGCGCCACATCGTGGATGGTGCCGCCAAGGAAAATACCGGCCGCCTGCGGCGACAGGTCACACAGTTGCGCAATCATCGGATAGGCGATCATGGCCGCCGTCGACAGCGCCGACACGCCGATCACGGTAAACAATGTGGCCTTTTCCTTTTGCCGATGCGCCGGCAATGCGGCAGCCAGCGCCAGCGCGGCGGATGCGCCGCAAATCGCGGTGGCGCCCCCCGTCAGCAAGCCAAACAGTTTATTAAAGCCCAGCAGCCACGCGGCCAGCACCGACAGCGCGATCGTCACCACCACGATCACCACCACCAGCGCCACCGGTTTCCAGCCCAGCGCCGCCATCTGCGCCAGGGTCAACCTCAGGCCCAGCAGCGCCACACCCAGCCGCAGCACCGTGCGCGCGGTAAATTCAATTCCGGGCTGGCACTTGCCGTCTTCCGACAGGAAATTCAGCGCCATGCCCAGCAACAGCGCAAACAGCATCACGGGCGCGCCATAGTGTTCGGACAGGAACGCCGCTGCCGCCGCCACCATGGCGGAGGTCAGCATGCCGGGCGCCAGTTCGCGCACGCGCGCAGCACTGCGGGCGGCCATCGTCGGGGCCGCCGGGGTTTGCAAAATCGGATACATGATTTATTCCTTGCCCGGCAAGACGACAACCATGCCGTCCGGGTGTGGTTCGATGGGATAGACAACCGCTTTCAACGCGGGCGCGTTGCGCAGGCAGCCGGTGGCCAGGTCAAAGCGCAAGCCGTGCGCAGGACATTGCACCGCGCCCCCTTCCACCCTGCCCCCGGCCAGCGAGGCGCCCTGGTGCGGGCAACTGTCGGCCAGCGCGTGCCAGCCGTCCGGCGTGCCGAAGAGCGCGATACTGTGGCCATGCAGTTCCAGCACGGTGCGCTTGCCGGGCGGCGGCAGCCGCGCGGGATCGAGCAGCACGCGCCTGCAAGCGCCCGGCTCCGCGCTGCCGCCATCACCGCGGCCACCGCCACTGCCGCTGCATTCACTGCCAACGCCGCCACCGCCGGCCGCGCCCTTCACGCCGCCGCCCTGGCCGACAACGCCAGCTCCATCGCCGACAGCAGCGCCGCCGGCGGCTGCGCACCGCTAACCGACAGCCAGCCGTCCAGCAACAGGTGCGGCACGCCGCCCGGCGCCGTGCCGCCAATGCCGGGATTGAATGGCCGCAGCGCCCCCTGCATGGCAGGCAGCATGGCCCTGGCCGGCAAGCCGCAGCTCTCGGCCATGGCCAGCAATTGCGCGCCATCGCCGAGGTTTTCACCCAGCACGAAATGGGCCGCGTACAGCCGCTCCATCAATTGCGCCACCTGTGCAGGCGAACCGTCGCGGCACGCCAGCTGGAACAACCGGTGCGCATCGGCGGTATTGGGCATCAGCGCGATGCGGGAAAAGTCGATGCGCACCCCGGCCGGCTCCGCCGCCGCCAGCACCTGCGCCTGGCGGCGCCGCACCGCGCCTTCACTGCCGAGGCGGTCGCGGTAAAACGCGCCAAACGGCACGCCTTGCGCCGGCAGTTGCGGCAGCAATTGCACGCCATGCCAGCGCACCTGCGGTGTAATGTCCGGCCGGCTTTGCGCCAGCAATTCCAGCGCCAGCTGCAATTGCCGGTTGCCGATCAGGCACCACGGACAAATGAAGTCGAAATAGGCATCGATGGCCAGCATGCGGTTCATGCACTGTCTCCCTTGCCGACCGCGGCGCTGTCGGCATCGTAGTGGTTGCGGGCATAGGCAAACACGCAGGCCGCCAGCAAACTGGCCAGCGGCACCACGCAAAACGCGCGGTCCAGGCCAACGCGGTCGGCCAGCGCGCCGGTCAGGAACGGGCCGGGCGCCAGTCCCAGTAAATTGTTGGCCAGGGTTAGGGTGGCAAAGGCGGTGCCATGCACGGCGCCCGGCGTCAGGTTCGCCACCATCGCGCCGGCCGGACCGGAAGCGCCGGCGGCCAGGAACATGCCCCCGCCGATCAGCGCCAGTTGCACGGGCCCGGGCGGCAGCAGGAAGCCTGAACCCAGCAGTACCGCCGCGCCCATGCAATAGCACGCCGCCAGCGACGCCTTGCGGTTGTCCCGCGTGCGCGACAGCCGGTCGCTCAGCATGCCGCACAAGACCATGCCCGCGCCGCTGGCCAGCACCACCAGCGCCGCGCCGGCGCCGGCACGGTCCGCCCCCAGCGCGTAGTAGCGGTTCAGGTAACTCGGCATCCAGACGATGCAGGCGCCGCCCGCAAACAGTTGCAAGCCGCTGCCGATATATGCGGCGCGCAGCGCGCGGCCCCGGAACAGGCTGGCCAGTGGCGGCCGCGCCGCGCCGGCATTGTCACGGCCTGCGCCGCCACGGATGCGCGATGGCCGCACCAGCACCGGATAGACCAGCGCCAGCGCGAGGCCGAACAAGGCCATCGCGGCAAACGCCCAGCGCCATCCGACGTGCGCGGCAATCGCCCCGCCCAGCGCCATGCCCAGCACCGAGCCGAACATGCCGCCCGCCATGAAGGCGCCGGTCAGGGTCGAACGCAATTCGCGCGGGAACACCGACAGCACGACGGCAATGCCCACGCTGCCATACGCCGCCTCGCCGACGCCGACAAAAAAGCGCGCCACGAACATCTGGTTGTAGTCTTGCGCCAGCGCGCAGCCCAAGGTGGCCAGGCTCCACAGTCCCGCCATCAGCGCCAGGCTTTTCACCCTGCCCCAGCGGTCCGCCAGCAGCGACAACGGGAACGTCAGCAAGCCCACCATCAGCGCCACGATGCCACTCAGCAAACCGAGGCGGGCGTCGCTCAGTTGCCATTCGCTTTTCAGCAACGGGAACACGGCGTTGAGCACCTGGCGCGACATGTAGTCGGAGATCAGCAGGCCGAAGGTCAGCGCAAACACGGTCCACGCGAACGCGCGCGGTGTTGGCGCGGCATCGTCGGCGTGCCGGTCCGGCAGGGAGGAGGCGTAAGCCATGATCGGGGCCGGTCAGACGCCGCGCAGCGGCACGTTCTTCTGGCCACGCTGGCGGTTCGGCGCCATGCCATTCATCAGCAACGTCTGGTCCGCGTCCCGGTACTGCACGCCGATGCGGTAGATGGCGCGCGCTTCCTTGCCGCTCGCCACCTCACGTCCCAGTTCTGTTGCCACCCGCACGCACTGTTCGATCTGCTGCACCGACGTCATGCGCTGGCCATGCTGGCCGATCAGCGTATCTTCGGTGCCGCAGCGCGGGTGGAAGCCCATCGCCATCGCCATCATGTTAAACGGCAGCACGTTCTTCAGCAGAGATTCGGCCGTGATACAGGCGCCATCCGGCGCGCGGCGCAGGAAGTCCATGAAGTTGAACGGGTTTGGTCCATCGAAGCCGCCGCCAATGCCGATCCACGTCAGGTTCAACGGGCCGGTATAGACGCCCTTGCGCACCAGCCGGTCCAGCGTTTCCAGCGCATGCATGCCGGTCAGCTGGAAGTGTGGCTGGATGCCGGCCGCCTGCAGGCGCCGCAAGTGCTCCGCCACCCATGCCGGGCCGGCCGGCACCGTCATTTCGCTGTAGGCCGCGTGCATCATCGGCGACGCCAGCGACGTGCCCTCCAGGTATTCCGGATACAGCAGCTCCATGATATTCATTTGCGTGGTGTTGATGGCCACGGTCACCTGGTCCGGCTTCGGCTCCAGCTCGGCCAGCATGTGGCGGGTGTCGTCGCTCAGCCATTTCGCGGCCTGGCCGTCATCTTCCGGCGCAAACGAGATCGAACCGCCCACCTGGATAATCATGTCCGGCACGCGTGCGCGCACGCCGGCGATCAGTTCATTGAATTTCGACAGGCGCTTGCTGCCTTTGCCGTCAAGTTCGCGCACGTGCAAGTGCAGCACGGTGGCGCCGGCGTTGTAGCAATCGACCGCCTTTTGTACCTGTTCCTCCATCGTCACCGGGATATCTTCCGGGAAGTCCTCCGGCGCCCACTCCGGGCCATAAGGCGCAACGGTGATCACCACCTTGTCCTGGTTTTCCGGGTGCAGCGAATCGTCGAGGAATTGCATGTTGGGTCTCCTAGTATGAGGATGCCCGGCCTGAAGGCCCGGCACCCATTGTTTACCTTCGGATGCCCGGCCTGAAGGCCCGGCACCCATTGTTCATCTGCGGATGCCCGGCCTGAAGGCCCCGGCACCCATTGGGGTATCTATACTTAAAAAGTCGCTTCGCCGATGATGCCGGCGCGTTCCATCTTGCGGTGGCACGGCGGGTAATCCATCACGGCGTAGTGCTGGGTCGAGCGGTTGTCCCAGATCGCCACGCTGTTGGCTTGCCAGCGCCAGCGCACCTGGAATTCCGGGATGGCCGCCTGGCTGATCAAATAGCTGAGCAATTGACCCGCGCCCGGATTAGCGTCCTGGCCGAAGCGCACGCGCTGCGGCGTGTGGTAATTGGTGAAGTGGGTGGTGAAGGCGTTGACGAACAGGATGCGTTCGCCGGTGTCCGGGTGGATGCGCACCACCGGGTGTTCCGCGTCCGGGTATTGCTTCCTCAAAGCCAGCCGTTTTTCCAGCGGCATGGCCGCGCCAAACGATGCCTCGATGCTGTGGCGCGCCCGTAGGCCCGCGATGCGCTGCTTGACGTCGTCCGGCAGCATGTCGTAGGCCAGCACCATGTTGGCCCACATCGTGTCGCCGCCCACCGGCTGTGTCTCGACACAGCGCAGCACGCAGCCAAATGGCGGCTTCTCACGCCACGTGGCGTCGGTGTGCCACGCGTTTTCATAGCGGTCGTTCGGCTGGTCCGGGTTTTTATAGATGCGCACCAGGCCCGGGTGTTCCGGATCGCTGCCCGCCACCGGATGGTCTTCCAGTTCGCCGAAGCGGCGCGCAAACGCCACGTGTTCGGCGCGCGAAAAATCCTGGCGGCGCAGGAACAGCACGCGGTGGCGCACCAGTTGCGCGCGGATTTCCGCAAACAGGCCATCGTCATGGATGGCGTCCGCCAGGTTCACGCCGGTCAGTTCGGCCCCGATTGCACAGGTGAGTTGTTCCACTTGCATGGCGCGCTCCTCAGATCACAAAGATGGATGAACCCGTGGTCTTGCGCGCTTCCAGGTCGCGGTGGGCCTGGACCGCATCGTCCAGCGCATAGCGCTGGTTGATTTCAATGCGGATTTTTCCGGCGCCGACCAGGCCGAATATTTCATCGGCCAGCGCGGCCTTTTCCGCCGGGTCGATGATGTAATCGGCCAGCGCCGGACGGGTCACGAACAGCGAGCCTTTTTGCGCCAGCAGGATCGGATCGAACGGCGGCACCGGGCCGGACGCCGTACCCACGCACACCAGCAAACCACGGCGGCGCAGCGAATCCACCGATCCCATGAAGGTATCCTTGCCGACCGAATCAAACACCACATGCACGCCCTGGCCATCAGTCAATTCCCGCACCCGCCGCGCCACGTCTTCACGCGAATAGTCGATGGTGTGGGCGCAGCCATGGGCCAGCGCAATCTCCGCCTTGGCGGCGCTGCCGACCGTGCCGATCACGTTCAGGCCCAGCAGCCTGGCCCACTGCGACACGATCAGACCCACACCGCCGGCCGCCGCGTGCAGCAGGATGGACTGGCCCGGCTGGAAGTCATACAGGCGGCGCAACAGGTAAGCCGAGGTCAGGCCGCGCATGGTCATGGCGGCGGCTGTTTCAAAGGCGATCGTGTCTGGCAGCTTGATCAGCGGCGCCGCCGCCATCACCCGTTCCGTGCAATAGGCGCCCAGCGTGTTGAGGAAGCCGGTGTACGTCACGCGGTCACCCGGCGCCAGCCCCGCCACGCCGTCGCCAACCGCCGTCACCACACCCGACGCTTCGACGCCAATCCCGTTGGGTGTGGGCACCGGGTAGGTGCCGTTGCGGAAATACGTATCCGCGTAGTTCAGGCCGACCGCCACGTGCCGTACCCGCACCTGGCCGGGACCGGGATCGCCCACTTCCACCTGTTCCAGGCGCAGCACTTCCGGCCCGCCCGCCGCATGAAACCGTACCGCCTTTGCCATGCTGATCTCCTCGCTGTATTCGATTGTATGAATGTGATACCAATATAGTCCCGCCGTCCGCCAAGCGCATCGCATGGCGCGACAGCGATTTCGCATTTCACGACAGGTGCTCGTCCGGCTGCGCTTCCGGCAGCATCAAGCCCAGCGACAGCAGCAGGCGCGCCAGCAAATCCCTCCCCATCGGCCACGGGCCGTAGCCGCAGGCCGGGTTCAAATGCCCGACATCGCCCAGCTCCACCAGCTCGCTGCCCCACCCGGCCGCCATGGCCCGCACCGGCTGCAGGCCGGCCAGCGGGTCGGTGCTGCTGGCCGCGACGATGCTGGCAAATGGCAGCGGACCGCCAGGCAGCGGCGACCAGCCGTGTTGCGCCAGGGTTGCCGGGGATGGATATTTGGCGGGCCAGTCCGCCGCCAGATCCGGCGGCGCCGCCAACAGGGCGCCCCGCACCTTGCCGTTGGCGTCGCCGTGCCGCGCGGCCCAGTGCACCGTCATCAGCACGCCGGCGCTGTGCGCCACCAGCACCACGGGACCGTCAATCTGCGCGATTTGCGCATCGAGCGCGTCGACGCGGGCCCGCAGGCTCAGGGCGTTTTCCGTCAGCGGCGGCACCGCGCGGGAGCCCGGCAGGCTGGCCTGCAACAGCGTTTGCCAGTGGTCGGCCACATGGTCGCGCAGGCCGGGAACCATCAATACAGTGGCGTTTTGCATACGTTTACACTCCTTGCGCGGGGAAGCGGTAGTCGCGGAACATGTCCCGCAATGCCATTTTTTGCAGCTTGCCGGTCGCCGTATGCGGCAACTGGTCGACGAATTGCACGTCATCGGGCAGCCACCATTTCGCCACCTTGCCTGCCAGGTAGGCGAGCAGGATGTCACGGCTGGCGGCATGGCCGGCCTTCAGCACCACCACCAGCAACGGCCGCTCCTGCCACTTCGGGTGGGCAATGCCAATCACGGCCGCTTCCGCCACGGCCGCATGTCCCATGGCCGCGTTTTCCAGTTCGATCGAGGATATCCATTCGCCGCCGGACTTGATGACGTCCTTGGCGCGGTCGGTGATGTGCATGTAGCCGTCGGCATCCATGTTGGCCACGTCGCCCGTGTCGAACCAGCCATCGGCATCGACGGCCTGGCCGCCTTCGCCCAGGAAATAGCCGGCCGCCACCCACGGGCCTTTCACCAGCAGGCGGCCCGCCGCCTTGCCGTCGTGCGGCAATTCGGCGCCATCGTCATCGACGATTTTCAGCGTCATCCCGAACACGGCGCGGCCCTGCTTTTCCCGCACCCGCATGCGCGCCGCCGCGTCGAGCGCGTCATGTTTCGGCTGCAGCCGGCAAATGGTGCCCATTGGCGACAGTTCCGTCATGCCCCACGCGTGGATCACGTCGGCGCCAAAGGCGCTGTCAAAGGTGGCGATCATCGCGGCCGATGCGGCGGAACCGCCGATCAGCACGCGGCGCAGGCACAGTTCCTCCTTCGGGCGCAGGCCCTGCTGCTCCACGTGCTGGAACAGCCCCAGCCACACGGTGGGGACGCCCAGCGCCAGCGACACACGCTCGTCGCGCAGCAGGCCATACACACTCTTGCCATCCAGCGCCGGTCCGGGGAACACCAGTTTGGCGCCGCACATGGCGCCGGCATACGGCGTGCCCCACGCATTCACATGGAACATCGGCACCACCACCAGCAGGCTGTCGGCCGCGCCGATGCCCATGCCATCGACCGTGCACGCCGCCATTGCATGCAGCACGGACGAGCGGTGCGAATACAGCACGCCTTTCGGGTTGCCCGTGGTGCCGGACGTATAGCACAGGGCCGCCGCATTGTTTTCATCGAAGACCGGCCAGGTGTAATCTTCCGTTTCCGCCGCCAGCAATGTTTCATAGCACAGCAGGTTGGGCAGCGACGATGACGGCATATGGTCGCGGTCCGTCATCGCGACAAACCCTTTCACGTTCGGCAATTTCGGCGCCAGTTGTTCCAGCAGCGCGGTAAAGCCCGTGTCGAAGAACACGTACTGGTCGCCGGCATGGTTGATGATGTATTCCAGCTGTTCCGCAAACAGGCGGGGATTGACGGTGTGCAGCACCGCGCCCATGCCGGACACGCCGTAATACAGCTCCATGTGGCGATAGCCGTTCCACGCCAAGGTGGCGATGCGGTCGCCCTCCCGCACGCCGAGGCGGCCCAGCGCGTTGGCGGCCTGTTTCGCGCGGCGCGCCAGCGCGCCATAGGTGGTGCGGTGTAGCGGTCCTTCGCTGGTGCGGGACACGATTTCCGCCTGCGGATGGCAGCGCGCCGCATGGCTGATCAGGGATGAAATCAGCAATGGCTGATGTTGCATGTTGCCGAGCATAGGAACTCCGTTCAGATAGGTTGACTGCATTACTTGACTTGCTTGAGCAGGAAGTGCGACAGCGCAGGCACCAGCACCAGCGCGCCCACCATGTTCAGCGTGAACATGAAGGTCAGCAGGATGCCCATGTCGGCCTGGAACTTGATCGGCGACCAGGCCCAGCACACCACGCCGGCCGCCAGGGTCACGCCCACCAGCGCCACCACCTTGCCGGTGAATTGCAGCGCGTGGCGGTACGCTTGCGCCAGGGTGGCGCCACGGCGCTGCTGCGCCAGTTGCACCGACAGCAGGTACAGTGCGTAATCGACACCAATGCCGACACCGAGCGCAATCACCGGCAGCGTCGCCACCTTGACGCCCATGCCCAGCGCCACCATCAGCGCTTCGCACAGGATCGACGTCAGCACCAGCGGCAGCACGGCCACCACCACGGCGCGCCAGTTGCGGAACGTGATAAAGCACAGCACGATCACGGCGGCATACACGTACAGCAGCATGCGGGTATTGGCCTGCTTGACCACGATATTGGTGGCGGCTTCGATCCCGGCGCTGCCGGCCGCCAGCAGGAACCGGCGTTCAGGAGTTGAATGTTCGCGGGCAAACGTGTCGGCGGCCGCCACCACTTGCTCCAGGGTGCCTGCCTTGTGATCGGCCAGGTAGGCAATCACCGGCATCACCGAACAGGCCCGGTTGAACAGGTCGGGGTTGCTGGTGGACGCCTGCTGGGCGCCATAGTTCAGCACATCCTGGTTGCGCGACAAGGTCAGCCATTTCGGGCTGCCTTCCGATGCGCCGGCCGTGATCTGGCGCACCGCGTCGGCCAGCGAGACGGTCGCCTGCACGCCCGGCACCTGCTGCAGCGCCCAGCCGAGGCGGTCCGCCTCCACCAGGGTTTTCCAGTCCAGGCACTGTTCGTCCGGGGTTTTCACTATCACCGCAAACTGGTCGGACGACAGCGAGTAATTGGCCGTGATGTAGGCGTTGTCCTGGTTATAGCGGGAATCGGCGCGCAATTCCGGCGCGCCGGGATCGAGGTCGCCCACCTGCAACCGCGACGACATGGCCAGTCCACCGGCCGCCAGCAGCAAGGCCACGCCCACCACCATGGCGGCGCGGCGGGGCTGCGTGCATTGCACCAGCGCACCCAGCCATCGATCGCCGCCTTGCCGGTTGCCGGCGGTTTCCGCCCGCATGCTGCGCGCGGCGGCCGCCGGCGATACGCCCAGGTAGGACAGCAAGACCGGCAGCAGCAACAGGTTCGTGAAGATCAGTACCGCCACCCCGATCGACGCCGCCAGCGCCAGGTCGCGGATCACGGGAATGTCGATCGTCATCAGCACTGCAAAGCCGACCGCGTCCGCCAGCAGCGCCGTCAATCCCGCCAGGAACAGGCGGCGGAAGGTATAGCGCGCCGCCACCAGCAAATGCGTGCCACGGCCTACGTCCTGCATGATGCCGTTCATTTTCTGGGCGCCATGCGACACGCCGATGGCAAACACCAGGAATGGCACCAGGATGGAAAACGGGTCCAGTTCAAAGCCCAGCGCCGCCACCAGCCCCAGTTGCCACACCACCGCCACCAGCGAACAGGCCACCACCAGCGTGGTCGAGCGGGCGCAGCGGGTATAGCCATAGATCACGGCCGCCGCCACCAGCGCGGCCACGCCGAAATACATCAGCACTTGCCGCATGCCGGACAACAGCGCGCCCACCAGCCGGGCAAAACCCGTCACGTGGATCGTCACGCCGTCCGGCCCTTGTTCATACTTCGCCACCAGCGCATCGATGACCGCCGTCATCCGCGCATAGTCGATGGCCTGGCCGGTGGCCGGGTCCTTGTCCAGCAGTGGCACGAAGATCATCGTCGAGCGGTAATTGTTGCCAACCAGGCTGCCGACGATGCCGGAGCGGGCGATATTGGTTTTCAGCTGTTCCACCGCGCGCGGCGAACCGTCGTAATTGTCCGGCATCACAGCACCGCCGGAAAAGCCCTCTTCCGTCACTTCATTCCAGCGCACCGACGGTGTCCACATCGACTTCATCCACGCGCGGTCCACGCCCGGCGTCAGGAACAGCGCATCATTCACCTGGCGCAGCGTTTCCAGGTAACGCGCGTCATAGATGTCGCCGCGCGGATTTTCCACCACCACCCGCAACGCATTGCCCAGGCCGCGCAACTCCTGCTTGTTTTGCAGGTAGTGCTGGATGTAGGGATGGCCCTGCGGCAGCATGCGTTCAAAGCTGGCGTTCAAGGTCAGCCGGGTGGCGGCCAGCCAGCCCAGGATGACCGTCGCCGCCAGGCACAGCACCACCAGCGCCAGACGCCGGTTGAACACCAGCCGTTCCAGCAGGCTGCCGGACTTTTGGTCGAACTCGCTCAAGTCGCGGATCACCGGCATCTCGCCGATGCCGCTATTTCCCATATCCATTGCTATTTCCTTTCGTGGGCGAAGACGCCCCGCACGCCGCCCACCAGCAGGCCGCCGCCCGGCAGCGCCAGCGCGGCCGCCGCCGCTTGCGGCATGGCGAGTTTTTCAATGCTGAAACTGGCGCCGCCATCGCGGCTCACCAGCAACTGGCCGGCCTGGCTGAGCAGCGCCAGCGCACCGCCATCCAGTTGCACGCCCGCCGTCAGGCCGGTCTGCACGCCGGTGTGCGCGCGCAGCCAGGTCTTGCCGGCATCCGCGCTGGCGTACGCGTTGCCGCGCAAGCCAAACACCAGCACCGCCTTGGCATTGCCCGCCACGCCGAGGAAGCTGCCCTTGTACGGCGAAGGCAACTGTTTGAACTTGCCGTCGGCGCCACGCTGCAGCAGGATGCCTCGCTCGCCAGCGATATACACCAGCCCCCCCACCTTGCGGATCGCATTCAGGTGCAGGCTGTCCGGGTTGTCCAGCAGCGCTTCGCAATGGCGCCATAAGCGGCCGCCGTCGTCCGTGCACAGGGCGAGCCCGAACGCGCCGACCGCCATGCCGCGCCGCGCATCGTCGAACAGCACGTCCAGCAGCGGCGGCGCCTGGCCCTGCTGTTGCGCATCGGCGCGGCCGTCATACTGGCGCTCCCAGCTGGCGCCGCCGTCGGCGCTGTGCAGAATCACACCATCGTGGCCGACCGCCCAGCCGTGCTTCGCATCGGTGAAGGTCACGGCCGTCAAATCCGCCGATACCGGCACGTAGGCCTGGCGCCAGTTGGCGCCGAGGTCGTCGGAATACAGGATGTGGCCGCGCTGCCCGGCCGCCACGATGCGCTGGCCGGCGTCGGCCAGGCCATAGACCGGAGCGCGCCGCGCCAGCGGCGACCGGGCCGCCGGGGTATCGACCGGATCAGCGAAGGCCCGGGCGGCCGGCGCGGCGGCCACGGGAACAGCCAGCGGCAGTGCGCCCGCAAGGGCGCCGGCGGCCAGGCACGCCGTCAAAAGAATTCGGTTCATATTCGACTCTCGAAAAAAAAGCCGCCGGGCACGCAAGGCATGGTCGGCCCGGCGGCCCAAAGAGAACACTGTGCATTGCCGCCGCATGCGGCATGCGGCGGTTGACCTGTCAGCGCACGCCGGCGCCGGACAGGGCTTCAGGCGACCATTGCGATGCCTTCAGGGGATCGATGTATTTCAAGCCGCCGTGCGGGCCGGACATGCCGGTCAGGTTGTAGGCGCCGCTGACGAAGTCGTAGATCACGTGGTTGCCGGTGTAGGCCGCCTGCGCATCGTAGGCATACACCAGGTGGTCGAACGACGCGCGGTAAAGCTGGCCGCGCGCATCGTACTGGTCGGACGCCAGCGCCGCCCAGCTGTCTTCATCGATATAGAACGTGCGCTTGCTGTAGATATGGCGCTTGCCCTGTTTCAGCGTGGCTTCCACCACCCACACGCGGTGCAATTCCCAGCGCACGAAATCCGGATTCAGGTGGTTCGGCTTGACGATGTCGCCAACTTCCTTGTGGCCGAACAGCTTGTATTCGCTGTACGGCACCACCATTTCCTTCTTGCCCGCCAGTTTGAAGTCATAGCGGTCCAGCGCGCCATTGAAGACCCACGCGTCGTCATACGTCGAGGTGCCCGCCGAGCCCGGGTTCGGCGTATCGTAAGCCACGTCCGGCGCCAGTTTCACGCGGCGCTGGCCCGGCAGGTATTGCCAGACGCGGCGCGGCTGCACGGCCGGATTGACGGCGTCGAACGCCATCAGCGCTTCTCCCGCGCGGCGGGCCGGGGCCAGGTAATTCAGTTTGGTGCGGAAGAACACGTCGCCCTGCTTGGCCGGTTCCGTGACTTTCGGGTCCGACAGCGGGAATTCTTCCCAGATTTCCCCGGTGGTGGCCATGCTTGGCACACCGGCGGAATCGACGTTCCACGATTCGTATTTGGTGGTGAAGGCCTGGCCCTGGTAGCGCAGCAAGTGGTTCCACATCACTTCATGGCCGGTTTTCGGGATCGGAAACGGCACGCCCGCCAGCGCGCCTTCGACACCGGCGCCGCCCTCGGTCGATCGGGCGTTGACGGCATTTTTTGCCGTGTTCTCGAGGTAAAACTTCGGCATCGCCACCGGACGATGGGTCGGATATACGTCGATGCGGAATGACGGAAAGCGTTTCAGCAATTCTTTCGCGCCGGCCGTCAGCTTGTCTTCCATGCCTTGCAGGTTTTTGCCGGTGATGACCAGGCGCGGCTTGTCCGCCGCGAACGGGTCGGGCCGCACGCCGCTGCCTTTCACATAACCGGCCGGTAACGCGGTCAGGCCACCGGTATATTCAGGAATCGTGCCCTCCTTGTTGCCGGCTTTTTCCGCGCCCACCGCGGTGAGGGTTGCGCCCAGTTGGCGGGCTTCTTCCGGCGTGGCGGCAAAACCGCCGCCGCAAATGACAGCCAGCGCGGCGGCCAGCAAGGTATGTTGCAGTTTCATAGGGTCTCCGTTATCAGAAAGTCGTCTTGAAGGTCGCGGCCAGGAAGCCACGGTCGCGCAGCAGCGCCGTCACGCCGCCGTTGGACGTGATCGCGCCGCTGACCGGGTCCAGCGCGGCCGGGCCGAAGAAGTCCACGTACTTGAAATCCATGCGGTATTTCTGGCGGATGTCGAAGGACACGCCGACGCTGTAGTTGCCGCTGCCCTTGTTGCCGCCGGCCTGCACCATGGAATTGCCGCTCAGGCCACGGCCATAGCTGACGGGCATCGTCATGTCGACACCCGGCAAGACCTGGAACCAGGTCGGCGTCAGGTTGACGGTCAACCCGGCAAAGTGGTTCGACGGCTTGTCGATGCCGGTGTACGCGGCGCGGCCACGGTAAAACGCGGCGCCCTGCGAAATGCCGGCCAGGTGGTTCCACACCAATTCCGCGTTCCACACCAGCGCATCGGACAGCGGCGTTTCCGCCATGGTGCCCAGCAGGTTGATCACGCCATGCCAGGTATCGCCGCGCGCCCCCGACACCTGGCCTCGGCCCGGCGTGCCGGCCGCCGCCGCGACCATCGCGCCATTGAGCTTGCCGTTCAGGGCCGCCAGGATCGCCGGGTTGGTCCCGGCCGGCATCAGCAGGGCCGGGGTGCTGTACAGCGGCATATTGGTGCGGTACGACAAATCCGCCCCCACGGATATCCCGGCCACGCTCTTGGACAGCGACAGGCCATAGACGCCGATATCATTGCCATATTCCAGCTGGTAGCGGCTGGCGCCGCCCAGGGTGGCGGGATAAAACAGGCAATTCGCGCCCGCCACCACGGCGCCGGGAATGGCCGCCGCGCACAGCGCCGCGCCGCTGGCGCCAAACAGTGCGGTGGACAAACCGGCCAGGCGCACATTCGCCTGCGGCAGCAGGTCCGACGTCTTGCGGGCATAGAAGCCGGCAGTGCCGTCGAGCCATGCCGGGCTCCAGCGGGCCGAGACGCCCCAGTCGCCGGAGGTTGGCGCGCGGCTGTCTTGCTGGCGCACGGCGGCCGGGCCCAGCGGCCCGAGGATAAAGGTTTCCGCGCCCTGGAACGCGTAATCAAAGAAGCCAAGGAAGGAACCCGCTTCCGGCATGCGTGCCGGCTTCCAGTCGAAGAAATACTGTGCGGCCAGGGTCAGTTCCGTGCTCGGCGACACCTGCACCGATGCGGCCGAGCGCGGCAGGTACAATTCCTTGGCGTCCGAACCCGGCACCGAATACGCCTTGATAAAGTCCACCGCCGACTGGCCGAAGCTGATGCCGTGCACCGGTGAACTCAGGCTCTCGCCCCAGTACAGCGTATGGCGGCCCAGCTTGACGCTGACCGGCATTTCCGCCACGTCGAAGTTGCCGAAGATAAAAGCGTCGAGCACTTCGCCGGAGGCGCCGCCGTGATAGCGCTTCGCATAGCGCGACAGGCCGACGCCCGGCTTGCCGTTTTCCACATGGTTGGAGCTGGCCGGACTGGTGTTGTCCAGGGACTTGTAGGCGTGGTCATACCAGGCGGCGGCGGACACGCGGGCGCCCATGCGGCGGTCGTAGACGACATCGAATTCGGTCAGCAGGTCGACGCGGTTCGACACCGTGCCCCGGTTGAAATTGCGGTCGCCGTCGTCGAAATTGGCCGATTTCAGGATCGCGGGATCCTGGTGGTTCAGGCGGTGGCCGTAGTTGTATTTGACGGTATTGTCCCAGCGGATCGCGAGGTCGGGATTGTCGGTATCGATTTCCCCGGCCTGCGCGGCGCCGATCGCGCACAGGGCGGCGGCAAGCGCGGTCTGGATGGGATGGTGGGCCATGGTCATGCTGGTGTCTCCCTTTTTATTGGTGTGGTGTAGGGAAATCTTAGGGGGGCGGACACCAAACAGCATTGCCAATTCACGACGGGCGCTTCGCATTTTGCGACACCACCCGGTTGATTGCGCAGTCACCAAGGTAACGTTACCAGCCTCAAGCGAGAAGCGAACCGGCCCGGCGCGGTGGGCCGGCCGTCACACGCCGGCGCCGCGCAGCAGGCGGTACCACAGTGCGGCGCCGATGGCGGCCAGCAAACCGGCCGCGAGGAAAATCAACCGGAAATCACGGCCGCTCCAGTCCAGCAGCGCCCCCAGTCCCAGCGTAAACACCACTGTCAGCAACGCCGTGACGGAAGCGGAAAAAGCCGCCAGTTCGGAAAAGCGCGCGCGCGGCAATAGCGACGGCAGCAACGCCGCCGTGCCGGTCAGGTATGCCCCGGACAGTACGCCATGGGCGACAAACCAAACCAGGAACGCGGTGCGCCCCGCCACCAGGAAGTACGCCGCCAGCATGGCCAGCGCATACAGCGCCAGCACGGCCAGTCCGACTCGCAGCGGATGCACGCGGTCGGCCAGCCAGCCCAGCGGCAACGCCAGCACAATGGAAATGCAGTAGGTGACAGCGACGGCCTGACCGAAACTGCCACGGTCGACGCCGAACTGGCCGATCGCGTTATAGCTGTTGATGTTGACCGGCAGCACGCAAATGGTGGCAATCCCCACCGCGGCAAACAGTTGCAGGTAGAACGACGGATCATCCTGTGCCGATACGCGCAGGCGGCCAAGGCCGCGCCGGTACGGCTCGGCCGGTGGCGGCGGCAATGCCGGTTCGCGCACCCCGGCGCACAGCGCTAAAAATCCCAGCAGGTAGGCCGCCGCAATGCCCAGCGTGACTTCACGCGCCACGCCCAGTAAATTATTGCCAAATACAAAATAGAAAAACGCCGCGCCCACGCCCAGGCTGACGATGCGGAACAAGCCAAAGAAGCGGCCCAGCACGGCCGGCGGCACGGTGTCGTTGATCAGCGCAATGAACAGCGCATTGCCGAGGATGGAAAACAAGTCAAACAGCAGCCAGAACAGGGACATGCACGCCACGATGGCCAGGGTGGCATACGCAGGGCCGGCGCCGGTATAGGCCAGCAGCCACCGTCCCAGCGGTTCGCTGTACGCCAGGCCGCACAGGCACAGCGCCAGCAAGGGGGCGCCGGCCAGCAGGAATGGAATGCGGCGGCCCAGCCGGGTACGGGTGCGGTCGCTCCATGCGCCCACCGGCGGCCCCGCCACCATGGCCAGCACGGCGGGCAAGGCGCCAAACAGGATATTGAGCAGCACCGGGTGTTGACTGATCTCGCGCAACTGCGCTTTCACCAGTTCCTGCACGGCGCGCTCTTTCAGCGACCAGACCAGGTCGCCCAGCAGCAGCAGCGCGGCCAGCGGCAGCAAGGCGGCCAGCCCGGCGGCAGCCAGGACCTGCGGCGGCCGGACCGCTGGTGGCGCTGGATCTTCCTTGTTCACGACGTTGTGCCCCACCTTCCGCCTCCGCGCTACCGTTGCCGGGCACTCAGTCTGATTGCCGCTCCCTCCCCGCCATTATCGGCCAGTTTTGCCTGTCATAAACGGTCATTCCGGCAACGGCTCGGCGTGCCAATAGCTGCGCCAGCCCGTGTTGACACGGGCCAGCGCTTCCAGGTAGTGGTAGTCGCCCCACAAATTCGCCTCATCGACGCCGCGCCGCTCCGGCAAGCTGTAGACACCATGCAACAATAAACCGCCGCCGCCCTCGCCTTCGGGCGCCGTGCAATGCGTGGCCAGTCCGTGCAACAGGTGCAACGCCGCGGTTTCATAGCGCGTGCGCGCCGCCCCCGGCGCCAACTGTGCCGCCAGCTCCAGCAAGCCGCAGGCGGCAATGGCCGAGGCGGAACTGTCGCGCTGGGCGCTGCCGTCGCGCGGCAGCGACAAGTCCCACTGGCAAATGCCGTCGTCCGGCATGTTGGCCAGCAGGTAATCGGCCATGCGGGCCGACAAGTCCAGCAAACCCAGCTCCGGCGCATGGCGGTGGTTCAGCGCAAAGCCGTAAATACCCCAGGCCTGGCCACGCGCCCAGCACGAATCGGGCGCATGGCCCTGGACCGTGGACACCGCCAGCGCCGCGCCGGTACCCGGATCGACATGGCAACTGTGGGCGCTGGACCCGTCGGCGCGCACCAGCAACGCCGCACTGCGCGCCAGGTGCGCAGCGGCCGCGTCGCGATAGCGCGCCGCACCGGTCTGCCGGCCGGCCCAGTGCAGCAGCGGCAAATTCATGACCGTGTCGATGATGATGCGGCCCCGGTTACGCCGGTCGGCGCGGTCATCGAGCCTGCCCCAGGCCTGGAACACGCCGGCCCGGGGCAGGAAGCGCGCCAGCAAGACATCGGCGGCGGCCAGCGCCAGCGCACGCGCGCGCGCGTCGCCCGTGATGCGGTAGGCCGCCACGGCGCTCGGGCCATACAGGAACCCCAGGTCGTGGTGGTCCAGGTCGATCCGGCCGGCGATACGTTGCGCGTAGCCGGGATAATGGCTGGCCGCCCATTCGCCGAACCCGCCATTGCCGCTGATTTCATACGCCAGCCAGCCAAGGCCGGTCCAGAAACCCGTGGTCCAGCCGATATTCGCGCCGGCCTGGCGGCCCGCGCCCCGGCGCAGCCGGTACGCGCCGCCGGTGGTGGTATCGCCCGGAAATT
This sequence comes from Pseudoduganella sp. GW821-FHT12E03, assembly GCF_058807115.1. Taxonomy (NCBI): domain Bacteria; kingdom Pseudomonadati; phylum Pseudomonadota; class Betaproteobacteria; order Burkholderiales; family Oxalobacteraceae; genus Pseudoduganella; species Pseudoduganella sp. GW821-FHT12E03. Next base: position 257,598 of record NZ_JBXAQJ010000011.1, on the reverse strand, counting down.
GCGTGCCAAAGCGCAGCGCCAGGCCGGCGACGCGGCGCAGCGCGGCCGTCTGTGCCGCCTGGAACCGCCGGCTGGCGAGCGCGCCGGGCGGCGCCATGGGTGCATTCATCAAGGAACCTCCGTTGAATAAAAAGGCGCCCGGGGCTGACGCCCCGGACGCTAAAGGGATGACTCCCCTGGAGACGATACGGGTGCTTAGAACGCCATGTCGGCGCGCACCGAGAAGTAGCGCTGGTAGTCGCGCGCCGGCATCCAGTTGGTGATATTGACGGCCGCCACCGGATTCGGCGCCTTGGCGCTCCAGGTGCCGTTCACCAGGCCGTTGGACAGGTTGGTCGCGTAGGACTTGTTGAACAGGTTGTTGACATTGAAGGTCAGCTTGAATTTGTCCTGCTTGTCCTTCAGACCGGCGCCCAGGTTAAAGATGCCGTAGGCGCGCTGCACCGTCATCGGATCCTGGTTCAGGTTGAACTGGGTGGCGCTCTGCCAGCGGTACGCCGCCGTCACGAAGTAGTGATACGCCCCCTCGGTGCGGATGTCATGCTGGCCACCGAGGTTGAACTTGAACTTCGGTGCGTTGGGCAAGGTGGCGCCGGCCAGGTTGGCCACGTTGGTGTTGTTGTACTTCGGGTTCGGCGCGCAATTGCCGCCCGGGACCGTGCCGGTGCCCGCCGCGTTCAACACGCTGTAGCAAGGACCATTCTCGAACTCGGTGACGGTAGCCTGGGTATAGGCGAACGCGCCGTTCAACAGCAAGTCACGGGTGACACGCCAGTTCAGGTCCGCCTCGACACCCTGGGTCCGCAGGCTGCCGATACTGTGCAAGGTGGTGCGGAAGATGCCGTCCGGGTCGGTGAAGCCGGCCGATTGCTGGAAGCCCTTGAATTCCGTACGGAATACCGCCAGGTCCAGCGACATGCGGTTGTCCAGCAGGCTCATCTTCATGCCGGCCTCGATGTTCTTCGCATCTTCCCCCGGCACCGGCTGGGTCTTGGCGATGGCGGCGTTGAACGAGCTGGTCAGGTCATAGGCCTTGCCCTTGTGACCGGTCGAATACGTCATGTACGCCATGGTGGCCGGATCGACGCGGTGTTCCAGGCCGAGGCGGCCGCTGACCTTCTTCTCGGTGTCGTCGCCCCGGAACGATTCGGTCAGCACGCGCGCCGTTGCCGGCGGCGGCGCATAGCGGCTGAAGGTGTAGCCAGTGTCTTCCTGGTTGTAGCGCAAGCCGGCAATGATGCTGGTCCTAGGTGTCAGGTCGAAGGTGCCCTGGCCGAAGATGCCGTAGTTGGTGTTGTATGCGGTGGCGCCGTAATCGGTGACATAGGTGGTAACCGGGGCCCGGGTCAGTTCGCGCGCCAGTTCATTGTTGCCATACCATAGCCCGGCCACATAGCGGATCGCGCCCTTCTCCGGCGACGTCAGGCGCAATTCCTGGGTCTTGGATTTCACGTCGAACAAGCCATACTGGAACAGGCCGCCAGTAAAACCGGTGGGCTTGCCGCCGATCAGGGCCAAGCCCAGCACGTCGCTGTCGGTGCCGTCGCCATCCTGGTAATCGCGCATCTCGTAATGCGACCACGACGTGACGGAGGTCAGCGTGTGTTTGGCCAGGAAGCCGTCATCGCCGAACGCGTAGCTGACCTTCAAGCCGGCGCCCACGTCGCGCGCACTGCCGCCTGCCGGGAAATCGTTGCGGACCGACACATTGCCCGGGCCTGGCTGTATGCCCTTGAGCACCTGCGAGGCCGGCATATAGCTGCCGGCCGCATAGGTGGTGCCATTGTTCAGGTTGTACACGGCGCCGGCCATGTTGGACATCGAGCTCAGCGGCATCACGCAGCAATTCTTGGTGAACTTGCTGGCGCGCGGCGACAACGCCACGGTCCAGTTGTCATCCGGCGTCCACTCGAATTTGCCGGAAAAGTTGGTGTTGCGCGACCCATTGAGGTTCTTGCCATCGCTGAGGTTTTTCACGACCCCGTCGTGGCTGGTCTTGCCGACCGCCAGGCGCATCCGGGTGGTGTCGCTGGTGGCGCCGGAAATCGATGCGCCGGCGCGCCATTCACCGTCACTGGTCATCAGGGTCGACGCCTTGGTCTTCCAGATGCTGTCGATGGGTTTGGTGGTGATATTGACCGCGCCCGCGATCGCGCTTTTGCCGAACAAGGTGCTTTGCGGGCCTTTCAGCACTTCAATGCGGTGGACGTCGGCCAGGTCCTTGAACGCATTGGCCTGCATCGCGTACGGCACGTCGTCAATGATGATCGACACGTCCGATTCCACGCCGATGCCCAGCGAGAACGTGCCGATGCCGCGCATGTTGATGCTGTAGTTGCCGGGCTGGGTGCCGTACGACACGCTCATGGCCGGCGACAGCGCCGGCAAGTCGTCAAAATCCTTGACGTTGGCGCGCTGCAGGGTTGCATCGTTCAAGACCGTGATGGCCATCGGCACGTCTTGCAGGTTTTGTGCGCGCTTGTTCGCGGTCACCACCACGGTTTCCAGCTTGACCTCATCTTTGGCGGGCGGGTTGGTTTCCTGGGCCTGGGCCAGGCTGGCCAGCGCCAGCGCCACGGCGACCACCACCGGGCGCACCACCAGTCCAGCGTGATTGTATTTATTGGTATTCACAGCTACTCCTCCTGTTTGGAATCTTACACACGCTTGCGCCTTGGAAACCAGCGGCAGCGCAGCTAGGTTAACGTTATCAGTTCTGGTTTTAAAAATTGCGGCCCCGCTGCCGCATTCGATGTGATAACGATACCACTCAATCACACACGAACTCAAGCTTTTTTACTGGCTTCACATGAAAAAGCCACAGGGCATGGCCACGCCGCCTTATTTCGACACGCTGACCTTGACTGGCGCCGCCACCCGCGCCGCCATATTGTCCACGTATGTTTCCCACGCCTGCGCATCCGGGAAATCGCCGCCCTTGCTCCAGGCCGCGCCCAGGTAATACACAAAGGCCTGTGCCGGCCGCGCCTGCGCCAGCGCCAGGTAGTGGCCGTTTTTCACGGCATAGCCGCCCGCGCCAGGCACGATCACGGCGCACGCATTGCTGCCATGGTCCCCCATCGCAGGCTCCCAGTAGCTCATGGCATGGGGGCTTTGCCGGTAGCGGCCCTGCCCTTCGCGCTGCACGATGCCCACGCCGATGTTCAGCGGCGCGGGATGGGGCGTGACAAAACTGCTTTCGACCCGGCTGAAGTTGCTGCCCGCATCCAGGCTGACGCGGCGGGTCTCCGCCACTGGCCGGCCGGAGGCATCCCAGGCGTCATACTTTAATTCAAACACCGCGCGCAACGGGCCGTCCGCCAATACTTTCCAGCCGATGAAATTGCCGGACGTGTGCAGGGTTTCGCCATCAAACACGCCCAGGCCGCCGCAGCCGCGGGTCTTGCCGACGTGGTAAAAGTCCAGGCCTTCGCCCTTGTCCTTGTGGTATTCGCCGCCCCGGTACCAGGCATCCTGCACCAGTTTATGGCTGGACTTCGACCACACGTCGATGCCGCTCGACACCAGCAATTCCTTCGGATCGAGCATCACAGCCGGGCCATAGGTGCGGTGCGCCACGCGGTCATTTTCCCAGGCGAAGTCATCGAGCCGCTCCGGTACGAAACGCGCATGGGCGCGTGACACCACCGGCGGCACCGCCGGCAGGCGCTTGCGCGGCACCAGCAGGAAGCGGCGGCGCTCGCCCGGCGCCAGGTCGGTCTGGAACAGCAGGCTGTCGCCGACCAATTGGATCGGCAGGATCCGCGAGGTCAGCGCATCCATCACCGCCACATCGCCGGGATAGGCAATTTCCACGGTTTCTTCCAGGCGGCGCAGCGTCGTGTCATTGCTGACGGTGACCACGCGCGGCGCCCCGCCCTGTTCCAGTCCCATACGGTACAGCTCGCTACCAGCCAGCAGGAACGCGCCCACGGCAAACACATCGGTCGATTGCGGGTCGAAGAAGCGCGGGTCTTCGCCGATCGGTTGCACGTGGATCAGCTTGCCATCGGCATTGACGTGGCCGGCCAGCGCCTGCCAGGCGCGCTGGACCACCGGCGCATAGTGATCGCGCGGCAAGATGCCCTGGTTGACGCCCCACGCCAGCGCATAGGTGTACAGCGCGGTACCGCTGCTTTCCCGGTTGGTGTACGTGACCGGATCGAGCAGGCTGGAACGCCACAAGCCATCGGCTTGCTGCAAGCCCGCCAGGCGCGCCGCCATTTCACGGTATTGCCGGACAAAGCGCGCGCGTTCCGGATGGTGTTCCGGAATGTATTGCAGCATGCGCACCAGGCCGCCCATCACCCAGCCGTTGCCGCGCCCCCAGAACATTTTCTTGCCGTTGGCTTCGCGCTTGTCAAAGAAACGGCTGTCGCGGAAATACAGGTGTTCTTCCTTGTCGTACAGGTAATCCGAGGTTTTCCACCACTCCGCGATGGCGAAGTCCAGGTAGCGCTGGTCGCCGGTGGCGGCGGTCAGCCGCGCCCACGCCGGCGGGCCCATGAACAGCGCGTCGCACCACGCCCAGCGCTGCTGCACGCCGGGGGTCTTCCAGTTCAGCGAGCCGGGACGGGGAAATTCCAGCATGTGGTCGAACTGGGCGCGCAGCGGCGCGATCATGCGCGGATCGCGCATGTGCAGGTACAGTTCCGCATACATCTGGCCGACCACGTAGTCATCGGCATGGAACATGCTGGGGCCCGCCTTCCAGCGCTCCTTTTCGCCCACCGCGCGCATGGCTTCGCGGTATTTATCGCTGCCGGAAATGCCGGCCAGCGCCATGAAACCGGTATCGCCGACACCCTCGGTCCAGTCGTCGAGCGGATAGCCGGTCGGGTGCGCCAGTTGCCAGTCAGCCACTTTTTCCATGGCAGCCAAGACGGCATGCGGGGCAAAGACCGATACCTCGGCCACCTGCGCCGGCGCGGCAAACACCGGCATGGTGAACATCGCGGTGGCGCCGGCCAGGCACAGGCTGGCGCACAGGGTGGCCAGCGGCAGCGGGCGGCGGGAAATTCGTTGTGAGGACATGACAAGCATCCTTAGGTGAGTTGGCGCGGCCGGGCATCAACCCGGAAGAATAGGTTAACGATACCACATCCATTTCAGAAGTCATCCCCCGGAACATGGATTCCAATTAAATATGGTAACGCTACCTTATCGGCATATAAAAAATGGCGCGGCGCCAGTCACACGCCGCGCCGGCGGCCTGTCAGCCAGCGGCGCGCTTGCCCCGGCCGCGCCTGGTGGCCGAGACGGGTTCCGGCGCCGGCCCGGTCGATTCGCGCACCAGGAATTCACTGGGAAATTCAATCCGGTGGCGGCGGCCCGGTTCCCCCCGGATGCGCCGCATCAATTCCTGCACGGCGGCATGGGCCATCGCCTCGAACGGATGGCGCAAGGTCGTCAGCGCCGGATGCACCAGCGCGGCGGCGGGTATATCGTCGAAGCCGATCACGGACAAGTCTTGCGGTATGCGCAATCCTTTTTCGCGCGCCGCGTTCATGCAGCCCAGCGCCATGGTGTCGCTGGCGGCAAAGATCGCCGTGGGCGGGTCGGCCAGGGCGAGCAAATGGCGCCCCGCTTCCAGGCCGGACAGCTGATCGAAGTTCCCCTGGTAAATCAGTTCCGGATCCAGCGCCAGGCCCGCATCGGCCAGTGCCGCGCAATAGCCCCGCTCGCGCAAATCGCTCTGGCCGGTATACACCGTGCCCCGGATGAAGCCGATGCGGCGGTGGCCCAGCTCGATCAGGTGCGATGCCGCATCGTGGGCGCCGTTGACGTTGTCGCCCCGTACCACGGGCAACGTGGTTTCTTGCTTGAAGTAATTGATCAGCACGATCGGGCTGGTGCTTTTTTCCAACGTTTCCAGGTAATCGTCGGTCATGCGCGGCAACACGTACAGTAAGCCATCCCACAAGCCATGCAACATCTGGCTGACGCGCTTGCCCTTGCCATCGCCCATGTCGCCCAGCGAGTTGTAGATGAACAAATCCATCTCGACCTTGCGCACTTCTTCGCTCAGCGCCGTGACGAACGCGTTGACCACGGCCGACGACAAGTCATTGACCACCACCCCGATCACACCGGTCTTGCCGCCCTTCATCATGCGCGCCACCGCGTTCGGCGCATAGCCCAGTTCCTTGGCGGCGGCCTGCACCTTGACCTTGGTTTCCTCCGACGCGTAGCCTTCGCCGCTCATCGCGCGCGACGCCGTCATCACGGAAACGCCCGCCAGCTTGGCCACATCCACCAGTGTTACCCCGGCTTTTTTCTTCATTACCATCCTTTACGCTGTGGTTTTCCGTTAACGATATATATATTGTACCGGCATCGGACCGGATGCCAGGACAATACACACCGGGTGAACAGCCCGCCACGACATCAATCTGTTGCCAGGAAGTTACAATCAAGCTATCGTAAAGGTTGATTAACATCCAAACGCCAGCCCACCATCCGACGTTCACAACCGGAGTTGTGCAGTGATCCGTGCCCTGGAAAATATCGCAGCGCAGCCCCGGCTGGGCTGGAGCCTGGCGCTGGCGGCGACGCTCGCCGTCACCCTGGCCGCCGCGGCCGGCAGCCACGCCGTCCACGAGCGGGAACGCCAGGCACTGCTGGACAATGCGCTGCGGCGCCATGCCATCGAAGCCATGTCGCTCACGCTCGATGGCAACCTGATGGGCGCCATCGCCATGCTGGGATTGATCCAGCCCACCATCAAACAGGAAAGCATCGGCCAGCTTCCCCCCAATACCGCCGGGGTACAGCAAATGCTGGGCAGCGTGGGCCGCGCCTATGAAGCGCAAGGCCTGTTCGTGGTCGGGCTGGATGGCCAGGTGAAATCCTCGTGGGACGATAGCGGCAAGTCGTCCACCGGCCTGCAAGTGAAGTTCCGCCCTTATTTCGAAGCCGCCATGCGCGGCCGGGAAAATGTGTACGCCGCCATCAGCCTGGCGCGCGACGAACACGCGCTGTATTTCGCCGCGCCGGTCTACCCGGACATGCTGCGGGGCGGCAACCCCGTGGGCGTCGTGGTGGCCCGCACCGGCATGGAACAGGTCAACCGCCTGCTGGCGTCGACCGGCTATACCGCGCTGCTGCTGTCGCCGCAGGGAGTGGTGTTCGCCAGCAACCGCAAGGAGTGGCAGGGACGGCTGGCCGGCGCCGTGACGGCGCAGCGTACCGATGACATCCGCGCGCTGCGCCAGTTTGGCAAGTTGTTTGAGGCGCGCCCGCCGGTCAGCCTGCCATTCGACCCGCTCGCGCGGGTGGCAACGTTCGACGGCGCCCGCCATGCCATCGCGTCCGCTCCCGTCAACTGGCACGATCCGGCCGGGACCTGGCAACTGGTCTTGCTGGAAAACCTGTCGGCAACCATCGGGCCCGGTCCGGTCGTCCGCGATGCGCTGGCGGCGGGTGCGGGTGCGCTGCTGCTTGCGTTGCTGCTGCTGCGGATGCTGCGCAGCCGCGCCGCCCTGCGCCAGTCGTCGGCCCAGCTGGAACTGGTGGCGCGCGAACAGGAAGCGCGCAGCGAACGCAAAATGGCGTTGGCGCAAGTGGCGCTGCGCCTGCAGCAGGCCGATGGCCGCGACGAGGGCATCACGGTCTTCCTGGGCGAATGCCATCACCTGTTTGGCGCGCTGCAAGGCGCCGTGTATGGCGTGGAAGGCGACAGCCTGCAACTGCTGGGCAGCTATGCGGCCGGCGCCGCGCCCGAACGCATCGCCATTGGCGAAGGCTTGCTGGGCCAGTGTGCGCGCGAACGCCAGCCCCGGATCATCGATACCCATGAACAGGGAGGCGGACCATGGCTGATCCAGTCGGCCCTGGGCGCCGCCGCGCCGGCGGCCGTGCTGCTGGCGCCGGTGCTGCTGCAGGCGCGCCTGCTGGGCGTGGTCGAAGTGGCGCTGCCGGCGCCGCCGTGCCCCGCCACGTTGAAGCAATTCAACGCCGTGGCGGACTTGCTGGCGGTCCACCTGCAATTTGCCCGCCGCACCGCCCGCGCGGCGCAGCCCATGCCGCAGTGTCAACGGCCATAAGGAGAGCCCGTGTCCCGATTCCTGCAAAACCTGGAAAAGCTCAGCCTCGGCATCAAGCTGGCATTGGGCTTTGGCGGCAGCCTGTTGATCACCCTGGTTTTTGGCCTGCACTACATCAATACCCATGCGCGCCTCGGCAACGAAATGCTCAACCTGTACCGCAACGATTTACTGGGCATTTCCGCCGCCAAGGACACGCTGATTCATTTTTCCCAGCGTGGCCGCGCCTTGCGCCAGGCGATCCTGGCGCCGGACAAGGCCAGCCGCGAACAGGCGCTGGTACTGGTGGCCGATGCGCAAAACCGCCTGAACGCGGCGCTGGAAGAATTGCGCCCCCGTATCCTCAAGGATGAAAACAGGAAGAACCTGGCCGACTTTGAAGATGCCTATGCCAGTTACCGCCAGCGGGTCGGCGCGGCGATCGCCTTCCTCAAGGAGGGGGACGTGGAACAGGCGCGCGCCATCGTGTCGGACCAGGATTTCCAGAATTACGGCCTGAGGGCCAACGATGCGCTGAACCGCATCACCGAACTCAAGGAAGAAAACGCGCGCCGCCAGGTGGAGGAAATGCAGGCGCTGGCCATTGATGAGGCGCGGCTGACCTATGCATCACTGGCGCTGAGCCTGGCCATGGGCGTGGCGTTCGCGCTGCTGGTGGGGCGCTCGGTCCGGATGCCGGCCAGCCGCCTGCGCGCCGCGGTGGAAGCGCTGGCGCATGGCGATCTGGGGCACGCGGTGCCATTGACGGATTACCCGAATGAAATCGGCCAGTTGGCGCGCTCCATCGAAGTGCTGCGGACCGAAGCCATGAAGGTCGATGCCCAGCGCTGGATCAAGGCCAACCTGGCCGCGCTGTCAAATGAATTGCAAACCGCCGACAGTGTCGCCGCACTGGCCGACCAGACCCTGGCCAGCCTGGCGCCGCTGCTCAATATCGGCCACGCGGCGTTTTACCTGCACGATGAAGCGTCCGGACAATTGCAGCTCACGGCCGGCTACGCATTCCGCGGCCAGCCAGGCGCACAGCCCGGCATCGCGCCCGGCGAAGGCCTGGCCGGCCAGTGTGCGCGCGACCGCAAGCCGGTGATTTTCCGCCAGCCGCCGGCCGACTACCTGCGCGTGAGCTCGGCACTGGGAGGGATGGCACCGGCCAGCATTGCGATCCTGCCGGTGCAGCGCAACGAGCGCCTGCTGGGCGTGATGGAACTGGCGACCCTGGAACCGTATGGCGACAAGGCGCAGGCGCTGATGGACGGCGCGCTGGTGATCATCGCCATGAACCTGGAAATCATCGAACGCAACCAGCGCATGCACGCGCTGCTGGAAGAAAACCGCCGCGCCAACTTCCTCACCGACATCGCGCTGGAATTGACGGAGAGCGGCTACTGGGTGGTCGATTACAACGATCCGGAATACTACTTCCAGTCGGCGCGTTCGGCGCAGCTGCTGGGCGAAGCCGCCAAACCGGACGGCCGCTACCACCTGGCCACGGAGTGGCTGAACCGCATGGAGCAAGCCGACAGCGCCGTGGCCAGCGCCACCTGCCAGCGCTACCAGGACACGCTCGACGGCAAGTACGAGATGTACGACGCGATCTACCCATACCGCCGGCCGAACGATGGCCGCGTCATCTGGCTGCACGCATTTGGCCAGGTGGTGCGCGACGAAGCCAGCGGCAAGCCGCTGTACATGTATGGCGCCTACCAGGACATCACGGCGCAACGGAACAGCGAAGATGAACTGCGCGTGGCCAAGGAACAGGCGCAGGCCGCCACCCGCGCCAAGAGCGATTTCCTGGCCAACATGAGCCATGAAATCCGCACGCCTATGAATGCCATCATCGGCATGAGCCACCTGGCGCTGCAGACCGACCTCGATAAACGCCAGCGCAATTACGTGGAAAAAGTGCACCGCGCCGGTGAAAACCTGCTCGGCATCATCAATGACATCCTCGATTTTTCCAAGATCGAGGCGGGCAAGATGGCCATCGAGCACATCGACTTCGACTTGAACGACGTGATGGACAACCTGGCCGGCTTGGTCGCGTTCAAGGCCGAAGACAAGGGCCTGGAATTGCTGTTCCAGCTCGGCGCCGACGTGCCGATGTCGCTGGTGGGCGATCCGCTGCGGCTGGGCCAGGTCCTGATCAACCTGGCCAACAATGCCGTGAAGTTCACGGAAAACGGCGACATCATCATCGGGGTGGAAGCCATCGCCGCCGACACTGCGTCGGTGGAACTGCACTTCTGGGTCAGCGACACCGGCATCGGCATGACGGAGCAGCAGGCCGCCAACCTGTTCCAGTCCTTCAGCCAGGCTGACGCATCGACCACGCGCAAGTTCGGCGGCACCGGCCTGGGCCTGGTGATTTGCAAAAACCTGCTGGCCATGATGGACGGCAAAATCTGGGTCACCAGCACACCCGGCCAGGGTTCCACCTTCCACTGCCACGCGCGCTTCGGATTGCAAGCCAACCCGCGGCCGCGCCGCATGTTCCGCGCCGACGAACTGGCCGGCATCCGCGTGCTGGTGGTCGATGACAACGCGTCGGCGCGGGAAATCCTGTCGACCATGGCGCGCACCTTCGGCCTGGAAGTGGATATGGCCAACAATGGCCGGCAAGCCATTGAGCTGGTCGGCAAATCCGAACAACAGCAGTTGCCGTATGACGTGATTTTGATGGACTGGAAGATGCCGGGCATGGACGGCATCGAAACCGTGCAGCAGCTGCAGAGCACGGGGCTGGCGCACCTGCCCGCCGTGATCATGGTCACGGCCTATGGCCGCGAAGAAGCGCTGACGTCCGCGGCGGGGCGCGGCGTCGCACTGCATTCGGTGCTGACCAAGCCCGTCACACCATCAACCCTGCTGGAAGCGGTGGGACAGGCGCTGGGCAAAGGCGTCATCGTGGAAACCCACGCCAGCGGCAAGAACCAGCAATACAGTGAAGCCATGGCCAGCCTCCATGGCGCCCGCGTGCTGCTGGTGGAAGACAACGACATGAACCAGGAGCTGGCGATGGACTTGCTGGCCAAGGCCGGCATCACCGTGGTGCTGGCCACGCACGGCCAGGAAGCGCTCGATATCCTGGCCGCCGATCCGCAATTCGACGGTGTGCTGATGGATTGCCAAATGCCCGTCATGGATGGCTATGAAGCCACGCGCGCCGTGCGCGCCCAGCCCGCGTTCGACCGGTTGCCGATTATCGCGATGACCGCCAATGCCATGGCGGGCGACCGGGAAAAAGTGCTGGCGGCGGGCATGCAAGACCATATCGCAAAACCGATCAATGTGGCGGACATGTTTGCCACGCTGGCGCGCTGGGTGCATCCCTCCGGCGCCGCCGCCCCGCCCCCGCCGTCCGCGCCGCAGCCGCCGCAGCAGCCACTGCTTCAGCCGGTGGCGCCGGGCGGCATGCCGCTGCCGCCGCTGCCCGGCATCAATACCCACTCGGGACTGGCGACGTCGATGGGCAACGAGGCGCTGTACCGCCGCCTGCTGGCGAAATTCCGCGACGGCCAGGGCGGCTTTGCCGCGCAGTTTGCCGCCGCGCTGGCCGACGCCGATCCCGCCGCCGCCACCCGCGCCGCCCACACCTTGAAAGGCATGGCGGGCAATATCGGCGCCAGCGGCGTGCAGGCTGCGGCGCAAGCGCTGGAAACAGCTTGCGGCAACCGCGTGCCGGCGGACCGGTTGCCGCCGCTGCTGGCCGCGATAGAGGCGGAACTGGCGCCCGTGATGGCGGGCCTGCAGGCGCTGGCGGCCCCGGACGCGGCGGTGCCGCTGACCGGGCATGCCGGGCATGCCGGGAATGCCGGCGCTGGCGTCCCGCAGCCGGCGGTGGACCCGGCCGCGCTGCAAGGCCATGCGGGGCGCCTCAAGGCCCTGCTGGCCGACAGTGATTCCGAAGCGGCCGACTTGTGGGAAGCGCAAATCGACTTGTTCAAGGCCGCCTGGCCACGCCACTGGCGCCGCATTGAAACCGGTTTGTCCGACCTGGACCTGGACGCGGCGCTGGCCGCGCTCGACGAAGCAATGAGTGAAGGAGCAGCCGTATGAACGTGGAACTGATCGCCAGGAAAACCATCCTGCTGGTGGATGACGCGCCGGACAACCTGGTGCTGATGAACGATTTGCTGAAAGACCTGTACAAGGTCAAGATCGCCAACAGCGGGGAAAAAGCCTTGCGCATCGCGCAAGCGAGCATGCCCGACCTGATCCTGCTCGATATCATGATGCCGGAAATGGATGGCTATGAAGTGTGCCGCCGCCTGAAGGCCGATTCCGCCACGCGCGACATCCCGGTGATCTTCCTGACCGCGAAAGCCGATGCGGAAGCCGAGGAAATGGGGTTGTTGCTGGGCGCGGTCGATTACATCACCAAGCCGATCAGCCCGGCCGTGTGCCTGGCGCGCGTGCGCAACCATTTGCTGCTGAAAGACAGCGCGGACTTCCTGCGCGACAAAAACCAGTTCCTGGAAAACGAAGTGTTTTCACGTACCCAGGAAGTGATGGCGATCCAGGACGTGACGATCCTGGCGATGGCGTCGATGGCGGAAACGCGCGACCAGGAAACCGGCAACCATATCCGCCGCACCCAGTATTACGTCAAGGCGCTGGCCGAACACCTGAAGCCCCATGCGCGCTTTGCCGCCACCCTGACCGACACCTACATCAACCTGCTGTTCAAGTCCGCGCCGCTGCACGACATCGGCAAGGTCGGCATTCCGGACCGGATTTTACTCAAGCCCGGCAAGTTCGAACCGCACGAATTTGAAATCATGAAAACCCATACCACGCTGGGGCGCGACGCCATCGCGCATGCGGAAAAAGCGCTGGGCATGACCATGCCCTTCCTGTCGCTGGCCAAGGAAATCGCCTACGGGCACCAGGAGAAATGGGACGGTTCCGGTTATCCGCAAGGGCTGGCCGGCGACCACATCCCCATATCCGCGCGCCTGATGGCGGTGGCCGACGTCTACGACGCGCTGATCAGCCGGCGCGTGTACAAGGAAGGCATGCCGCACGAAAAGGCCGTGCAAATCCTGATCGATGGCCGCGGTTCGCACTTCGATCCCGATATCCTCGATGCGTTTATCGCACTGCAGGATGAATTCCGCGCGATTGCCGCGCGCTTCCACGATTCCGACGCCACCATGGCGGAGAAAAAGGAACAGGTTGAACGCATGACGGGAGGCGGACAGTGAGTGCACCCGTGTCCTGGCTGGCCTCCGGGCCATCGATGGCTTACCTGCGCCAGCTGGAACAGTCGGCCTACCTGATTGTCGACGACTTTGATTCGATGCGGCGCATCACCATCAACCAGTTGCGGCAACTGGGCGCCAAGCGCCTGTTTGAAGCCGCCAATGGCGCGGAAGCGCTGCGGATCATGAAGGCGGAGCAGATCGACGTCATCATCTCGGACTGGAACATGCCGGTGATGACGGGACTGGACTTGCTGCTGGCCGTGCGCGGCGATTCGAAATGCGCGGCCATCCCGTTCATCATGATCACGGCCGAGGCGGAACGGCAGCGGGTGCAGCTGGCGGTCGACGCGGGCGTCTCGGAATTGCTGGTGAAGCCGTATTCGGCGGCGCTGTTCGCCGACCGCCTGGAACGCGCCATGACGCGCATGCCGCCCCGGCCTGCGGCGGCGCGGGCCGACGCCATCAGCCGTGCATCCGGCGCCGCCGCTGCTTCTGCCGCTGTTTCTGCTTCTGCTTCCGCTTCCGCCACCAGTGCTGTTGCGGCGGCAATCCCGGCGCCGGCCGCGCCAGCGGCGAGGCAGCCCTTGCCCGCCGCGCCGGCGCCGGCCACCGAACCGTCACGCCCGACCATCCTCGTGGTCGACGACACGCCCGACAACCTGCACCTGCTGTCGCGCATGTTCAAGGATGAATACCGCGTCAAGATCGCCCACAACGGTGAAAAAGCGCTGTCCCTGTGCCATACGGACACGCCGCCGGACCTGGTCCTGCTCGACATCATGATGCCGGGCATCGATGGCTTCGAAGTGGCGGCGCAGTTGCGCGCCCACCCGTCATCCGAACACATTCCAATCATCTTTGTCACGGCGCTGGCCGACGACGCCAGCCGCCTGCGCGGCATGGAACTGGGCGCCGTGGATTTCGTCACCAAGCCGATCGACCCGGACGCGCTGCGCCTGCGGGTACGCAACTTCATGCGCTACGTCAGCCTGCACCGCGAATTGCAAGCCAACTACGACAGCATGCTGGAAACCGCGCGCCTGAAGGAAGACGTGGAACACGTCACGCGGCACGACATGAAAGGCGCGCTGGCCGCCGTGATCGGCCTGGTGCAGGGGCTGGCCGATGGCGCGCAGTTGCCGCCGGACCAGCTGGAACAATTGCTGCTGGCCGAACAGGCCGCGCTGCAAGCGCTCGACATGATCAACCTGTCGGCGGAAATCTACAAGATTGAAACCAGGCGCTTTGTGCTGCAGCCGCAGCCCGTGCCCATCGCGCAAATCCTCGGGCGGCTGACCGCGATGGCGGACACCACGTACCGGGCGAATCACGTGGCGGTCAGGTTGGTGCTGCCGGATAACATGCCTCCCGCCGCCTTGCTGGCGTGGGGCGACCCGATGTTCTGTTATTCGCTGTTCCAGAACCTGATTAAAAACGCCTGCGAAGCGGCCCCGCCCGGCACACCGGTGACGGTCACCATCAGCAAGGGCGATCCGATGTCGGTCACCGTCGCCAACCAGGGCGTGGTGCCGCCAGCGATCCGCGAGCGCTTCTTTGACAAATTCGTCACGTCAGGCAAGCACGGCGGCACCGGCCTCGGCACCTATTCCGCGCGGCTGCTGGCCGAAGCGCAGGGCGGCGCGATCGCCATGCGGACCAGCGATGCGGACCATGCCACGGCGGTGACGGTCACCTTGCCGCAATTGCCACGCTGATCCGATGGCGCATGGCCGCATGCGCCGCCGGGCTTGGCGGGTCAGGCCAGCGCCCCCAGCGCGATCTTCGCCGCGCCGGCAATCACGTCGTTGCGCGTCTTGCTGTCCTTGGCCGCGCCGGTGTAGTACACCACCACCACCAGCGGCGCCCTGCCCTTGGGCCACACCACGCCGATATCGTTGGTGACGCCATAGGAGCCGCTGCCGGTTTTATCCGCCACAGTGGCGCCGGCCGGGCTGCCGGCACGGATGCGCTCATCGCCGGTCAGGGTGCCCACCATCCAGTCCACCAGTTGCTTGCGCTGCGGCACGGCCAGGGCGTCGCCCAGCAACAGGCGGTTCACCGATTGCATCATGGCGGCCGGGGTGGTGGTGTCGCGCGGGTCGCCGGGAATGGCGGAGTTGAGTTCGGTCTCCCAGCGGTCCAGCCGGAATGCCTGGTCGCCGATGGAACGGGCAAACGCCGTGACCGCTTCCGGACCGCCCAGCACTTTCATCAGCAAGTTGGCGGCGGCGTTGTCGGAAACCTGGATCGTGGCTTCGCACAGTTCCGCCACCGTCATGCCGTCGGCCAGGTGCTCTTCTGTTTCCGGCGAATACGTGACCAGGTCGGCCTTGGTGTACTTGATGCGGCGTTCCAGCAGACCGGTATCTTTCTGGCTGCGCGCCAGGATCGCCGCCGCCACCATGGTTTTAAAGGTGCTGCAAAACGCAAAGCGCTCATCGGCCCGGTGCAGTACCTGCTTGCCGCTGCCGGTATCGAGCACCGCCACGCCCAGGCGGCCGCCGGCGGATCGTTCCAGCGCGGCCAATTTATCGCGCGCCGCCTCGGACGCCAACGCCGGGGGCGCGAATGGCACGGCGGCCAGGGACAGTAAAACAGTGCGGCGGGTGGTGGAAAAAGTCATGGCGGGCGCCCAGGATGGAAAGCGCGCAATGATATCAGAAAAGCATCACGCAGCGTGTCCCGGCCGGCCCGCGTCCGTCACCCCCGATGTTGCATTTCCTGCAGCAGCGCCATCAGGATCTCCTGGTGGCTGCGGGCCGTCACCGGCGGCAGCGCCGATTCCGGCACCACCGCGCCCGCGTTGGCGGGCGTAGGGAAGAAATGGTCATAAATGACCTGTCCCCCGGCCGCCTTCGCGATGTCCGCCAGCCGCGCGTTGGCCAGTGCGGTCCCGGCGCCATGTTCCGTCATGGGCATGGCATACGGCGTGACGGCGCTGCCCGACTGGTAGACCGTGGCAAACAGTTTGCCGCCGACCACCACTTGCCCGTGCACCTGATCCGGGTGACTGGCGGCGTAGCGGGCGCCGGCGGCTTCGCGCGCCTGCATTTGCTGGTCATACAAGGCCATTTCAGCGATCTGTTCCGGGGTTGCCTGGATCACGCCCTGCCCGCCATTGCGCTCCAGCATCTCCGTCAGGCGCACCACCGGCCCTTCGATCCGGTAGCGCTCGCGGTCCTGTTCCGCCGCCAGTGCGCCGGCAAATCCGGTGGACGACGGCTTCGCGGCGGCCACGCGCCGCTGCGTGGCATCGAGCATCGCGTCATAGGCAGTCGTGCGGTTCAATCCGTGCAGGGTCATGGGGAGCTCCGGGTCACAGTGTAGCGATGTCAAAATGCATCGTGCCACATGGGAAACTAGCTGCCAAGAAATTCAGACGCCATGCAAGTGACCCTGCGGCGAGCCGCTGCCTTACACATCGGAAAATACAATCATTGCAATAGGAAAATTTTAGTTGCCCAAAATCCAGTCATCCTTGTACTATACACATACTTGATAGTGCGAGCCCCGATCCCGCAGTACTGTCAAAAGACCAACCCTCTTTTGAACAGGAATGCTACATGGGCAACGCAATGCGTGGCGGCCTCGCCGCGGCTGTACTCTCGACTCTTTTCCTCTCTTCTTTCGCACACGCCGGCCTGATCGGCACGGCGACGGTTTCCGACATCACCCTTGGCGGCAGCGCGGCGGACGGGTTCCGGTATGCCAGCGGCGTTAACCCGCAACAGGGTAAGTCCGGCAACACCAGTGGTTTCAACAGCGCCTTCGCCAGCGATGGCACGGCAAGCTGGGGCCTGCTGTCAAAGTTCACTTCATCGGCAGGCGACAACACGTCGGCCAGCGCCGGCGGCTTGCAACTGGTGTTCGATAAAACCGACACCCGCCACGGCACGTGGAGTGTCACCAATACCAATGCGGCGCAGGATCTCATCCTGGACCTGGTGTTCGCCATGCATGCCGGGAACGGCAGCGGCGCCTGGCTGTTCGACAACCAGTTCATCGGCGCCGGCGCCACGCTGTCCGGCGTGTGGAACCTGAATATCTTCAACGATGGCAAGCAATATGCGGATTACTCGAACCTGACCCTGTTCGGCCGCGACAGCGTGCTGACCGCGCCGGCACCGGTCGCCAAGCCCCCCGCGCCAGCCGCTGCGGCCGATCCCGCACCCGCCGCAACCGCCCCGGCAGACCCGTCCAACGCCACCGCCAAGCCCGATCTGAGCGGCTTCGCACCACCATCGGAAGCGGCAACGGCCCTGGGGCAAACCAGCGCCGCCGCGCTGATGCCGCACATCCTGGGCGCAAGCGGCAACAACGCCGCGGCCAGCGTCGGGGAACCCGCCAGCCTCGGCATCATGGCGGCAGGCCTGGCCCTGCTGGCGCTGACTGTGCGCCGCCGCCCGGCAAAGGCCGCGGCGGCGGCGAAAGCCGCTTAAGTGGCCGGCAAGAACCGCCCCCGCTCGGCCGCCTCCATCTGTTGCGCCAGCAGCGCTTCGATTTGCTGCGGCGGCACCGGGCGGCTCAGCCAGTAACCCTGCATTTCATCGCAGCCATTGGCCTGCAGGAAATCGCGCTGCTGCACGGTTTCCACGCCTTCGGCAATCACCCGGACATCGAGTTCATGGGCCAGTGAAATAATGGCGCGGGCAATCGCACGGTCGTCCGCGCTGGTGTCGAGGTCGCGCACAAAGGACTTGTCGATCTTCAGGCGGCTGATGGGGAAGCGTTTCAGCGACGACAGGCTGGAATAGCCGGTGCCGAAATCGTCGATCGACAGCGCCACGCCCATGGTTTCCAGCTCGCGCATCTTGGCGACCGCCAGGCCGACGTCGCGCATGATCAGGCTTTCCGTGACTTCCAGCTCCAATAAACCCGCCGCCAGCCCGCTGTCCCTCAGGGCATCGGCCACGCGCGCCACCAGGCGCAAATCGTCGAACTGGCGTGGCGACACGTTGACCGACATCGTCATCGGCGGCAACCCGGCCGCCTGCCAGGCGCGCGCCTGGCGGCAGGCCTGTTGCAGCACCCAGTCGCCGATGGCGCCGATCATGCCGCACTCCTCGGCCAGCGGGATGAAGATATCGGGGCGGATCAGGCCGCGCTCCGGATGCCGCCAGCGCACCAGCGCTTCCACGCCGAAGATCAAGCCGCTGCGCAAGTCGGCCTTGGGCTGGTATTCCACCAGCAGCTGGTTGTCATCGAGCGCCTTGCGCAAGCCATCGAGCAGCGCCAGCTTTTCTTCCAGGCTGCTGTTCATTTCCTGCGTATAGAACTGCACATTGTTCTTGCCGGTTTCCTTGGCGCGGTACATGGCCGCATCCGCGTTCATCATCAGGGTATCGGCATCCTCGCCATCGTGCGGATAGGTGGCGACCCCGATACTGCAACTGACGCGCACTTCCTGTTCATCCAGCACCACCGGCCCGATCACGGCTTCGCGCACCCGCTCCAGCAGCGATGCGGTGGGCGCCATGTCATTTTTTTGCTGCGGCAGCACCAGCACGAATTCATCCCCGCCGAACCGGCCCACCGTATCGTGCTTGCGCAGGCAGGCCGCCATGCGCGCCGCCACTTCCTTCAACAGCAAGTCGCCCGCTGAATGGCCCAGGCCATCGTTGACCAGTTTAAAACCATCGAGGTCGATGAACGCGACATGGACCGCATAGTGATCGCGCTGCGCTTCGGCAATCGCCTGTTGCAGGCGGTCGCTGATCAGGCTGCGGTTCGGCAGTCCGGTCAGCGCGTCATGCAAGGCCATGTGGAAAATGCGGTGTTCCGCTTCCTTGCGCTCCGTGATGTCGCGCACGATCATGACGGCGCCCCCCTCCACGCCCACCACCTGCGCATGGATCCAGCCGGCATTCAACTGCGGCATGGTGTTTTCCCATTCCTCCTGCAACACGCCGCCTTCGGTGGCGATCCGCACCAGGCCTTTGAAAATGCCGTTGTGGCGCACCTGCGGCAGCCAGTTGCACAGGGTTTGTCCCTGCAACGCCTGTTTGCTGTGGCCGCTCATCTGTTCCGCACGGCTGTTGGCGGTGGCGATCTTGAAGTCCGCGATCGCGCCCTGGTTGTCATGGATCGCGCGCAACACGAAGAAGGCGTCCATATTGGCTTCCGATGCGGCCGCATAGGTTTCCTGCGCGCGGCGTATGTGGCGCCGCGCCCGCGCGCCCTGCCAGATCCAGAACCAGGCCAGCGCCGCCACCAGCAATACCACCAGCGTGGCGGCGCCCGCTTCCACCAGCCGTTCCCGGCGCTTGCCGTAAGCCGGCGCCATTTGCTCTTCTTCGGACAGGCCCACCAGCACCGACAACTGGTAGCGCGGCAGCGCGCGCAGGGCCGTATAGCGCGGCACGCCATCCCACGTACTGGCCACCGCTTGCGCCGCCGCATCCTTGCCCGGCACGGCGCCGATCCGCTGTCCCCAGCTGACCTGTTCCCCCACCCGCAACACGCGCGCCACGCCATCGGCGCCCACCAGTCCCAGCACCCCGTGCTCGCCCAGGCGCGCCCGCTCATACCCGCTGGTGAAGTAGCCGGGATCGACTTCGACCACCACCACCCCGGCAAAGTCGCCTTCCGGCGTGTTCAGGCGGCGCGTGAAATGCAAATGCCAATCCTTGTTGGCCAGGTCGCGCATCGCTTGCGCGATATAGGTGGAACTGGTGCGGCGCTGTTGGTGATACTTGAAGTACTCTTCATTCGCGACGGAAATCGGTTCCGCGGCGGGATTGCTGGCGATGATGCGTCCGGACGCATCGGCAATGCTGACGACAAACACCA
This sequence comes from Pseudoduganella sp. GW821-FHT12E03, assembly GCF_058807115.1. NCBI lineage: Bacteria > Pseudomonadati > Pseudomonadota > Betaproteobacteria > Burkholderiales > Oxalobacteraceae > Pseudoduganella > Pseudoduganella sp. GW821-FHT12E03. The sequence goes on along the minus strand of NZ_JBXAQJ010000011.1, from coordinate 237,557 downwards.
GCGCCGGCGGCAACAGGTCGTTTTGCTGCAGTTCCGGGATGGCGCCCGCGGCGCCCTTCTTTTCCACCGCGTATTTGAGCACCTTGAGCGTCTGTTCGATGCCCTGCAGGTTGCGCACCACTTGCGCCTCATAAGTGTCGGACAACTCCAGCAGCGAATCGCCCGCCACGGTGCGCGCGGCGTCCAGTTCACTGTCGATGAAATGCAGGGTGGCGGCCCAGATCGCACCCAGCAGCACCACGGTAAACAAGGGCAGCGAGGCATAGGTTTCCAGCGCCATGCGGCGCCAGCGCGCCGTGCCCCCGGCGTTGCCTGTGTCGGCCGGGCCGTCCATCAGTTCACCACCAGCACCACGCGCACGCTGGCATCGACCGCGGCCCGGTCGACATAGCCAATCGCGCCAGGGTTTTCCGCCACCGCCTTGCGCACCGCGGTGGAGCCGGACAGCTCACGCGGCGGCTGGCCACGGCCGGTGAAAATTCGCTTGGTCCAGTACGCCTTCATCAGCGCGGGCGTGCGCGACGCGACTTTCTGGTAAAACTCGTTGCGCACCGGCGTGTTCAGGGCCTGGTCCAGCGCCTGCACTTCCGCGCCATCGGGAAAGCGCGTGGCTTCGCCCAGGAAGATATCGGCCACCTGGTCGGCGCGCAGGGTCGCCACCGGATTGTGCGCGGAAACAATCACCACCAGTTCGGCGGCGCGCGCCTGCCCGCCCGGCGCCCCCAGCGCCACCGCCAGCAGTATTCCCCCCAGTGTAGACAGTCGCATGTGCCGCCCCGTCAAAACACGAAGTCCAGCAGCACGCTGGTCACGCCCGCGTGCCGCCCGGAACGGAAGCCCGGTTGCACGTTGATGAGCGTGCCGGACGAACCGTTGCGCGTATGCAGCCGATCATACTGCAGTTTCACCGCCATGCCGGGGCTGACATCCCAGCGCACGCCGACCGCCACGCTGTCCTGCTGGGGAATCGCGCTCAGGTAAGTATTCAGGTAACCGTTCAGGTAAGCCGCGGTGGCGGCCACGGCAGGGGGTAAACCGGACAGCGGCAGGCCGGCGATTTGCGTCGGCATCAGCGCATGGGAACGGGCCGCCTGCACATACGGTGTCCAGGCGCCCAGCCGTACCCCGCCACTGGCATAGGCGCCGTAAAAATCGCCCAGCGCCGAGTTGTAATTGAAGCGCCCCGCCTCGGCCATGACAAACCAGTCGCCCGGGTCATAACTGAGCCCCGCGTTGACAACCAGCACGCGCTTGTCCCGGATTTCATAGCGCTCGGCCAATTGCTGGCCAACCGGGCCAAACTGGCGCAGACCGCTGAACAGCTCTTGCCCGACATCGACCGTCAGCGACGCCGTGGTCACCCCGCCACGCAGCATCAGCGCGCCTGACGTCACCGTGTGGGCGATGCCGGCGATGCCCTTGCCATGGGCGGTGTAGCCCGGCCCCAGCTGGCGTTTGGTCGAACCGTAAAACACTTGCGTGGTGTGTTTCATGCCGCCGCCCTGCCACAAGTAGCTCGCATCCACGCCGTCGCTGCTCGATATCGGCAGCGCCCCGTACAGTTCCACCGGCGGACGCACCCACGGCAAAGCAAAACCCGCCTTGCGGTAATCCCCCGCCAAAAACATGGGCAAGGCGATGCGGCCGAGGCGCACGCTGAGTTCCGGGCTGGCCTGGTATTTCACATTGGCCCACTCCACCACCGGCTTCCAGGAATTTTGCAGGTTGCGTTCGGAGACCACTTGCAGCACGGCGGACCAGCGCTTGTCGAGATGGACACTGAGCTGGGCGCCCAGGCGGCTGTCGACTTCCGGGCTCCATTGCTTGCTGTAGCCGGCCTTGCCGGGATATAGCACGTTGGCGGCATAGTCGGCCTGCTTTTCCGTCGAGTGCACGGCGCCGATGCTGCCAAAGCCCTGGAACGACCAGCTTGTTGAATTGTCATCGGTTTGCGCGTGGGCGCAGGCTGCCGCGCAAAGGGCCGGCAGCGCCAGCAATTGTAAGAACTGTCGGGCAACTGGAGTCATTGTCAAAGCGTAAATGACGGCGGCGTGGCGCCGCCCGGACTGTGAAACCGCGCTACCTTAGTACGGGGCTCGAGAACAGTCTATAGCTTTGGCGGAGGGATTATTGGTCGGTACGGAGAAATGCGGGCTGGACACTGGAAAGTGTCCGATGGCAACAACAGGCGACGGGCTGAATGTGCACAGGCTGACAACCATGCGCATTCAACAACATCAATCGACAACATCCATGCGGCGCGGGCTAGGCCAGTGTTTTTTGCCAATACCCGACATCGAGCCAGCGCCCGAACTTGTAGCCGACTTCCTTGAAATGGGCCGCCTTTTCATAGCCCATTTTCTCATGCAGCGCCACGCTGGCCTCGTTCGGCAGCGCGATGCCGCCAATGACAAGGTGATAGCCGCCCGCGCGCAGGCGCCCGAACAGCGCTTCATATAGCGCCGTGCCGACGCCACGGCGCGCCGCGGCCGGCGCCAGGTACACGCTGCTTTCCACCGAATGGCGGTACGCGTGGCGCACGCGCCACTTGGTGGCGTAGGCATAGCCGATCACGGCGCCGTCCAGTTCCGCCACCAGCCACGGCAAGCCGGCCGCCTGCACGTCGGCGACCCGGCGCGCCATTTCGGCATCTTGCACCGGGTCTTCCTCGAAACTGATGGTGGTGTCGAGGATGTACGGGTTATAGATGGCGGCAATGGCTGCCGCATCGTCCGGGGTGGCGTCTCGCAGGTTCATCGGTTTGGCGTCTCATGTCTTGTTTGCAACATGATAGCGGGCGTTTACTTATACGTCACGTTCTCCACAAACGGCCCCAAATTCAGTATGTTCGGCGCTGGTCCCGTGATCTTGCGCCCCGCCACCGTCACGTTGTCCAGCACGATATTGCGCACCTTGCGCGACGCGTCATAGCCATACATGACGGATGCGCCGGCCGACCCTTCGCCCGTGTAGCTGACGTTGCGGAACGTGATGTTTTCGATGCCCCGGCCCGGGCTGGTGTTGTATTTCGGCGTATAGGCAATGTGCAGGTTGAACAGCATGCCCTCTTCGATGCGCTCGACGCGGATATCCTCGAACACGACGTCGCGCACCAGGTTGTCGTCACCCGCCATGATGCCGAACGCGCCTTCGTATTCCGGATCGTCTTCGTCATGCTCGAGCACGTCGATGTTCGAGAAGCGGATCCGTTCCAGCACTTCCGCTTCCGGGTGTTCCTTGGTCGGCGTATTGCCGTGGATGCCAATCATGACGGCATGGGCCACGTCCGCCCACAAGGTGGAATCGCGCACGGTGATGTCGCGCGTATTGCCCCAGGTGTCCCAGCGGTGGTTGTACAGGGTGATGCAATCGTCGGAGGTGCGCACGAAACTGTCGGCGACGGTGACCCGCTCGCAGGCAAAGTGGCCCAGCCCGTCCGACCACTGGCCGCCGCCGATGGTGCGGATGCTGCGTTCCTCGAGGTCTTGCGAATTGAAGCACGCCATGGTGCCATGCAGCTGGTTGATGAATATCGGACCATCGATCGACACGTTGCGGGAGCGCCGCACCTGCATCTGTCCCGCCGCCATGAACAGGCCGTCGCTGACGACTTTCACGTTCTCCACGCCATCGATGATCAGCGGATTTTTCAGCACCGCCGCGCCATCGATATACACGCGGGTATTCGAGCGCAAACGGAATTCGCCTTCATGCAGGCCGGGGCCGAAATACACGACCGGCTGGGTAAAATCCGGTGTTTTCCCCTGCCCGGTCGACATGCCCGCCACCGGCTCGGCCGGACGGGGCATGTCCTTGCGGATCGCGTGCGTGAACAGGTGCAGATTGTGGTGGCGGTCGCCGTCGAATTCCACACTGAGGTTGTCCGGGCGCTGCAAGGTGAAATGCACGGTGTTGCCTTTCACCGTGTATTTGATGCCGCGCGCATCGGGACGGATCGCGACTTTGGAAAAGTTGCCGTTATTCTTATGCACCGACACTTCCACCGCGCCGTCAAAGTTGAAGTACACCATCGACGCATCCTTGACGGGCTTGTCCAGGTCCACCTTGACGTTGTACTCGTACAGGTCTTGCCATACGCCGCCCGGCGTGCGCACCTTGACCGTGTAATCGTCATTGTGGTGCGTGTAGCGCATCGCTTCCGGGAACGGGAATACCTGCAGCGCGTTGGCCGCCGCATTGGCCGCCTGCGCGGGCGGCAGCGCCGCGCACAGCATCAGGCCCGCCAGGGCCCACCAGCGTTTCATCATGAATCGTCTCCTTGTTAATTATGGGGTAATGCGGAAATAGTCAAAGTCCGCGTAGGCTTTATTGCCGGCGGCGGCCGGCGTGGTGGTGAACAGGCCCACCTGCGCCCCGACCCAGCGGCCGACACCGGCCCGGAACGGCTGGCCGACCGGCGTGAAGCGCTGGTTGTCGGTACTGTAGGAAAACTGCGCCATTGCGCCTTCGCCCACCCGCACGCGCAGGTACACCGGTTGCGCTCCCACCGCCGCCACGGTTTCAAGCTGTTCCACGCAAGGCAGCGCGGGTTGGTCACAGGTGGCGTACACCAGTTGCGTCGCATTGCCCTGGCGCCGCAGGCCCAGCCACGCGTAGCGGATCCCCAGCACCACCAGTCCGGCGCGCTGGCCTTCCTCGCCACTGAGCGACAGCACGGTATCGGCGGCAAAGGCTGGCGCGGGGAATTTCTGGGTCAGCACCGAGGGCACATCGCGCAAGCTGCCGCTGCCGGCCGGCGCTTGTGAAAACAGCCGCAACTGGCCGGGTTTGGCCGCCAGCGTGTACCAGTTGGACTTGAAATTGGCATTCCACTGCCACTGCAAACCCAGCGCCTTGCCGGTAAATTCATCGGTGGTGGCAGGATTCAATACGCCCCGGTTGGCGCCGGCCGGTTTCGCATGTTGCAGCACCGGTTCGCCCACACCATCGCCATCCGGATCGGCGCCAATGACCGGCCAGCCATCTTTCCACGCCATCGGCTGCAAGTGCACCACGCGGCCATAGGCGGCCTTGTCCTGGAAGTGGTAAAACCAGTCGCGCCCGTCGACGCCGTCGACCCAGGCGCCCTGGTGCGGGCCGTTAATCGCCGTCATGCCCTGCGCCATCACGATCCGGTCTTCATACGGCCCTTCGATCCGGCGCGCACGGAATACCGCCTGCCAGCCCATTTCCACCCCGCCGGCCGGTGCGAACACATAGTAATAGCCGTCCTTCTTGTGCAGCTTCGGCCCCTCGATGGTGAAATAGCCGGGCAGCCGGTCGCCGTGGATGATGTCGCGGCCCTTGTCATCGAGCAGGCGGCTGGCGTCCGGCGCCATGCTGCGCAGGGTCAGGATATTGTTGATGCCGGCGCGGCTCTTGGCCCAGCCATGTACCAGCCACGCCTTGCCATCGTCATCCCACAGCGGCGCCGGGTCGATAATGCCTTTACCGGCCAACAGCAACTTCGGCTGGCTCCACGGCCCGGCAAACTGTTGCGCCGTCATCACATAAATGCCCAGGTCCGGGTCCGGCCAAAAGATCCAGAATTTGCCGTCATGGTGGCGCAGGGCCGGCGCCCACACGCCCTTGCCGGGCTGCGGCTTGTTAAAAAAATCCTGCGGCGGCAACGCGGCCAATGCATGGCCCACCAGCTCCCAGTTCACCATGTCCGACGATTGCAACAGGGGCAAGCCGGGCGCATTGCTGAAACTGGACGACGTCATGTAAAACATGCCGCCAACGCGGATCACGTCCGGATCGGAATAGTCGGCATGCAGGATGGGATTGCGGTATTGGCCATTACCCAGGTCGGCCGACCAGGGCAATGACGGCTGGGCCGCCGCGTGGAACGCCGCCGCCAGCGCCGCACCGGCCAGCCACCATTTTTTGCCAGGGTTCTTCAACATGCCTCCGATGTATTTCTGTATTTCCTGTAATGCCGTTTGCCCGGATAGTGAAATTGCCCTGGCATTTTTGGCTGACTGGATTATTATATTTGTTATCGATAACAGGTGGCAAGCCATTTACTGAAAAACGAAACCATGCCAAATCAATATAGCTCGATGCAAAAGTCACATAAGAAATAGTAGGTCACTTTCGCCTAAGATTTTCTCTTGACGCAAGAACAGGGACCGGCGCGCAGCGCACGGCGCCCATCCAGAGACAACATCCTTACCGTGAGCCTTTCATGAGCACATTTTCCACCTTGGACCTCGTGGTCTTCCTGTTTTATTTCGTTTTGGTGGCCGGCTACGGCATCTGGGTTTACCGCCGCAAGCAAGCCGGTTCCGGCTCGGCTTCGCATGACTACTTCCTGGCCGAAGGGTCGCTGACCTGGTGGGCCATCGGCGCCTCGCTGATCGCCTCCAACATCTCGGCCGAACAATTCATCGGCATGAGCGGTTCCGGTTTCAAGATCGGCATGGCGATTGCCGTCTACGAATTGATGGCGGCCGCCACCCTGGTGATCGTGGCCGTGTTCTTCATGCCGGTGTATTTGAAAAACCGCATTTACACCATGCCGCAATTCCTTGAACAGCGCTATGGCAAGGCCGTGGCCACCACCATGGCCTTGTTCTGGCTCGGCCTGTACGTGGTGGTCAACCTGACCTCGATCCTGTACCTGGGCGCGCTGGCGATTTCCAGCCTGTCGGGTATCGCCCTGCTGCCGTGCATGCTGTTCCTGGCCATCTTCGCCGCCATCATCACCCTGGGCGGCATGAAAGTCATCGGCTATACCGATGTGATCCAGGTGACCTGCCTGGTGATTGGCGGCCTGGTGACGACCTGGCTGGCGCTGGACCTGGTGGCGGCCCTGGGCGGCAAGCAAGGCGCCGTGGCCGGCTTCTCCGAACTGTTCGTGCGCGCCGGCGAACACTTCGACATGGTGCTGACCCGCGACAATCCCAACTACATGGACTTGCCGGGCCTGTCGGTCCTGATCGGCGGCATGTGGATCGTCAACCTGAACTACTGGGGTTGCAACCAGTACATCACCCAGCGCGCGCTGGGCGCCGATCTGCCGACCGCCCGCAAAGGCTTGCTGTTCGCCGCCTTCCTGAAATTGCTGATGCCGGTGATCGTGGTCTTGCCAGGCATTGCCGCCTACGCGCTGGACAAATCCGGCTCCCTGGGCGACGCCATGCGCGTCGGCGGTGAAGTCAACCCGGACCGCGCCTATCCTGTCCTGCTGAACCTGCTGCCATCGGGCTTGAAAGGCATCGCCTTCGCCGCGCTGACCGCCGCCGTGGTGGCCTCGCTGGCCGGCAAGGCCAACAGTATCGCCACTATCTTCACACTGGACATCTATAACAAGACGTTCAACAAGCAAGCCACCGAGCAGCGCATGGTGTGGATCGGCCGCGTCAGCGTGGTGGTGTCGATGGCGCTGGCCGTGCTGATCGCGCCGATGCTGGGCATCGACAAGAAAGGCGGCTTCCAGTACATCCAGGAATACACCGGCTTCGTCTCGCCCGGCATCCTGGCCATGTTCCTGATGGGCTTCTTCTGGAAGAAAACCACGTCCGGCGCCGCCATGTTCGCCACCGTGGGCGGCCTGCTGGGCTCGATCGTGCTGAAATTCCTGCCGCAAATGATGGACCTGTCGTTCCTGATCCCGATCGGCTTTGCCAAGGTCACAGAAGCCGGCGTCGCTGAAATCCCCTTCCTGGACCGCATGTTCATCGTGTTCTGGTTCGTGATCGCCGGCATGGTGCTGATGAGCAAACTGGCGGAAGCCAAGCGCCAGGGCAACACCAAGGCGCTGCAAATCGACACCTCGCTGTTCCGCGTCGACGGCGCCTTTGCGTTCGGTTCGGCCGTGATCGGCGTGGCGCTGGCGGCGATTTACGGCATGGGCTGGTGATGCACTGGGCATGACACGGGAAAAACAACGCGGCGGTGCGCCGCGTTGGTCCAACCCATGAACGGGGGCGGCGCTTAGGCGGCCGCCCCTTTGCTTTTAGGACCTATGAATCTGCTTGGCATTTCAGGCTGACATAGGTATTATTGCTGTTATCGATAACAGGACTGACACGGGACCACCCGTATGGAGAACCTCGCCATGTATTGCAAGACTTTGCACGCCACCCACCCCGATATGATGGAACATGCCAGCAACGATCAATTGCGTGAGCGTTACCTGATCGGCGGACTGTTCGTGGCCGACAGCGTGCAGTTGAACTACTGCCATCACGAGCGCTTCGTGATCGGCGGCGCCGCCCCGGTAACCCGGGCGGTCGCCCTGCCCCGCCATACGGAACCGGCATCGGCCGCCGGCCAGCCTTACCTGGTGCGGCGTGAACTGGGCGTGATCAATGTGGCCAGTGGCGCCGGCCGCGTCACGGTGGACGGCGTGCCGTATGACCTGGCGCCGCGCGATGGCCTCTATATACCGATGGGCACCACCGACGTGACGTTTGAATCGCTGGACGCGGCCAATCCGGCGCGCTTTTACCTGGCGTCCACGCCGGCCCACATCCGCTATGAAACCCGCAAGATTTCCATTGCGGACGCGGTGCCGCTGCAACGGGGCAGCCTGGCAACGTCCAATGCGCGCACGATTTACCAGTACGTGGTGCCGGGCGTGTGCCAGTCGGCGCAACTGCTGCTCGGCCTGACCATTCTGGACACCGGCAGCGTCTGGAACACCATGCCGCCGCACCTGCACGAGCGCCGCTCCGAAGTCTATTTCTACTTCGGCCTGGAACAGGATCAGCGCGTCTTCCACTTCATGGGCGAACCGGATTCCGCCCGCCACATCATCGTGGCCGACCAGGAAGCCGTGGTGTCGCCGCCCTGGTCGATCCACATGGGCTCCGGCACGTCGAACTATGCCTTCATCTGGGCCATGGGCGGGGAAAACCTCGACTACACCGACATGAACGTGCTGGACATCTGCCAACTGAAGTAAGGAGCCGCCATGTCCGATCTGTTTAACCTGTCCGGCCAGACCGCGCTGGTCACCGGCGCCAACACCGGCCTGGGCCAGGCGATGGCCGTGGCGCTGGCGCGGGCCGGCGCCGATATCGTGGCGGCCGGCCGCAGCGCGGCCGACGAAACCCGCGCGCTGGTGGAAGACGCGGGCCGCCGCTTCCTGTTTGTCGAAGCGGACCTGTCAACCACCGCGCCGGTGCCGCACGTGATCGACGCCGCGCGCAATTTCCAGGGCCGCCTCGACATCCTGGTCAACAACGCCGGCATCATCCGCCGCGCCGACGCGCTGGACGTGACGGAAGACGACTGGGACGCCGTGCTCGGCACCAACCTGAAAACCCTGTTCTTCCTCAGCCAGGCCGCCGCCGGACACATGGCGCGGCAGGGCGGCGGCAAGATCATCAACATCGCTTCGCTGCTGTCGTTCCAGGGCGGTATCCGCGTGCCGGCCTATGCCGCCAGCAAAAGCGCGGTGGCGGGCCTGACGCACGCGCTGGCTAATGAATGGGCGGCCAAGGGCATCAATGTCAACGCGATCGCGCCCGGCTACTTTGTCACCAATAACACGCAGGCGCTGCGCGAGGACGCCCAGCGTTCGGACGCCATCCTGGCCCGCATCCCGGCCAGCCGCTGGGGCAATCCGTCCGACCTGGACGGCGCCGCCGTGTTCCTGGCCAGCCGCGCCAGCGATTATGTGCATGGCATCGTGTTGCCGGTGGACGGCGGATGGCTGGCGCGATGACCGCCGCCCGCGTCGTCTGTTTCGGCGAAGTGCTGGCCCGCCTGTCGGCGCCGCAGGGCGAGATGCTGCTGCAATCGCCCCAGCTCGATGTGTGCATCGGCGGCGCGGAAGCCAACGTCGCCGTGTCGCTGGCGCAATTCGGCCACGACGCCGCTGTCGTCAGCGCCCTGCCCGCCAATGCGCTGGGCACGGCGGCGCGCGACCGCTTGCGCGGTCTCGGTGTCGATACGCGCGGCATTGCCTTCCGCCCGGGCCGCATGGGCTTGTACTTCCTGACACCGGGCGCCGTCATCCGGCCCTCGGAAATCATTTACGACCGCGCCGGGTCCGTGTTCGCCACCAGCGGCCCGCAAGATTACGACTGGTCCGCATTGCTGGCCGGCGCCGGCTGGCTGCATATTTCCGGCGTGACACCGGCCGTGGGACCGCGGGCGGCGCAAGCCGTGCTGGCCGCCGCCCGCCATGCCAAAGACGCCGGCATCCGGGTCTCGTTCGACGGCAATTACCGCGCTTCGATGTGGGCCGAACAGGGCCAGGATGGCGCCGCCATCCTGCATGAACTGATCAGCCATGCCGATATCGCCTTTGCCGACCAGCGCGACATCGCGCTGGTGTTGCAGCGTCCACCACTGGCGCACCCCGACCAACGCGGCGCCGCCGCCGCCGCGGCCTTTGCCGCCTTCCCCCGCCTCGGTGCGCTGACCGCCACCGTACGCGTCCAGCACAGCATCGGCCACCACCACCTGGCGGCCACCTTGCATACGCGCAGCGGCGAATACGCGGCCAGCCCGGTCGCGGTGGACGGCATCGTCGACCGCATCGGTACCGGCGACGCCTACGCGGCAGGCATCCTGCACGGCATGCTGCAAGGCTGGCCCTACAGCGACGTGCTGGAATTCGGCCTGGCCGCCGCCGCGCTGAAACACGGCATTGCCGGCGACTTCAACCTGGCCAGCGCCGAACAGGTACAGGCCGCGCGGCAGGGAGGCTTCGATGTGCGCCGATAACGCGGGCAACGCCGTTTCCCCGGCCGCCACAACCGCTGATTTGGCGCACACGCCAGCCTATGGCGCCACTGCCGGCCCGGCGGAATTACCAGCCGACGCCGCAGCCGGCGCGCAGCGCCCGTGGCGCCTGCAATGGGCATTTGGCAGCGCCGAAGTGCAGCCGCTGGGCGGCATGCTGGGCCCGGTCACCCTGCTGCTCGATGGCGGCCGTGAGCTGGACATCATGCACGTGGCGCCGTGGCACGGCATGACAGCGGCCGATAACCTGCCCGGCATCCTGCGCCGCCTGCGCGGCGAATGGCCGTGCGTGCCGTTTGGTCGCACCGACCAGCCGCACGACTTGCCGCCCGGCTGGCACACCAAAGAGGCCGACGACGAGTGGGGCCATGGCTATGCATCGAACCACTTGTGGACCTGCGTGGAAGCGAGCCCCGCCAAAGTCCATCTCACCATCGATTACCCGGCGGCGTCGGCGATTGCCCGCGTGGAGCGCATCATCGCCGCCGATCCCCATGCGCCGGCGCTGGAGATCACGCTGATCGTCCACGCGCGCCGCGCCGCCCGGGTCCCGATCGGGTTGCACCCGACGTTCCGCCTGCCGCCAACGCCGGGCCGGGTGCAGGTACGCCTCGGCGGCAACGAAGGCATCCACAGCTATCCCGCCACCGCGCCGGGCGGCATTTCACGGCTGCAGGCCGATACCTGCTCGCACAGCCTGCACGCCATGGCCGGCATCGACGGCGCGCTGGATTTGAGCCGCCTGCCGCTGGCCGGACCGTGCGAAGAGTTGCTGCAGGTGCGCGCGCCGCAAAGTACCAGCGACACACCGCCTTTTGCGCTGCATTACCTCGATTACAGCGCCTGCGTCGGCCTGTGGTGGGAGCGTGCCCACCTGCCCGACCTGATGCTATGGATCAGCAACGGCGGCCGCATCAATTTCCCGTGGATGAGCCGCCACCTGGCCATCGGGGCCGAACCCGTCAACAGTTTATTCGACCTGGGCCGCGTGGCGCAGGCACCACAGCACCATCCGCTGGCGGACCGCCTTGGCGTGCCGTTGACGCCAGGCCAGCCCTGGCAAACCCGCTACCGTATCGCGGCCTGGAACGAGGCTGCCTAAACCGACCATGAAAAGTTCCACCATGCTTCCCGACTTCCGTTCCCGCGACACGCTGCTGTCGCACATCGCGCACACGATGCAGTTCTACCACCCGCGCTGCGTTGATCCCAGCGGCGGCTTTTACCATTTTTACCTGGACGATGGCGCCATCTACGACCGTACCACGCGCCACCTGGTGTCCAGCACACGCTTCGTGTTCAACTTCGCCATGGCTTACCGCCAGTTCGGCAAACCGGAATATCTCGACGCGCTGCGCCATGGCGTGCTGTTCCTGCGCAATGCCCACCGCAACCCGGAGACCGGCGGCTATGCCTGGCAGTTGCGCTGGGAAGATGGCGAAAAACAGGTGCTGGACGGCGACAACCATTGCTATGGCCTGGCCTTCGTCTTGCTGGCCTACGCCCATGCGCTGGCGGCCGGCATCGATGAAGCGCGTGGCTGGCTGGACGAAACCTTTGCGCTGATGGAGCGCCGCTTCTGGCAACCGGAACACGGCCTGTATGCGGACCAGGCCAGCGCCGACTGGTCGGTGCTGGATCCGTACCGGGGCCAGAACGCCAACATGCATGCATGCGAAGCACTGCTGGCCGCCTTTGAAGCGTCCGGCGAAACGCGCTACCTGCACCGCGCGGAACGGCTGGCCGCCAACATCACCGTGCGCCAGGCCGCGCTGGCCGGTGGCAAAATCTGGGAACACTACCGCCCCGACTGGTCGGTGGACTGGGATTACAACAAGGACGACAAGACCAACATCTTCCGTCCCTGGGGCTACCAGCCGGGCCATTTCACGGAATGGGCCAAGCTGCTGCTGATCATGGAACGCCACGCCGCGCACCTGGCCGGGCCATCGGACTGGCTGGCGCCGCGCGCGGTGGAATTGTTCGACATGGCGCTCGCCAAGGCATGGGACCACCAGCATGGCGGCATCGTCTATGGCTTCGGTCCGGAAGATGAAGTCTGCGATGGCGACAAGTATTTCTGGGTGCAGGCCGAAAGCCTGGCCACCGCCGCCGTACTGGCCGCGCGGACCGGCGACGGCCGCTACTGGGACTGGTATGACAAGATCTGGACCTACAGCTGGCAACACATGATCGACCATGTGCACGGCGCGTGGTACCGCATCCTGTCGCGCGACAACCGCAAGCTCAGTGCCGAGAAAAGCCCGGCCGGCAAGGTCGATTACCATACGATGGGTGCCTGCTATGAAGTGCTGAACGTGATCGGGGTGCATGATGACCGCCTTGCCTGACGTATTCCCCGAGTTCGTCGCCGCCGGTGAAGCGCTGACCGACATGATACGCACCGGTCCGGACGACTGGCGCAGCCTGGTGGGCGGCTCGACCTGGAACGTGGGCCGCGTGGTGGCGCGCCTGGGCATCCCCAGCGCCTTTGCCGGCGCCGTCAGCCGCGACGTGTTCGGCAACGCGCTGGCCACCGCCAACCGCGAAGCGGGCCTCGACATGCGCTTCCTGCAACAACTGGATAAATCGCCGCTGCTGGCCATCGTGCATGAATTATCGCCGCCGCACTATTTCTTTGTCGGCGACGACAGCGCCGACTTGCATTTCGACGCGGAACAATTGCCGGCCGGCTGGCGCCAGCAGGCGCGCTGGGTGCACTTCGGCGGCATCAGCCTGGCGCGCCAGCCCTTGTCCGCCAAGCTGGTGGCGCTGGCCGAACAATTGAAGGCCAGCGGCGTCTCGATTTCCTACGATCCGAACTTCCGCGCATTGATGGATGAGCGCTATGACCCCGTGCTGCAACGCATGGCGGCGCTGGCCGACATCATCAAGGTGTCCGATGAGGATTTGTGCGGCCTATACCGCTGCAATGACCCGGAACCGGCCTTCAACGCCCTGCGCGCATTGAATCCAGGCGCGACTTACCTGTACACCCGTGGCGCGGACGGCGCCAGCCTGCACACCCCCGAAGGCGTATGGCGCCAGGCGGCGCCGCGCATCGCCGTGGCGGACACCGTGGGCGCCGGCGACGCCAGCATCGGCGGCCTGCTGTACAGCTTCATGCGCATGCCCGGCGCCACGCCACAGGAACGCTTGCGCTTTGCCGTGGCGTCCGGCGCGGCCGCCTGCCTGGCGCCCGGCGCCTCGCCGCCCGCGCTGGCGACAATACAACAACTGTTTGAACAATCAGGAGTCGTAGCCCAATGAAATCCCTGTTGCTATTGATCGCGGGATGGCTGCTGCACACCTGCGCGCTGGCGCAAGTCAACGAGCAGCCGGGGTTGGCCAGCGTGGCGTCCCCGGACAACCATGTCCGCTTCGTGTTTTATCAAAAGGCCAATGCCGCCGGCAAACGCGAACTGTATTACCGCGTCACCTATAAACACAAGGCCGTGATCCTGGATTCGCTGCTGGACTTGCGGCTCGATAACCACCTGTCGGAAAACGCCATGGCACTGAAGGTCGACCGCCAGGAAAAGTGGTTCGACAACCTGAAAATCGGCGCCATCACGCACTCAACCCATGACAGCACCTGGCGGCCGGTGGTCGGGGAGCGCGCTTCGGTGCGCGACCATTACAACCAGATGACCATCAACATGGTCAAGGACGACAACCCGATTTACCCGCTGGCGCTGGAAGTGCGCGCCTATGACCAGGGCGTGGCGTTCCGCTATACGTTCCCGGAAAACGAAAAAGGCACGTATTACCGCATCACGGCGGAAAACACCGAGTTCACGTTCCCGGTCGAGACCAAGGCGTGGTTCCACGCATGGGGCCAGGCGCCCTACCAGCAACTGCCGCTGGCCAACTGGCCGGATCAGTCCGAGCGCCCGTTGACCCTGGAACTGCTGGGCCGCATCCACGTGGCGCTGCTGGAAGGCGGCATGACCGACTATTCCCGCACCAAGTTCAAGCTGCACAAGGACAAGCCGAATACACTGGTCACGGCAATGCACGACCCGGCCGACCTGATTTCGCCCTTTTCCACGCCGTGGCGCGGCATCATGGTCGCGGAATCGGCTGGTGCGCTGGTCGATAACAATGACTTCATCCTGAACCTGAACCCGCCCACCGCGATTGCCGACACGTCATTCGTCCAGCCCGGCAAGATCATGCGCGTGATGGTCCAGACCACCGCCAGCGCGAAAGCCAATATCGATTTCGCGGCGCGCCACCAGCTGCAATACATCCTGTTTGACTGGAAGTGGTATGGTCCCGCGTTTTCGTTTTCGTCCGACGCCACCAAGGTCGCGATTCCCGACTTCGACCTGCCCGGCATTATCAAGTATGCGGCCGACCGGGGCGTCGGCGTCTGGCTGTACGTGAACCAGCAGGCATTGCTGGCCCAGGGCGACACCCTGTTCAAGACCTACAAGCGGTGGGGCGTGAAAGGCGTCAAGTTCGGCTTCGTGCAAGTCGGCTCGCACCGCTGGACCACCTGGCTGAACCAGGCCGTGCGCCAGGCCGCCGACGCGGGCCTGATGGTCAATATCCACGATGACTGGCGCCCGACCGGCGAACAGCGCACCTGGCCCAACCTGATGACGTCCGAAGGTATCCGTGGCAACGAGGAAATGCCGGACGCCACCCACAACACGGTGCTGCCGTTCACCCGCTTCCTGGCCGGCGCCGCCGACTACACGATTTGCTACTACAGCCCGCGCATCAAGACCACCCATGCGCACCAGCTGGCGCTGGCGGCGATTTATTACAGCCCGCTGCAAACCCTGTACTGGTATGACACGCCGGACATGTCGGCGCACGAACCGGAACTGGCGTTCTGGGACCGCATTCCCGCCAGCTGGGACGACAGCAAGCTGGTGCAAGGGTATCCGGGCCGGTTCGTCACCACCGCGCGCCGCAAGGGCGCCGACTGGTTTGTCGGCACCATCACCAATAACGATGCGCGCATGGTTGCAATCAAGCTGGACTTCCTCGAACCCGGCAAGCGCTATACCGCCACCGTGTACGAAGACGATGGCGCCGCGCCCACCAAGACCAAAGTCGGCATCCGCACCGTGCAAGTGCAGGCGGATTCCGTCATTGAAGCAAACCTGCCGCCGTCGGGTGGACAGGCGATCTGGCTGACACCGGCCAAGTAAGGACTGATCATGACTAGCAGGCAATCCAATTACCGCTTCCTCAGCGCGCTGATCTTCGTGTACTTCTTTTCACAGGCGATGAGCATTTCGCTCTTGACCCTGTGGCTGCGCAATTCGTTGAACCTGAGCGGGACCGAGACCGGCATCGTGTTGGGCGCCAATTTCGTCGCCGCCATGTGTTCGCAGCCGATCTACGGCTTCGTCTCCGACCGGATCGGCTTCCGCAAGCACATCCTGTGGACCGTCAGCGCGCTGGTGGCGCTGTGCGGGCTGTTTTTCCTGTATGCCTATGGCCCGCTGCTGAAGATCAATATCTGGTTCGGCGCGGTTGTCGGTGGCATTTACCTGGGCGTGACCTTCTATGCCGGCAGCTATGCGCTGGAAACGTATGTGGACCGGGTCGGCCGCCGCCATGGCTTTGAATACAGCCGTGTGCGCATGTGGGGTTCACTGGGCTTTGCCAGCGCCGCCGCGTTTTCCGGCCGCTTGTTCAATATCGATCCGTCGATTAACTTCTTCTTCGCGTCCGGCGCGGGCCTGGTCATGCTGGCCATGCTGTTGCTGTGGCGCGTGAAACCCGAAGAAGGCGGTCTTGCCCAAACCGGCGCGGCGCCTGACAAGGTCAAACTGGCCGACGCCCTCGGCCTGATGCGCGATGCGAAATTCTGGCGCTTCATGGTGTTTATCCTCGGCGTGACCAACATCTACCTGGTGTTCGACCAGCAATTCCAGGCGTACTTTGTTTCGCTGTTCCCTGACCGCAAGGTGGGCACGAACATGTTCACCTACCTCAATTCCGTGCAAATCTTTATCGAAGCGGGCGGCCTGTTCCTGTCGCCGATCCTGGTCAAGCGCATCGGCGCCAAGAATGGCTTGCTGCTGGCCGGTTCCATCATGCTGGTGCGCATTGCCGGCTCCGGCCTGGCGGCCGGGCCACTGTCGATTTCCGCCTTAAAACTGCTGCACTCGGTGGAATTGCCGATCCTGGCGGTCTCGGTCTTCCGCTATATCGCGCACCACTTCGACAACCGCCTGGCGTCCACGATCTACATGGTGGGCGTGAGCTTTGGCCATTCGCTGGGGCTGGCGATCCTGTCGCCGCTGGCAGGCTTCAGCTACGACATGATCGGTTTCCCCGCCACGTACCTGGGGCTGGCCGCATTGGGCTTGCTGTTCCTGTCGGCATCGGCCTGGGCGCTGGCGCCCACGCCCGCTGAAATCAAACGCAGTGGCGCCGCCGGCCCGGCAGAAAAACCCACTGCGGAACCCGCCGCGCCCGCGCACTGACTGCGCGTGACAACGAGATTACTGAAGGAGTTAGACATGTCTGTATCCCTGACCACGGCCCACCTCGAGCCGCTGGCCGCCCGCGCCTGGCCGTCCGCCCCCGGCAAGGCGGAACTGGAACGCGCCATCGAGCGCACCCTGGCCTCGATCGACCGCAACCTGCAATACTTTGGCGCGGACTTCCCCGCCCCGTCCAGCAGCCAACTGGTGTACCCGGCCATCGGCAACATCGAATGGACCAATGGCTTCTGGACCGGCATGCTGTGGCTGGCCTATGAAGTGACCGGCGCCGCGCGCTACCGCGACGCCGCCGAGGGCCATGTGCGCAGCTTCCATGCCCGCCAGCTGGAGCGCCACAACACCAACCACCACGACCTGGGTTTCCTGTACAGCCTGTCCTGCATCGCCGCCTACAAGCTGACGGGCGACCAGACCGCCTATGACGCCGCCATGGGTGCGGCGCGCCTGCTGATGGAACGCTACCAGGCCAAGGCCGGCATCATCCAGGCCTGGGGCGACTTGAACGACCCGGAACAAAGCGGGCGCATGATCATCGACTGCAACCTGAACTTGCCGCTGCTGTACTGGGCCGGTGAACACAGCGGCGATCCTTCGTTCAAGGCCGCCGCCGACCACCATATCGAAGCGGCGGCGCGCCATATCGTGCGCCCCGACGGCTCGACCTTCCACACCTTCTTCTTCGACGCCGCCAGCGGCGCGCCGCGCCACGGCAAGACCCACCAGGGCTTTGCCGACGATTCTTGCTGGGCGCGCGGCCAGGCGTGGGGTATCTCCGGCTTCCCGCTGGTGTACCGCCACAACGGCGATGCGCGCCTGCTGGATGTGGCGAAAATCGTCGCAAACTATTACCTGAACCGCTTGCCGGAAGACGGCATCAGTTACTGGGACTTGATCTTCACGTCCGGCCCGGAAGAGCGCGACAGCTCGGCCGCCGCGATTGCCGCCTGCGGCTTGCTGGAACTGGCGCGCAACCTGCCGCAAGACGATCCGCTGCGCGCCGCGTACGAGCAGGCCGCCGGCGGCATGGTGCAAGTGCTGTCGGACAGCTATTTGATCGGCGATGGCGCGCCGGGCAGCGGCTTGCTGAAACACGCGGTGTACCACAAGCCGCAAGGCATCGGCGTCGATGAGTGCACGATCTGGGGCGATTATTTTTATTTTGAAGCGCTGGTGCGCATGACGCGCAACTGGCAGCCGTACTGGTAACCTGGCAAGGAAGGTTTTGAAGATGGTAATGACGCAACGATTGCTGGCAATCGACGAAGGCCGCCAGCGCCTGCATTTGATCGACACGCACAACCCCGACGCGGGCTGGAGCCGCGACATGGCGGACTTCCCGCTGCCGCGCGCGCTGCAGCGCATCAGTCCTCAGCGCGTATTGGTCGGCTATGACCGGGGCTTTGTGGAACTGGATATCGAGACTGGCGACGTGCTGCGCGTATGCGAGCGCTGGACCGGCGTGACGGCGGTGCATCGCCAGGACGACGGCAGCACGCTGGTGGCGGGCATGGACCTCGATGGCGGCCAGAATGGCATTCATATTCTCAAGCTCGACCGCGACTTGTACCTGATGGACAGCGTGCGCCGCGAAGGCGACTACGTGCGCGGCATGACGCGCACCGGCAGCGGCTACCTGCTGTGCACCAACGACCATATCCTGGAAACCGACTTCGCCTTGCAGCCGTTGCGCAAGCTGGCCGCGCCGGGCTTTGAACACGCGTGGAAGGCGCACCGCTATGCCGATGGTTCAACGCTGGTGTCGGCCGGCTATGGCGGCTTCATGGCGCGCTTCGATGCCGATGGCCGGTTGACCGGCACCTTCGGCGGCCGGGGCAAGGTGCCGGACGATGTGGCGCCGTTCTTTTATGCCACGTTCGTGGTGCTCGACAATGGGCACATCCTGGTGGCCAACTGGCAGGGGCATGGCGAGGACAACGGGCACAAGGGGCGGCAGTTGCTGGAGTTTTCCGCGGACGGCGAACTGCTGGGGAGCTGGTCGGATGGCGACCGGATATCGTCGCTGCAGGGAATTTTGCCGGTGTGATGCACGCGTGGCGGCTTTGCAAAAGCCGCCCTACCGGTTCACGTCCCGGGACAACAGATGCTGTGGCGCCGTCACCGCGTAGGGCGGTTTCCGCAACGCGGAAGCCGCCATGCCTGCGCTTCCGCAAAACAAACCTACACAACAGATCCCGAAGACTCCCGCGTCACGAGCGTATACGGCAACAGCTTATGCTGCACCCCGCCCACGTCGCCCGTGCGGCGGTTGCGGATCAATTCCACGATCAGGTCCACCGCCGCCCGCGCCATGTCCTCAATCGGCTGGTGGATCGTGGTCAGTTCCGGCCACACCGTGGTGGCGACCGGCGTATCATCGAAACCGCAAATCGTCACGTCGCCCGGCACGTCGAGGTGCAAGCCATGCGCCACCGCGACGGCGGCCGCCGCCATATCATCGTTGGCGGCAAAAATCGCCGTGGGTTTGGACTTCTTGCCCAACAACTGGCGTGCAGCCTCCAGGCCGGAGCGGTACGTAAACAGGCCAGGCGCCACGCGCTCCGGCTGCACCGGAAAGCCCGCTTCTTCCATCGCATCCACATACGCCTTGTAGCGGATCTGCGCCGGGGTGTGTTTCGGATCGCCCTGGATAAACGCGATGTCCTGGTGGCCCAGCGACATCAGGTAGCGCATCATGTCGCGCGCGCCGGCATAGTCGTCAATGCGCACGGCCGACATGGTGGCAACGGGTTTGCCGGTTGCGATCGCGACGCTCGGGATGCCAATCTGGTCCAGCTGTTTCAGCGCGGACTTCGAATCGCACAGTGGCGGCGGCACCAGGATGCCGTCCGCGCCGTTGGCAATCAGCTTGGCAATGGCGGCGCGCTGGCTGCGCAAATCGTCGCAGCGCTCCAGGATCAGCTGGCCACCGGTCTGGCTGCAGCGGTCCATCGCACCGACCAGGAAAGTGTTCAGGTAGGCCGAACTGGGGTTGCTGTACAACAGGCCGATGCCCATGGTGCCGACACGCGCCGCGCGGGCGGCCGTGTTGACCTGGTAATTCAGCGATTCAATCGCCGCCATGACCTTGGTGCGGGTGACATCGGACACGTGGGCATTGCTGTTCATGACGCGCGAGACCGTCATGGCGGACACGCCCGCCATCCGGGCCACGTCGTAGATCGTTGCGCTGCTCTGGGCGCGCTCTGGTTTCTTAGTCACAGGTACCATGTTCCCTTGCCGTACCGCCTCGCTGCGGCGCGGCGCTTTCTTATGTAGTGAAGGCCTGCATTATAGCCTTGCGTTGTCGTTTTCCCATCCCGCCTGTGCCAGTTGATACGGTAGGGCCCGAATGCAAACGGCAGGAAGCGTGTAAAACACGCTTCCTGCCCCGATCAGCCAGCTGCGCGGCAGCCGCCGATGTTAGCTACCGAACTTGTAGCGCAAGCCGAGAACGAAGGTGCGGCCGTTGCCATAGTGCTGCAGCTCGATGCCGGTTTTATAGTCCGGCTCGCCGATGTAGCGGTGCAGCGCCTTGTTGGTGATGTTCTTGGCGTTGAACGACAGCGTCAGGTTGTCGGTGATTTCATAGTTGACCGAACCGTCCAGAATACCGTAGGCGTCGATGGAACGGCTGTCGATCGGATTGACCGCCACATCGTTAAACAGCGACATCGAACGCCACGTGTAGGCCAGGCGGGCCGACAACTTCTTGTCCTCATACATGCCGGACACGCTGTAGTTGTGCTTGGACTGGAACGGCTGCGCCATGCGCACGACGCGGGGTGCCGCAGCGGTGCCGAAGTTGAGCGGATTGGCCGTCGTCACGTAGGTGTACGATCCGGACACACCGAAGTTCTTCAGGATGCCTTCCGCGCCGTCGAAGAAGTACTGGCCGGCAACTTCCACGCCGCGCGCATAGCCTTTCTCGGCATTGACGCGCTTGCTGACCGCATACTGGCCGCCGCTGCAACCGTTGCCGGTCGAACCGGTGTATGGCCCGGCGACCGAAGGGTCCAGCGTCTGGCACGACAGCAGGTTA
Source organism: Pseudoduganella sp. GW821-FHT12E03 (assembly GCF_058807115.1). NCBI lineage: Bacteria > Pseudomonadati > Pseudomonadota > Betaproteobacteria > Burkholderiales > Oxalobacteraceae > Pseudoduganella > Pseudoduganella sp. GW821-FHT12E03. The sequence continues at coordinate 216,341 of NZ_JBXAQJ010000011.1, read as the reverse complement.
TTGAAGAAGCCATCGATCTGTTTATCGAACACCGCGACCGACGCGTAGTTGGTCTTATTGAAGTAGTGCTCCAGCGACAGGTCGAAGCTGTCGGCGACCAGCGGACGCAGTTCCGGATTGCCGACGTTGGCGGTGCCGGTGGCGGTGTTCACGCCGCTGATGGACGGATTCAGGTCGCCCAGGCCGGCGCGGGTCATGCCGCGGCCATAGGCGAAGCGCACCAGCGATTCTTTCGAGATGTCGTAGGTGGCGTTAAACGTCGGCAAGGAATTGGTGTACGAAGTCTTACCCACCACATCCACCAGCGCGCCGGTGGCCACGTTGACCGCTCGGGCCACGGAGGTGCCGTTGGTGCGCACCACGCGCACGCCGACACTACCCTTGAGGCGATCGTCCATTGCCGAGAATTCGCCCACCAGGTAACCGGCCAGCGTGCTCTCTTCGACGTAGCGGCGTTCGCCCGCGAGTTCCGGGTAGTTGCCATCGGCTACGATACCGGCTTTCGGGAAGGCGGTGGCCACCTGGTTACCCAGCAGTGCATCCGGCGAGTAGACCGCGAAGCCGCCCGCATAGCCGGCGTCGCCACCCATGAAGTTGGTCGGTGCCTGCTGGATCACGTTCGCCATCGACGACGCATAGATCGCGTTGGAGCGGTTGCCGGTCAGCGCCAGGCCGTCCGTGGTCAGCGGCTTGCCAACGAAGCGGTAGTTCTTGTACACGCTTTCCATTTGCGCATAACGGGTACCGAACTTGAACTTGTTGAACGGACCGACATCGGCGCTATAGCTGCCGCTCAGCGCGGTGGCATTGCCCTTGTCGTTCCAGCTCTGGTTGGTGCCATTGTCATACGAGCGGAACACCCAGTTGGACGCATCGGACAAATCCGGGCCGGTGAAGGTCAGCTGGTGCGGTGCGCCATCGGCAATCCGGTTGGTGCTCCACAGTTTGCCCGGCGCCGAATCCATCGTCACCGAACGGTTGTCCTGGGTCTTGTCGGACTTGATGTACGAGAAGTCCGCCTTCAACGACAATTCCGCCGTTGGACTCCATTCGGCGCCGGCTGCGCCGACCCACGTCGTATAAGGCGTGTGTTCGTCGCCGCCCAGCGACGTCATCGCCGAGTTCAGGAAGCTGCCGCTCAACAGGCGCTTGCTGACCAGCACGTCGTTGCTGCCGCCGTTGATGTTGCGGTTGGCCAGCGCCTCGGTGTAGTTGAACGGCGTGGTCTGCAAGTTTTGCACGTTGGCGCCGTCAACCGAGTTCAAGCCACGGTAGTTCTGGTGGTACAGGTAGTACACATAGTTCGCCTCGGCGTAGAAACGCAAGGTGTTGCTGACGCGGTAGTCGCCCGCCAGGTTCAAACCCTTGCGCTCGCGCATGATGGTTTCCTGGAACACGTTGTTGTTCACACCCGTGGCCGAGATCACGTTGCCGATCTGCTCAGCGCTCAGGCCGCTCAGGTTGGGCATGTTGGCGCCGGTGGTGCCGATATTGTCCAGGAAGTTGACGTCGCTGCGGCCCACATAGGCGGACATCGGCTGGAACGGGCTGTTGGCCGTGTTGGCGGCGGCGCGCGTCGCGTATTCGGCGCTGTCGGCGCGGACCGCGCGCTTCAGGCTGCCGCCGCGGTTGGCCGGGTTGTTGTCCGAACGGCCGGTGCTCTTCTGGTAGACCGCCGCGCCCATCACGCCGATGCGGCTGCCGCCGCCCAGGTCGAAGCGGTTGGCGCCCATGACGAACAACTCGGGATCGGTCTTCTTGGCCAGATCATTGCTGCCGAAGCTGATCGACGCCGCGACGGTCGGGCCCTTGAAATCGCTTGGGTTGCGGTTGCGGATATTGACCAGACCGCCGATACCGCCTTCGATGTGTTCCGCCGACGGATTTTTATACACGTCGACGCCGGCGATCATGCCGGGAATCGCGCTCTCGATATTGAATTCGCGGCCGCCGGCCGTATTGAACGCGCGGCCATTGATTTGCGATGCGGTCTGGTTACTCAGGCCACGGATGGTCAGGCCGGAACCGGCGCCCACCGGCGACGCGCCCTCGCCGCCATAACGGTAGCCCTGCACGCCCGGCACACGGGTCAGCGTTTCCGCCACGTTCAGGTCAGGCAGCTTGCCAATATCTTCCGCAGTGATGGAATCGACCACTTCCATCGTGTCGCGCTTGATGGCCACCGACGAGCGCGCACTGGCGCGGATACCGGTCACCACCACCGTAGTATCGGCTCCCTGCGTCTGCGCCAGCGCGCACGGCGCCACCATCAGGCTTTGGCCAATCGCCAGCGCCAGTGCGGCAACCTGGGCGGACGTTTTCACATTCATGTTCATGCTGCAATCTCCGTTTTTATTTATTGAGTATGTGGCGGATCATTTCCCGCCAGCCGCGCCCCCTCTGAAGCGCACTCGTTATCGATAACAAACTGTCGTGTATTTTACGGTCAACTTGCATGACCGTAGCATCTTCGCCAGTCATTTATTTACTGCTTGTAGCTTTTTTCCTACGCCTCCCCAAAAAAATGCCGGCGGCGGTGGCGCCGCCGGCGCAAGGGAGACGGGCATCAGGAGGGATGCCCACCGACTAAGAGCTATCGGAGCACCTTTCAAGGTCCATCACTGGCAAGTTCGACCAAGAAAGTTATCGATAACAAATTCATCTTAGCATGGCATTTCTGCCAGTTCAAACAAAAAACGTATTCCAGATTTGTATTTACCTATGCCAAATAGTACGTGCTATCCTGAGCAGGTTATCGATAACAAACTCTAGATGGTGATATGAATCCCTTTTCCAAATTCCCGCTCGCGGCGACCGCCGCAATGCTGCTGCCGGTGGCGGCGCTGGCTGCCGACGCGCATTTCGCCTACTTCAAGTATGACGGCAAAAGCCAGGAAAGCGCGCAACTGCGTCCTGCCCCCACCCAATTCATCAATCCCGTCATTTCCGGCTATGCGCCGGACCCCAGCATCGAGCGCGTGGGCGACGATTACTATATGGTGACGTCGAGCTTCGTGCACTTCCCCGGGTTGCCGGTTTACCACTCGAAAGACCTGGTGACGTGGCGCCAGATCGGCAATGCCATCGACCGCCCCGGCCAGGTGGATTTCACCGGCATGAAAGTGTCGGGCGGCCTGATGGCGCCCGCCATTTCCTACCGCGACGGCCTGTATTACATCGTTTGCACCAACCGCAAGAATTTCGTCATCACGGCCACCAATCCCGCCGGTCCGTGGTCCGATCCGGTGACCTTTGACTTCGACGGCATCGACCCGTCGCTGTTCTGGGATGACGATGGCAAGGCCTATATCCTCAACAATGGCGCGCCCGGCCAGCCGGCCCTGTATCCCGGCCACCGCTCGATCTGGCTGCAGGAATTCGATCCGAAAACCAAAACCATGACGGGTCCGCGCACGGAAGTCATCAATGGCGGCGCCGATCTTGCCACCAAGCCGTTCTGGACCGAGGCGCCGCATGTCTACAAGAAGGATGGCTATTACTACCTGATCGCGGCCCAGGGCGGCACCGGCGACCAGCACTCGGAAGTCGTGTTCCGCAGCCGCGCCATCACGGGGCCGTATGAAGCCTTCGCGGGCAATCCGATCCTGACCCAGCGCGACCTGCCGGACAGCCGGCCCAACGCCATCGGCACGGCCGGCCACGCGGATTTCGTGCAGACGCCGGATGGCCAGTGGTGGGCGATCTTCCTGGCCACCCGCAATTACGGCCCGGACTTGTATAACATCGGTCGCGAACCGTATTTGTTGCCGGTGACGTGGAAAGATGGCTGGCCCGTGATCCTGGAACAGGGCAAAACGGTACCCTATGTGCTGAACCGCCCCAACCTGCCGCCATCGGCCCGTCCCGCGCAGCCGCTCAGCGGCGACTACGCCTACCAGGACGACTTCAACGGCGGCAAGCTGGGACTGGGCTGGATGAGCGTACGCATTCCGCAACAGCCGCGCCATGCGCTGCGCCACGGCGAACTGGTGCTGCAAGCGAGCCTTGAGGCGGTGGGCGATATCCGCAACGTGCCCTCGTTCATCGGCCGCAAGCAGGCGCACGCGATCGCCACCGTCAGCACCTCCATGCGCTATTCGCCTGCGCATGCGGGCGACCGCGCCGGCCTGGTCGCCATGCAAAACGACGATGCCTACCTGTTCCTCGGCGTGCAGCAGCAGGATGGCAAGCCCGTGGTGGCGCTGTCCGTGCGTAAGACCAGCGCGGACCCGCAGCAGGGCCGCATCGTCGCCAGCGCGCCGCTGCCCGCGTCAGCAAAGGGCAAGCCGGTGTACCTGAAACTGTCGGTGGATGGCGGCGTGCTGAGCGCGGCATACGCCCTGCGCAGCAATGCCTGGCAAACGCTGGCCGGCAAGTCCGACGCCACCTTCCTCAGCACCAAACACGCCGGCGGCTTCGTCGGCACGGTGATCGGGCTGTATAACGAACAGGGCAAGTAAGCGCCTCCGTCACGGCGCGCCCGTCTGCGATAACCAAATTATCGTCCGCGATGAAATGTTGCGCAGCCGGGCGCCAACCCCTCCAACGCCCCCTGCTCCGGTGTTATCGTTATCTATTCGCGCAAACCGATAACCGTTTTGCGCGGCGGCCCCGCTCCATGGTGGCCGCCAGCATGGGCTAACAACAACGGAGACCACATGAAAATACGCACCCTCGTTACTTCCATCGCACTGGCCATGGCGGCCATCGGCAACGCCCCGGCCGCCGACGCGCCGCGCCAGCTGCGCATCGTGCAGAAAGTCGCGCCCTTGGGCGCCACCGCTGTCCCGGCGGAAAAGGACATGAAAGGCTATCTGTTCACCTACTTCAAGGATGAAGACCATTCGCTGCACTTCGCCACCTCCACCGATGGCTATTCGTTCACGGACCTCAACGATGGCCAGCCGGTCTTGCAGGGTAAAGGCATCTCGGAACAAAAAGGCATCCGCGATCCCCATATTATGCGCGGGCCGGACAATGCGTTTTACCTGTCAATGACGGACTTGCACATCTTTGCGCAGCGGGAAGGCTTGCGCCAGACGGAATGGGAGCGGCCCGGCGCCGACTACGGCTGGGGCAATAACCGCGCGCTGATCCTGATGAAGTCCTATGACCTGATCCATTGGACGCACGCGCTGGTGCACGTGGGCGAACTGTTCCCGGAATACAGCGACCTGGGCGTGGCGTGGGCGCCGGAAACCATTTATGACAAGGACAAGAACAAGCTGATGGTGTACTTCACCACGCGCCATAAGCTCGGCCGTGATCACATGGTGTATTCGTACGCCAACGATGCCTTCACCACGCTGGAAACCACGCCGCAGCGCTTGTTCACCTACCCGAACCCGGATAAAAGCACCATCGACGGCGACATTATCAAGGCCGGCGACAAATACCACCTGCACTATGTGGCGCACGACCAACCCGGCGGCTTGCGCCACGCGGTGTCCGACAAGATCAACGGGGGCTTCAAGTTCGATCCGGCCAAGGTCGATCCGGAAACCGTGGCGTGCGAAGCGCCGACCGTCTGGCGCCGCATCGGCACCCAGTCGTATGTGCTGATGTATGACGTGTTTGGCGCGAAACCGAACAACATGGGCTTCTCGGAAACCACGGACTTCGTGCACTACAAGAACCTGGGCCGTTTCAACGACGCGGGGTCGCCCATGAAGGCCACCAATTTCTCCGGTCCGAAACATGGCGCCGTCATGCATGTGACGGCGGAGGAATTGCAACGGCTGAAGGCGTATTTCGCGGCCAAAGGCGCGTAAGCAGCCGGCGCCCGCCCCATCGCACAAGGCCACCCGCGGGTGGCCTTGTCGTTGCGGGCGGCGGCGCCGCCCTGCTCACCCGTGGCGAATCAATGCGGCAAGGGATCGGCGTTGAAGCGCTGAGCAATCGGCTGTACCGCCTGCGCCGGCGCAATCACGAAGCGGTAGCTGGCCGGGGCCAGCGGGATACGGTATGGGACGTGCGAGCGCGCCGCCAGGCTCCAGCCCTCGTCCCCACCGACGCCGATCTGCGCCATGTCGATCAGGACGCTGGCGGCGCCATGGGGCGCCACGTCGGAACTCTTCCAGGCGCCACGCGGACGCTGGTACAAGTCTTCATAGGGGAAAGCCAGCGCGTTGAACGCGAACGGCGTATCGGCGCTGACCTTGACACCGGCGCCGTCGCCCCGCAGCAGCTGGAACCAGCGCACATCGGTCTTGTTGCCGCTCTCCTGGGGACGGATATAGCCGTGATACTGGTCCGCCAGCTTGCCGCCATAAACGCCCAGCGCGGCGCCGGTCTTGCGGTCCGCATACGATTCGTGCGGCCCGCGCCCGTACCAGCGTACGCTGTCCATGGCGGCCGGGCTGTCGAAGCGCAGGCCCAGGCGCAATGGATCGGGCAAATCGGCACGCAGCGGCGTGAAGCTGGCCTGCACGTCGAGACTGCCGTCGGGCCGCATGCGGTAAGTGTTTTCCCAGTGGGCATCGCCTGAATTGAAGTTGAACAGCACTTTGATGGCGCCGCCATCGGCCGTCACCGAACGCACTTGCCGCTGCTCGGTGAACTGGCGCCAGATCCGGTGGGTCTTGTCCACTTTGGCGCCTTCATCGTTCTCCGTCAGGCCGCGCCAGAAATTCGGCGAACCGCCCTGCAGCATGACCTGTCCGCCCACGCTGTAGGTCACCAGGCCCGTGTCGCGCGCCAGGCGCAGCACGGCGTTGCCGGCGCGCAGCTCATAGGCATTGCCGGCCGAAACCGGCGCCACGCCGGCGGCGTCGCCGGCCGCACCGGCAACGGTGGTCGCCGCGCCTGGTACGATCGCAGGCGAGGCGGCCGGCAGCACAAATTGAGACCAGCCCACCACGCTGCCCTGCTCCACGCCCGGCTGCGCCTCCTTGCTGCGCGCACGCACAGTCAGCACGTGTTCGCCGCCCCGCGCCAGTTGCGGCAGGCGCAGCGCCAGCGACTGGCGCTGGCCTGGTTGGGTATTCGCATCGTCCAGCTTGCCGCGCGCGGCCACCACGCCGTCGCGCAGCAATTCCCACTCCAGCGCCAGGTGCGACAAGTCGCGGAAATCGAAGCGGTTCACCACCTCGATCGCGCCGGACAACGGATCGCCCTCGAACACCACCGGCGAATACACTTTCTGCAATTCGTAATACTCGGGATCGGGCGTGCGGTCCGCGCGCAGGATGCCGTCGCCCACAGGCGCATTGTCGCCGCGCGCCGGATTGACATCAAAGCCCTGGGCCCAATAGCTGCGCCCTTTGCTGTCGCGCGCATAAACGCTCTGGTCCACCCAGTCCCACACAAAGCCGCCCTGCAGCTTGCGGTGCGAACGCATCAGGCGCCAGTAGTCGTCGAAATTACCCAGCGAATTGCCCATGGCGTGCGCATATTCGCACTGGATCATCGGCTGCGTGAACGCCGGATCGGCCGCGTAATCGGACATCTGTTCCATGAAGCCATACATGGGCGCATAAATGTCGGCATAGGCGGAGGTCTGGTGGCGCCCGCTGATTTCACGGATGCCCAGGTAGCTGAGCAGGCGGTCCGGGTGGTTCTTGCGGATCCAGGCCGCCGCTTCTTCGAAGTGCGTGCCGGTGCCGGATTCATTGCCCAGCGACCAGAAGATGATGGATGGCGCATTCTTGTCGCGTTCGACCATGCGCGTGATGCGGTCCAGGTGCGCGTTGCGCCATTCGGGCTTGTAGCCCAGCATGATCGTCGCGCGCTCCTTGTCGTCGCGCGCCTTCCAGCCCTTCTCCATATAGCCGTGCGACTCGATATTGGCTTCGTCCATCACGTACAGCCCGTATTCGTCGGCCAGGTCGTACATCCTTGGATCGTTGGGATAGTGGGACATGCGCAGCGCATTGACATTGGCGCGCTTCATCAGTTCGACGTCCTTGCGCATGGTCTCCATCGACAGCACCCGGTACGTGTCCGGATCGTGTTCGTGCCGGTTGACGCCCTTGATCATCACGCGCTTGCCATTCACGCGCACTTCGCCATCGGCCACTTCCACGGTGCGGAAACCGATGCGGCGCGATGTTGCCGATACCAGCTTGCCCTGCGCATCGAGCACTTCGATCAGCAAGGTGTACAGGTTCGGCGTCTCCGCCGACCACGGTTTTACTTGTGGTATCGCGCCGCGCAGCACGGCCTTGCGGTCCGCGCCCGGCGTGGCGGACGCTTGCAGCACGATGCGCCCGCCATCGCGCACGGTGGCCCGTACCTCGACGTTGGCCGGCGCGCCGGCGATATCCGCCGCCAGTTCAAAACGCCCGTCGCGGTAGGATGGTTTATCCAGCGACGCCGTGACCTTGTAGTCGCGCAGCCGGGTTTTCGGTTCCGCGTACAGGTAGACGCTGCGCTCGATGCCGGACACGCGCCAGAAATCCTGGTCTTCCAGGTACGAGCCGTCGGCCCAGCGGTACAGTTCAATGGCGATGGTATTGCGCCCCGCGCGCACGTAACGGGTCAAGTCGAACTCCGACGGCAGCTTGGAATCTTCCGAATAGCCGACCCGCTGGCCGTTGACCCACACATAATAGGCAGCGCCCGCCGCGCCAATCTGCAGGAACACGTCGCGGCCGTTCCAGTTGGCAGGCACATCGAAATCACGCCGGTACGATCCGACTTCATTGAGCTCGTGCGCAATGAACGGTTCATTGGCCGGGAAAGGGTACTCGATATTGGTGAAGATCGGCTTGCCATAGCCCTGCGTCTGCATCATGCCGGGGACCTGGATGGCGCCCCACTTGCTGACGTCGTACGACGGCCGGTAAAAGTCCTTCGGACGCGCTTCGGGCGTAGGCGAATACTTGAACGCCCAGGCGCCATCCAGCGGCAGGTAATAGCGCGAAGTGGCCTTGTCGCCGGCCAGCGCCAAGTCGCGTGATTCGAAATTGAAGAAGGTGGCCTTCATCGGCTCGCGGCCCTGCGCCACCACTTCGGGTTGCTCCCATTCGGCGCGGACCGGATTGGCCGCCGTCGCCGGCAGCGCAGGCGCCACGCCCATCATCGCCATGGCGACGGCCATGGACAACTTATTTAACAACATAGAATTCCTTGTGTATATCAGCGGGCGCCCGCAGGCGCCCGCCGCCGATTAACTGTTGTACAGCGCCAGCACCTCCGCCGCGCTCAACGCGCCACGGTAGATACGGAACTCGTCGATCTTGCCGTTGAAGTAAGGATCGGCATACTGCGAACGTCCGATCCAGTTCTGGCTGGTGCCGCCCATGCGGAACGGCGCATGGAACATATTGGCATTGCTGCCCACACTGGCGCCGTTGACATACAGGGTGCCGGTCTTGCCGAACAAGGTGACAGCCACGTGCACCCACTGCCCGGTCGGCAGCGCCGCCGTGTGATCGATGCACAATTCCCCCCTGCCACTGTTGACAGTGATGGAAAAGCGCGCCACGTTGCCACTGTTACGCGGCGTCAGGAACATGTACTGGCCGGTGCCATCGCCGAAGTCGAAGATGCGCTGCCATTTGCTCGACGTGTTCCAGTACACCCAGGTCGCGATGGTGAAATCGCCGACGTCGGTCATCAAGTTGGCCGGCAGGCTGACGTAACCGGAGCTGCCGTCCAGCGATACCGCATTATTTTTCTTGCCGGCGACCCAGCTGGCGCCGCCGATCAGGGTGCCGGTGTGGCCCAGGCCCGTCGCATCGGCGGCGGTGGTGCCGCTGCTGGCGTCGAATGGCAAATAGGTATGCAGCGGCGTGCCGGTAATGATGGTGGCCTGGTTCGACGGCGCGCTCTCGCCGGACGGATTGACCGCGGTCACCACGTAATAATTGGCGCCGGCCGGCGCGGTGGTGTCGGTAAAGGTCAGCAGGTCCGTGATGCCGGTCTGGATGGTGGTGTACGGACCGCCCGATACCGTGGCGCGCTTGACGTTGTAGCTGGTGGCATAGGCGCTGCCCCACCATGACAGCACCGGCAAGCCAGCGCTGACATAGCCGGTCAGGCCGCTCGGCAAGGCGCCGGCGGCGATCGGGTCGCGGGTGCAAGTCAGCGTGCCCAACCCCAGCTGGTCATAGCCGCCGCTGGTCGAACCCAGGCCGCCGCCTTCCGGCTGCACCACCAGCGCGAACTGCTTCGAGTATGGCGCCGCCAGCCCCATGCGGTTGACATAGTGGTTGTATACCAGCGCCCAGCATGCCCGTCCCATGCCTTGCCCTCCGGTCGCAAACACGGTCTGGTTGACGTAGTCGACGTTGTTGTAGGTCACGTAGGGTACGGTGTAATACGTGGTGCCGGACTGGATCAGGTTGGACTTGGCGACATATTCGGCGCCCGCCAGGAAGCGGTTGTTGTCAAAGCCGTACAGGTCCACGCCCTGGTTCCACGCCATCTCGCAGATGGCGCCGCCCAGCACGATGCCGAGCGTGGCGTGGCCCTGGTCGCGTCCCGACTCTTGCCATTGGCCGAGATAGCCCGGGTGCATGTAATACACGGCCTTGAATATGCGGCCATTGCCGCCGCCGCTCTTGAAGTAATTGACAGCTTCATCGAACTTGGCGCCGTCGTCGCACAGCACGCCAATGGCCATGATGCTGGCGATGGCGCACAAATCCCAGTTGGCCCAGTAATGGGTCCATTCGGTGCCATAGTGGTTGATCAGGAAGTCGTGGCAGATCGGATAGAAAATCGCCGCCATCATGTTCTTGAAGTCGGCCTGGTCGGCCGCCGCCCAGCCGCTGTAGCTGCGCATGATTTCAGCGGCGTTGGCGAACTCATAGCCATACAAGCCGGCCGCCAGCAGCGCGTTGGTATTGCCACCGATGCCGGCCAGGGGTATCCAGGCGTTCAGGATTCTCACCGCGGCGTCGGCATAGGCGGTGTCTCCCGAGATTTTCCAGCGCAGTGCGCACTGGTAGGCGGCGCACACGTCGTGCATCAGCCGGGAGTAATTTTCCGGATGCACGCCGTCGTACCCGCGGTACACCCAGTCTTGCGGCGACGCCACGTACGTCGACTGCGCATGCCAGTTGTTGATCAACAGGGTCCAGCTGCCGGACCATGGACTGGTGGTGTACTTGGCCGCCATGCGCGTGAAATCGGCGTCCGTATGCAACAGGCCCGGATGGACAAAAGGTGTGGGTGCGCCGGCGGCGCGCGGCGCCGGGCTTGACACCAGCGCCGCCAATTGTTCGCCCGCGCCGCCGCCGCAACCCGCCAGCGCCAATGCGCTCAGGCTGTACAGGAAACTGCGGCGCGACACGTGTTGTTCCAGCGCGGTGTGTGGATCGGAAGGGACGGAAACGGAATCGGATGGGTGGTTCTGCTTGATCATTCGTGTTCTCCAAAAGATGGGACGACAGTAGACAGCAAGAGTTGAACAGGGCGCGTGCCGCAAGCGGCGCGCCCTGGATGGCCGTCAGCGACGGTCAGCCGGCCAACGCGGCAAGTTCGCCACGCCCGCCTCCGCCGGTGGCGTGGGCGCGGCCGCGCCGGCGCGAGACCAGCATCATGGCCGCCAGGCCGATGGCCATCAGCAGCCAGTCCGACGGTTCCTGCACCACGGTGACGCCGTTATCGGACACGTTGGCCAGCATGGCGTCGTTGCCGGTCACGGTCGGCGACGGCGTCCACAGGAACGTTGCAAGCGCCCCCGTGACAGGATCGAAGTCGCCGAGGTAGTTGACGCCATCGAACGCCGCCACCTTGAAGGCCGACACGTAACTGGCGCTCGCGTCGTAAGCCCCCGTGATTTCCAGGTCGAACGACAGCATGCCGCCGAAGCTGGCCGCATGCGACAGCAGGTTGAGCGTGTCGTTGCGGAACCGGTAGCCACCGCTCACCGTGTCGACGTCCCACTGGATGTCCGGCGTTGCGGCAAAGCCCACCAGGTTGGTGACTGTCGCCGTGGCCAATGGCGCGCCGGCGGTGGCGCTGAACTCCATATCGATGTAGCCGCTGGCCACCCCGAGAGTGGAGGTATCGATGGCGACATGGATCATGCTGGCCGACGCGGCGCTGGCGCTTGCCGCCATGGCCAGCGCCAGCGCCACGCGCCGCAGCAGGGTTGCTGCCTGGTTTTGAAGATTGAAATACATGGCAAGTCCTCCTTAGAAATTGCCCTTGAACAGGGAAGGCGTATAACCAATAACCGCGCGGTTCGGGTTGCTGAACGTCAGCGGCACGCTGACAGAAGCGCCCGGGGCCAGTGCGGAATTCAAGGTGACGTAGGGCGCACCGCTGCCATTGACGCCACTCGCGTTATCGAGCGTGATGCCGGACGCCAAGCCACCCAGTTGCACCTGTAACGGCGTGCCCAGGGTCGAGCCGGTGTTGTTGGTCACCGTCACACTGCCGACGTACTTGCCGGTGGCCCGGTTCAGCGTCGCGCCGTATTGCGTGAACTTGGCGCTGGCAGTCAGGTCGATCGGGCCGATATTGATGGACACCGAGCGCGCCGCTTCCGCATTGCCGGCCTGGTCCACACTGGCGAATTCCACCGTGTGCGTGCCCTTGGCGCTCAGCGTCACCGCATTGCCGCTTTGCTGCGCGCCGCCGTCGACCTTGAACCAGGTGGTGGCGCCGCTGTTGGCATCGGCGGGGGCGAAGCCCAGCGACACGTCCGAGCTGTACCAGCCATTGGCCGGCGCGGCCGGATTGCTGGTCACCGTGGTGACCGGCGCGCTCTTGTCGATGGTGAGGCTGGCGCTCTTGGGCTGCTCGGTGTTGCCGGCCTTGTCCACGCTCCAGTACGACAGCGCGTAGGTGCCCTCGGAAGTGAACAGCGCCGCGTTGCCGGTTTGCTGGGCGCCGCCGTTGACCTTGAAGTACGTCGCGGCCGTGCCGGAGCTGTTGTCGGTGACGGTGAAGGACACCGTGGTATCGACTTTGACAGGGACCTTCGGCGCATTGTCGGTGGTGACCGGCGCCGCGGTATCGGCGCCTTGCACGGTGCCGTGGAAGCGCACTTCGTTCAGGTTGCCGTACCAGGTGGTGGCGTTCCAGATTTTGATGTAACGGTATGGCACGCCACCCGTGACCGGCAAGGTTTGCCACTCCAGCGTGGCCGCCGCCGTGTTGGTCAGCGTGGTCCAGTTGGTGTTGTCGTTCGAGCCTTGCACCACCGTGTAGCGGGCACGGGTGTACAGCGAGTCTTGCCGCGCCAGCAGTTCGACGCCGGTCAGCGTGGCCTGGTTGCCCGCCTTGAAGTCGAAAGTGATGGAGCTGCCGGTGCCGCTGGTGCCAAGACGGTAGTCGGTCCCCGTGCTGACGTTGGCGTCGAACAGGGAATTCGTGATCGACAAGGTGCTGGCCGCAGTCCGGTTCGACGTGGTGTCGATCAAGGTGGCAATGCTGGTCACGTTCTTGATCACATCCGACTCGTCGACCAGGTACAACGCGCTGCCGTCACTCACCGCGCTGAGCGGGAAGCCGGACTTGCCGGTCGAGGTTTTGTACTGGACCTCGAATTTCACCTGGCCCGGCGCGGTTCCTTGCGGCAGCAAGGCGGTGGCGACGAAGTTGATGTTGTCCGTGGTGGTCACGGTGGCCGGCACGCCCTGGATGGTGGCGGTGACGTTGTTGACCGCTTCCTTGGCCGCGAACGTCAGCTTCACGGTGTTGCCGGGCACGATGCGGGTACGCAGCGCCTGGGTTGAGCTGATCGAAGCGGTCGCCATCAAATTGGTCGATTCGATCACGCCGTACAGCTTCAGCTCGTGCATGTTGCCAAACCAGTTGCCGCCATTCCAGACCCGGATGTAGCGGTAAGGCGTGCTGCTGGTACTGGCCAGGGTCTGCCATTCCAGCGTCCCCACCGCCGCGTTGGTGATCGTTTCCCAGGTCGCATTGTCATTGGAGCCCTGGATCACGGCGCCGTTGATCCGGCCATAGAAGTTGTCCTGGCGGGCCAGGATTTCCGCCCTGGACAGTTTCACCGTGCCACCGCCCTTGAAGTCGAAGTTGACCCAGCCGCCGTAACCGCTGCCGTTAACACGGAAATCGGTGCCGGTCGTAATATTGTTATCGAACAGGTAGCCGGCCACGGTCAGCAGGTCGGCCTGCGTTCTGCCGTTCGAATCCGTCACCGTGGTGATGGCCAGCGGATTGCCGATCATGCCGGTCTCGTTGACGAAGACCAGCGACGTGGCGTCGGTGGTAAACAGGGTCGGCTCGGCATCGGCGCCGTCGGCGGTCTTGTAATTGATGAGGAACTTCACCTCGCCTTCCGCCACGCTGTTGTTGGCGATCCAGGTGGCGGTCCAGGTCAGGTTGTCGGTGGTGGTCACGGTGGCGGGCTGGCCCTGTACCGTTGCCACCACGTTGCTGATCGCCTCGCTGGATTTAAAGGTCACCTTGACGGTGTTGCCGGCCACCACCCGTTTCCGCATCGCCTGGTCCGAGCCGATCGATACCGACGTGAGCTTGTTGACCGTCGGATAGCGCGTGCCGAAAATCCGGAACTCGGTCATCTCAAAAATCGCGTACGGCTGGTACACGGGGACGAACGGCTCAATCATATGCAACTTCAGGAACCGGAACTTCGTATTCTTGACTTCTTCCGAGACCGGCAAGTCCTGCATGTTGTCTTCCCTGGTGGACAGGCCCGGGGTCAGGCGGGTCCAGTTTTCCTTGTCGTTGGAGCCGAAGATGGCAACACCGCCGGCGCGTTCCGGGAAGGGGCCGACCGTGCGCAGCTTGAAGTCATTGGCGGCAACCTTGAAACTGGGTCCGAAGTCGATGTTAAAGGCCAGGTTCGGGCCCCAGCCACCGGCCGTATCCTGGTTGTTGTCCACCAGGTTGCCCAGGTTGTTGAAGTCCGAACTGACGAACATCTTGCGGAAGTCCAGGCTGCCATCGCTCAACAGCGGATTGATTTGTTCCAGCCCCGCGGCCGCGGCCCGCAGCGCCTCCAGCTTCTGGTAGAACACCGCGTCCGTGGCGCTGCCGATCACGCTCATCATGTCGGCATACGCGGCGTTATACGCCGGCAAGGTCGTGGCGACATACGGTGTATCCGCCTGGTATGGCGCGGTGGCCCGGTCGACCGCACCCTGGCGGCTCGCGTCCACGATCACGGTGACGGTCTTCATCGTCACCGTGGCGCCGTCCGATGCGCCGACGTAGAAGGTGTACGTGCCGGCCTGGGTTGGATTCCAGGAGAATGCCCCGGTCGACGTGTTCAACGTGGCGCCCGCAGGCAGGTTGTCGGCCTGGTAAGTGATGGTTTCGCCGGCGCCCGGGTCGGTCGCCGACAAGTCCAGGGCGACCGCCTGCGTGGCGCCCGCATAGCTGTACAGCGTCTGGTCGGCCGTGCCGATAGTGAATACCGGCGGGGTCAGCAAGGTGCTTGCCTTGACGTTGACATGATCGACGTCGACCGTGGTGCCATTGCCGGTGAACGTGAGCGGTATGAAGTCATCCACATTGCCCGTGAAAATCACGTAGCGCCACTGGCCATGGGTGTCCGGCAACGGGATGGTCTTGCCATAGTTGTCCATCAGCGCCGTACCATTGGTGCGGATACGGATGCCGTAGTACGTCGCGCCATAGCCGTAGCCATATACCGAAAACCTGGTGCCTTCCGGCGCCGCCGTGGCCCGGATAAAGGTCGCGGAGCCGTCGTTCATGACAGCGGAGCGGCTATCGAGCGACCGGTAGCGGTCTTCCACTTCGCGATACGGGTCGGTGGTCGGCTTCGCCAGATAGGTGGCGCCTTCGGCTTCGGCCGCCTTGGGAATGCCGATCCAGAAGTCGCCGCCGCCGTCCCCGCTGTCCCAGCCGTACCCGACCCGGTCTGTGAAGAACTTGGTATAGTTGGGCGCGCGCTGCGCCATATCGAGGCCCCGGGCATACTTGTAGTAATAGAACGGCTCCGATTGGTTGGTGCCGGATCTGCCGCGATATGCCCACGACACGCTCTTGTAAACAATGGTCGGGTTGCCGGCTTCGTCGGTGTGGGAGGCGGTCGGAATCCACGGGATCGCCACACCGGTCATATAAGCGCCGAACTGTTCGTTAGCGTCGAGAATGCGGTCATTCAGGAATTCATACGGGCCAACCGCATTGGCTTCGGAGGATACCGTGCCATCCACTGGATCGACCTTGGTGCCCTGCGCCATCATCAACCGCGCCAGGATGCCGGCATTGGTGATATCGCCGCCGCCGTGGGCCTGGTCGCGGCCCATTTCAACGTGCTGCACCGCTGGTGTCACTTCTTCGCCGGTCAGGTCGTTCCTGGTCACCAGGCGGAACAATTGCTTGATGGAGCCGGTCTGTCCCTGGTCCACCGCGTCCTTGTTGACGGTAAACCATTCGACCGCCTTGTTATAGGTGTCCCTGTCTTCGGCAAAGATCGCGCCGGTCATCGCGCCGATCGTCGTGTAGAGGTGCTGGTTCATGAACCGGCAATTGCAGCTGTTGAAGATCTGGACCACCGGCAGCACCAGGTTACCGGTGAATTTGGCGGTGTCGTCATCGGTCCACGCCAGCGCCGGCGTCTGCGTGCTGGTGTAACGCAGGATTTCCGCCCCGCTCACCATCTTCTGGAGCGGGATACCGGTGTGAATATGGGAATCGGTGAAATACGCGTACTGGGCCGGATCCATCTTTTCGTACAGCCGGATGATTTGCATGGCGTTGGCGCGATAGGTTTCGTCGCCGGTCACGTAAAACAGGATGGCCTGCGTATACACCGTGTTCGCATCCGCAATGAACGCGGAATTCATGCCCTGCGACGCGAGACCGTAATATCGTGGCTGCGTGGTATCGGCGCCGATGTTCTTGATCGCCGGCGTCTTCGAGGCGGCGTTGGAGAGCAGCATGCTGTTGAAATAGGTATTCCAGGGCTCTTTTTGCGCCCGCACCTGGGTTCGCATGTTTTCCAGCATGTCCCTGGTGAAGCCGATGCCAGGATGCTTGAAGCCGCTCGCATCGACCCGCTCGCTGAGCGTCGGCTGGTAACTGGTGGCCAGCGTCTGGATCGTGTCCGCCGCATAGGCGGCGCCTATCTGCAATGGCAGCAAGGTCGCGACGATGCTTGCCGCAAAGGCGATCCGGGTCAGGCGCCGGACCGAACGTTCAAATCTCGGTTTTTTCATTGTTCCCCTCCGTTTTTATTAAACTGCCGTGAAAAAGTGGTATTGCGGATACGACGTTAAGTTATCGATAACAATTAGAGCTAAAAAAACACCGGCAACGCGTTCCCGTTATGCGCGCCGGTCGACTCGCGCGTGACCAGGGTATAGGGCAGCACGCGGTGGCGGGCGCGCCCGCGTTCCCTGACCGCTTCGATCGCCAACAGCACCGCCGCACGCGCCATCTCATCGATGGGCTGGTGTATCGTGGTCACCCCGGGCCAGACCGACGCCGCGATCGGCGCATCATCGAAACCGCACACCGCCAGGTCTTGCGGCACGCGCAAGCCCATGCCTTGCGCCACCGCGATCACGGCCGCGGCCATGTCGTCATTGCAGGCGAAGATGGCGGACGGCCGGTCCTGCTGCTCCAGCAGTGTCTGTGCGGCCGCCAGGCCGGAACGGTAGGTCAACACACCTTCCGCGACGCGTTCGGGACGCACGCGCATGCCAGCGACCCGCATGGCGTCGCAATACGCGTGGTAGCGCAACTGTGCCGGCGAGTGGCCCGGCTCGCCCTGGATGAAGGCGATGTCGCGGTGCCCGGCCGCAAACAAGTGATGCATCATGGTTTTCGCCGCCTGGTAGTCATCGATGCGCACCGCGGAAATATGCGCTGCCGGCCGGGCGCTGGCGACGGCCACGATCGGCACGCGCAAGTCGTCCAGTTGCCGCAGCGAGGCCTCCAGGTCGCACAGCGGCGGCGGCACCAGGATGCAATCGGCCGCGTTCTCGACCAGCCTGGCTGCCGCCGCGCGCTGGCTGTCAAGGTCGCCGCATTTTTCAACGATCAGCTGGGCCCCCTCCTGGCTGCACTGGTCCATCGCGCCCAGCTGGAAATCGCTCATGAATGCCGCACCGGGGCTGCCCAACAGAAGGCCGATGCGCAAGACGCCCTTGCGGGCCGAGCGCGCCGCCTGGTTGACCTGGTATTGCAGCGATAGGATGGCCGCCTTGACCCGGTCACGGGTCGTCTCGTCAACGTTGATGCCGCCATTGATCACTCGCGATACCGTCATTGCCGATACCCGGGCCTTGCGTGCGACGTCATAGATGGTAGCTGCGCTCAATCCATCCTCCGGTTATCGATAACATTTCCATGATCAAGCCTGGTTTAAATTTTTGCATCGTCCGTTCGGACTAGGCCAGCACACCATTGAGCAAAACCCGCACCAGTTCGCTCTGCCTGCTGACACCGGTCTTGGAGAAAATCGCCCGCAAATGCGCACGCCCCGTGTTGCGCAGGATGCCCAGCTTCCCGGCCGCTTCGTCCAGGCTCAGGCCATTGAGCAGTTCGATCGCCAGGTGGGCCTCGGCGGGTGTGAAGTCGAACATCTGGCGCGCGATATCGTGCACCGGTTCGGCCAGGGTATCGGGGTCGCGCAGGAAGATCGCCATGGCGGGCCGCACGCGTCCATCGGACTCCTTCGCCCGTGGGAAACCGCGCACCACCGCCGCCAGCTTGCGGCGCCGGGATGGGCGGCTCAGGCACATCGCCGCGACCCGCGCCGGATGCTCGCGAACGCTGTCGAGCAGCCGCTGCAATTCGCTCGTCTCGGCCAGCGTACTGGCCGCCAGGTAGCGGCCGGCCAGCTTGAGGCCATCGGCGCTATCGAGCATCTGGCGGGCGGTGGGGCTGGCCCGCAACAGCTGGGCGGTTTCGTCGAGCACGATCACGCCGATGTTGAGCCGCTCCAGTCCTTCTTCATAGATCTGCATTTGCAGCGCGTTGCCGTTCAAATGCGCCGCCAGGGTCATGGCCTGCTTTATATGCGGCACGAACATGGCGAGGCGCTGCCTGTCCTCGATGCTGAAGGGAGGACAATGCCGCAAGCGGTGTAGCCGCAGGCGCATCATGGTTCCCGCCTGGGGGCTGATATTGACCCCCATGACATGGCCGGCGTCGGAATCACGGGAAAATTCACTACCCTGCCACTGCGCATCCGTCACGATGTCCGAGGCCAGCACCACGCGTTCCGGCGGCGCGTCCATCAAGGGATCGAAGTGGTGCCATTGACTGCGGTACGCCCGCTCCAGCGCCGCGCCGCCGGCCGGCACGCACACCATGTAGCCGGGACAGCTGGCGGCGGAAGGCGGCACCACGATCGCCGCGTGTGCACTGCGAAAACACTTCACCATCAGCGTGAGCCAGCAGCGCCACGGATCGTCTCCCTGTACCGATTGATAGACGGCATGGATGGTCCGGTTGAACAAGTCCGTGCTGTCGCCGGTCGCCGGCGACGAAGGGGTCGGGAGAGTCATAGGGTTGAATCAGTCCGTTTAAAATACATAGCGCGCTTGCACGCCATAACGCTTGTTCAGCGGCACATAGTTCATTTGGTTATGGCTATTGCCGTAGTGC
Source organism: Pseudoduganella sp. GW821-FHT12E03 (assembly GCF_058807115.1). Taxonomy (NCBI): domain Bacteria; kingdom Pseudomonadati; phylum Pseudomonadota; class Betaproteobacteria; order Burkholderiales; family Oxalobacteraceae; genus Pseudoduganella; species Pseudoduganella sp. GW821-FHT12E03. The sequence goes on along the minus strand of NZ_JBXAQJ010000011.1, from coordinate 196,868 downwards.
TGCTCGATGCGGGCGCCGGTCACATTGGCGCCCTCCAGGGTCACGGACAATTGCTTGCTGATGTCGTAGCCAATCGAAAAGTCCAGCGTACCGAACGGCCTGGCAAAAACAGGCACGCCCTGCGCGCCGGACGAACTGGTGGTGGCGACAAAGCTGCCCCGGTGGCTGTAGGCAAGGCGCGCCCTGGCCTTGCCCCGCTCATAGATGCCGGTCAGGTTGCAGCTGTTCCTGGACAAGCCCGCCAGCGGCACGGTCCGGCCGGCGATGGACGATGGCGCCTGCGACGCCACATACAGGCAATTCGCCTGCATGCCCAGGCCGTTGAATGGCGCTGGCAGCCGGTCGAAGAATTGCTGGTAAGCGATTTCAATGCCCTTGATCCTGGCGAGCCCCGCCGGCTTGAAGGCCGTGACGTTGTACTCTTCCCCTTCGATGAGCCGTTTTTCAGCCACGGTCTGGACCAGGCCGTTGACCAGTTTGTAGAACATGGCCAGCGCCGCCATTCCCCTGGCGCCGAAATAATGTTCCAGCGACCAGTCGGCATTCCTTGACGTATACGGCTTCAAGTCCGGGTTGCCCTCCTGGGCATCGTGCTGGACCGGGTTCAAGATCCTCACGGTCGCGTTCAGGTAGGAAAAATTGACCTGTCCCATGGTCTTCGATGCCGCCAGCCGGAATAACACGTCGTCCCGCAGGCGGATGTTGGCATTGAACGATGGCAGCACGTCGCGGCGCGCGGAATCGCTGGCCAGCGGCGCCAGCGTGCCGGCCGCATCCATGCCATAGGATTCGCCATGCAGCGAGGTGGCGACATGGCGCACCCCGATATTGCCGCTGACAGGGCTGCCGGCGAGGTCCACGGCATAATTGAACTTCACGTAGGCTGCCGTGGTCTTTTCATGATTGAGCTGATCATGTTCAGGCATGTGGGCATCCACCGCCGGTAGGCCATACAGGGCGCGCAGGGCCGCCTGCTGGCGCACGGCGGCGCTCGCAAAGGTCGGGTAGGCGCCGACCTCGCGCGACTGGGCAGCGGGCACCTGGTGCAGCAGCGCCGGATCGGCCGCCGCCAGCGACTTGCCGCCGTTGCAGCCGTCTATGCAATACAAATGGACGAAACCGACCGCCCGGCGCGTATGGTCATTAACCCGCAATCCAAAATCTGCCGAGCGGATCGCCGGGTGCGCAAAGCGGTAATTGACGTCAAGCGTGGCCGCGGTATTTTTCTGCGTCCCGTCCGCGGCGATGGCCAAAAGATAGGCGGGATGGTAACTGGCGGCGTCCGCCAGGTCGACACCGGATACCGACACGCGCGACGGCGCGCCATCGTTGATCGCCAGCCGCATCAATGGAACATTCGCGTGCATCCCCCATTCGAACAGGGAATTGCGCACCGCCGTGTCGTTGTGGCTGAGGCGCGCCTCGATGGCCAGCATGCCGCCGCTGCTCCATTTTCCGCCAATATCGACCAGTTTCACCTTCCGGCCTTCGTTGGCGACGACCGATGCGTTGGTCATCGTGTTGCCGGTGAACGTCCCGCGCCGCAGGTTGTCGCTGCCATCGCTGTTAACATCCCCCCACAAGGCGTAGTCCGGAGTTGGGAGGCCGACATAAAAGCGCGCCGTCTGGAATTGCTGGCCCAGCAGGTAGTTGACGCCGAAATAGTTGGCGTAAAAACTCGCGTTGGCGCCGGGGCGCCACTGGAACGCCGCAACGTAGCTGCCGCGCTCACGCTCGCCATTGTGGCCGTTACCGGTGAAGATGCCGATCGGCAGCGTGACCGCTTTGCCCGACCCGGCATAATTGACGGCCAATTGGGGACGCTGCACTTCATCCTCGGTCAGTCCGAACACGCTGCCGGCATGCACCACGTTGACCAGCGCGCCCATTTCACCAACGCTGGTATGCCAGCGCTTGCTGATCAGCCCGGAGACCTGTGCACGAGTCTTGCTATTAAAACCAGGCGCCATCCGGTAGTTCGTGGCCTTCACCGCCAGGTTGGCCGTCGGCTCTTTGAAATCAAACGGCTGGCGGGTCCGTATATTCAGATAGCCTCCCAGGCCGCCTTCGATATCGCTGGCCGTGGCGCTCTTGCCGACGTCGACACGGGCCAGCACGTCAGCGGGCAAGTCCTCGAGGTCAAGATTGCGGCCATTGTATTCACCCGACTGCGCCTTGGCGCCATACACTTCCAAGCCGTTCAACAACACTTTGGACTGCTTCAGGCCGCGAATCGTGAAGGCGCCCCCTTCCTCCAGGTAGCGCTGCACCTGGACACCCGTGACACGCTGGACGGCTTGCGCGGCATTCTGGTCTGCCAGCCTGCCGATGTCGTCGGCGTCGATCGACTCGACCATCGCGTCATTGTGGCGCTTCCTGTCGCGCGCGTTGTCCATGCCGCCGCGCAGGCCGCTGACAACCACGGTGGCCGGTTCGCCTTGCGGTTCGAGCGACGCCCTCGGCGTCGGCCTTGCGGGCGCTGGCGCCGGTGCGGCCGGACGAAAAATCAGCACCGCATTGCCGCTGTCACGCACGACCTGCAATGGCGTCCCCTGGAGCAGCAGCGACAAGGCGGCTTCCGGCGCCATCTTCCCCTTGACCGCCCGCGCCACCAGGCCATCGACTTCGGCCCCCCGGTAGAGCAGTTGCACGCCGGACTGCGCCGCATACAGATCGATGGCAATTTTCATATCGCCTGCGGGAATATTGAATTCACGGGCAGGCGACTGCGCCATGACATCCATGCTGACGGCTAGCATGCCCGCCACCATTCCCCTTGCAATAATAGAAAATTGTCTCATTTGTTCTCGTTACAAGGCTGTATTGCCCCTTCCCTGGTATGACGAAACAGGCTGGAAAATCCCCCATCCCATGCGAATTTTTTTTCAACCATGGTTGCCAGAGTGTGGCATGCTATTTCCATGTCTCCCGAATTACATGAAGCGCTGGACAATTGGTTTGTTCAAGCAGTGCTGCCCCTTGAACCCATGCTGACCGCCTTTCTCCGGCGTCATTGCCGCGAAACCCATGACATCGTGGATCTGCGCCAGGACGTGTATGTCCGCGTGTACGAAGCGGCGGAAACCGGCCTGCCGGACAACCCAAAGGCTTTCGTCTTCGCTGTCGCCAGGAATTTGCTGGTCGACCGGGCCAGGCACCAGCAAGTCGCTGCGATCGTCGCGCTGGCGCCTTCCGGCGAACTGCCCGACCATGTCGATGAATTGTGCCCCGAGCGCCACGCCATGGGCCGGCAAGACATTGAATGCCTTGAGCAAGCGTTTTCCGACCTGCCCCCAAAATGCCGTGAAGTCGTCGAGTTACGCAAGATCGCGGGAATGTCGCAGCGGGAAGTGGCCGTCCGGCTGGGCGTGACCGAAGGCACCGTCGAAAAACAGATTGCAAAAGGCATACGTTTTTTAGCCGCGGCACTTGGCGCCAAGGGCGGCAAAGTGAAAACGATCATTGAACCCGAGGTCGCATGAGCCAGCATTTGAAAATTGAACAACAAGCGGCGGCGTGGCTGGCCAGGAAAGATGGCGAAGGCTGGTCCGCGGCTGAACAGACACAGCTCGATCAATGGATCGCCCTGTCAACGGCCCATCGGGTTGCCTACCTGCGCCTGGCGGCCGCATGGTCCAAGACGGCGTTGCTTGCGCCTGGCGCCAGCACGCCCACCTCCCCGCAGGCGCAGCCCGAGCCTGCCCCGGCCGAAACGGCACGCCGCGCCCTGCCGCGCTTTTCCCAATGGCGCATCGCCGCCGCGATGCTGGTGACGGTGGGCGCGGCCGCGGGATTGCTGGCGGTGCGGGACAATTTTGCTGAAGTGCGCTACGAAACCCGGCTTGGCGCCCATCAGACCCACGCGCTGAAGGACGGCAGCAAGCTCACATTGAACACGGCAACCTTGCTGCGCGCCCGCGTCAGCCAAGGCGAGCGCACGGTCTGGCTCGATCAAGGGGAAGCCTATTTCGACATCGCGCACGACACGGCCCACCCGTTCGTGGTGATTGCCGGCGCCAACCGGATCACGGTGCTGGGCACCCGATTTACCGTCCGGCGTGAAGCCGGCGGCACCAACGTGGTGGTGGTCGACGGCCGGGTGCAGGTCGAGAACGGGCAGGCTTCCAGCCAGCCGCCGGTGATCCTGGTGAAACATCAAAAGGTCGTTGCCACCCCGGCCACCATGCTCAAATCCGACGAAAGCGATGCCAGCATCGAACAACTGTTGAGCTGGCGGGAAGGCAAGCTGATTTTTGACCAGGTCACGCTGGGCTACGCCGCCAGCGAGTTTAACCGCTACAACAAGAACCGGCTGGTATTGGCCGACGCCGAGGCGGCCGGGATGAAAATCAGCGGGCGTTTCGATGCAGGTAACGTCAAGGGCTTTGCCAGCTTGTTGCAGCGCGGCTTCGGCCTCGACGTGCGCGCGACCGGCGACACGATCACCGTCGCCAGTCACAAGCCGGGACACGCGCCCTGACCCCGCCGGGACGTACCGCCGTCCCGGCCCGCTCTCCCCAGCCAAAAACTTTGCCCCGCCTAGTCCGAACGGACGATGCGCTACGCCATCTAAAACTTGACCATTCCAATTGTTATCGATAACCATGACATTGGACCTTGATGAAAACAATAACAGGAAAATTGCTGGCGGTGTCCGCGCTCTTCGCCGCCGTCCACGCGCTGGCGGCAACCCAGGTCGCGACCGCGCAATTGCACGCCAACCAGCCCGGCCCGCAAATCGCGCGCTATATCTACGGCCAGTTCTCGGAACACCTGGGCAGCGGCATCTATGATGGCATCTGGGTCGGCGAGAAATCGGCCATCCCGAACCTGCGCGGCATCCGCAGCGACGTGGTGCAGGCGCTGCGCGAGCTGAAGGTGCCCTTGATCCGCTGGCCCGGCGGCTGCTTCGCGGACGACTACAACTGGCGCGACGGCATCGGCCCGCGCGACAAGCGCCCGGGGCGCAAGAACAACTGGTGGACGGGCAAGCACGAAAGCAACCAGTTCGGCACCCACGAATTCATGGACTTTGCCGAACAGGTGGGCGCCGACGCTTATATCGGCGTCAACCTCGGCTCGGCCCCGCCGCGCGAGATGCGCGACTGGATGGAATACATGACGTCCGACGGCAACAATGCGCTGGCCAACGAGCGCCGCAAGAATGGCCGCGAACAGCCGTTCAAGGTGCCGGTGGTTGGCATCGGCAACGAAAGCTGGGGCTGCGGCGGCAACATGCGCCCGGAATACTATGCCGACGAGTACCGCCGCTTCCAGACCTTCTTCCACAACAATGGCCAGGCCGCGCCGGCCGCCATCCGCGTGGCCGTCGGTCCCGACCGGGAAGACTACAACTGGACCGACGTCGTCATGAAGCAGGCCGGCACGAAGATGGATGGGCTGTCGCTGCACTACTACACCCTGCCGCCCGCCGACTGGAAGGAAGGCGGCAAGGCCACGCGTTTCAGCAAGGAGGAATGGGCCACCATCCTGGCCGGCGCGCTGCGCATCGACGACATCATCAGCCGGCACTCGGCCATCATGGACAAGTACGACCCGAAGAAACGGGTCGGCTTGTATGTCGATGAATGGGGCACCTGGTACAAGAGCGATACCGGCAGTTTCGACTGGGACCTGCGCCAGCAAAACACCTTGCGCGACGGCGTGGTGGCGGCGGCCCACTTCAACATTTTCCACCGCCACGCCGACCGCGTGAAACAGACGTCCATCGCGCAAACCATGAATGTGCTGCAAGCGATGATCCTGACCGACGGACCGAAGATGGTGCTGACGCCGACCTATCATGCGTTCAAGATGTACGTGCCGTTCCAGGACGCGACCTCCCTGCCGCTGGACGTGTCGTCGCCCTCCTACCGCATCGGCGCCACCGTGATCCCGTCGATTAACGCCTCGGCGGCGAAAGGCAAGGATGGCAAGATTTATATCGGCATCGCCAACATGAACCCGGACGATAACGTGCACTTCTCCGTCAACCTCGGCACGCTCACCGCATCGAAGGTCAGCGGCCAGGTATTGACCGCGCAGCGGATGGACCAGTTTAATGAATTCGGCAAAGCGCCCACGGTGACGGCGCAGCCCTACCGGGGCGCGGCGCTGGCCGACGGCACGCTGAAACTGGACTTGCCGGCGAAATCCGTCGTCGTCATCAGCCTTGAATAGGAAACAACAATGAAACGCAGAGAATTTACCCACGCCCTCGCCGCCGGCATGCTGGCCACCGCCGCCGCCCCGCGCTCGTTGGCCGCCGCCAGTGGCGGCAAGCCAGCCAGGCTGGCAAACGTCGTCCAGCAGATCGCACCGCTGGCCGGCGCCAGGCCGGCCGCCGAAAAAGACATGCAGGCTTACTTGCTGTCGTACTTCAAGGACGAGACCCATTCGATTTACTTCGCCACTTCCAGCGACGGTTATACGTTCACGGACGTCAATAACGGCGAACCAGTTTTCCTTGGCAAGGACCTGGGCGAACAAAAGGGCGTGCGCGACCCGCACCTGATGCGCGGCCCGGACAATGCGTTCTACCTTGCCATGACCGACCTGCACATCTTCGCGCAACGCGAAGGCTTGCGCGGCACGGAATGGGAGCGCCCGCGCGAAGAATACGGCTGGGGCAACAACCGTTCGCTGATCCTGATGAAGTCGTATGACTTGATCAACTGGACGTATGCGCTGCTCCGCATTCCCGACCTGTTCCCGGAATTCAGCGACATCGGGGCGGCCTGGGCGCCGGAAACCATTTACGATGCCGAGCGCAAGAAACTGATGGTCTACTTCACGGTACGCCACAAGGGCGGGCATAACTACATGGTCTATGCCTATGCCAACGACGCCTTCACCCGGCTGGAAACCACGCCGAAACAATTGTTCACCTATCCGGACAAGACCAAGAGCACCATCGACGGCGACATCACGAAGGTCGGCGGCAAATACCACTTGTACTATGTGGCCCATGACAATCCGGGCGGCCTGCGGCACGCTGTTTCGGACAAGATCAACCAAGGCTACCGGTTTGACCCGCGCAAGGTGGACCCTGAAACCGTGGCGTGCGAAGCCCCCATGATGTGGCGCCGTATCGGCAGCGACCGCTACGTCCTGATGTACGACGTGTTTGGCGCCAATCCCAACAACATGGGCTTTTCAGAGACCACCGACTTCGTCAACTACAAGAACCTGGGCCGCTTCAATGATCCCGGTTCACCGATGAAGTCGACCAATTTCTCGGGGCCCAAGCATGGTTCGGTTACGCATATCACGGCGGAAGAACTGCGGCGCCTGCGAGCGCATTTCGCCGCATGACAAGGATGGCGGCCGGGCGCACCCGGCCGCCGCTCCTTTACAGACTGCCTTTGTACAGCGCCGGGCTATAACCAATCACCGCGCGGTTCGGGTTGGTGAAGGTCAGCGGCACGCTGACGGACGCGCCCGGGGCCAGCGAAGCGCCCAGGGTGACGTACGGCGCGCCGTTGCCGTTGACGCCGCTGGCGTTGTCGAGCGTGACGCCGGACGGCAACCCGCCCAGCAGCACCTGCAACGGCGTCGTGATGGTCGAGCCGGTGGTGTTGGTCACCGTCACGCTGCCCACGTACTTGCCGGTCGCGCGGTTCAGGGTGGCGCCATATTGCGTGAACTTCACGCTGGCGCTGAGATCAACCGGGCCGATGTTGACGCCGACACTGCGCTCCTGTTCCTTGTTGCCCGCCTGGTCCACGCTCCAGTAAGCCACCGTGTGGCTGCCCTTCGCGCTCAGCAGGACCGCGTTGCCCGCTTGCTGGGCGCCGCCGTCGACCTTGAAGTACGTAGTGGCGCCGGCCTCGGCCCCAGAGAAAGTCAGCGTGACATCCGACGCATACCAGCCATTGGCCGGCGCGGCCGGGGTGCTGGCCACGCTGGTGACCGGCGCGCTGCGGTCGATGGTCAGCGATGCGCTTTTCGCCGGCTCGACGTTGCCGGCCTTGTCCACGCTCCAGAACGACAACGCGTAGACGCCATCGGCCGTGAACAGCGCGGCATTGCCGGTCTGCTGGGCGCCGCCATTGACCTTGAAGTACGTCACGGCCACGCCGGAACTGTTGTCGGTCGCGCTGAAGGACACGGTGGTGTCCTGGTTCACCGGCGCGGCCGGCGCGTTGCTGGTGGTGACGGGCGCCGTGGTGTCCGCGCCCTGCACCGTGCCGTGGAAGCGGACTTCGGACAGGTTGCCGAACCAGTTATTGCCGTTCAAGACGCGGATATAGCGGTAAGGGACGCCGCCGGTGACCGGCAGGGCTTGCCAGTCCGCCGTCGATGCCGCGCCCGCCGTCAGGTTGGTCCAGTTGCTGTTGTCATTCGAGCCCTGGATCACCACGCCCTTGGCCCGGGCGATCTGGTCTTGCCGCGCCGCCAGTTCCACGCTGGTCAAGGTGGCCTGGTTGCCGGCCTTGAAATCAAACGTGATATAGCTGCCGGCCCCGGAATTGTTGCTGCCGATGCGGTAATCCGAGAACGAACCGAGGTTGGCGTCGAACAGCGCATTCGTTTGGGACAGCGTGGCCGCCGCGCTCCGGTTCACGGTGGAATCGATCAAAGTGGCGATGCTGGTCACGTTCTTGATGGTGTCCGCCTCATCCACCAGGGTCAGCGCGGTGCCGTCCGTGGTGGCCGAATTCGGATAACCGGTCTTGCCGGCGGCCGTCTTGTAATTGATGGCGAACGTCACCGCCCCCGCTGCCGTGCCCTGCGGCAGGGTTGCCGTCGCGGTGAAGTTGACATTGTCCGTGGTCGCCACCGTGGCTGGCACACCGGAAATCGTCGCCGTCACATTGTTGATGGCTTCCTTGGCCGTGAACGTGACCTTGACCGTGTTGCCCGGCACGATGCGGGTGCGCAGCGCCTGGCTGGAGCTCAGCGAGGCGGTGGCGATCATGTTGACCGATTCCACCGCGCCGTACAGGCGCAATTCAGCCATGTTGCCGTACCACTGGTTGCCGTTGGTGACGCGGATATAGCGGTACGGTTGCGTGCTGTTGATCTTCAGCGTTTGCCAGTCCGCCGAACCGTTGGCGGCGGGCGAGATCGTGTCCCACGTGTTGTTGTCGTTCGAGCCCTGCACCACGGTGCCATTGATGCGCGACGCGTACTGGTCCTGGCGGCCAATCACTTCAATCCGGTTCAGGGTGGCCTGGCCGCCGCCCTTGAAGTCGAACTTGATCCAGCCGCCATAACCGGAACCGTTGACGCGCATGTCGGTGACGGTACCGAGGTTACTGTCATTGAGCGTGTTGAGCTCAGCCAGCATGTCGCTCACGTTGCGGCCGGACGAATCGCTGAGCGAAGCCAGGCTGGTCAGGCTGGCCACGTTGAGCAGGCCGGTCTGGTCGGAGACCAGCAGCGACGAACTGTCCGTGGTGAAGATGGTCGGTTCGGCATCGGCGCCGTCGGCGGTCTTGTAGTTGATCGCGAATTTCACATCGCCGGCCGGCGCGCCGGCATTGACCACCCAGGACGCGGTCCAGTTCAGGTTGTCGGTGGTGGTCACGGTGGCGGGCTGGCCCTGCACCGTCGCCACCACGTTATTGATCGCCTCGCTCGACTGGAAGTTCACCTTGACGGTATTGCCGGGGACCACCCGTTTCTTCAAGGCCTGGTCCGAGCTCAGCGATACGGCGGTCAGCTTGTTCACGGTCGGATAGCGCGTACCGAAAATCCGCAGCTCGGACAGTTGCAGGATCGCGAACGGCTGGTACACGGGAACGAACGGCTCGATCATCTGCAGCTTGAAGAAGCGGAACTTCACATTCTTGAGGTCTTCCTGGACCGGAACGTCTTGCATCGGATCGAGCCTGGTGGTCAGGGCCGGGTTCAGGCGGGTCCAGTTTTCCTTGTCGTTGGAGCCATAGACGGCGACGCCGCCAATCCGCTCCGGGAAACCCGACACGGTCCGCATCTGGAAGTTATTGGCGGCCACCTTGAAGCTGGCGCCGAAGTCGATGTTGAAGGTCAGGTTCGGGCCAAAACCGCTGGAGCTGTCCTGGTTGCCATCGACCAGATAGCCGGGCGACGTGCCGAATTCGGACGCAAAGAACATGTTGCGGAAGTCCAGGCTGCCGTCGTCCAGCAACGGATTGACTTCCTGCAGCCCTGCCGCCGCGGTCCGCAAGGCCGCCAGCTTCTGGTAGAAGACATCGTCGGCCGCGCTGCCGATCACGCTCATCATGTCGGCGTAAGCGGCGTTGTAGGCCGGCAAGGTCGACTCGACATAGGGCGTGCCCGCCTTGAACGGCGCAGCGGCGCGGTCCACCGCACCCTGCCGGCTCGCGTCGACAATGATCGTGATGGTTTTCATCGTCACCGTGGCGCCGTCGGACGCGCCGACATAGAAGGTGTACGTGCCGGCCTGGGTCGGATTCCAGGAAAACGCGCCGGTGGCCGGATTGAAGGACGCGCCCGCCGGCAGGTTATCAGCCTGGTAGGTGACGGTTTCGCCGGCGCCCGCGTCGGTGGCCGAGAAATCGAGCGCGGTAGCCAGCGTGGTGCCGGCATAGCTGTAGAGCGTCAGATCCGCCGTGCCCATCGTGAATGCCGGCGGGGTCAGCAAGGTGCTGGACTTGACATTGATATGGTCGACGTCGACCGTCGTGCCGCCGCCGGTAAATGTCAGCGGCAGGTAATCATTGACGCCGCCCGGCAGCACCACATAGCGCCACTGGCCGTGCGTATCGGGCAAGGGGTATTTGGTGCCATAGAGGTCCATCACCGCGACGCCATTGGTGCGGATACGGATGCCGTAATTGGTCGCGCCATAGCCATATCCGTAGACGCCGATCTTGCTGCCTTCCGCGCTTGCGGTGACACGGATATATGATGTTGCGCCGTCCTGCACGGTCGCGGAACGGGTATCGAGCGCCGTGTAGCGGTCTTCCACTTCGCGGTACGGGTCGGTGACCGGCTTGACCAGGTATTGCGCGCCTTCGGCTTCGGCCAATTTCGGAATCGCGATCCAGAAATCGCCGCCGCCATCCGCGCTGTCCCAGTTATAGCCGATCCGGTTGGCGAAGAATTTCGTGAAATTGGGGGCGCGTTGGGTCAGGTCGACACCACGGCCATATTTGTAGTAGTAGAACAGTTCCCAGTAATTCAAGCCGGACCTGCCGCGATACGCGCCCGACACGGTCTTGTAGACAATGGTCGGGTTGCCGGCTTCGTCGGTGTGCGACGCGGTCGGGACCCACGGGATCTCATACCCGCTCATGTAAGAACCAAACTGTTCGGCGGCGTCGAGGATGCGGTCGTTCAGGAATTCGTATGGGCCGACGGCATTGGCGCCGGTGGACACGGTGCCCTCCGCCGGATCGACCTTGGTGCCCTGCGCCATCATCACCCGCGCCAGGATTTCCGCATTGGTGATGTCGCCACCGCCATGGGCCTGGTCGCGCCCCATTTCAACGTGCTGGACCTGGGGCGTCACGTCTTCGCCGGTCAGGTCGTTCTTCGTCACCAGCCGGAACAGGCGCTTGATGGAACCATTCTGGCCCTGGTCCACCGCGTCCTTGTTGACGGTAAACCATTCGACCGCCTTGTCATAGGTGGCCCGGTCTTCGGCAAAGATCGACCCCGTCATGGCGGCAATCGTCGTGTACAGGTGCTGGTTCATGAACCGGCAATTGCAGCTGTTGAAGGTCTGCACCACCGGCAGCACCAGGTTGGCGGTGAATTTGGCGCTATCGTCGTCGGTCCATGCCAGCGCCGGCGTCTGCGTGCTGGTGTAGCGCAGGATTTCCGCCCCGCTCACCATGCGGCTCAGCGGAATACCGGTATGGATGTGGGAATCGGTGAAATACACGTATTGCGCCGGATCCATCTTCTCGTACAGCCGGATGATTTGCATGGCGTTGGCGCGATAGGTTTCGTCGCCGGTCACGTAATACAGGATGGCTTGCGTAAAGACCGTGTTGGCATCGGCAATGAACACCGAATTCATGCCCTGCGAAGCAAGGCCGTAGTAGCGCGGCTGCGTGGCATCGCCACCGTTGATGTTCTTGATCGACGGCGTCTTCGAAGCAGCGCCGGAGAGCAGCATGTTATTGAAATAGGTGGTCCACGGTTCTTTTTGCGCCCGCACCTGGGTTCGCATGTTTTCCAGCATGTCCTTGGTGAAACCAATGCCGGGATGTTTAAAACCGCTGGCATCGACCCGCTCGCTGAGCGTCGGCTGGTAACTGGTGGCCAGCGTCTGGATCGAGTCCGCGGCATAGGCGCTGTGTATCGGCAATGGCAGCAAGGCGGCGGCGATGCTGGCCGAGATGGCGAGCTGGCCAATGCGCCGGAATGAATTTGCAAATCGAAGTCTTCTCATTGTCCCCTCATATGTTCCGAAATTGACATTCAGGGCGGGGATGCGGCCGCCCCCTCCGCGCTTATTTCCCTGGCTTCCCGATCTGCGCCGGGTCGAGCCGCACCGGCGCGATGGCGCCATCGGCCCCATATTCGAGCGGCGCGTAGGTGATCGAGCGGCGCATGCTGTCCCCGCCCGGCAATAGCTGGTCGTGATAGAACACGTAGCTCTTGCCTTTATATTCGATGATGGCCTGGTGGTTGGTCGAGATATTCAGGTAATCGATGACGACGCCACGATAGGTGAACGGTCCCAGCGGCGAACTGCCGGTGGCGTACACGATCTGTCCCGGCCAGCCGGTTGAGAACGTGAAGTAGTACACGCCATTGTGTTCATGCAGGAATGGCGCCTCGCCGTATTTTTTCTTCGGATCCGACGCGGGCCATTCTTTGACCTCCACGTTTAAAATCGGACCTGCCAGCTGCGTCATATCGGCGGCCAGCTTGACCACTTTCGGCACGCGGGTGCCGAAGTACATGTACGCTTGGCCATCCTTGTCGACAAACACGGCCGGGTCGATCGGTTCATCGCCGGCATTGGCGTCGCGCGCCTTGTCGACCAGCGCATCGGTGCGGGCGTCCGTGAAGCCGCCATCGGGACGGTTCGATACCGCCACGCCGATCTTGTCGCCGCCGACCGGCGCATAGAAGTAATACTTGCCGTTGCGGTAAGCCGCTTCCGGCGCCCACGCCTTGGCGTCGGGACGGGCCCACTTGAACACGGAGACCGACAGCGGCACGCCGGCATCGGTCCACGCCTTCATGTCCGGCGACGTGTACAGGCGCCACGTGATCGAATCCCAGTATTTGCCGGAATTGGACGCGTCGTCGGTGGCGTACACATAAAAGCGGCCCTGTTCGCCCGTGCCGAAGTAATGGGGCGACGGGTCGGCATTGAAGCGCTGCGAGATCGGCTGCGCCGCCTGCACCGCGCAGGCGGCGCAGGCCAGCGCCATGGCGGCGGCTAAGATTTTGGTTAACACCATCATTTCTTTCAAAAAAATTGGCCTTGCGGCCAATTTGCGCCGGGCCAGGCCCGGCGCCATGTGACTGGACTGGCGTGACGCCGGCGTTAGAAATTGCCCTTGTAGAATGCCGGGCTGTAGCCGATGATCGCGCGGTTCGGGTTGGTGAACGTCAGCGGTACGCTGACGGAAGCGCCCGGGGCCAGCGAAGCGCCCAGGGTGACGTACGGCGCGCCGTTGCCGTTGACGCCGCTGGCGTTGTCGAGCGTGACGCCGGACGTCAACCCGCCCAGCAGCACCTGCAACGGCGTCGTGATGGTCGAGCCGGTGGTGTTGGTCACCGTCACACTGCCCACGTACTTGCCGGTCGCGCGGTTCAGGGTGGCGCCATATTGCGTGAACTTCACGCTGGCGCTGAGATCAACCGGGCCGATGTTGACGCTGACGCTGCGCGCCGCCTCGGTATTGCCCGCCTGGTCCACGCTCCAGTACGCCACCGTGTGCGTACCCTTGGTGTTCAGCAGCACCGCGTTGCCCGCTTGCTGGGCGCCGCCGTCGACCTTGAAGTACGTGGTGGCGCCGGCTTCGGCTCCCGAGAAGGCCAGCGTCACGTCCGACGCATACCAGCCGCTGGCCGGTGCGGCCGGGGTGCTGGCCACGCTGGTCACCGGCGCGCTGCGGTCGATGGTCAGCGATGCGCTTTTCGCCTGCTCGACGTTACCGGCCTTGTCCACGCTCCAGTACGACAGCGCGTACGTCCCGTCGGCCGTGAAGAGCGCGGCGTTCCCGGTCTGCTGGGCGCCGCCATTGACCTTGAAGTACGTCGCGGCCACGCCGGAACTGTTGTCGGTCGCGCTGAAGGACACGGTGGTGTCCTGGTTCACCGGCGCGGCCGGCGCGTTGCTGGTGGTGACGGGCGCCGTGGTGTCCGCGCCCTGCACCGTGCCGTGGAAGCGGACTTCGGACAGGTTGCCGAACCAGTTATTGCCGTTCAAGACGCGGATATAGCGGTAAGGGACGCCGCCGGTGACCGGCAGGGTTTGCCAGTCCGCCGTCGATGCCGCGCCCGCCGTCAGGTTGGTCCAGTTGCTGTTGTCATTCGAGCCCTGGATCACCACGCCCTTGGCCCGGGCGATCTGGTCTTGCCGCGCCGCCAGTTCCACGCTGGTCAAGGTGGCCTGGTTGCCGGCCTTGAAATCAAACGTGATGTAGCTGCCGGCCCCGGAATTGTTGCTGCCGATGCGGTAATCCGAGAACGAACCGAGGTTGGCGTCGAACAGCGCATTCGTTTGGGACAGCGTAACGGCCGCCGTGCGGTTCACCGTGGAATCGATCAAAGTGGCGATGCTGGTCACGTTCTTGATGGTGTCCGCCTCATCGACCAGGGTCAGCGCGGTGCCGTCCGTGGTGGCCGAATTCGGATAACCGGTCTTGCCGGCAGCCGTCTTGTAATTGATGGCGAACGTCACCGCCCCCGCTGCCGTGCCTTGCGGCAGGGTTGCCGTCGCGGTGAAGTTGACGTTATCCGTGGTCGCCACCGTGGCTGGCACACCGGAAATCGTCGCCGTCACGTCGTTAATGGCTTCCTTGGCCGTGAACGCGACCTTGACCGTGTTGCCGGGCACGATGCGGGTGCGCAGCGCCTGGCTGGAGCTCAGCGAGGCGGTGGCGATCATGTTGACCGATTCCACCGCGCCGTACAGGCGCAATTCAGCCATGTTGCCGTACCACTGGTTGCCGTTGGTGACGCGGATATAGCGGTAAGGCTGGGTGCTGTTGATCTTCAGCGATTGCCAGTCCGCCGTGTTGCCGGCCACCGTGGAAATCGTTTCCCACGTGCTGTCATCGTTGGAGCCCTGCACCACCGTGCCATTGA
This sequence comes from Pseudoduganella sp. GW821-FHT12E03, assembly GCF_058807115.1. Taxonomy (NCBI): domain Bacteria; kingdom Pseudomonadati; phylum Pseudomonadota; class Betaproteobacteria; order Burkholderiales; family Oxalobacteraceae; genus Pseudoduganella; species Pseudoduganella sp. GW821-FHT12E03. The sequence continues at coordinate 181,640 of NZ_JBXAQJ010000011.1, read as the reverse complement.
TGCGCGACGCATACTGGTCCTGGCGTCCGATCACTTCCGCGCGGGTCAGGGTCGCCGTGCCGCCGCCCTTGAAGTCGAACTTGATCCAGGCGCCGTAGCCGGAGCCATTGACGCGCATGTCGGTGACGGTACCGAGGTTGCTGTCGTTCAGGGTCACCAGTTCCGCCGCCATGTCGGTGACGTTGCGGCCGGACGAATCGCTCAGCGAAGCCAGGCTGGCCAGGTTGAGCAGGCCGGTCTGGTCGGACAGCATCAGCGCCGAACTGTCGGTGGTGAAGATGGTCGGTTCCGCATCGACGCCGGCCGCCGTCTTGTAGTTGATGACGAACTTCACCGCGCCGGCAGGCGCGGCGGCGTTGGCCACCCAGCTGGCGGTCCAGTTGATATTGTCGGTGGTGGTCACGGTGGCAGGCTGTCCCTGCACCAGCACGTTGACGTTGTTGATCGCTTCCGTCGACTTGAACGTGACCTTGGCGGTGTTCCCCGGAACAATGCGGTTCTTCAGGCTCTGGTCGGAACTGATCGACACCGCCGACAGTTTATTGACGGTCTCATAGCGCTCACCGAAGATGCGGAACTCGCCCACCTCGAAGATCGCGTACGTCGGCCGCACCATCTGCATCTTGAAGAAGCGGAAGCGCTGGTTTTTCAGGCTGTCCTGCACTTGCAGGGTTTGCATGTCATCGGAGATCACCGTCAGCTCCGGCGTCAAGCGGGTCCAGTTCTCGTTGTCGTTGGAGCCGAACATCGCCACGCCGCCGATCCGTTCCGGGAAGCTGGCGCGCACCTGCATCTGGAATTGCGATGCCGACGCCTTGAAGCTCGGGCCGAAGTCCATGATATGCGCGAGGTTGGGCGCATAGGTGCCAGGTGCGGTGGACCAGCTGGTCGGTGTATTGTCCAACAGCAGCGGCACCGCGGTGCCAAAGGTGGACGTGGTGAACATGTTCACGTAATTCATGCTGCCATCGGTCAGCAACGGCGTCAGTTCCTGCAGCGCCTTGACGGCGCTGTCGAGCACCGCCAGCTTTTGCTGGAAGACCGTGTCGGTGGCGCTTTCTGCCGCAGCGACCATGTCCGCGTAGGCCGCGTTATAGGTATCGAGGGTCGACGCCACGTACAGCGCATTCGGCTTATACGATGCAATGACGGTGTTGATGGCGCCCTGGCGGTCGCCGGCCACGACGATCTTGACCACCTTGCTGGTGACCGTGGTGCCATCGGTCGTGGTGACCACGAACGAGTAAGTGCCGGCCTGGGTTGGCAACCATGAGAAAGCGCCGGTGGTGGTGTCGAACGTGGCGCCGGCCGGCAAACCATCCGCCTGGTACGTCAGCACGTCGCCGGCGCCCGCATCGGTGGCCGCGAAGCTGTGGTTGACGGCGGCGCTGGACGTGGCATAGGTCACCACGGTCAGGTCCGCGTCGCCCTCCGTGAACAGTGGCGCGGTAAAGGAACTGCCAGACACATTGATATGGTCGATGTCGACCCGGGTGCCGGCGCCCTTGATGGTCATGAACAGCACGTCGCCCAGGCCGTGGAAGGCGTCGAACGCGTAATTGATATAGCGCCACTGGCCCTTGGTGTCCGGCAGCGCGACGGTTTCGCCAAACGCTTCCAGCGACGCCACGCCATTGGTGCGGATCTTGATGGCGATGTTTTTATTGCCGGTGCCATAACCCACCACGGCCAGCCGGGCGCCGGCCGACGTGGTATTGACTTGCAGGTAACGCGCGGTCTCGTCTTGCATGGCAGTGACGTCGCCATCGAGCACGGTGAAGCGGTCTTCCACTTCGCGCAACGGGTCGGTGATCGGCTTCATCAGCAACTGGCCACCTTCCGCCGTGGCGGCCGCCGCGGGAATGAACAGCCAGTAGTCGCCGCCGCCATCCACACCGTCCCAGTTGTAGCTGGTGCGCATCGAGTACATGTGGCTCAGGTAAGGTGCGCGCTGCGCGATATCGACGCCCTTGACGTACTTGTAGTAGTAGTACGGCTCCCACATGCTGGAGAACATGCGGCCCCGGTAGGCGCCCGCGATCTCGCGGTAGACCACGGTGGGATTGCCATTGATGTCGGTATGCGATGCGGTCGGAACCCACGGCGTGTCGTAGCCGGTCATGAAGCGGGCAAAGAAATCGGACGCGTCCAGGATGCGGTCGTTGAGGAATTCATAGGGTCCCACCGCGTTGGGCGCGGTCGACGCCGTGCCCTCCACCGGGTCGACCTTGGTGTCCTGCCCGTTGAGCAGGCGCGCCAGGATGCCGGCATTGGTGATGTCGCCGCCGCCGTGGGCCTGGTCACGCCCCATTTCCACTTGCTGTACCACCGGCGTGACCGCTTCGCCGGTCACGTCATTTTTTACGACCAGGCGGAACAGCGCCTTGATGGCGCCGTTCTGGCCCTGGTCTTCCGCCGTCTTGTTGACGGTGAACCATTCCACGCCCTCGTTATAGCGCGCCCGGTTGCCGGTGAAGATGTAACCCGACATCGCCCCCAGCAGCGGATACAGGTGCTGGTTCATGAAGCGGTAATTGGTGTGCTGGAAGGTGTCGATGACCGGATTGATCAGGTTCGTCGAGAAGTTCACGGTATCCTGTTCGGTCCATGCCAGCGCAGGCGTCTGGCAACTGGTATAGCGCAGGATTTCCGCCGCCGCCACCATGCGCGACAGCGGGATGCCAGTGTGGATATGCGAATCGACGAAGTACACATATTGCGCCGGGTCCATTTGCGCCCAAATGCGAATGATGGTCATGGCGTTGGCGCGGTAAGTCTCGTCGCCGGTGATGTAGTACAGCAGCGCCTGGGTATAGGCTTTCTGGCCGTCGGCGATGAACTTGCCGTTGAAACCCTGGCTGCTGAACGCCAGGCTGCCCGGCTTCGTCGGGTCGCTGCCGGCGTTGCTGGACTTGACGGTCTTCGACGCATTGGCCGACAACAGCATGGCGTTGAAGTGGGTGTTCCACGGCTCCTGCTGCGCCAGCACCTGGGTGCGCACGTTTTCCAGCATCTCCTTCGTCAAGCCGACCCCTGGGTGTTTGAAACCGCTGGCGTCGATCGTTTCAAAGATCTGTGGCTGATAGGCCGTCGCCAGGGTCGTGATGGTGTCGGCGGCCAGCGCGTACTGTGGCGCCGGCAAAATCATGGTGGCCAGCGCCAGGGTCACCGCCGTGGACAGGATGCGCTTGCGCGCGCTACCGGGTTGGAAAGAAAACATGCTATCCCCTATCGTCATCGAATTTTGTAGTTGTTGTATTTATCAGGCCGCCATCGGCTTGCCACGACGGCGCACCAGCGCCAGTCCCGCCATGCCCAGGCCCAGCAAGGCCAGGCTGGCCGGTTCCGGCACCACGGTGACGTTGGCGTCGGACACATCGAGCACCAGTTGACCGTTGCCGCCCGCGGTCAATGCCGGCGTCCACAGGAACGTCGCCAGCGCGCCGCTGACCGGATCGAAGTCGCCCAGCAGGCCGAACGCTTCATCGAATGCCGACACGGTGAACGGCGAGACAAAGGTGCCGCTGGCGTCCGCATCGCCGCCAAAAGTCAGGTCGAATGACAGGACGCCACCGAAGTTCACGGCATGGAACAAGTCGTTCGACGTATCGTTGCGGAACAGATAACCACCCGATGTCGGCGTGACGCCCCACGAATCGATGAAGGCGGAACTGTCGAAGCCCACCATGTTGCTGACTTCCGCCGTGGCCAGCGCGCCGCCCAGGCTGGCGCCAAACTGCATGTCGAGATAGCCGCTGGGGGCGCCAAAACTGCTGGTATCAATCGAGACGTGAATCACCGAGGCGGAAGCGGCGCCGCCAGCTGCCGCCAGCGCCATGGCCAGTACCAGCGCCAGCACGGCATGGAAACGCTGGCGCAGCAACGAGCAGTTTTTGATGAAAGCGTTGAACATGATCTGATCCCTTAATGAAATATGCGGACGAGCGCCACCCTGGCATGCTGCGCCATCCATTTGTTATATCCGCGCGGTCCGGCGCGGTGTCGGTGTTACTGCGGTTGTCGGCCCGGGGCCGCGTCAAACGCCCACGCGGCGGCTAGCTGCCGGGAGGAATATGGAATGAGGAGGAATGCACAAGGGGATGCCTGGCGGCGTCCGTCGTGCTGTGGAGGTATTGGCTGCACATGGTTGTCTCCTTGCCAGCATCTTGATTGCGCCGGCTTGTTATCGATAACAACTTTAACAACAAAAAAAATGCGTACTGCCCATGAATTGTAACGACACTGATTAGCTTGCATGTATGAATTTTTTCGCGGATAGGCCGCGAATTCGGCATAGCTTGCGCAAGTCAGTGGCTTTACTTTAGCAAGCTAGGCGGCCAATGTGGGCAGTCAGGAATAAAATCAGGAAATCCTGACGCCACGGACAATCAGCGATCCGGCAATCCTTTCCCATTGACGATCGGCTCGCCAACATCCCCGGGCTTGAACGGGACCTGCAGCGGGTCCATCGGCTGGATATTGCCGGCGCTGTCGAATTCCATGCGCGCCAGGACCGTCTGGCGCTGGTAGCCACCACCCTGGGGCAACGCATGGCGGTGATAGGCCACATACCAGCGGTCGGTGCCGGGCACATTGACGATACTGTGGTGCGCCGTGCCAACCGCCGCGCCATGGCGCTGCAGGACAATGAAATTGCTGGCCGGCGATTTCACCGGCCCCAGCGGGGAATCCGCCACGCCCCAGCCGACCCGGTAATCCGGGCTGCGCGCGTCGTCGATCGACCACATGAAGTAATACTTGCCGCCGCGCTTGAACACCACGACCCCTTCGCGGAAATCCTGCAGCACTATCGACGCCGGCGGTCCATCGACCGACACCATGTCCTGGTTCAGCTTGTAGACATTGGCCAGGCGCCCGTTACCGTAATACAGGTAAGCCTGGCCATCGTCATCGATGAACGGATACGGGTCGATGGTATTGCTGTCGATGCCACTGCCCTTGCGCAGCAGCGGCTTGCCCAGCGCATCGGTAAACGGGCCGATCGGACTGTCGGCGCTGGCGACGCCAATCTCGTGTTTGGCGCAAAAATAGAAATAGTATTTGCCATTGCGCTCGATCGTATCGGGCGCCCATGCTTCGATATTGCCCCACTTGAGGTCGCGCACGACGTCCAGCACCATGCGCTCTTTTTTCCATTCGACCAGGTTTTTCGAGGACCAAACTGAAAAATCCGTGGTTTGCCAATGGGGCTTGTCCGACGTCGGATACAGGTAATAGGTGTCGCCAAACACGCGGATGGCCGGGTCGGCGGTAAAGCCGTCCAGCGCGGGCGCCGGCGCCGGGACCGGCTCGACACCGGACGAACCGGGTCCGGCCGCCGCCAGCTCTTTCACCAGCCACGGCGGCGCCCACAGCACGCCGCCCTCCCCCGCGCCATCCGCCCGCACACCGTCCGCCGGGGCCGGCGCGCCCGGCGCGGCCACCCGCGGCTTGCCGAACGCCTTGAAGTCTGTGGTGGTCACCGTGTAGCGGCGGCTGGCCGCGCCAGCGCCGGCGCTCCAGGCCAGCAGATACCGGCCAGCCTTGCCGTCATACGATAGCGCGGGGACGGCGGCGCGCGCCCCCGTAGGGAGCCGGCGCTGGGCGGACCAGTTCACCAGGTCCGCCGAGGTGGCGTACGCGATCCCCTTGCCGCCCATGTCCCACACCAGCCGGAACAGCCCGTCCGGCCCGCGCATCAGGTAAGGGTCCCGCATCGCGCCGTGGCCGGCAGCGGGCTTGAGAAATACGCGGTCGAGATCGCGCCATTGCTTGCCGTCTTCGCTGACGGCCAGGTGCAAGCCGTTGCCCTGGGCGGTAGCCCTGATCCAGGCGTCGTCCGGCCATTCAGGATTGGCTGCGCGCACGGATGCCGCGCCAAACAGGAAGGCCAGCGCCAGGCAGGGAAGTATTTTTTTAGCCATGGAATAGTTGCTCATTGCAGCTCCAGTACCGTCACGGATTTCGCGGGAATGTCGGCCTGCAGCTGGCCATTGACCACTTTTGCACCGCGCAATGGCGCCGGAACAAACCGGTCCGGCGCGCCGAAATCATTGTGGGAATCCATTTTTTCCGCCGTCAGCACGCGGCCGCTGACACTGCGCGGCGTGACGCCGAGCAGCCGCGCAGCCACCTTGACGCTGCGGTGCGGATCGAGATTTGCCACCGACACGTGGATTTTCCCCGCGGCGTCGCGCGATGCGGACACGCTGAGGGCCGGCACCGTGTCCTGGCCATGGGTGTAGGACGGAGACGCCAGTTCGACGGGGATATGCACGGCATCCTGGTGCACCTTGTACATCTCGAACACGTGGTAGGTCGGCGTCAGCAGCATTTTTTCCTTGTCGGTCAGGATCACCGCCTGCAGCACATTGACCATTTGCGCGATGTTGGCCATGCGCACCCGGTCCGAATGGTGGTGGAAGATATTCAGGGTGACGGCCGCCACCAGCGCATCGCGCAGCGTGTTTTGCTGGTACAACGCGGACGGGGCATTCTTTTCCCCCTTGTACCAGGTGCCCCACTCATCGACGATCAGGCCGACTTTCTTCGTGGGATCGTAGCGGTCCATGATGGCGCTGTGCTTGCGGATCAGCTCATCCATGGTCAAGGCGCGCCGCAGGGTCGAGATCCATTGCTTTTCTTCAAAGCCGGCCGCGCTGCCATTGTTGAACCAGTCATTGCTGGTCAGCGTATAAAAATGCAGCGCCAGTCCGTCGAACAGCGGCTTGTCGACGTTGTACAGCAGCGGCGCCACCGGTTTTTCGCGCCAGTCCATGGCGCGGGCCATGACGGTTTCCGTCCAGTGGTAATCGTCGGAATCCGGTCCGGCGGCGATGAAATACGGCTTGTTTTTCGACAGGCCATGCAGGAAACCCTGGAACAGGCGGTACTGGTCCGCATAAAACTCGGCCCGCATCTGGCCGCCGCAACCCCAGCTTTCATTGCCAACGCCGACAAACGGGACCTCCCACGCCGCCTCCTGGCCATTGTGCTGGCGCGCTTTGGCGGCCGGCGTACCCGCCGGCGCCGTCATGTACTCCATCCACGCCTTGCCTTCGGCTGGCGTGCCGGTCCCCATATTGATGCCGACATAGGGTTTGGCCCCGATCTGACCGGCGAAGTCCATGAATTCATGGGTGCCGAACGCATTGGTTTCCGGTGCGTTGCCCCAGCTGGTATTGGTGCCCAGCGGGCGGTTGCCGCGCGGGCCGACGCCATCCTGCCAGTGGTGCACGTCCGCGTAGCAGCCGCCCGGCCAGCGCACCACCGGCACGTTCAGCTTGCGCAGCGCCGCCACCACATCATTGCGGATACCGCGCGTGTTCGGAATGTCCGATTGTTCCCCAACCCAGATGCCTTCATACACGCCCCGCCCCAGGTGTTCGACGAAATGGCCGTACAGGTTGCGGTCGATTTTTGCCGCGGGCCGGTCGGCGCGCACGGCGAAAACGGCTTCCAGCGGCGCGGCAAATGGCGCCGATACAGCGGCCAGCGCCAGCGCGGCCGCCATCAAACTCTTATAAAACATGATCTCCCCGTTCTTATTGATATCGATAACTGCATGAACCATATCCCAGCCAGGCCAGTTGAGGGATGAATTTTTCTGCGCGACCGATATCGATTTGGCATACCGGCATGGCGTACTCCGGATGCGCGGCTATGATGGGCCATGCGCCCCGTTCCCCTGCCCTTCCGCCACCCGCTCGCCGCCTGCTTCGCCTTCATGGCGTTGATCACAGGGCCGCAGCCGGAGGCCCGTGCGGTGGAATTCACGCTGGCTACCCGCCATGCGGTGGCCGACATCGTGTCGGAAGACAGCGCCACCATGCGGCTGGCGGGCGCCTTGCTGCAGCGCGACCTGCAAGCCGTCAGCGGCCAGCCGGTGCGGCACCTGACACGGCTGGACGATTGCACCCGCACCTGTATCGTGATCGGCCGCCACGATGGGCCGCTGCTGCAAGCCGTCGCCCGCGACGAGGGCATTGACACCAGCGTTCTCCAGGGCGAATGGGAACGCCACCTGCGCATTGGCGTGGTATCGCGCCGGCGCCCTGGTGTGAACCTGCTGGTGATTGCCGGGTCGGATGCGCGCGGCGCGGTGTATGGCGGCGTGGACCTGTCGCGCGAGATCGGCGTGTCGGCCTGGGAATGGTGGGCCGATGTGAAACCTGCCGTGCGCGCCACCGTGGCGGTGCGCGGCGAACGGCTGCTGTCGGCGGCGCCGTCGGTGCGCTACCGGGGCATCTTCCTCAACGATGAAGACTGGGGCTTGCAGCCGTGGGCCGCCAGGACGTTCGATCCGGCTGGCGATATCGGCCCCGCCACCTATGGGCGCGTGTTTGAATTGCTGTGGCGCCTGAAGGCCAACCTGGTCTGGCCCGCCATGCACGATTCAACCAAACCGTTTTACCAGGTTCCCGGCAATGCGCAGGCGGCGCGCGATTACGCCATCGTGGTCGGCACCTCGCACGCGGAACCGATGATGCGCAATAACGTGCGCGAATGGGACAAGGCGGATGGCCCGTTCAACTGGTTCAGCAACCGCGATGCGCTGGTGCGCTACTGGCGCCAGCGCATCGAACAAGTGCAAGGCACAAACGTCATGATGTCGATGGGTATCCGTGGCGTGCACGATTCCGCCATGGAGGGCGCCAGTACCATCGAGCAGGCGCGCCAGGGCATGCAAGACGTGATCGCGGTCCAGCGCGCCATGCTGCCCAAGGAAACCCCGCAGGCATTGACCCTGTACAAGGAAGTACTGGACATCTACAACCACGGGTTGCAAGTGCCGGACGACATCACGCTGGTCTGGCCCGATGATAATTACGGCTACCTGCACCAGTTGAGCAATCCGGCCGAGGCGGGCCGTCCCGGCGGCGCGGGCTTGTACTACCACATCTCGTACTGGGGCCGTCCCCATGATTACCTGTGGCTGGGCAGCACGCACCCGGGCCTGGTGCGCGACCAGTTGCAGCGCGCCGTGCACACAGGGGTGGACCGGCTGTGGGTGGTCAACGTGGGCGACATCAAGCCCAATGAATACCTGATGCAGTATTTCCTCGATGCGGCATTCGACCGGCGCCAGCTGGACCGGGAAGCCCGCCAGCATTTGCGGGACTGGGCCGCCGTGCAATTTGGCGCACCGCAGGCGGACGCGATTGCCGCCATCATGCAGGAATACTATGCCCTCGCGTGGGAGCGCCGCCCCGAATTCATGGGCTTCAGCCATACCGAACCGACCACGCCGACGCGCCAGGCCGATTACCTGCAAGCGGGCGGCGAGGAAGCGGAATGGCGGCTGGCGCGCCACGCGGCATTGGCGCAGCGCGCGCAGGCGATTGCCGACACCTTGCCGCCGGCATTGCGCGACGCCTACTTCCAGCTGGTGCTGTACCCGGTGCGGGCCGCCTCCAGCCTGAACCACCGCATCCTCAAGCTGGACCTGGCAGCGCAATATGCGCGCATGGGACGGCCATCGGCGCAGTTGTACGCGCGGCAGGCCGAGGCGGCGCAGGCGGCCATCGTGGCCGATACCGCGCAATACAATGCGCAGGCCGGTGGCAAGTGGCGCGGCATGATGGATGCGGCGCCGCGCCGGTTGCCGGTGTTCATGGCGCCGCTGTTCCCCACGTACCCCGTCACGGCCCGCGCCGATAAAGGCTGCGGCATCGTGTATCCGTCGCCCTTGTCGGCGCAGGGCGATGCGCTGGTGTTGACCAGGGGCCGGGCGGAAACCAGGACCGTCACGCTGGTGCAGTATGGCGCCACACCGGTGGCATGGCGCGCCGTGGGCGCTTCCGGCGGAGTGGCGCCGGTCCAGCGGGAAGGATCGCTCGACAGCGCCAATGGTTATGAACAGCGTATCGATGTGCATTACAACGGCGGCGCGGCCTCCGCGTTCAAGCTCGCTTGCGGCGCCACGGAAATCAGGGTGAACCTGCGCCTGGCTCCCGGCGCCGCGGAGGGCGTCGCCACCGAGCATGACCGCATCATTACCCTGCCGGCCAGCGCGGCGCACACCAGCAGCGGCTGGACAGCCATCGACGTGGGCAGCACCGGGACAGCCATGCGTTCCTCGCTGGACGCTCCGGGCAGCGACGCCGTGTTGCGTTTCCGTTTCCACAGCCATACGGCCGGCGCGGTGCAAATCCGGCTGATCGGGCTGCCCATGCATCCGCTGACTTCCGCCAGCGGCATGCGCATCGCCGCCAGCATCGATGGCCAGCCGGCCCGGGAACTGGATTTCGCAACGGCCGGGCGCAGCGATGAATGGAAGAACAATGTGCTGACCAACACGGCGGTGCGCACGATCGGCTTGCCGGGGCTGGCGCCCGGTGAACACACGCTGGAGGTGCGGGCGCTGGACCCGGGATTTGCGCTGGACAGGATCGACATCCGCTTTGATGGCGCGCCTGTCTATTATGGAACGCCGCCGCTCCGGCGCTGATGGACATTTGCCGGCGCCGTGTTGACGCATGCGGGCGGCTTGGTGCAAGCTGCCCGCATTGGGCGTTCCGTCCGGGGGGGATTGACCCGCCCCTTATTTACCCTTGTAAATCCCCGCTTCCAGGATCACGTCGCCACTCTTCAGGAAATACGTGGTTTTCTTTTCAATCTCGCCGGTTTGTGGATTGTTATACCGGTAATCGACCCAGCCCTTGCCTTCCTTTGCCGCGCGGTCGATGATTTCCTTGCGGAACAGCTTGCCATCGGCATCGGGCAACACCACGGCATTCTTGCCCACCAATTTGGGATTGGTGGGATGGGCCAGCATCAGGCCATCCGGCGCCCTCACCACCAGGTACGTGGTGGCATTGACAAAGTCCGGGTTTTTCGCGTTGACTTCCTTGATCAGCGCATCCTTGCCATTCTTTTGCAGGTAAGCCGCGCCCTTGTCCACCATGGCAATGGCGACTGCCGTGCTGTCCGCCGCCTGGGCATAGGGCGCGGCCAGCGCCACGGCGGCAATCAGTGTCGTGAAATGGTTCATTTTGGTTTGTCTCCCTTGTGATTGTTTGCACCCAGTGTAGTCCTAACCCGCCGCGATTGCAGTACGCTGTTCTACGTAGTGCGCCGCCGGCCTTAGCGGGGAGCCGGACGTTTCCGCCGCTCGCCCACCTTGCTCACCACGCCATCGGTCCCCAGTGCATACTCGTCAAAATCACTGGCCAGGAACAGATTGCCATCGTAATACCGGCGGGCTTCCGCATCGAGTTCCGCCATCCCTTCCGGGTTGTCATAGCGCGCACTGAAGTGCGTGAGGATCAGGTTCGGCAACCCGCGCGCGGCGGCAAATTGCGCCACGCGCTGCACTGAACTGTGGGTCGGCCCGGGCCCGACTTTTTGCAGGATGGCTTCGGTATAGGTCGCTTCATGCACCAGCAGTTGCGCCTCGGCGCAGGCTTCCCGCAGCAGGGACGGCGTATCGTTGTCGCCGCCGATCACCGCCACCACCCGTTCCGTCTGCACGGTGCGCACGTCGTCCGCCCGCACCACGCCGCCATCGTCCAGGGTGACATCCTCCCCCGCCTGCAACCGGCCCCACAGCGGCCCGCGCGGCACACCGCGCGCCTGTAATGCCGCGCCATCGAGATGCCAGCGCGTCTTGCTGACATCGAAGCGGAACGCCACGCTGGGTGACCGGTGCGACAGCGGGTGCCGTTCGATGATCAGTCCCGGTTCCTGGTGCACCAGCTGGTTGGGCGCCACATCGATATGGATCAGCGGAAAGGTCAGGAACAATTCCGTGTGCAGCAGGGTCGCATCCAGCCAGGCCTTGACCGCTTGCGGCGCGATCAGGATCAAAGGCCGCTTGCGCCCGGTCATCGACGCGCTGGCCAGCAAGCCCGGCAAGCCATAGCTATGATCGCCATGCACGTGGGTAATGCAAATGCCCACCATGTCGTGCACCGACAGCGGCGTGCGCTGCAAGCGGTGCTGGGTGGCTTCGCCGCAATCGACCATCCACCAGTCGCGGCCTTTCGGCAAGTGGACGGCCAAGGACGTGACGTTGCGGCGGATGGTGGGCACGCCGGATGAGGTGCCGAGGAAAGTCAGTTTAAGCATGCCGCATTGTACGCGGACCCAGCCGGGCACCGTAGAAATACGGGGTCCGGGCCATGCGGGCTTTTTCGTCCTAACATCGCAGTTCCCGGCAAGGTGCAGGACCGCCTCCCCCAACGGACCTGCCCTTGCCGGACCTCGCAGTTTGCATCCGAAGTTACATCGAAATACGAACCAACAATGGAGACACCGATGGCAACTACCGTATTACATTCCACCCTGCGTCCCGCCGCCCTGGCTGCCGCCCTCGCCTGCACACTGCAGGCCCAGGCGGCCCCGGTTGCATTACCCGCCTATAACATCGATATCAGCAAGTCATCGGTGTCCGGCCTGTCGTCCGGCGGCTTTATGGCGGCGCAATTACACGTGGCGTTTTCCTCGACCTTTAAAGCCGGCGCCGGCATCGTCGCGGGCGGCCCGTTTTATTGCGCGCAAGGTTCCGTCACCAACGCCACCGGCCCCTGCATGGCGGCCACCGCCGCCAGCAAACCACCCACCGCGTCGCTGATCGCCACCACCAACAGCTGGGCCAGCCAGGGTTTCATTGACCCCACCAGCAACCTCACCAATTCCAAGGTGTATTTATATTCCGGCACTATCGACAGCACGGTCAAGCAACTGGTGATGAACGAGGCGGAAACGTACTACAAGAATTACGTCAACAGCGCCAACGTGTTCTACAAGAAAGACATGGCGTCCGAGCATGCGATGGTGACGGATTACTTCGGCAGCGGTTGCAGCGTCAAGGCCAGCCCGTACATCAACAACTGCAACTTCGATTTGGCCGGGGAAATCCTCAAGTGGATCTACGGCCCGCTGAACGCGAAAAACACGGGCACATTGGGTGGCAGCTTTGTTGAATTCAACCAGGCCGAATTCATTGCCAGCCCCACCACGCACGGCATGGCGGCCAGCGGCTGGGCCTATGTTCCGGCCAGTTGCGCCGCCAATGGCCAGTGCAAGGTGCACGTGGTGGTGCACGGTTGCCAGCAGGACCCGACCAAGATCCAGGACAAGTATTACCGCAACACGGGCTACAACAAGTGGGCCGACACCAACAACATCGTCGTGCTGTATCCGCAAACCGCGCCCAGCAGCGTCGGCAATCCCAATGGCTGCTGGGACTGGTGGGGGTATGACGATGCGAACTACGCGAAGAAAAGCGGACGGCAAATGGTGGCCATCAAGGCCATGGTGGACCGCGTGGCGTCCGGCTACTCCGCCCTGCCGGCGCCAACCGGCGTCGCCGTCAGCGGCGTGACCGATACCTCCGTTTCGCTGCAGTGGAGCAGCGTGGCCGGCGCGGCGGGCTATCACGTGTATCGCGGCGGCGCCAAGGTCAATGCCAATACCGTGACGGCCACCTCGTACACGGATGCCGGCCTGTCGTCCGGCAGCAGCTATACGTACACCATCAAGGCCGTCACCGCGCAAGGGGCGACCGGCGTGGAATCCGCCCCGGTCAACGCCACCACCACGGGCAATCCGCCGCCGCTGGCCGTGCCCGCCGGTCTGGCCGTGACGGGCCAGACCGCCACCACCGTGTCGCTGAGCTGGAATGCGGCCAGCGGCGCCACCGGCTATCACGTGTACCGCAACGGCGTCAAAGTCAACGCGACGCCGACCGGCGGCACCACGTTCACCGACAGCGGACTGACGGCATCGACCAGCTACAGCTATGCGGTGACGGCGTTTGCGGCCGGCCGTGAAAGCGCCTTGTCCGCGCCGGTGCCGGCCACGACGTCCTCCGGCTTCGTGTGCGCCACGACGACGTCCAGCAATTATGCGCACGTGCAGGCGGGACGCGCAGTCAACAGCGCCGGCTATGCGCTGGCGCTGGGGTCGAACCAGAACATGGGGTTGAATAACACGTTCTATACGACGACACTGGCGCAAACGGCGGCGGGGTATTACATCATCGGCAATTGCCCGTAACCGTCAGGTTTTACAAGGTCGCATGGCGCACACCGTGATGAATTGACGGGACGCCAAATGCGTAGGGCGGTAAGCCGCAGGCTTGCCGCCATGTGTGCGGCGCGGCGGCGTTATATTGTGCCTCGGTGCGTGCACGGCGGCTTCCGCCAAAGCGGAAACCGCCCTACGCCGCCAGCTTCAACTGCGATAATTTCTCATACAACGTCGCCCGCGAAATCCCCAGCATTTGCGCCGCCACGCTCTTGCGTCCCCCGGCCGCCTGCAGCGCGGTCATGATGGCTTCCCGCTCCGCATCGGCCACCACCCGCGCCAGCGGCAGCACCTGCTGCTGGCGCGATGGCGAGGCCATCGTACATTGCGGCAGGATGCGCGCAAAATCGTCGGCGTCGAGCTGCTTCGATTCGCTGTACAGCACCGCCTTTTCCAGCACATTGCGCAACTCGCGCACATTGCCCGGCCAGTCATAGCGCGACAGATACGCCAGCGCCGACGGTGTCATGTCGCGCCGCGCCATGCCGGTGCGTTCATAAATCTGTTCCAGCGCACTTTCACACAGCGCTTCCAGGTCGCCGAGGCGCTCGCGCAGCGGCGGCAAGGTCATCGACAGCACATTGAGGCGGTAATACAGGTCGGAGCGGAAGCGCCCCTGCGCCACTGATTGCTGCAGCGCCACGCTGGTGGCGGCAATGATGCGCACGTCGACCTTGACCACTTTATTGGAACCCAGCGGTTCGATTTCCTGTTCCTGCAGCACGCGCAACAGCTTGGCCTGCACTTGCAGCGGCATGTCGCCCACTTCGTCGAGAAACAGAGTGCCGCCATGGGCCAGCTTGAACTTGCCGTCGCGGCCCTTCTTGTCGGCCCCCGTATAGGCGCCCGGCGCCACGCCGAAGAATTCCGCTTCCAGCAGGCTTTCCGGTATCGCCGCCGCATTGACGGCAATGAAAGGTTTACTGGCGCGCGGCGAATGCGCGTGGATCGCTTGCGCCAGCAATTCCTTGCCGGTGCCGGTCTCGCCCAGCAATAACACTGTCGTGTCGAGTTCCGCCGCGCGGCGCGCCTGGCGCTTGACTTCGATGCTGGCCGGGCAGTTGCCGACATAGCTGGCCAGTGTATAACGGGGCCGGCGGTTTTCCGCCAGTTGGCGGCGCGTGTCGGCCAGTTCTTGCTGCAACCGCGAAAACTTGTCCATCAGCGGCTTTAAATGATGCATTTTCTCGTACAGGCAAAACCCCACGGCGCCCACCACCTTGCCATAACGGTCCATCAACGGCAGCCGCGTGACAACAAAGGTTTCATTGCCGAACGCCATCAAGTCCAGCAAGATCGGTTCGCCGGTGCGGATCACCTGGCGCAACAGGCTGTGCGGAATGACTTCTTCGATTTCCCGCCCGAGCAACGCTTGCGGGTCGGGCGGCAATCCCATGATTTGCAGGTAGCGCTCGTTGATCCACACGATGCGCGCCTCCGCATCGACCGCGATGGTGCCTTCGCAAATATCTTCCAGCCGCTGCAGCAAGGCGGGCGTGGCCAGGTTCATCAGGCCTTCCGGGTTCTCCGTAAACAACTGGGTCAGATTCATTGCAGGGGGGTCCTTGTAATTGGACAACATTCCAGTTTGTGACCGGACTGTCCAGTCTTTCAGTCGCTGTCCAGATTTCTGGACTGCTGAAAATTCATTAGTTTCATATACTTGCATGATTTGGATCAAAGAGGTGTATGGAAATCCGGACACTTTTCCGCTCAGTTATTTCTGCCGTAAATATCTGAAATCACCAAGTCATTGATATATAAGGGTTTTAGCAATCTGGCACGGTTAGTGCAATAAGCAAGGTTCCATTCTTATAAAGGGGACCCCTGCCATGAGCCTGATTGTTGTTTTACTATCCCTCGCCCTGCTGATGTACGTAGCCTACCGCGGCTTCAGCGTGATTTTGTTCGCCCCGGTCGCCGCCCTGCTGGCGGTATTGCTGACCGATCCTTCGCTGGTGCCGCCCATGTTTTCCAGCGTCTTCATGGACAAAATGGTCGGCTTCGTGAAACTGTACTTCCCCGTGTTCTTACTGGGCGCCGTGTTCGGCAAGGTGATCGAACTGTCCGGTTTTTCCAAGTCCATCGTGGCGCTGGTGATCCGCATGGTCGGCCGCGAACGGGCCATGCTGGCCATCGTCATGGTGTGCGCGGTGCTGACCTATGGCGGCGTATCGCTGTTTGTCGTGGTGTTCGCGGTGTACCCGTTTGCCGCTGAAATGTTCCGCCAGGGCGATATCCCGAAACGCCTGATCCCCGGCACCATTGCCCTCGGCGCGTTCACGTTCACCATGGACGCCCTGCCCGGCAGCCCGCAAATCCAGAACATCATCCCGACCGCGTTCTTCCAGACCGATACCTGGGCCGCGCCATGGCTGGGCGTGACGGGTTCGGTCTTCATCCTGGTGTGCGGCCTGGCGTACCTGGAATGGCGCCGCCGCGACGCGCTGGTGCGCGGCGAAGGCTATGGCGCGGGCCACAGCAACGAGCCGGAGGAATTCGCCCACGAAAAACTGCCGCACCCGGCGCTGGCGCTGCTACCGCTGCTGCTGGTGGGCGTGTTCAACAAGATCTTCACCCTGCTGATCCCGATCCACTACGGTAAAACCCACAGCATGACCCTGGCCGGCGCGGTCAAACCGGTCGCCACCGAAGTGTCGAAAGTCGCCGCCATCTGGGCCGTCGAAGCGGCCCTGCTGCTCGGCATCCTCAGCGTGCTGGCGCTGGCCTGGAAACCGATCCGCGCCCGTTTCTCGGAAGGCACCAAGACCGCGATTTCCGGCTCGCTGCTGGCGTCGATGAATACCGCGTCCGAATATGGCTTTGGCGCCGTGATCGCCGGCTTGCCGGGCTTCCTGGTGGTGGCCGAAGCGCTGAAGTCGGTGCCCAATCCACTGGTCAACGAAGCGATTGCCGTCACCACCCTGGCCGGCATCACCGGTTCCGCCTCGGGCGGCATGAGCATCGCGCTGGCCGCCATGTCGGACACCTTCATCGCCGCCGCCAACGCCGCCAACATTCCGCTGGAAGTGCTGCACCGCGTGGCGTCGATGGCCAGCGGCGGCATGGATACCCTGCCCCACAACGGCGCCGTCATCACCCTGCTGGCCGTGTGCGGCCTGACGCACCGCGTGTCGTATGGCGACATCTTTGCCGTCACCTGCATCAAGACCCTGTCGGTGTTTGTCGTCATCGGCACTTACTACATGTTTGCCCATTAAGGAGACCCCATGCTGAACAATAAATCCGCCATCGTGACCGGCTCCACCAGCGGCATCGGTCTTGGCATCGCGCGCGCCCTGGCGGAACAGGGCGCCAACGTCATGCTGAACGGCTTCGGCGAGCCGGCCGCCATCGCCGACCTGGCGGCCACCCTGGCCGCCGCGCACGGCGTTCAGGTCCGCCACAGCGCCGCCGACATGAGCCGCCCCGACCAGATCGAAGCCATGGTGCGGGAAGCCGAAGCCGCGTTTGGCTCGGTCGATATCCTCGTCAACAACGCCGGTATCCAGCACACCGCGCGGGTGGAAGATTTCCCGGCCGACAAATGGGAACAGATCATGGCGATCAACCTGTCGTCGAATTTCTATACGATCCGCGCCGCGCTGCCCGGCATGCAGCAGCGTAACTGGGGCCGCATCGTCAATATCGCGTCGGTGCATGGCCTGGTGGCGTCAAGCAATAAGGCGGCCTATGTGGCGGCCAAGCACGGCGTGATCGGCCTGACCAAGACCGTGGCGCTGGAAAACGCCCGCAGCGCCATCACGTGCAATGCGATTTGCCCCGGCTGGGTCTTGACGCCGCTGGTGCAAAAGCAGATCGATGACCTGGCCGCGCGCGAAGGCCTGCCCCTGGACGCCGCGCAGGCGCGCCTGCTGGCGGAAAAGCAGCCGTCGCAGGCGTTCGCCACGCCGGAACAGATTGCCGCGGCCGTGCTGTTCCTGTGTTCCGACGGCGCCCGGCAAATGCGCGGCGCGCAACTGACCATCGACGGCGGCTGGACCGCCCAATAAGGAGCCATGCGATGAGCGCTTTCACTCCCATCGATTACGAAGACATTTTCCAGCTGGCGACGGTCGGTATGTGTGTATCGCGCCAGCGCATGCTGTATTCCGCCAACGAAGCCCTGGCCGGCATCTTCGGCTATACCCGCGCCGACCTGGCGGGCCAGTCGCTGGAAATGCTGTACCCCACGCTGGAAGAATTCGAACGCATCGGCGCCCGCATTGCCGATGCGCTGGCCACCGGCGGCGCCTACACGGACGAGCGCATCATGCGCCGCGCCAATGGGGAATTGTTCTGGTGCCGCGTGGCCGGACGCGCGCTGATGGCGTCCAATCCCCACGCGGTCGGGGTCTGGACGTTCGAAGACTTGAGCGGCCGCCGGCCGGTGGCGGTCGGCATGACGCCACGCGAACGCGAAGTGGCGGCGCTGCTGCTGGAAGGGCAAACCAGCAAGCGCATTGCGCGCCGCATCGACCTCAGTCCCCGCACGGTGGAAATGCACCGCGCGAACCTGATGCGCAAGTTCGGCGTGTCGACCTCGGGCGCGCTGCTGCACAAGCTGGCCAGCCTGAATTGAAGCCACGATCCGCCACGACCCCACACCATGCCAGCCCAGTCCACCCAAGCATTCCTGACCAACGCCGCCGCGATCCACAAGCACGCGATGCGCACCCTGTTCCGCCAGCTCGACAGCCTGTATGAAGGGGCCATCGTGGTGGACCGGCAGGGCCGCATCGTGTGGATCGACGACAAATACCGCGCCATGCTGGGCTTGCGCGACGCCGGGCAGGCGGTCGGCAAGGAAATTGAAAAAGTCATTCCCAACAGCCTGCTGCGCGACGTCATGCGCACCGGCGAGCCGATCCTGCTCGATATCATGGAATTCGGCCAGCAAACCTTTGTCGTTACCCGCATGCCGCTGGAAAGCGACCAGGGCGACGTGATCGGCGCGGTGGGGTTCGTCCTGTATGAACAGCTGCACCAGTTGAAACCATTGGTGGCCAAGTTCACCGCGTTGCAGCAGGAACTGGCCGCCGCACGGCGCGGCCTGGCCGAACGCCGCACGGCAAAGTATGCGCTGGACGATTTCGTCGGCGGCTCGCCAGCCTGCATGGAAGTCAAACGCCACGCGGCGCGCGCGGCGCAACTCGATGTCGGCGTCTTGCTGCTGGGGGAAACCGGCACCGGCAAGGAAATCCTGGCCAACGCGATTCACGCGCTGTCCAGCCGCGCCAACGCGTCTTTCATCGGCGTCAACATGGCGGCCGTGCCGGAAACCCTGCTGGAAGCCGAATTCTTTGGCGTGGCGCCCGGCGCTTACACCGGCGCCGACCGCCGCCCGCGCGACGGAAAATTCAAGCAGGCCGACGGCGGCACCCTGTTCCTCGATGAAATCGGCGACTTGCCGCTGACGATGCAAAGCAAGCTGCTGCGCGTGCTGCAGGAACAGGAATTTGAAATGCTCGGTTCAGGCAAGATCATCAAGGTCGACGTGCGGGTGATTGCCGCCACCAGCGTGGACCTGGCGGCGCTGGTGGCGCAGGGCCGCTTCCGCTCCGACCTGTATTACCGCCTGAACGTCCTGCAAATCAACTTGCCGCCGCTGCGCGACCGCCTGGCCGACCTCGATGTGCTGTGCGATGCGCTGCTGCAGCAAATTTATGAGCGGCACGGCACGCGCCGCCGCAGCATGACGCCGGACGCGCTGGCGCTGCTGGGCGCCTACCGCTGGCCAGGCAATGTGCGTGAATTGCGCAATGTGCTGGAGCGGGCCTGCATCCTCAGCGACAGCACCCGCCTGGGCGTGGAAGCGTTCGACGCGGTGCTGCCGCTGTGCACCGGCGCGCATGCCGCTGCACAGCCGGTGCGCAGCTATGCGGCGGCGCTGGCGGAATTCGACAACACCATCACAAAGAACGCGCTCGATGCCACTGGCGGCAACGTGGTCGCCGCCGCCAGGCTGCTGGGTCTCTCGCGCGCGACGATGTACAAGCGTATGGCCGGATTAAAAACCAACTCACACAAGGAGATGACATGACCATGACTTTCCAACGCACCCTGTGCGCCCTGTCCCTGCTGGCGTTCACCAGCGCCGCTGTCGCCCAGCACACGGCCGCCGATGCGTCCGGCATCGTGCGCAAAGCTGTCACCTACATGAAGAAAAACGGCAAGGAAAAACTGCTGACGGAGGCCAGCAATCCGAAAGGCACGTTTGTCGACCATGACTTATACCTGAGCGTCTACACGCTCGACGGCAAAGTCGTGGCGCATGGCGCCAATCCCAAGCTGATCGGCGTCGACGTCAGCCAGCTGCGCGACGCCAACGACCGCTACTTCATCAAGGACATCCTCACGGCCGCCCGCAGCACAGGCAGCGGCTGGGTCGACTACAAATGGGTCGATCCCGCCACCAAGGCGCTGCGTGACAAGTCGGTCTACCTGGAAAAAGCCGACGACATCGTCATCGCCGCCGGCTATTACAAATAAGGAGCCGTAAAACATGGACCAGCAATTCCAGGATGGCCTGCAAATGCGCAAACAGGTGATGGGCGACAGCTACGTGGACAGCGCGTTCGCACAATCGGACGCGTTTACCCGTCCGCTGCAGGAATTCATCACGCGCAATGCCTGGGGCACGGTGTGGTGCCGCGAAGGCATCGATTTAAAGACCCGCAGTTTCCTGACCCTGGCCATGCTGACGGCGCTGGGGCGCTCGCATGAAATCAAGGGCCACATCCGGGGAGCGCTGAACAACGGCGCCACCGTCACGGAATTGCAGGAAGTGCTGCTGCACGCCGGCGTGTATTGCGGCGCGCCGCTGGCGGTCGACGCGTTCCGCGCCGCGCAGGAGTGTTTGCGGGAGCGCGGCGATTACAACGCCATGATGCAGGCGGTGTAGGCACCGTTGGCCACGGCGCCCGCCGATGGCTGGAGGCCTTAACCAAGCGTAGGGCGGTTTCCGCAGGAAGCCGCCATGCACGCATGAAAGTACTGCCCGCATCGCAAGCAACGCAAGCATGGCGGCCTCGCAGAGTCCGCCCTACGCAATACCGTCCGTGGTGCACTCCCGAACTCTAAAGCTGGAAACGGTAACCGATCCCGGTCTCGGTCAGGAAATGCCGTGGCTGGGTGGGATTGGCTTCCAGCTTGCCGCGCAAATGCGCCATGTGGATGCGCAAGTAATGGGTGCGCTCCAGGTAGCCCACGCCCCACACGCGCCGCAGCAATTCGCGGTGCGTCAAGACTTTCCCTTCGCTGGTGGCCAGGGTTTCCAGCAACTTGAATTCCGTCGGCGTCAGGTGCACCGGCTGGCCGCCGCGCTCCACCGTATGCCGCTGCAAATCCAGCACCACGTCGCCAAACGCCACCACGGTGACCGGTTCGGCTTGTTCACTGCCGCGCCGCCGCAGGTGCGCCCGCACGCGCGCCTGCAATTCCGGCATGCCAAACGGCTTGGTGACGAAATCGTCGGCCCCGGCATCGAGCGCCGCCACCTTTTCCGCTTCCATCTGGCGCGCCGACACAATAATGATGGGCGCCGCCGTTTGCGTCCGCAACCTGCGCACCAGTTCTCCGCCATCCATGTCCGGTAATCCCAGGTCCACCAGCAGCAACACGGGTTCGCATTCCTGCAGCAGGAGCAAGCCTTCCTGCCCCCGGGCGGCTTCCCGCACGCGGTAGCCCTGCCCCGCCATGGCCGATACCAGCATGCGCCGGATATCGGCGTCGTCTTCAATCACCAGGATCGTGGAGTCATTCGGCATGGTGGTCGGCATAGTCCAGTGGCAGGGTCTCGGTAACGGGGATCGTCAGGATAACGCAGCAGCCCTTGCCCGGCCTGCCGAAAATGCGCATGCGCCCGCCGTGCGCGTCGCAAATCGCCCGGCAGATGGACAGCCCCAGGCCGCCGTGGTCGCGCGGCTTGTCGCCGTCCGGCGCCAGCACATTGGCCAGCGGCGGCGGGTGCGCCATGCCGCAACCGTTGTCGATGACCGACAGGTGCAGCCTGCGCGGCCGCAGATGCCCGCGCACCGCGACGCGGGTCGCGCCGTGCGCATGGCGCACCGCGTTATCGATCAGGTTGCACAGCACTTTTTCCATCAGCAGCGCATCGAGCTTGACCAGCGCTGGCGCGCCCCGGATTTCCGAGTCAAACGCCAGTTGCGGCGCCGCGCCGCGCTGGGCGAAGATGGCGCTGCCGATGATTTCATCGATGG
The DNA here is from genome assembly GCF_058807115.1 of Pseudoduganella sp. GW821-FHT12E03. Classification (NCBI taxonomy): domain Bacteria; kingdom Pseudomonadati; phylum Pseudomonadota; class Betaproteobacteria; order Burkholderiales; family Oxalobacteraceae; genus Pseudoduganella; species Pseudoduganella sp. GW821-FHT12E03. Next base: position 159,387 of record NZ_JBXAQJ010000011.1, on the reverse strand, counting down.
CGGCCCAGTCGCTGTTGATGGCGATGCCGTGCTGGCTGAAGCGCGCGATGTCGAGCAAGTTGGTCACGGTCGCATCCATGCGCACCGCCGCGCGGTGCAGGCGCGCCGCCGTGCCGCCGCTGTCGCTTTCCGTGGGCAGTTGCTGCACCAGCAGTTCCGCCAGGCCTGCCACAGTGGTCAGCGGAGTGCGGATGTCGTGTGAAATGCTGCTGAGGATGGAATTGCGGAAGCGCTCGTTCTTTTCCGCCAGCCGCGCTTTCGACGCCACGTCGATGCTGTGCACGCGGTCCAGCGCCAGCGCCAGTTGCACGGAAGCGGTTTGCAGCCAGTGTTCCTGCATCGCGTCCAGACGGACCATGTGCGCCGGCAGCACCAGCAGCATGACGCCGGAAATACGTTCGCGCGCCTGCAGCGGCAGATACACGACGCCGGCCGAACTGACCGGCGCCTGCACGCCTCCCGCACGCCGGCGCAGCATGGTGTCGGCGATTTTTCGCATGCCGAGCGTGAGGCGCGGGTCGCTGTCCGTGCCCGACGGGAAATCCGGCGGCAAGATCCATGCCGTGGCGCCAAATACGCCGCCGACGAATTGCGCGCCGATGCGGCGCACATCGTCCGCATTTTCCGCCGACAGCAAGTTGTCGCCCATCGCACGCAGCGATTCCGACCATTGCCCCCGCGTTTCCGCCAGGGCGGTCTGCACGCGCAAACCATCGACCAGCCGGCTGGTCACCAGCGCCACCACCAGCAGCATGGCAAAGGTCAGCACATGCTGCGGATCGTGCACGGTCAGCGAGTCGTATGGCGGCACCAGGAAGATATCGAAGAACAGCACGGACAGCACGGAAGCGGAAAATCCCGCGCTGCGGCCCGCCTTCACGGTCAGCCACACGACAATCAACAGGTAATACAGCGCCAGGTTGGCGTCCAGCAGCACGTCGCGAAACGGCGCCACAGCCAGCGTGGCCGCGCTGCACGCCACCAGCGCAATCAAGAGCCCCCTGAACAAATCCACCGATTCCTTCTTCACCGATTCCCGCATCACCGCTTGCCGCCCCGCTGCTTCGTCAAATTTCCACTTGCGTGCCCAGTTCAATCACGCGGTTGGCGGGCACCTTGTAGTATTCCGCCGCATCGCGCGCATTCCTGGACATCGCCGCAAACAACACATCGCCCGCCAGCGGCATCCGTCCTCCCGCCACCGGGATCACGGTCTGCCGTGCGATGAAGAACGATGTTTCCATCAATTGCCAGTCCAGGCCCTTATGCGCAGCCAGTTCCAGCGCCCCGATGATATCGCGGTCGTCCTTGAAACCATAGTGGATATTGAGCTGGTGGCACTGGTGCCCCAGGTCCGCCAGTTCAACGCGTTCCGCCGGCGGCACGTAGGGGATGTCGCGGTTCACCACGGTCAGGAAAACAGTCTGCTCGTGCAGCACCTTGTTGTGCAGCAGGTTATGCAGCAGCGCATGCGGCACGCCATCGCCCTCGGCGCGGAAATACACGGCGGTGCCGGGCACGCGCAGCGGCGGCGACACGAACAGGCTTTCCAGGAAAGCGCCCAGCGGGATCGCATGCTGCTGCAGGTTGTCGAACACGGCTTTGCGGCCGGTGCGCCAGACCAGCATCACCGTCATCATGACCGCCCCCATGACCAGCGGGAACCAGCCGCCATGCGCGATTTTCAGACTGTTGGCGACAAAGAACGCCACGTCGATCAGCAGGAAAAAGCCGGTCGCGGCCCAGCACAGCAGCAAATTGTATTTCCACTGGTAGCGGACCACGAAGAACGTCAGGATCGTCGTGGTCAGCATGGTGATGGTCACCGCGATGCCGTACGCCGCCGCCAGGTTGCCGGACGACCCGAAGCCGGCAATCGCCAGCAGCACAATCAGCAATTGCAGCCAGTTCGCCAGCGGGATATAGACCTGCCCGATTTCCTGTTCGCTGGTGTACAGCACTTTCATGCGCGGCAGGAAGCCCAGGGAAATCGCGCTCTGCACCACGGAAAACGTGGCGGAAATCGTGGCCTGCGCGGCAATCACGGCGGCGATCGTGGCCAGCGCCACCAGCGGCACGATACTCCACTCGCCGAGCTGGTAATAAAACGGGTTGGCGGCGGCGGCGGGATTGTTCAGCAGCACGGCCGCCTGTCCCAGGTAATTCAAGACCAGCGCGGGGAACACGGCGCCAAACCACGCCAGGCGCACCGGCCGCTTGCCAAAGTGGCCTAGGTCCGCATACAGCGCTTCCGCGCCGGTCAGCGCCAGGAAAATCGCCCCCAGCGCGACAAAGCCCAGCCATTGGTTATGGATGAAGAACGCCAGCCCGTAGCGGGGATCGAACGCCGCCAGCACGCCGGGGTGTTGCGCGATATTGACCACGCCCATGGCCGCCAGCGCGCCAAACCAGGCCAGCATGAACACGCCAAACCAGCGCCCAAGGCCCGCCGTCCCGCGCCGCTGCACGGCATACAGGCCAATCACCACCATACAGGCAATCGGCACCACATACGGCACCAGCGCCGGCGTCGCCACTTCCAGCCCTTCGATGGCGGACAGGATGGTGATGGCGGGGGTGATCACGCCATCACCAAAGAACAGCGAAGTGCCGGCCAGGCCGACCACCATCAAGGGAACATACCAGCGCGATTGTTTGGTGACGGAAGCCAGCGCCAGCGCCATCAGCGCCATGATGCCGCCCTCGCCCCGGTTGTCGGCGCGCAGGATCAGCGCCACATACTTCAGCGACACGACGATGATCAGGCTCCAGATGATCAGCGACACGGCGCCCAGCACATTGGCTTCATTGAGCGCGATGCCATGCTGCGCGGAGAAGACTTCTTTCATCGCATACAGCGGGCTGGTGCCGATGTCGCCATAGACGACGCCCAATGCGGCGAGGGTGATGGCGGAAAGCCGGGTTTTACTGTGGTCCATTGCTGCCCTGATCCTGAAATGAGATGGGGGCAACGTTACAGAAACGGTTGTAAAGATAGTGTAAAGATTGGCGTCCAATAAATCAGACCCCGCCGGGCCGCACTGTCCCGGCAATCGAACACGGCCGCCTTATCCGGCCCTGGCGCCTCCTTTGCGATCAATGACTTGGCTCGCCGCTCCTCGCTGGCATGGCGCTTGCTGTTCCCGCTGTATTTGAACCGGGACAGACCATGCACATCACAACGACCACGAGTTTGAGCTTGCTGGCGGCCTTGCTGGCCAGCGCGCCGTACACGGCAACCTGCGCCGCGGAAGCTCCGCCGGTGGCGGGCAATGAAATCAAAATCGGCTACCGCGAATCGGCCGCGCCGTTTTCCTATCTGGAGGGACAGAAACCGGCCGGCTACACCATCGACCTGTGCGAACACATTGTGGACGCCGTCCGGAAAACCCTGGCGCCCGCCACCTTGAAGGTGACGTACGTCCCGCTGACGTCCAGCGACCGCGTGGAAAAGGTCAAGTGCGGCGCGGTCGACCTGGAATGCGGCGCCACCACCGTGACACCACAGCGTGCGGCTGACGTGGCGTTTTCCCAGGCGATCTTTTATGCCGACACGAAGATCATGGTGAAGGCTGGTTCCGGCATCCAGTCAGTCGCCGGCCTGAAGGGCAAGCGCGTCATCGTCAACCAGGGCGCGGCCGGGGCACCGCTGCTGGCCCGGGCCGACCTGGACAAGGGCTTGCACATCCAGTTCGTCAAGTCGCTCGACACCCGGGAGTCGTTCAAATCGCTGCAGCAAAACAAGGTGGACGCCTTTGTGCACGACGACGTGCAACTGGTGCGGCTGGCCGCGACCTCGGCCAGCGCGAAAGACTTCGTGTTGCTCGATGAATCGCTGTCGAGCGACCCGATCGCCATCATGGTCCGCAAGGATAATCCGCAACTGAAGCGCGTGGCCGATACCACGCTGGCGAAAATCGCCGCCTCGGGCGAACTGGCGAAGATTTACGCCCGCTGGTTCATGACCCCCACCTTCAAATTCCCGATGGGGTCAGCATTGAAGCAGGCGCTGAAGATGCCTTAAACCGGCTTAAACCGGCTTAGCGCAGCAGCCAGATCCACGCACTGAGCGTAAAGAACGACATCACGGTGCAGACCAGCAAGGTGGCTGCGCTGCGGTCCGCTTCGCCGTATTGTTGCGCCAGCATCGGGTAAATGCCCAGCATCGGCATGGCCGCCATCAGCATGGCGGCCGCGCGCAGTGGCGGATCCAGCGGCGCCATGCCGATCAGCGGCAGCGCCGACACGGCCAGCAACACCGCCAGCGGATGCGCCACCAGTTTGCCCATCACCACCGGCAATGCCTGGCGCGCCAGGCCCGCCAGCGGCAGTCCGGCCAGGGTGCCGCCGATCACGAACAGCGACAGGCCCGCGCAGGCCTGCGCAAACAGGGTAACCGTGCGCGCCATCGGCTGCGGCAAGGTCCATCCGGCCAGGCTGACCGCCAGCCCCGCCACCGCGCCCAGCACCAGCGGATTGCGCACCAGTGCCCGCAGCGACTGGCTGATCACCGCGCGCCAGCGGCCCCCGCCATGCTTGCCATTTTCCGCCATCGCCAGCAACAGCGGCAGCATGATGACGTTTTCAACGATCACGTTCAGCGACAGCGCCAGTCCCGCCACCGGCGCCAGCACCAGCGCCACGATGGGAAAGCCGACATAGCCGCTGTTCGAACACGACGTCCCCATCGCCAGCAGCGCGCTGCGGGTCGGCGTGGCCCCGCCCCAGCGCCGGCCAACCAGATAAGCGGCGCTCATGGCCAGCAGCGAACCCGCCAGGTACGCCAGCAGATAGCCGGGATTGACGATTTCCGTGATGGAGCGCTGCGCAATGGCATTGAAGATCAGCGCCGGCAAGCCGAAGTTCAGGACGAATTTACCGAACAGCCGCATGTCGCTTTTCTCGAACATGCCCCTGCGGGTGGCCAGGTACCCGGCCAGGATGGCGATATACACGGGGGTGGTGATGGCGAGGATGTCGAGCATGGGTACGCTTTGGGTGCCTGGGTGGGTTCCTGGATCCCCATGCTATAAAATACGAATCAATACATCAACCCATCAAATGTAGTCTCATAATTTACGAATCGTGAATCTCGATTTTCAACTGGAAGACTTGCGCGTGTTTTGCCTGGCGGCCCGCAAGGCCAGCTTCGCCGCCACCGCCATGGAACTGGGCGTCTCTCCGGCTTATGTCAGCAAGCGCATCGCGATCCTGGAAAAGTCGCTGGGCGTGACGCTGTTCCACCGCGCCGCGCGGCGGGTCACCGTGACGGACGACGGCGAGCGTGTCTATGCGTCGGCGCAGCAGATCTTCGACAGCGTGGAAAACATGGGCGACACGGTGGCCGGCGACCGGCTCGACCCGCGTGGCGCGCTGCGGGTGACGACCAGCTTCCGCCTCGGGCGCAAGCACATCGCGCCGGTGATCTCGCTGCTGGCGCAGCGCTATCCGGCGCTCGATATCAGCCTGGACGTGGTGGACCGCCGGGTCGACCTGATGGCGGAAAATATCGACCTCGACATCCAGGTCGGCGAAGTGGCGGAACCGCACCTGGTGGCGCACCGCATCGCCTCCAGCAAACGCTACCTGTATGCGGCGCCCTCCTATCTCGCGCGGCGCGGCGTGCCCGCCACGCTGCAGGAACTGAGCCAGCATGACTGCCTGGTGCTGCGCGAACGGCACCAGCCGTTCGGCGTCTGGAAGGCGGAGAGCGCGCAGGGAAGCGAAAAAGTCAAAGTCACCGCGCGGCTGGCGTCGAACCATTCGGAAATCCTGCGCGCGTGGGCCATCGATGGCCACGGCATTTTATTTCCGGCCAGCTGGGACGTGCATGACGATGTGATGGCGGGCCGGCTGGCGCCGGTGCTGCCCGGTTACTGGCAGCATGCCGATATCTGGGCCGCCAGCACCGTGCGCCTGGCCACGTCGGCCAAGGTGCGCGTGTGCGTGCGCTTCCTGCAGGAGCAGTTGGCGGATGGCCCGTTCGCCTTGAAGCAGGCCATCGTACCGTGACGCCATGGCGCAGATGCCATGGCGTTCAAGCCGGCCCCCTTACGCCGCCTGGCGCAGCTCCCTTGCCGCCGCCACCATGTTGGCCAGCGCCGGCAGCACTTCTCCCCACTGGCGCGTTTTCAGGCCGCAATCCGGGTTGACCCACAGGCGCTCGGCGGGAATGCGCTCCGCAGCCTTGTGCATCAGTTGCACGATGTGTTCGCGGGTCGGAATGTTTGGCGAGTGGATGTCATACACGCCGGGACCGATCTGGTTCGGATAATTGAAGTGGTCGAAGGCATCGAGCAATTCCATGTCCGAACGCGACGTCTCGATCGTGATCACGTCGGCATCCATGGCGGCGATCGACGCGATGATGTCGTTGAATTCCGAATAGCACATGTGGGTGTGGATTTGCGTCTGGTCTTGCACGCCGTTGGCCGTGATGCGGAACGATTCCACCGCCCAGTCCAGGTACGCCTGCCACTGGCCGCGCCGCAACGGCAAGCCTTCGCGCAGCGCCGCTTCATCGATCTGGATTACGCGCACGCCGGCCTGTTCCAGGTCCAGCACTTCCTGGCGGATCGCCAGCGCCAGTTGCTGGCACGACACGAAACGCGGCTGGTCATCCCGCACGAACGACCAGTTCAAGATCGTCACGGGGCCGGTCAGCATGCCTTTCATGGGTTTGTCGGTCAGCGATTGCGCATAGCTGGTCCACGCCACCGTCATGGCGCGCGGGCGGCTGATGTCGCCAAACAGGATCGGCGGCTTGACGCAGCGCGAGCCATACGACTGCACCCAGCCGAACTGGGTGAACGCATACCCTTCCAGCTGTTCGCCAAAGTATTCCACCATGTCGTTGCGTTCCGCCTCGCCGTGCACCAGCACGTCCAGCCCCAGCGCTTCCTGTTCGCGTACGCTGCGGGCGATTTCTTCTTTCATCGCGGTGTTGTAGGCCGCCGGCTCCAGCGCGCCGGCCTTGAACGCGCTGCGGGCCTGGCGGATCTCCGCCGTTTGCGGGAACGAGCCGATGGTGGTGGTCGGATAGGCCGGCAATTGCAACAGCGCCGCCTGCCGCGCCGCGCGCTCGGCATAGCCGCTGCGGCGCGCGCCCAGGCTGGCGTTGATTTGCGCAACGGCTTGCCGCACTTGCGGGTTGTGCACGCGCGGCGATGCGCGGCGCGCCGCCAGCGCGGCCTGGTTCGCTGCGAGTTCGGCCTGCACGGACGCGCGGCCATGGCGCAGCGCCTGCGCCAGCACCTGCAATTCCCCGAGCTTTTGCTGCGCAAAGGCCAGCCACGAGCGAATCTCCGCATCGAGCTGCTGCTCGCTGTCCAGGTCCACCGGCACGTGCAGCAGCGAGCACGATGGCGCGATCCACAACCGCTCGCCCAGTTGCCGCGCCAGCGGTTCCAGCCAGTCCAGGGTCGCCGTCAAATCCGTCTTCCAGATATTGCGGCCATTGATCACGCCCAGCGACAGCACTTTATGGGGCGGCAGCAAATTCAACAGCGGACGCACATCGTCCTGGCCATTGATGGCGTCCACGTGCAAGCCCGCCACCGGCAGGTTGGCCGCCAGGTACGTGTTTTCCTGCAGTTGGCCGAAATACGTCGCCACCAGTAACTTGACCCGGGACACCTTCAGCTGGTGGTAGGCATAGTTGAACGCGTACTGCCAGTCCGCGTCGAGTTCCGTCACCAGGATAGGTTCATCGACCTGTACCCACTCGACCCCGTGCGCCGCCAGGGTATCGAGCAATTGCGTATAGGCGGCCAGCAGGCTGTCGAGCAGATCGAGCTTGTTCGAACCATCCTTGGCCTTGCCCAGCGCCAGGTACGTCACCGGCCCCACGATCACCGGCTTGGCGTTGAGGCCCTGCGCCTGCGCTTCCGCCAGTTGTTCCAGCAGGCGCGAAGCATCGAGCGTAAAAGCCGTGGCGGCCGTGAATTCCGGCACGATGTAGTGGTAATTGGTGTCGAACCACTTGGTCATTTCACCGGCCGCCACGCCGCCGCAGCAGGCGTGATGTTCAGTGCTTTGGGCGGAACGGCCGCGCGCCACGCGGAAGTAGTTATCCAGCGCATCGCCATGGAAGCCTTGCACGCGTTGCGGCAAGTTCCCCAAGGTAAAACTCATGTCCAGCACCTGATCGTAGAACGAAAAGTCCCCGACCGGAACCAGGTCGAGGGCGGACTGCTGTTGCCAGTGGCGCTGGCGCAGCGCGGCGCCCACGGCGGTCAGCGCGTCGCGCGTCGAATCGCCTTTCCAGTACGACTCCAGTGCGAATTTCAATTCGCGTTTGGCGCCAATGCGGGGAAAGCCGAGGTTGTGGACGATGGTCATGGATACTCCGTGAAATGTGATCAGTTCAGCCATGGTAAAGACTGCAATCCATGACGTAAAATGGTCTTTTCTCACACATCAATGAGTTTTACTCATGGATTTTTACTATGCTTGAACGCATCCACCTGGCCATCGTGCTGGAAGTTGAAAAACAGGGGTCGCTGACCGCCGCCGCCGACGTGCTGTGCGTGACGCAGTCGGCGCTGAGCCACAGCATGAAAAAGCTGGAACAGCAGCTCGGCACCGATATCTGGCTGCGCGAAGGCCGCAGCCTGCGGCTGACGCAGGCCGGCCAGTTCCTGCTGGCGGTGGCGCAGCGCATCGTGCCGCAACTGAACCTGGCGGAAGACCGCTTGCGCCAGTTCGCCCAGGGAGAGCGGGGTTCGCTGCGCATCGGCATGGAGTGCCACCCATGCTACCAGTGGCTGTTGAAGATTGTCTCGCCCTACCTGGCGCACTGGCCGCTGGTGGACGTGGACGTCAAACAAAAGTTCCAGTTCGGCGGCATCGGCGCGCTGTTTGGCTATGAAATCGACTTGCTGGTGACGCCGGACCCGGTCAACAAACCGGGCCTGGTGTTTGAACCGGTGTTTGATTATGAGCAGGTGCTGGTGGTGCACCAGGACCACCACCTGGCCGGACAGCGGCAAGTCACGCCGCAGCAGGTGGCGGAAGAAACACTGATCACTTATCCGGTACCGGTCGACCGCCTCGATATCTACAACCTGTTCCTGCTGCCCGCCAATTGCCTGCCAAAGAAGCACAAGACCATTGAAACCACCGACATCATGCTGCAAATGGTGGCCAGCGGGCGCGGTGTGACGGCGCTGCCGAAATGGCTGGTGACCGACTACGCGCCGCAGCTGCAACTACGCACGCTGCGGCTGGGCAATGACGGCATCCACAAGCACATCCACCTCGGCATACGGGAAGCCGATCGCGCCATCGATTACCTGCAAGCGTTTATCGCCTATGCGCGCCAGGTCAGAAATGGTGCGCCAGGGTCAGCCTGAACGAGCGCCGCTCCACCGGGTGGAAGTGGATGTCATCGACGCCTTCGGCCGCTTCGCCCGGCAGGCGCGAACGGTAGTAGTAATCGATGTCGCTGGCTTTTTTGTCGAACAGGTTGAAGATGTCCAGCGAGACATTGGTGTGCTTGCCCAGCTGGTAGGCCGCGCGGGCATAGGCCAGCGTGGTGGCCTTTGATTTGATGCTGGCGTCTTCCAGCAATGGACGCGGGCCGAAATGGCGCAGCTGGAAACTGCCCGACCACGCGCCGAAATTGCGCACTGTCGCGCCGAACGACAGCACGCGGTTCAGCGCGCCGGGAATGCGGTCGCCATCCGGGCTGGTATCGGCATAGCGCGCGCGCGAGGCGGCCACGTCGAGGTCGAACAGCAGCATTGACGACACCACATAATGGTTGTTCCATTCGATGCCACGGCGGCGGCTGGGGCGCGTGGCTTCGGTTTCACCGGCATCGCCAATGAACAGCAATTCGGAATCGATATTCAAACGCCACAGCGCCAGCGAGCTTTGCAGGCCCGGGATGATTTCCGAGCGCAGGCCGATTTCACTGCCCCGGGTCGACACCAGCGGCGTCACCGGGTCGGTCGGACTGCCATCCGGCAGGCGGGTTTGCACCGTGCCGCGCCCGTCGTTGCTGTGGAAACCCTTGCCGAAGTTAACGAAGGCTTCCGTGCGCTGCCACGGGCCGAACATCAGCGACAGCTTGGGAGAAACCAGGTGGGCCCGGGTTCTGCCGCTGTTGGCGGTGCCGTTAACCGGATCGCTGCCGGCGACATTGAAGCGGTAAGCGTCATAGCGCGCGCCCGCCATGCTGCGCAGCCATGGCTGCCATTGCGTGGTGTTTTCCACATACAAGCCCGCGCTCGATTCGCGCACGCGGTCTTCACGCACGATGCCGGCCGTGGCGCCGCCCGTGGTTTCATAGATACCGACGGGCGACAGCCGGTCGAAGCGGGTTTGTATCCCGGCCCGGTTGTGCATTTCCAGTCCGGCGAAATCGGTGCGCCAGGATTGCGCCAGGTTCGCACCGGCCATCTTGCGCTGTTCGCGCTGGCTGTGCTGGTCGCCATCGGCCGGGTTGTCCAGGTAATAGGTGAAGTTGCTGGTCAGGGTCAGGGTCGAGCGCAGCGCGTAGGCATCGAATTCCAGCATGCCGGAATCCGTGCGCATGCGCTGGGTGTATGACAGGCTGTAACGGCTGCTTTCACCGCCATCGGTGGGATCGATATTGCCGAAGCGGCCGATCAGTCCCGATTGCACCGCGCGCAGCGGAATCTGGTCGGTCGATTGCCAGCGGTTGGAAAACGCCATGCCGGTCAAACTGAAGCCATCGCCGGGACTGCCCTGGCTGTAGCGCAGCACGCCGTTATATTTGCGCACCCGCTGCGGCAAGTCCCACGGTCCATCATTGGTGGTCAGTTCCGCGCCATACAGCAAGGTGCCACGGCCGGCGCTGAACGAGTCGGCCAGCAAGCCGCGCCGGTAACCCGAACCGCCCAGCGCCAGGCTGGCCAGCCCTTCCTGCAACTTGTCCGCCAGGCGGATGTGCGCCGCGCCGGCCGAGGCGAAGTCGCCTTCATCGGCAAAGTACGGCCCCTTTTTATAGTCGATACGCTGGGCCAGTTCCGGGATCAGGAAATTCAGGTCGGTATAGCCCTGGCCATGCGCGTGCGTGCGCATATTGACCGGCATGCCGTCGACGAAGGTGGCGAAGTCGGTGCCGTGGTCGAGGTTGAAGCCGCGCAGGAAGTACTGGCTGGCCTTGCCGTCACCGCTGTGCTGCGTGACGATCATGCCGGGAACGAATTCCAGCAATTCCGCCGTGCGCATGGCGGGACGGGCGGCAATCAGATCGGCGGTGATGCTGCCCTGGCTGGCCGCGTCGGACGTGCCGACCGCGTTGTTATAGTGGCCTGTGACTTGCACCACGGCCAGTGGCGCCGCGTCCTTCGCGGCTTCGTCGGCGGCGTGGTGCGCCGCCGCGTGCGTCGTAAAGCAGGCGGCAATGCAGCCCGCCATCAAGGTTGCCCGGGTATGGAGCATGGAATGACCTCGTAATCGCCTGGTAAGGCGGATGGTAGAAAAAAATTGTGCGGGAAGTGTGGCGGCGGGCGCGCAATACGTCCGGATGTAACGCCGCCGTATTGCGCCGCCCTATTGCGCAGGCTTGCCGCGCTGCGGCGCCGGTTCGATCAGCACCAGCTTGCCCGTCTTCGGATCGCGGAACACTTCCCCGACGCGGTCATAGCCGCTGCCCGATTCCGTGATGCCGGTGGCCGGGCGTTCGATCTGGCGTCCCTTCTCCACCGGCTTGGGCGCCGTGAAGCCGCCTTGCGCGCCGGCGATGGCGGCAATCAGGCCACAGGCGAACACCAGCATCACGTCCACCAGGTTCACCAGACTGGCGCGCGGGTCTTCATCGCTCTGGTCAAACCGCGCGTCGAGGCGCGAATACAGGCGCAGGCGCTTTTTCGGCGGCGCGCTCTTTGCCGGCACATGCGTTAGCGGCCCATTCATGCCGCCAGCTCCACGGCGGGTTGTGCTGCGCGCTCGTCCTGTGCCTCGAGTGTTTCCAGCAATTCTTCATACCAGCGGCGGCGCAGCTTGCCGATCACCAGGCCGGCGATACCGGCCACCAGGCCCAATACCGTGGCGTCGAAAGCCACCGTGACGGCGCTGGCCAGCTTCGCCGGATCGCCTTGTCCCAGTGCCGCCAGGCCAGGTCCGAGCGGAATGATGGTGGCCATCAGGCCCAGCATCGGCGGAATGCGCGACAGCAGGTCGGCGCGCTCCAGGCGGCGGCGTGCGACGGCCTGCACTTGCGCCGCATTGCTGTTGGCGGCCAGCTTCGACAAGCCATAAAAACGCTCGCCGCAGGCGATACCCGCCTCGGCGATGGCCACCGCGCAGGCGGCCAGCAAGGCCAGTAACGCCGGGGTGAGCAGCAGGCTGACGCCGTCGTGCAGCCAGGCGAAATTCAGGGTTTCAGTCATGAGTGTCTCCAGATAAAGTAGAAAGTAAAATCAGTCCGTCAGAGGCAGTTCGCTTCGTCGTTTTGCCAAATGCGTAGGGCGGTTCGGGGGTATCGAGCCGCCATGCGTGCATCCCGGTGCTTCCTGAGCTGGTGGTGACGCCGGCATGGCGGCTTCGCTGGCGCGAAACCGCCCTACGGATTTGACGCCAACGCTACCGCGCCACAGTCCCAGCCCGAACAGCGCAATCCCCGCCGCCAGCGCCGCCAGCATTCCGATGACATGCACCACGGCGGCCCGCTGCGGCGGCGCCTGTTCGGTCAATTCATAGGCGCGCGGCGCTGGCGCGGGAGCAGCTTCCGCTTCCGCCGCGCGCGGCGCGGCGGCTTGCTCCGCAGCCGGCGTATTGGCGGGCGCGCCTGCGGGTACAGCGACAGAGGGCGCGGCAGGCAATCCAGCCGCCGGCAACATCTCGCCACGGGCCCGCGCCAGGGTCACACCCAGCGCCTGCGCCTCGGCCTCGCCCAGCTGCGGCGCCAGCCATTGCCACATCGGATGGTCCGGTTTGGTATGTCCGCTGCCCGGCAAGCCATTGGCCGCCACCAGGCGCGCCAGTTCGCCGCCCATCTTGCGGATGGTGGCGGGATCGGTCTTCCAGTACCCCTTTTCCGCCGCCACCATGAAGATCGCCAGCATGTGCGCCTTGACGTGCGCGTTATTGCCTTGGGCAAGGAATTGCGGCAAGCCCAGTTTGTGGGCATCGTCGAAGTACACGGACTTGACGTCGTCCCACGCCCAGTTTTTCACCAGGTCGGGGCGGGTCACTTGCCAGCCCCACAGGTTTTCCAAAAATTCCTGGCCCATGGTGCGGGCGCCCGAGTAACCGTGCTCCATCAGGGGTTTGAGCCAGGCCGGATTCAGGAATCGTCCGCGCAGTTCACCCAGCAGCGCGGCGGCCAGCGGTTCCACATCGGCCTGTCCCGGCTGCGCGTGCTGCAAGATCATCGCTTCCGGCACCCGGCCGGTGCGCCCTTCCACCGCCAGCGACAAGCCGCCCAGGTAATCAAACGCATCGTTGTTGTCGAGCAGCCCATACAGGTTGCTGGCGCGCCCATGGTAAGTGCGGGTAATGCCGTCCAGCGCCACGTCAAACGCGGCATGGCTGGCTTCACCGGCGTTGTCGAGGCCATAGGCGTGGCCCATGCGGTTGCGGTAGGCGCGGCCGATTTCATCGCGCTCGCGCCAGGCGCCGGAACGCTCGGTCAGCCGGTTGACACCGGCGCCATAAGCGCCCGGCGCATCGCCAAACACGCGCAGCGCGGCGGCGCGGCCGGCATCGGCCAGCGGCATGCCGGAGAGCGCCAGCGCCTTGGTGCGCACCAGCCATTCATGCGCCACGCGGTTGCCGGCCGCGGCTTCGCCCCCCCACGGCACCGCCGCCACGCTGCCCAATGGCGCCAGCGCGGCCAACATGGCTTCCTTCAGCGCCGGCTCGCGTTCCACGATGGCGCCGGCGGACGCGGCCAGCGCCAGCCGCCCGGCTCGGTCGATCAGGCGGTTCAGGTTCGGATACAGGTCGCGGAACAGGCCGGAGGTCGTCACCAGCGCATCGCGCCGTGGCGCGCCCGGCACCAGGCGCACGTCGGTGACGATGCCGCGCGCGTTCCATACCGGCTCCGCGCCCATCAGCGCCAGGGTGAACGCCACCATCACGCCTTCGTCGCGCACCGCGTCGGACGCCCACAGCAGCACACCCTCGCTGCCCTGCGGGTTCTTGTCGCGCGCCATGGCCTTGGCCGCCATGGCCGCGCCCAACTGGTAACCGAGTTTGGTCGGCAAGATGTCGCCATCGACCGCGTGGAAGTTGCGGCCGGTGGGCAGCGATTCCGGCGAGCGCAGCGGGTCGTTGCCCTTGCCCGGCTCGATGAAGCGGCCATCGAGGCCGGCCAGCAGCGCCTGCATTTCCAGGCGCGGCGAATCGGCCAGCTTGTGCGCCACGTCCGGACCGCCGACGCCGCCCTTTTGCATGGAATCGAGCATCAGGTCGAGCGACTTTTGTTCCCACGGGCGGCCAAAGATATGCAAGCCATACGGCATAAACTTTTCCTGCAGCTTGGTGAGATAGTGGCCCACTTCGTGCGCCAGCAAATCGTCGTCGGCCGCATCGAAGCCGATGCCGCGCACTTCCAGCACGTCGGCCATCGACGCTTCCAGTTCCGCCTTCAAGTTCAGCGCCGTGACTTTGTCGCGTATCAGTTGCGCCGCCTGCGCTTTCAGCGATTCGGAACTGGCCGCCTCAAAACTTTCCACCACCTGGCGCAGCGCCAGCAATTCGTCATACAGCGGCGTGCTGGCCAGCGGCGGCGTCAAATGGTCGACCATGACGGCCAGGCCACGGCGCTTGGCTTGCGTGCCCTCGCCCACGCCATCGACGATGTACGGATACACGCCCGGCAAATCCGCACCCACCAGGCTCGGATAATCGTCGGCACTGAGGCCTACCGCTTTACCGGGCAGGAATTCATAGGTGGAGTGGCGGCCCACGTGGACCAGCGCGTCGGCTTTAAAGCGGTCGCGCAGCCAGTGATAAAACGCCAGGTACTGGTGCGGCGGCGTGATGCTGGTATTGGCGTGCAACAGTTCCTCGTCCACTTCCCAGCCGCGCGGCGGTTGCGGGCCGATGAACACATTGCCGAACACCAGGCCCGGCACCAGCAGCTTGCCGCTGTCGACCATGATCTTGCCGGGCGCCGCGCCCCACCCCTTCAACCCTTCGATGCCATAACCGGACACGCGGCGGTTCAGCGCCGCCAGCGCGGCACAGCGGCGCGCGGGTTTCGCGTCCAGGCAGCGGTGATAACCGTCGGCCAGCGCCGCCAGGTCGCGGATCGCGGCCGCCCGTTGCGGATGGTCGGCGCCTTCGACCAGGTGCTGCAATTCCTTGATGACGACTTCGGCCAGCTTGCGGCCCAGCAGCCATTCACCGGCAGCTTCCGCTTCCAGCACATCGGCATGCAACCGGCCCAGCAAGCCGCGCGTCATTTCACCCTGCACGCGCGGCGGCAAGGCGCCGAACCAGCGCTGGTAGTCTTGCGCGCTGACGCTATTAACAGTGGCGCTCAATTCCCGCAGCGCGGCGCGGTCTTCCGGCAAGTTCACGCCGTGCGCCATGATCTGGTCCAGCAACGCTTCCGGCGATGCGGGCAAGTCGCCGACCGAGTAGCCGGCGTTTTTCATGGCATGCAGCATGTCGAACAGCGATGCCGGCACGTTCAGGTTGTCGGCGCCGATGTTTTGCCGGCCCGGCGGGTGGTTGTAATAAATCAGCGCGACCTTCTTGTCGCGGTTGGCCTTGTGGCGCAGCGCCACCCAGCGGTCGACCCGCGCCGCCAGCCGCTGCGCTTCGGCCTCCAGCATGACCGGCGGACGGTTTTCTATTCCGGTTTGCGGATCGCGCCGGGCCTGGCCCAGCGCCGCCACCACGATCGGCTGGCCTATGCCTTGCAGCTCCGGCAGCGCCACGCGGTATTGCACCGAATCCGGCGGCAAGCCGTCCGGCGACAGCCGCCATTGCGCGGCCGTGCGGTCCGACAGGCGGATGGCTTTGAATAACGGCACATCGAGTTTCTTGAACGCGTCCGACACGGCTTCTCGGCCTTCGGCCGCGCCCACCACGAAGTCCTGCAACACCACCACGGCGGCCGGCTGCGCCGGCGCGATCAGGTCCGGCAAGCGTTCCAGCGCTTCGCGCGACGCCCCACCCCAGCGCGGCAACACTTGCACGCACTGGCGGCCCTGCTGTTCGATGCGCTGGCACAGTTGCGCCGGCACCATGCCATCCATGTTGGACAAATCCAGCACCACGACAGTCGGCCGCGCCTGCAGTCCCAGCTGCGCGCCCTTGCCCCATGCCGCGCCATCGGCCAGTTCCCGGTTTCCGGCACGCACACGCAAGGTCGGTTCCGGCAGCGGCGCGATCAAGGCGACGGCGGGATTGAGCAGGTGGGAAAACAGCGCGGCGGTGTTGCCGACGCCGCCCGCCTGCCACAACTGGCGCGCGGCCAGCCAGTGGCGCGCGGCCGGATGCGCCTGCGCCGCCTGCAGCGCGCTGGCGGGCGGCTGTTCCGTGGACAGCTGGCGCAGGGTTTCCGGCGCAAAGCCTTGCAGGCTGCCGTTGGCGTCGCGGCTTAAATTACGGCTCATCAGGCTCAGCGTGGCCTCGCCATTCATCGCCAGCACGACGGCTTTCGCCTTCGCATGGCGCGGCAGCGCATCTTTCAGGCGGCGGGCGGGATCGCCAAACAGCGCCACGGCCAGCACGGTATCGGCCTGGCCCAGCCACTGCGCCACTTGCCGTTCATCGGCCGCCATGAATTGCGCGGGGGTGCGCAGCAGGATACGATCTTGCGGATGGCTGGCGAGGTGGCGGTGCGCCGCTTCGACGGCGATGGGCGCGGAGCGTTCCGTGACGAGGGCGAACAAGGTGGCGGCCTTGGCGGATGAGAGCGCGGACGCGGGCGCAAGGACGAACGCGCACAGAAGCGCGGCGAACAACCTGACTAAAGTTTTCGTTTTCACGGGCGGTACCAGTAACCGCGTGCCAGGCACGCATAATGTAACGGGCGGCCGTGTTCTTGCCGGAACGCGCAAAGACGCCGCGTGACCAAAGCACGCGGCAACGAAGAACAGGAAAAGATACGAACCGCCCACCGGCAAAACCAACACCCCGGGTTTTGCACAATGCATCGTGATGGCCGGTCTTCTGGCTTGCCGTCATCCTCCTCCGATCCTGCCTTCCCGTGCAAAGCACAGTGGCGTACGATCGAAGTCGTCAGGCATACAGCAGCGGGGGCTGCGCCGGACTGGCGCGGAATGAAAACTCCGCACGTCACCGGCTTCCCGTTTCACCCTCCGGCAGACAAGCGGGAGGGCACCATACACGTTATGGGCGGCATTGTACCTTTAATCATAGTAGCGGGCTAGCCCGCCGGAAAACCGCCTGGGACGCGTTATTTGCCTGCCGTGTGGTTTACATCCGCGTGTGGCTGTGCGATTCTGCGCCTCAATTTGTTGACCCAAAGGCCTTGCCATGCATCCGATCCGAACGCTGTTGAACGTATTGTGGACAGTACTCTGCCTGCTCTGCGTCGGTTCGGCGGCGGCCGCACCGACGGATTTGTCACAGCAGTCCTGGGTGTTGGAAGACCCTGACGGCGGATTGCAAATCGATGCGGTACGTTCACCATTATTTGCCCATCGTTTCACACGGCAGCACCCCAATCCTGGCTTTTCCACCGCCGCACATTGGATACGCATCGACATTGCCAGCGCTGATAACACCGTCTATTGGCTCGATACCGGCAACCGTACCGTACAGGAGGCGGATGTCTACGTCATTGCGCCGAACGGGCAAATCCGGCACATGGAGGCAGGCAGCCGTTTTCCATTCTCCCACCGTCCGCTGTTGACTGACAATTTCGTATTCCCGATTGCCGTCCAGGCAGGGCAACCAGTACAGGTCTATCTGCGCGTACGCTCCACGGGCTACCAGCACATCGCCATGCATTTATCGTTATGGCGCCCTGCCGATTTCGAGGCGCAGCAACGGTCCGAATCGATGCAATGGAGCGCCTATCTGGGCATGGCCGCCGCGCTGGCCATTGTGAACCTGATGTTGTGGGCCTACCTGCGGGATATAAATCATTTGAACTATGTCCTGTCACTGTTTGCGGTGGCGCTTGCCGTCTGTTGTAACGTCGGTGGATACGGGTCGGCATTCCGGGAATTCTGGCCTGACTGGCCGGTTTTCGCCCAGATAACATGGAGTGGTTCGGTAGCGCTCAGCGTCATATTCCCATGCATGTTTATTTCCCGGCTGATTGACGCCCCCAACGCCGTGCCCCGTACCTGGCGCGCTGTCGTGTTAACGGCTGGCGTCACGACTGCGCTGATTGCCGCCGAACTGACGGCCACGGCGTTTCCAGCCATCTTCCCGGCATCCGCATCCACTCTGCAACGCATCAATCTGTTCGGGATCATTGCCTATTCCCCGCTTTTGCCGCTGATGCTTGCCGCCGTTTACATGGTTGCGCGGCAAGGAAATCGCGCCGCCCGCTTTGTCATTGTGGCCTACCTTCCTGTTTCGTTCGCAGCGATCTACTGCACCTGGCATGTGAGCCAAGGCCATGCGATGCCATTGGTTTACATTATGTGGGCTTCCGCATTTGAACTGTTCGTGACGGCGCTTGCGCTCGCCGACAAGGTTTACCGCAAACATTTGCAGATGCTGGAAGCGCGCCAAGCCAAAGTCGACGCGCTGCGCCGCTCCGAGCAGGAACTGGAGCAGCGAGTGCTGGAGCGCACTGGCGAACTGCAACGCGAGCAATCACGGACCAGGGAGCTGCTCTATAACATCCTGCCCATTGAACTGGTGGATGAGCTTGAAAAAAAAGGCCAAGCCGCGCCAGCACGGCACGAGTCGGCCACCGTCCTCTTCACGGACTTCGCCGGGTTTACAAATGCAGCGGCAACCATGCCAGCCGACCGCATGATCGCGGAACTCAACGAAATCTTTGCGGCGTTCGACGACATTACCGACGAATGCGGTGTCGAGAAAATCAAAACCATCGGCGACGCCTATATGGCGGCAGCCGGCCTGCCCAAAGCGTGTCCCGACCATGCACAGCGCTGCGTCCGTGCGGGATTGAAAATGGTGGCCTACATCGAACAGCGCAACCGCACCGCCACCTTCAAATGGATGCTGCGGGTCGGCATCCATTCAGGCCCCGTCGTGGCGGGCGTGGTCGGCAAGCGCAAATATGCATTCGATATCTGGGGCGACACCGTCAATATCGCGTCGCGGATGGAGAGCTCTGGCGAAGCGGGCAAGGTCAACGTCTCGGCCTACACCAGCGATCTGGCCCGTGAACACTTCCATTGCGAATACCGTGGCAAAGTGGCGGCAAAAGGAAAAGGCGACATCGACATGTACTTTGTCGTTGGGGAGCGTGCTTTGGCGCCCCAGCCTTGCACGGTCTCAGCCGGCTAGCAGGGCCAGCGCCGGATAGTCGGTGTAGCCCTGCGCGCCGCCGCCAAAATACGAGGCGCGGTCGGCGTCGTTCATTGGCGCATTGGTTTTCAGGCGCTCGACAAAATCCGGGTTGGCCAGCGCCATCTGGCCATACGATTCCACTTGCGCCAGGCCGGTGGCGACATCGCTGCCCACCAGTTCACGCGGCCGGCCCGGACGGTTCAGCACCAAGGTGCCGCGCCACAGCTTGCGGATGTCGGCCAGCAGCGCTTCGTCGCCCTGGTGCATCACGTGCACATAGGCCAGTCCCAGCTTGTCGAGTTCCGAAATCAGGTAGCGGTACAGGTCCGGCCCTTCCGCCCCCTCGTCGATGCCCCACAGGGTGGCGCCGGGCGACAGGCGGATCGCGGTGCGGTCGGCGCCGATTTCCTCGGCCACCGCGCGCGCCACGTCAATCGCAAAGCGGGCGCGGTTTTCCAGCGAACCGCCATAGGCGTCGGTGCGGGTATTGGCGCTGGGCGCAAAGAATTGCTGGATCAGGTAGGCATTGGCGCCATGCAGTTCGACACCGTCGGCGCCCGCGTCGATTGCGCGGCGCGCGGCATGGCGGAAGTCGTTCACGGTTTGCCGCACTTCCCCGGTGGAGAGCGCGCGCGGCGCAGGAATCTCTTGCATGCCCGTCATCGTGAACATGCCCGTGCCCGGGGCGATCGCGGACGGCGCGACGCCCTGGCGGTGGTGCGGCGTATTGTCCGGGTGAGACATGCGGCCCGCGTGCATCAACTGGAAAAAGATGCGCGCGCCCCGCGCGTGCACGGCGTCCGTGACCTGCTTCCAGCCGGCGACGTGCGCATCGGTGTAAATGCCCGGCGTGAACAGGTAACCCTGGCCGTCGTCCGATGGCTGCAATCCTTCGGTGACGATCAGGCCCGCGCTGGCGCGCTGGCTGTAATACTCGGCCGTCAGCGCACCGGGCGTGCCATCGGCCTGGGCGCGCGAGCGCGTCATCGGCGCCATCGCGAGGCGGTTTTGCAGGGTGTAACGGCCAATGGTGACGGATTCAAACAGCTTGCTCATCATGGATTCCTTGTAAGGGTGGGAGGCATGCCGCCATCATCGCCCACGATCCTGATGAGATAAATATGGTATTTTGGAGAACATTGATCCACCAATGAATCAATCAAACATGGAATTACTGAACGACATGGCGCTGTTTGTCGAAGTGGTCAAAGCCAAAAGCTTCCGCCGCGCCGGGGAAGCGATCGGCATGCCGATTGCCACGGTGTCGCGCCGCATCAGCGGCCTGGAACAAGCCATCGGCCTGCGCCTGCTGCACCGGACCACGCGCCGCATTGAAATGACGGAAGCGGGTTTGCTGTATTACGAGCGCTGCCACCGCATCGTCGAAGAAGCGCGGCTGGCGCACCAGCAACTGGGCGAGATGCTGGAGCAGCCCAGCGGCCTGCTGCGGGTATCGGTGCCGGTGGATTTCGCCACGATTTTCCTGGCGCCGCACCTGGGCGCCTTTGCGCAGCGCTATCCCGGCATCCGCTTTGAACTCGACCTGACACCGCGCAAGGTCGACCTGGTGGCCGAACCGTTCGACCTGGCGATCCGCATGGGGGAACTGCCCGATTCCACGCTGATCGCCCGCAAGCTGGCCGACCTGCCCCGTTACCTGTATGCGTCGCCCGCCTATCTCGCCCGCGCCGGCACGCCACAACACCCGGCAGACCTGGCCCATCATGAATGCCTGCCGATGCTGCGCCAGCCGCCAAGCTGGCGGCTGCATGGCGACGCCGCCGGCGGCCCCGTGGAAGTGGCCGTCCATGGCCGCTTCCACGTCAACAGCATCGGCATGATGCAGCGGCTGGCGCTGCAAGATATGGGCATCGCGCTGGTGGCGCCGGAAATCGTGGCGGGCGACGTGGCGGCCGGCGCCCTGGTCCGCGTGCTGCCCGGCTGGCGCGGACCGGACGTGCCGGTCTACGCGGTGACGGAAACCCGGCTGCTGCCGGCGAAAACCCAGCGGTTTATTGAATTCCTGACCGGGCTGCTGGGATAGGACTTATTTCTGCAGCACTTTATCGGTACGGCGCAGCCACGCTTCATGAATCACGTTCCACGTCACGCCGCCATCCGTGGTGGAATCCCAGCGGTGGTGCACGCCTCCCGGCACCGGTTCCCACACGGTGCGGTGGAATTCGCGCTCGCCCTTGCTGTTGACGAGGTACCCGGTCATCAGCATGCGCCCGCCCTGCATGCCGCCATCGATGGGGGCGAAGGTGCCCATGGCGCTGTTCCACACGTGGCGCCACAGCTTATGCTTGCGGTCATACATGCTGAGGCTGGTGCCGGCGCCGTTTTCCGCGCCATTGCCGCGCCACCACTCTTGCAGCACACAGCCCTGCTCGATCTTTTCAATCAGGGTATGTCCCAGCAGCTTGCCGTCACGGTCCAGTGCTTCCCAGTTACCAATCCAGAAATCAAACTGCTTATACTCGGCCGTGCTGCAGGCAGCCGATTCCGATGCAGTAACGTTGTTGCCAACCAGTAAAGCCAATGCGAATACAATGTGACGGAACATGTTGAACCTCCTGTAAGAATGAAGCCATTGTCTCCACCCTTGCCTGTCGCCGACAGCCATCACATGAACGACACGATTTCACCGGTGAACAACGCATGAACACCCAGCACCTCGCATGGAATGATTTCCAGGTCGTGCTGGCGGTCGCCCGCCACGGTTCCCTGTCCAAAGCCGCGGAAATGCTGGGGTCCAGCCATCCGACGCTGTTCCGGCGCATCCGCGACATCGAAGTTGCCGTCGGCGCCACCCTGTTCGAGCGCAGCCGCCAGGGTTACCGGCCCACGGAAGCGGCGGCCGCGCTGCTGGCGCTGGCCGAAGAGTTTGAACAGCGCCTGAAGGAACTGGACCGCGACAGCGCCCTGGCCGCGCAAGGCCGCCTGACCCTGACCACCACGGAAACCATGGTGCCCGGCATCGTGCCGCCGCTGCTGGCCCAGTGCCGGCGCGACTTGCCGCAAGTGAGCATCAACCTGGTGGTCGAAGAACGCTTGGCCAATATCCGCCAGCGCGAAGCCGATATCGCGCTGCGCGCGGGCGGCGAACCCGATGGCGACTTGATCGGCCGCGTGGTGTGCCATATCGAGGTGGCGATTTATGCGCCACTGGGCTGGCCTGCCGTGTCCGACGACAACCTGCACCAGCAAACCTGGATCACGGTCGACGACACACTGGCGCACCTGGCATCCTCGCGCTGGCTGCAGAGCCAGGGCCTGATGCGGCGCGCGGCCATACGCTGTTCCAGCACGCTGGCCGTGGCGCGGCTGCTGGAAACCGGGCTGGGTATCGGCATCCTGCCGTGCTACCTGGGCGACACCAGTCCGCATCTGCGGCGCGTGTCGCCATTGCTGACGGACTTCCGCTCGCAACTGTGGCTGCTGACGCCACGCCAGTTGCGCGGCGTGCCGCGCGTGTCGGCCGCGCTGGAATGCCTGACGGCGGGCTTGCGGGAGATGGCGGACTTGTTCGAGGGGCGCCGCGCGAAAGCGTAAATGAAACGGATAATTGAAGTGGATAAAAGTTGACGGTTTTTGCACTAACATCCCGGGCTCCAGCGCCGTAAGCTGCGGCTTTCTCAACTCAAGAACCAGGGATTGCACGCATGCGCCACCTCCTCCAGACTATTTTCCCGCTCGCCGTACTGGCAACCGCCCCGGTCCAGGCCGAGACCTTCACCCTGTCCAGCACCGACATCGCCCACGGAAAAATCATGAACGCCGCCCAGGAATTCCAGGGCTTTGGCTGTGGTGGCGGCAACCGCTCGCCCCAACTGTCGTGGCAAGGCGCGCCGGCCGGCACCGAAGCCTATGCCGTCTTCGCCTACGATCCCGATGCGCCGACCGGCAGCGGCTGGTGGCACTGGCAAGTCGTCAATATTCCGAAAAACGTCACCACGCTGCCGGCTGGCGCAAGTACCCCGGCCGGCAGCACCAGCATTAAAAATGATTATGGCGTGGCGGCCTTCGGCGGCGCCTGTCCGCCCAAGGGGCACGGCATACACCGCTACCAGTTCACCGTGTATGCGCTGTCGAAAAAGCTGGACTTGCCAGGCGAGGCTTCCGGCGCCTTGGCGGGGTACATGGTGAAAGCCCATGCGCTGGCTTCCAGCACGATCGAAGCGCTGTATCAACGGGATTGATAAAATACTATTTTTCCCGATTGAAGATGCGCGATGCTGGAGCAATTGAAAGCGGCGGCATACGCCACACTGGACACGGCCGCGGCGCCGCCTTTTTCCCTCTACACGTCAGTCCAGGAACAGCACATCCTCAACGCGCCCATCGGGCAACCGCTGCTGATCTGCGTGCTGGCCGGGGTCAAGCAGCTTGGCCGGGGCGGTGACGTGGTGTGTCCGGCCGGCGGCTTTGTGTTCCTGCCCAACAGCCCCACCATCGACATGCGCAATATTCCCGTCAACGAGGAATATTGCGCGCTGCTGATCGGTTTCGAGTACAGCGATTTCCACCAATTCCAGCCTGCGCCAGGCGCGGCCCAACCCCACCTGCAGGGACGGCTGGAGGACGTGCTGGCCAGGTCCCTGCTGCAATTCGTCGAATGGTCCGCCTACGCGCCGCCGGCCGCCTGGCGCTTCCGCCGCCAGGAATTGCTGCAACTGCTGTACCAGGCCGGCCATCACGGGATTGCCGCCATGGCGGCGCCGCCCAGCTTCAGCCACCAGTTGCACCGCATGATCAGCGCGGACATAGCCGGGGACTGGAGCGCCAGGCGCCTCACGGCCGCACTGGCCGTCAGCGAATCGACCTTGCGCCGCAAGTTGCAGGAAGAAGGCGCCAGCCTGCATGCCATCGTCAACCGGACCCGCCTGGGTCACGCGCTGCACCTGATACAAACCACGATGCAGCCGATCGGCCGCGTCGCCGACCTGTGCGGCTACGATTCCCAGTCGCGCTTCACGGAAAAATTCAAGCAACTGTTTGGCATCACGCCCAGCGCATTGCGGAAAACCAGGATGCGCACGGCCTTGCAACGCGGTAGTCGCTGTAGCCATTCCACGACATCCCTTTCAAACCCGCCCTGCCGCACTGATTGTGAATTGCTTGACAGCACCGCTTGACGGATACTGGCAGGGTCAGCCGACCAAGTGTTTCCCCTATGAAATCCCTGCTATGCAGCCTGCTGTGCTTGTTTACCCTGTGCCACGCACTGGCGGGTGAAGTCGTCACCCTGGGCGCCGAAGATGACTGGGCGCCCTATTCTTCCGTGGTGGACCGCCAGGCCAGGGGCTTTGCCGTTGACGTGGTGCGCGAAGCCTATGCGCTGGTCGGCATAACCGCGAAATTCGACGTACTGCCCTATTCCCGCTGCATGGCCGCCACCAGGGCCGGAACGCTGGTGGCGTGCTTCGACGCCGTGCCCAATTCCATGATCGCCAAAGAGTACCTGTGGCCCGAACTGCCCCTGTTTACCACCCGCATGAACGTGTATGCGCTGGCCGGCTCCACCGACAGCGGCATGGTCGCGTCCCGGCTGGAAGGCCGCACGGTGGGCGTGGAGCGCGGCTATGAATACGGCGATGCATTCGACCTGAACACGAAAATCATCCGCAAGGTGGTGGACAAGAACGACCAGGGCTTCAAAATGCTGCTGGCCAAACGCATTGAATTCATGGCGGCCGAAGAGCGGATCGCCAACGCGCTGTTCGCGCGATTCCCGGCGGAATTCGGCGGCAAGTTCAAACTGGTGGGCACGGTGGCCACGCCGGGCCTGTATATCGCCTTCAGCAAGAGCGCGCCCGACAGCGCGCGCCTGCTGAAAAAATTCAATGAAGGCTACGCCATCCTGCGCAACAGTCCCCGATACCGCGCCATCGAAGCGAAGTGGTTTTAAGGCATGGCATTCAATGCGTCGCATAATTCACCGGACAATACGCCGCCCCTGATCGACTCGATCGCGGCACGCCTGCTGCGCATTATTTTCAGCTGCTACTTCGTGGTCACCGTGGTGGTCACCGCGCTGCAGCTGGGCGCGGAATATACCCACACCCGCAACCGCGTCGAAAAGGAACTGGCCGCCATGCAGCAGACCTTCGGCCCCGGCATCGCCGACGCGATGTGGCGCTTCAATGACGATATCCTGCGCGGCATCCTGTCCGGCATGGCGGAAATGCCGGCCGTGGTGGGCGTGAAAGTCATCGATGAACGTGGTGCGCTGGTGCGCGCCATGGGCACCGTGGCCGACGCCGACGGCGTCCGCAAACGCGCCAACGCGGAAGGCCGCCTGGCCACCGCCACGGCCGGCGACGGCTTCTTTGAAGAGATGTTCAGCCGCGATTTTCCGGTCGTCTTTGTCGACGAAAAGGGCGAGTCCAAAAACATCGGCACCTGGACCGTGTACTCGAACCAGCGCGTCATTGTGCGCCAGGTCGAACATGGCTTCGTGCTCATCGTGGTCAATTCCGTCATCAAGACCCTGGCCCTGTGGTTCATTTTCCTGCTGGTGGTGCGGCGCTGGCTGGGGCGGCCGCTGCGCCAGCTCAGTGATTTCGTCGGCCGCATCAACCTCGACAACCTGGGCGACCCGATCGTGCTGCAAGACCGGGGCCGCAACGAATTGCACTTGCTGGCGGCCAAGCTCAATGAAATGACCGCCAATATCCGCACCGGCATTGCGGAAAAGGCGGACCTGGTCGCGCGGCTGCAGGATGAACAGGCCAAGATCCGCCTGCTCAATGAATCGCTGGAACAGCGCGTGGCCGAGCGCACCATGGAACTGGAACACGACCGCCAGCAACTGGCCAACACCAACGCCCAGCTGGCGCAGGCGCTGGACACGGTGCAGCGGGCGCAGGAAGAACTGGCCCGCAACGAAAAACTCACCGCGCTCGGTTCCATGGTGGCGGGAGTGGCGCACGAATTGAATACGCCGATCGGCAACAGCCTGATGGCCGCCTCCACCCTGAACGACAACGTGCACCGGTTTGCCGCCAGTTTCTCGTCCGGCCTGAAACGCTCGGAAGTGGACCGCTTCATCCAGGAAGCGTCCACCGTCAGTGAACTGCTGACCCGCAATATCATCCGCGCCGCCGACCTGGTCACCAGCTTTAAACAAATCGCGGTGGACCAGACCAGCTCGCAGCGCCGCACCTTCGACCTGGCCCAGGTGGTGCGTGAAAACATCGATGCGCTGATGCCGACCTTGCGCAAGACGCCCTACACCGTGGCGCCACACATAGAAACCGGATTGTCGCTGGACAGCTATCCGGGCCCGCTGGGACAGGTGTTGATCAACCTGATCAACAACGCCGTGATCCATGGCTTCCATGAACGCGGCAGCGGCGCGGTCACCATCGAAGGCCGTGGCGGCCGCGACGGCTGGGTCGAACTGGTGGTCACCGACGATGGCGCCGGGATCGCCCCCGATATCCTCAACCGCATTTACGATCCCTTCTTTACCACCAAACTGGGCGCCGGCAGCACGGGGCTGGGATTGAATATCACGCATAACATCGTGACTGGCTTGCTGGGTGGGCAAATCCAGGTGGAAAGCACGCCGGGGCATGGCACGCGCTTCATCATCAGCGTGCCGTGCGTGGCGCCACCGGCGCGCGAGGGTTCCGGCTGAACGCCAACCGCCGGCACATGGTTCGCCGCGCCGCTGTACTGTCAAAGTTGGCAGTGGCGCCGGGTGGCCCGCTCTGGTTTAATGCGGGCTCCTTATTCAAGCGGGCCTTTCATGAAACGCGTTTTGCAATTGATTTTTCTTGCCCTGCCGTGCATGCCGCTGCCGGCATTTGCCGGCAATGAAGCCATGCCCGACACCGGCGCCAGCGCGGTCGTCGTCAGCAGCAGCAAAGACCCCGACTGGAAAACCTACCGCGCCTTCACCGCGGGCCTCGACACGTTCGATGAACAGCACCGCCTGGCGCCCGCGGCGGCGCTGCGCTTCGTGCTGCTGCCCAAAGCCGCCAACGCATCGCTGCAGGATATCCGGCTGCGCATCGCCGGCGATACACTGAGCATCCCCGTTCCGGTTGAGGTCGATGGAACCTTTACGGTCCCGCGCAGTGACGCCGCCACCAAAGAAGACGCGGAACTGTTCTTGAACCGCAAGCCAGGCACATTCCGCTGGCGTCCGGACATCCACAGCCCCGGCGTCCCGGCCAACGCGCGCCGGCTCGGCGACCTGCGGCTCGAATGCGCGGTGCGCTGGGCGGTTGAACAATATGAAACGCCGTACGTGATCCGCCAACTGTTCCATGCGGCCGGCAAGCCGTGCCTGACGTCGCGCATCAAGGTGGATTACATCGCGCCACAGGCGATTGCGGCGATGTACCTGGTCCATGACGGCCAGCGCAGCAAGTTGCCGGACCACTTGCTGGAAAGCGGCGGCAAGGTCTACCTGGCGCCGGTGCATGACGCCAACTGGCCCGATGAGGCACTGCTGGAGTTTGAGTTCCAAAATACCGGGGGCTGACCGCCCACCGTGGCAGGTTCTATTTCTTGCCGCCCACGTGGAAGTAGGCAATCGCCGCTTGCAATTCCTCCGCGCGCGCACTCATTTCCTCGGCGGTGGCCGCCAGTTGTTCGGCGCCCGCCGCGTTGTGCTGCGTGGTCTGGCTCAACTGCATGATGGCGCCGTTGATTTGTTCCAGCCCCGCATTCTGCTCTTCCGACGCGGCCGTGATTTCCTGCACCAGGTCGGACGTGCGTTTGATGTTCGGCACCATTTCATCGAGCAGCTTGCCGGCCCGCTCCGCCAATCCCACGCTGTTGCCCGCGACTTCGCCGATTTCCGCCGCCGCCACCTGGCTGCGCTCGGCCAGCTTGCGCACTTCGGCCGCCACCACGGCAAAGCCTTTACCGTGCTCGCCGGCCCGCGCCGCTTCGATGGCGGCGTTCAGCGCCAGCAAATTGGTCTGGTACGCGATGTCGTCGATGATCAAGACTTTTTTCGCGATTTGCCGCATGGCTTCCGTGGTCGAGCGCACGGCATGGCCGCCCTCGCCCGCTTCGGCCGCCGCGCGCGAGGCGATGGCGTCCGTGACCTTGGCGTTTTCCGTGTTTTGCGATACGGATGCCGACATTTGTTCCACCGAAGCGCTGGTCTCTTCCACGCTGGCGGCTTGCTGGTTGGTCGCCTGCGACAGCGATTGCGACGTCGAATTGATTTCCTCCGACGCCTGCGCCAGCGCCTGCGCGCCGCTGGCCACTTCCTGCACCACCGACGCCAGCTTGTCTTTCATCTGCTTCATTGCGAACAGCAGGCTGCCATGGTCGCCATGGCGCAGCGCCAGTTCCGCCTCCAGGTTGCCATCGGCAATGGTGCGCACGACGTCGGCCGCATAAGCGGGTTCGCCGCCGAGTTGGCGCATCAGGCTACGGTACAGCCAGAACATGGCCAGCGCCGACGCCAGCACGGAAAAACCCAGCAGCGACAAGGTGGTGCGGTAGGCGGCGTTGGCGGCGGCTTCCGCTTCCTGCACGGCCTTGCCGGTGCGTTCATCGAGCATTTGCAAGAATTCGTTCACCGGCTTCATGATCTTCGCCTTGTTGCGGTGGTACGTGGCGTCATGGGTCAGCTTGCGCGCCGTGTCCAGGTCCGGCGCGCCTTTTTTCGTGTAGCCGCCCTGGCCGTCTTCATACAGTCCCTTGACGGCGTTCATGGCGATGGTTTCCGCCTTCACCAGCCCGTCGGACTGGGCCTGCGCTTCCTGCAGCTTGGCGAGTTCCTGCTGGGTAAAGCCCGCTTCCTTCATCAAGTCCAGCAGCGCGACGCTTTTGCTGGACGGCGCCGGCGCCGGTTCGCCGGCCGCCACGAAGTCCCAGTAAATGCGCTCATAGTTGTTCGGGCGCGGCTTTTTGCCTGACCGGATATCGAGGATGTCGAAATACTGGCGCTCATAGGCGGCATCGCCCGTGACAACGAAGGTCCGGGCCAGCCGCGTCAAGTCATCGGAGCTCTGGCGCAACTCGTCGGCCAGCAGGTACGACTGGTAGCGCGAGGCGTGCGCGGCGCTGACTTTGGCCTGCGCACTGGTGATTTGCAACAACCCCCATAAGGTCAGGCCGGCCAGCGCCGCCACCAGCAAGACAAACAGGAAAATGGTGTGCTTCAGCGACATCGAACGTTGCATTGCCGTCTCCAAAATAGGGTCGGTGGGCCTGTTATACGCTGGCAGTTTCCGATGGGGAACACTATCGGAAAGCTAGCCGGTATCACAAGGTGAACTTCGGTAGCTGTAGTCATTTCACGACAAGCGGCAGCAAATTGTGCTAAAATAACAATCTTTGTTAGCGCTACAATTTGACGTGATGTAACGTGATGCGAGAACACATGCATGATACAGACCGGTTTGGCGTCCCGGTTGAAAACATCCAGGCTGCGGAACGCCGCAGCGCCGATGGCAAGCGCCAGCGCCCCCTTGTCAATCTGCGCGTCCCCACCCGCAAGGAAGTACGGCACCTCCCGCCGGATCAACTGGCGCCGTTGCTGATCGGCTGGATGGAGCACAGCCCGATTGAAATCGTGCCCAGCCGGGGACAAATCCAGCTGGTGATCGAAGTGTTGCAACAACGACCCGATGCGGCCGACGTGGCGCCGCTGGTCAGCATGTGCCGCCATTACAGTTCCGACACCTAGCGCCAGCCGGGCCGGCCATCGCTTAAGATGGCCCATCGGGATGCAGGGCTCACCATGAAAATCGCACTGGCCAGCGCCACCATCGCCCCTCGGGCAACACCTCCGGCATCGGATGGACCGCCTCCGCCGGCGGCCGTCAAAGCGCGCCCGATCGCCTTGTCCCCCAAACTCACGCTGGAAGCGGCGCTCCAGCGCATCCTGCACAATTGCCTGGAACAGGTGGAAGCCAACGTGGCCGGCGTGCTGGCGGACGATGCGGAAGGCCTGCATCAGATGCGGATCGGCTTGCGGCGGCTGCGCGCGGCACTGGCGCTGTTTCAGCGCCAGGTGCAATTGCCCGAGGCGCTGCGGCGCGACCTGGACTGGCTGTCCGCCCTGCTGGGCACGGCGCGCGACTGGGATGTGCTGATGGCGGAAACATTGGAGCAGGTGGGCGGCGATGACTGGCACGCGGGGCGGCAAGCGCTGCGCGACAGTGCGGGCGTGCATGCGGCCGTCGCCCACCATGCCGTGCGGCGCGCGCTGCGTTCCCAGCGTTGTAAACGGCTGTTCACGGCGCTGTCGGGCTGGATCGTCGGGCGGGATTGGGGCCAACTTCAGGATGGCGCGCAGACGGGCGAACTGGCGCGCCCTGTCCGCAAGGCAATGGCGCCGTTACTGGACAGGACGCGGCGGCGCTTGCGCAAGCTGTTGCGCCAGGCCGACCCGGACGATACGGAACACTTGCACCGGGTCCGCATCGCGGCCAAGAAGTACCGTTACGCGGCCGAGTTTTTCCAGGCGCTGTTGCCGGCCCGGGCGCTGAAGCGGCAGGTGCGGCGCATGTCCGCGCTGCAGGATGCCCTGGGCCGCTTGAACGACCTGGCCACCGCCGACCGGCTGCTGGCGCTGCTGGAACGGGAAGCGGGAGTGTCCGCGCCGGCGGCGGCGTATGCGCGGGGCTACCTGGCGGCGGTTGCTCAAGCCGGGCACGGCCAAATCAAGAAGCTCATCCAGCATCGTGGCAAGTTCACCCTGTAGGGCAGACTCTGCGAGGCTGCCGTGCATGCGCCGACGCCGGCGCGGGCAGCACCGTTGTGCAGGCATGGCGGCTTTGTAAAAGCCGCCCTACGTTGGCTTCTTCCACGATTTGCGGTGATATAAAAAAAGGGCTTCCCTCGGGAAGCCCTTTTTCAGGTCATACCGGCCGGTTATTGCACTTGCACGGTATCGGCCACGCTACGGAACTCTTCGATCTGGTCGAAGTTCATGTAGCGGTAGATGTCGGCGGCGTTCTTGTCGAGCACGCCGATGTTTGACATGTACTCTTCCTTGGTCGGAATGCGACCCAGGGCCGAGCACACGGCGGCCAGTTCAGCCGAACCCAGGTACACGTTGGTTTCCAGACCCAGACGGTTCGGGAAGTTACGGGTCGAGGTCGACATCACGGTGGCGCCCTTGCGGATTTGCGCCTGGTTACCCATGCACAGCGAGCAGCCCGGCATTTCCATGCGCGCGCCGGTGCGGCCCAGGGTGCCATAGTGGCCTTCGGAGGTCAGCACTTGCTGGTCCATCTTGGTCGGTGGCGCGACCCACAGGCGGACCGGGATGTCGGACTTGCCTTCCAGGACCTTGGCGGCGGCACGGAAGTGGCCGATGTTGGTCATGCACGAGCCAACGAACACGTCGTCGATCTTGGCGCCGGCCACGTCGCCCAGGGTTTTCACGTCGTCCGGGTCGTTCGGGCAAGCCACGATCGGCTCATGGATGTCGGCCAGGTCGATCTCGATCACGGCGGCGTATTCGGCGTCCGCGTCCGGCGCCAGCAGTTGCGGGTTGGCCAGCCAGGCTTCCATCGCCTTGATGCGGCGTTCCAGGGTGCGCTTGTCCTGGTAGTGGTTGGCGATCATCCACTTCATCAGCGTGATGTTCGAGGTCATGTACTCGATGATCGGCGCTTTATCCAGGTGCACGGTGCAACCGGCGGCGGAGCGCTCGGCCGACGCGTCGGACAGTTCGAATGCCTGCTCGACTTTCAGGTTAGCCAGACCTTCGATTTCCAGGATGCGGCCGGAGAAGATGTTCTTCTTGCCTTTCTTGTCGACGGTCAGCAGGCCCTGGTTGATCGCGTACAGCGGAATCGCGTTGACCAGGTCGCGCAGGGTCACGCCCGGCTGCATCGTGCCTTTGAAGCGCACCAGCACGGATTCAGGCATGTCCAGCGGCATCACGCCGGTGGCGGCGGCAAACGCCACCAGGCCGGAACCTGCCGGGAACGAAATACCGATCGGGAAGCGGGTGTGCGAGTCGCCGCCGGTGCCGACGGTGTCCGGCATCAGCAGGCGGTTCAGCCACGAGTGGATCACGCCGTCGCCCGGACGCAGGGCCACGCCGCCACGGTTTTCAATGAACGCTGGCAGTTCGCGGTGGGTTTTCACGTCCACGATTTTCGGGTAGGCGGCGGTGTGGCAGAACGATTGCATCACCAGGTCGGCCGAGAAGCCCAGGCAAGCCAGGTCTTTCAGCTCGTCGCGGGTCATCGGGCCGGTGGTGTCCTGGGAACCGACGGTGGTCATCTTTGGTTCGCAGTAGGTGCCTGGACGGATGCCCTGGCCTTCCGGCATGCCGCACGCGCGGCCAACCATTTTCTGTGCCAGCGAGTAGCCACGGCCGGTGTCGGCCGGGTTTTGCGGCAGGCGGAACAGGGTCGATGGGGCCAGGCCCAGCGATTCACGCGCCTTGGCGGTCAGGCCACGGCCGATGATCAGGGGAATACGGCCGCCGGCGCGCACTTCGTCGAACAGCACGTCGGACTTGACTTTGAATTCAGCGATCACGGCGCCGTTTTTCAGGGCTTTGCCCTCGAATGGGCGCAGTTCGATGACGTCGCCCATGTCCATTTGCGACACATCCAGTTCGATTGGCAGTGCGCCCGCGTCTTCCATGGTGTTGTAGAAGATCGGAGCAATCTTGTTGCCCAGGCAAACGCCGCCGAAACGCTTGTTCGGAATGAATGGAATGTCTTCGCCGGTGAACCACAGCACCGAGTTGGTGGCGGATTTGCGGGAAGAACCGGTGCCGACCACGTCGCCGACGTAGGCCACCAGGTTGCCCTTGGCTTTCAGCGCTTCGATCTGCTGGATCGGGCCGACTTTGCCTGGTTCGTCAGGGTTGATGCCTGGGCGGGCGTTTTTCAGCATGGCCAGCGCGTGCATCGGGATGTCAGGACGGGTGGTGGCGTCCGGCGCCGGCGACAGGTCGTCGGTGTTGGTTTCGCCGGAGACCTTGAACACGGTCAGGGTCAGGCTTTGCGGCACTTCCGGACGCGAGGTGAACCACTCCGCGTCGGCCCACGATTGCAGCACGCCCTGGGCGCGCACGCTGCCCTTGTCGGCCAGCTCTTTCACATCGTGGAAATAGTCGAACATCAGCAGGGTCTTTTTCAGGCCTTCCGCGGCGACGTCGCCGACCACGTCGTCGTTCAGCAATTCAATCATCGGCTTGATGTTGAAACCGCCCAGCATGGTGCCCAGCAGGCGGGTCGCCAGTTCACGCGACACCAGCGGCGACGATTCAGTGCCGTTGGCCACGGCGGTCAGGAAAGCGGCCTTGACCTTGGCGGCATCATCCACACCGGCGGGAACACGGTTGGTGATCAGGTCGACCAGGAAGGCTTCTTCGCCGGCCGGTGGGTTCTTCAGCAGTTCGATCAGGCCCGTGGTCTCGGCAGCGGACAGTGGCAGCGGCGGAATGCCGAGGGACGCGCGTTCAGCGACGTGGGTGCGGTAAGCAGCTAACATTGGAAGCTTTCTCAGAAAGTTGAAAAGTTGTCGAGGCAATAACGTTTTTTGTTTTTCTATGTGTTCTTACCGGTATTGTACATCAACAAGTCTTCTATAAGACATAAGATAAGAAAAGTTGCGTGGAATCCGGCCACCTTGCAACATCCCGGCAGGCGCGTCGATAATGGCAGCGACGGCAACAGGAGACCTCCGGCATGCAAAAACGTACAGTGATCATTGCCGGCGCCACCGGCCTGGTTGGACTATCCATCCTGCAAGGCTTGCTGGCCGACGACACGGTTGGCCAGGTCCACAGCCTGGGCCGGCGTCCGCCGCCGCTCACCCATCCGAAGCTGGTGGCCCACGTCGTGGACTTCGCCAACCTGCCCGCGCTGCCGCACGCCGACGAAGTCTACCTGGCGCTCGGCACCACCATCAAGGTGGCTGGTAGTCAGGCGGCGTTCCGCACGGTGGATTTCGACGCCAACCTGGCGGTGGCCCGCGCGGCGCTGGCGGCCGGCGCAACGCGGGCCGGGCTGGTCAGCGCCATGGGCGCGGATGCGGGGTCGTCCGTGTTTTATAACCGGGTCAAGGGCGAACTGGAAAACGCGCTGGCACAGTTGCCGTTTGACGGCATCGTCATTGCCCGCCCTTCCCTGCTGGTGGGCAACCGCGACGCGCTGGGACAGCCGGTGCGGCGGGGCGAGGAATGGGGCTATGCGATCGGGCAAATGCTGGGATTCCTGATACCCGGCAATTACAAGCCGATCCGGGCATCCGCAGTGGCGCGGGCGCTGCTGGAAGCGGTGCCCGGCGCCACCGGCAAGACGGTTTTGCTATCGGGGGCGATGCGCTAGCGCGTGCGCCACAGCGGGATATTAGCGGGATATTAGCGGGACATTAGCGAGGCATAGGCTGGGCATAAGCGCGGCATAGGCGTGCCGCATCTTGCGGGGACGCGGCGCCGGTCCCGCCAACGGCCCATTGCGCCCGCTGCCGCTTCCGTTACGCGGCCAGGAAGCCGCCCAGCCGCGCCAGGTCGATATTGCCGCCGCTGATCAGCACGCCGACCCGCTTGCCGCGCAACTGGTCTTTCATCTGGCGCGCCGCCGCGAAGCCCAGGCAGCCGGTCGGCTCCACCACGATCTTCATGCGCTCGGCAAAGAAGCGCAGGCATTGCACCAGCTCGTTGTCGGACACGGTCAGGATATCGTCAACCTCGCGTTGAATGATGGGGAACGTGTACTGGCCCAGGTGCTGGGTTTGCGCGCCGTCGGCGATGGTTTGCGGCGTGTCGATATGGACGATGCTGCCGGAGCGGAACGATTGCTGCCCATCGTTGCCCGCTTCCGGTTCGACGCCATACAGCTTGCATTGCGGCGACAGGGCGCGGGTGGCCAGCGCCGATCCCGCCAGCAGGCCGCCGCCGCCCAGGCAGACAAAGAACGCGTCCAGCGCTCCGGTTTCCTCGAACAATTCCCTGGCGGCCGTGCCCTGCCCCGCAATGACGTCCGGATGGTCATAGGGTGGAATCAGGGTCAGCCCGTGCTGTTCCGCGAGATTGCGCCCGATCTGTTCGCGGTCTTCTTTATAACGGTCATACAGCACGACGTTGCCGCCATACCCTTTGGTGGCCGCGACCTTGGCGGCGGGCGCATCGTGCGGCATGACGATGGTGGCCGGCATGCCGAGCAATTGCGCGGACAAGGCAATGGCTTGCGCATGGTTACCGGACGAAAAAGCCACCACGCCGGCGCGCCGCTGTTCGGGCGAAAACTTCGACAGCGCGTTATAGGCGCCACGGAATTTGAATGCGCCCATGCGCTGCAGGTTTTCGCATTTGAAAAACACTTCGGCGCCGAATTCCGCATTGACGGTGCGCGACGTCAGCACGGGGGTGCGGTGGGCGGCGCCGGCGATGCGGCCTGCGGCCAGTTCGACATCGTCATAGGTCGGCAAGTTCAATGTGTTCATAGGGAGTCTCTCAAGGTGGTTAACGTGGATTGGGCCGCCAGCGCAATGGCATCGACTTCCAGCGCCAGCCCGTAATGCAGCGCGGCGACACCGGCCACCGCGCGCGCCGGACGGTGTTCACCGATCCAGGCCGCGTACAAGCGGTTAAAGGCGGGCCAGTCCGCCATGTCGGTGACATACACGCGCACCTGCACCAGGCTGCGCCGGTCCACGCCGGCCGCCGCCAGGCAGGCATCGATATTGCGCAGCACTTGCGCGGCCTGCTCGTCAAACGGCCGGTCCGTCAACGGCGCGCCATCGGCCGCCAGCGGCAACTGGCCGGACAGATAGACAAAGCCATTGGCGATGCAAACGTGGGAATAATGGCCGGCGGGCTGGAACAGGTCTTCGCTGTTCTTGCAAACGATGCCGGCGCCGGGATTATTTGGCATAGGTGTACACCGAGGCGCGCGACACGCCCAGGTGCTCCGCAATGATTTCCATGGCGCGGCGCACGTCCAGCAAGCCCGCATCCTTCAATTCCTGCAGCAACAGCTTGCGCTCGCGCGCCTTCAGCGTGCGCGGCGACGACGCCATCCGGGCCGCGAACTGGTCGATCCGCGCGCGGATCGCGTCCGCCCCGGACGGATCGAGCGATTCTTTCGGCGCGCCGCCGCTGTCGACCGCGACAAACTGTCCCATCGCGCTCTGGAAACTGTGGAACAACGTCAGGTCGACATTCATGCACAGCGCGGCAACGTAGCGCCCTTCCGCATCCTTGATGCCGATCGACGTGCTCTTGGCCAGGCGGCCATCGGCAAACTTGTTCGGATAGTTGGCGATCACCGGCGCGTAATCCGGGTCCTGGATGCGGGCCAGCCCCAGTTCCGTGGCGGGCTGCCCCACTGCGCGGTCGGACAGGTTGTTGACGATCGCGACCACCGCGTGCTTCGGATCCAGCAAGTCGTGCACCACGACTTCGCAGAAGGGGGCGAAAGTCTTGCCCAGGCCTTCGGCGATCTGTTCGAGCTGGCCGAGCAACAGGGTCTGTTCGGGGGTTTTCCTCATGATTTGGACACTTTATCCAGTTTCGGATAAATTTTCAAGCATTGAACCATTTCCCTTTGGCCGGGTATCAACACACTTGAAGAAACCCGGAGAGCTCCTGATGAAACGATTGAACTGGCTGGGTGCGCTGTTGTGCGCACTCTGCCTCGCGCCCGCGATCACACCCGCCATCACGCAAGCAAGCGCGCAAGACTTCCTGCCGCCTGAGCAAGCCTTTGTGCTGCGGGCCACCATGCGCGATGCGCGCACCGTGTCGCTGCACTGGACCATTGCACCCGGCTACCACCTGTACCGTGAGCGCCTGTCGTTTACCGGCGACGGCGTACGGCCGCCGCAACTGCCGCCCGGCATCCGCAAGTTTGACGAGAACTTCGGCAAGGAGATGGAGACGTATGCCCGGTCCCTGGAGCTCAAGCTGCCACTTGGCGCCGCGACGCCTGCCGCTCCGGCGACCGTGGTGGTGGGGTACCAGGGCTGCGCGGATGCGGGCCTGTGCTACCCACCGGTGGAACGGCGCTACCGCGTCGATCCCGGCACGATGAACGTTGCCGAGATCAGCGCCGGCGCGGATGACGGCATGGACGCCTCGCTGCAGGCGGCTGCACCGGCGGCACGCGCTCTATCGGGAGCATCCGTTGCACCGGCTGTATCGGGCGCACCGCCAGCGGCCGTTGCCCAGCCCGCGCCGCTGGCGCCGTCAGCAGTTGGCGGCGCAGCGGACGGCGCTGCCGCAGCCGGCCGCACAGGCGCCAGCACTGGCACTGCCGACGACGACACCTCACTGGCCCAGCGCACCCTGCAAAGCGGCAGCGCCTGGCGTATCGGCGGCGCATTCCTCGTGTTCGGCCTGCTGCTCTCGTTCACGCCCTGCGTGTTGCCGATGGTGCCCATTCTGTCGTCGATCATTGTCGGCGAAGGCAACGTGACGCGCCGCCGTGGCCTGCTGCTGGCGGCCGCCTACAGCCTGGGGATGGCGCTGGTGTATACCGCGCTCGGGGTGGCGGCCGGACTGGCCGGCGAAGGCCTGGCCGGCGCCCTGCAAAAGCCCTGGGTACTGCTGACCTTTGGCGCGTTGCTGTTCGCGCTGGCGCTGTCGATGTTCGACGTCTACCAGCTGCAATTGCCGAGCGCACTGCAAAGCAGGCTAACCGAGTCCAGCGGCCGCATGAGCGGCGGCAAATTTGCCGGCGTGTTCATCATGGGCGCCCTGTCCGCGCTGATCGTCGGCCCGTGCGTGGCCGGGCCGCTGGCCGGCGCCCTGCTCTACATCAGCCAGACCGGCAACGCCGCCACCGGCGGCTGGGCGCTGTTTTCGATGGCTACCGGCATGAGCGTGCCGCTGCTGCTGACCGGGCTGTCGGCGGGCAGCCTGCTGCCGCGCGCGGGCGCCTGGATGAACGGTGTCAAAAAAGTCTTCGGCATGCTGCTCATTGCCGTCGCGCTCTGGATGATTGGCCCGGTGGTGCCGGTGGCGGTCAACATGGCGCTCTGGGGCGGATTCGCCATCCTGTGCGCCGCGTTCCTGCGCGTGGGCCAGGCCCTGCCGCCCGGCGCCGGCGCGGGCGCCTATGCCGCCAGGGCGCTGGGCGTGGTCATGCTGCTGGCCGGCGTGTTTGAACTGGTGGGCGCAGCCAGCGCGGGCAAGGATGTCCTGCAGCCATTGGCGCACCTGCGCGCTGGCGCGCCGGCTGCCGGGGCGCAGGCCGCGCACGAGGGAGCGCGCTTCACGCGCATCCGCACCGTGGCGGAACTGGATCAATTGCTGGCGTCGCCCGGCAAACCCGTGCTGCTGGATTTCTATGCCGACTGGTGCGTGGCGTGCAAGGAAATGGAGCGCATGACCTTTTCCGATGCCGGTGTCGGCGCCGCCATGCAAGCCATGCGGCTGGTGCAGGTGGACGTGACCGCCAACAACGCCGACGACCGCGCGCTGATGAAACGCTTCCAGCTATTCGGGCCACCCGGCATCATCCTGTTCGACGCCAGCGGCAAGGAAGTCCCGCAAGGGCGCGTGATCGGCTTTATGCCGGCCGATGCGTTTTTGCGGCAGTTGCAGCGCGCCGCCAGCTGAAGTCCGCTGGCGCGTTGGCCGGTGGGCTGACCAACCGCAGCCGCCCCAGCCCGGCAAAGGATCGGCGGTGCGGCGCAGTTACGCCCCGGCCGTATCCGCCACCACATGATTGCGCAATACGCCAATGCCGGCGATGTCCACTTCGATGCGGTCGCCCACCTGAATCGGCCCGACACCGGCAGGCGTCCCGGTCATGATCATGTCGCCTGGCAGCAAGGTCATGTGACGACTGAGATACGCAATCAGATACGGCACGGAAAACAGCAAGTCGGCCGTGCTGCCATCCTGGCGCACCACGCCATTGACACGCGTGACGATGCGCAGGCTGGACGGGTCAAGCCCGGTGACGATGGCCGGGCCCAGCGGAGCGAACGTATCGTAGCCCTTGCCCGCCATCAAACAGCCGAACTCACTTTCACGCCGCTGCAGCACGCGGTCGCTGATGTCATTGCCGCAGGTATAGCCCAGCACATAGTCGAGCGCATCCGCTTCCGCGACATGGCGCGCGCGCTTGCCGATGACCACCACCAGCTCGCCTTCAAAGTGAATATTCTCCCCCCAGGATGGATACACGATCGCCTCATCGGGGCCGATCACGGCGGTGCTGGGCTTCATGAACAGGATCGGCAAGGACGGGGTTTTCTTGCCGACTTCCTGCGAATGCGCCACGTAGTTATAGCCCAGACCGAACACGCGCGGCATCGCCACCGGCGTGAGCACGCGTACCGCATCGAGCGCATCGCGCGCGCCGCTGCGGTGCAAGCCGTCAAACGGCCCGGACGCCAGCCGGGCAACGTATCCATCGTCCTCGACGATCCCGTAATAAACCTCTTGTTGCAGCGCGTACCTGATGATGTGCATCGATGCCATCGCGACTCCTTAAATGACTGGTTGAGAGATTGGTATAGCTCCTTGATTTGCTAACGTTAGCACTGATTACCCGGGGCGTCAACCAGTTCCAGGCGACCCGCACGGTTATTGAATTTCTTTGGATTGACAATGAAATTTGCTGTTGACAAGGGACCGCCAACCTTGCAAGAATGTGTGCAAACGTTAGCAAACAAAAAGGAGACCAAACATGAATCACACCCAACGTCCCGCCTGGCAGCACCCGGGCGGCCCGGCCTCCGGCCCCACCAGCGTTTGCGGGGCCTTGTCATGAGCTTGACTTTATTGGCCCAGTCCGCGC
Organism: Pseudoduganella sp. GW821-FHT12E03; assembly: GCF_058807115.1. NCBI lineage: Bacteria > Pseudomonadati > Pseudomonadota > Betaproteobacteria > Burkholderiales > Oxalobacteraceae > Pseudoduganella > Pseudoduganella sp. GW821-FHT12E03. The sequence goes on along the minus strand of NZ_JBXAQJ010000011.1, from coordinate 119,290 downwards.
TGGGCGGGATGCTGCATGGCGGCATCTACGCGCTGCTGGCGCTCGGCCTCAGCCTCAGCTGGGGTTTGCTCCGCCTCGTCAACCTCAGCCATTTCGCGCTGGCCTTCCTCGGCGCCTACCTGGCCTATCACTGTGGCACCACCTTCGCCTGGCCGATCTGGCTGTCCGCGCTGGTGATTCCGCCCGTGTTTTTCATCGGCGGCCTGGCGCTGCATGCGCTGCTGGTGCGTTTCCAGGTCAGCGAATTCGCATCGATGCTGGTGACATTCGGCGTCACGATCCTGATTGAATCGCTGATCCAGTGGATCTGGTCGGCCGACTTCCGGACCTACGAGACACCCTATGCACAAGAATCGCTGCGCCTGGGGCCACTGTTTGTGCCGGTGCTGGAATTGCTGGCCTTTACCAGTGCCGCCGTGCTGGCCACCGCCGCCTGGCTGGCGCTGAACAAGACGTCCTGGGGGAAAGCCCTGCGCGCCGCCGCCCATGACGGCGCCATCGCCGCCGCCTTCGGCATCAATGCGCGCCGCCTGTCGTACCTGCTGGCCGGCCTGTGCGCCGCCTCGGCCGGCATTGCCGGCATCTTTATCGCGCTCACCTCGACCCTGGCGCCATCGCAGATTGAAGCGTGGATCGGCGTGGTATTCGCGGTGGTGATTATCGGCGGCCTGGCCAATCCGATCGGCGCGCTACTGGCAGGCATGCTGATCGGCGTGTCCGAAGCCATCACCATGGCCGCCGTCAATCCGGCCTGGGCGCCGCTGGTGGCCTTCTCCATCCTGATCATCCTCTTGCTGTGGAAACCAAAATGGCTCTGACACGAAAACCCACGCTGGCCACCATGGCCACCCTCGGCATCCTGGCGGCGCTGCTGGCGCTGCCCTATGCCGGCCTGACCGACTTTTACCTGTCCTACCTGTACGTGGTGTTCTTCTGGGTCGCGCTGGCGACGAGCTGGGGCATCCTGAGCGGCTATGCAGGCTACTGGAGCTTCGGCCATGCCGCCTTCTTTGGCGCCGGCATGTACACCACGTCGACCCTGGCCGGCAAGCTGGGACTGCCGTTCCTGCTGACCGTGCCGGCCGCCGCCGCCGTTGCGGCGCTGCTGGCCTGCGCCATCGGCCTGGTGGTGTTCCGCATCCACAGCCTGCGAGCGGAATTCTTCGCGCTGCTGACGCTGTCCGTCACCTATGTGCTGGCCGCACTGATTTCCAACACCGCGCTCGATGGCGGCGCCGGGGTCTACCTCAGCCATGTTGAACTGCCGACCTTCGGCACCTCGGTACCCGGCGCAATTTACCTGATGGGCTTGCTATTGGCGGTGGCGGCGCTGGCGATTTCCCGCTGGGTGCTGCACTCGCGCCTGGGCGCCGGCTTGCTGGCGATCCATGACGACGAGGATGTCGCCGAGGTCAAGGGCGTGCCAACGCTGCGCTACAAGCTGGCCGCGTTTGCCATTTCGTCGGGGCTGGCCGGGGCCGCCGGCGCCATCCAAGCCGGCTACGTTGGCTATGTCACCGTGGGCGAAACCTTTTCCATCACCGTGCCGCTGTACGTGGTCCTGATGAGCATACTGGGTGGCGCGCGGCACTGGGCAGGTCCGGCCGTGGGTGCCACGCTGATCACGGTGGCGCTGAGTTCAGTGGTCGGCGGCGCGCACGCCGAACTGGGCCGCGCCGGCGTGGCGCTGGGGCTGATCGTCGTGATCCTGGTGCTGCCGCAAGGCATTGTTCCCAGCGTGCTGCGCCGCCTGGCCGCACGCGGCGCGGCAGCGGCGGCGGCCCCGGTGGCGGCCGATACCCCGGCGGCGGGCGTTACCACGCAACCGGCCACGGGCAAGCTGATCAACCTGGTGCCGCCGACCGTTGCCAGCAGCGGACGGGTATTGCTGGAGTGCCAGGGCGTCGCCAAATCCTTCGGTGGCATCCGCGCCCTGCGCGGCGTCGACCTGCAAGTGAAAGAAGGCGAAATCTTGGCGCTGGTCGGCCCCAACGGTTCCGGCAAATCCACGCTGATCAACATGATCAGCGGGCACTTTGCCCTGTCCAGCGGCGCGATCCTGATGGATGGCGCCACCATTTCCGGCTTGCCGCCGCATGCCATCGCCGGCCGGGGCATTGCCCGCACTTACCAGATCCCGCGCCTGTTTGAGCACCTCACCGTGCTGGAAAACGTCCGCCTGTGCGCCGCCTTTGGCTACCGCGCCGACGACGCGGGCTGCAGTCCTGACGCGCTGGCCCGGCAATGGCTGGCGTTCACCGGCCTGGCCGACAAGGCCGATCTGCTGCCGCCCGCACTCAACCTGCACGAACGCAAGTTCGTCGAGTTTGCGCGCGCCCTGGCGGCACGCCCGCGCCTGCTGCTGCTGGACGAAGTCCTGTGTGGACTGACCCCAACCGAAGTCGACCAGGCGGTGGCCATGATCCAGAAAATCCGCGCCGGCGGCACCACCATTGTCTTCGTCGAACATTTGATGCGCGCCGTGGTGGCGCTGGCAGACCGGGTCGCCGTGCTGGACCAGGGCATCTTGCTGGCATTGGGACCACCGCGCGAAACCATGCAAAACCCTACTGTCATCCGTGTCTACCTGGGAGCCAGCCATGCTGCTTGAAGTGAGCAATCTCGATGTCGCCTACGGCGACGCCCCGGCGCTGTGGGACGCGACGCTGGCGATCGGCGCCGGCCAGGTGGTCTCCGTGGTGGGCCCCAATGGCGCCGGCAAAAGCACGCTGATCAACACCATCGCCGGTGTCTTGCGGCCGCTGCGGGGCCAGATCCGCATGGATGGCGCCGACGTCTCACGCGTGCCGGGACATCGCGTATGCGACCACGGCATCGCGCTGGTGCCGGAGGGGCGCCGCCTGTTCGGCCATATGAGCGTACTCGACAACCTGGAACTGGGCGCCTACCGCCCCGGCGCGCGCGGCGAGGCCGCCGCCACCTTGCAGCAAGTGTTCGAACTGTTCCCGATCCTGGGCGAGCGGCGCCAGCAAATCGCCGGCACCATGTCCGGCGGACAGCAGCAAATGGTGGCGATTGGCCGTGCGCTGATGGCGCGCCCGCGCCTGCTGCTGATGGACGAACCGTCGCTCGGCCTGTCGCCGGCGGTGGTGGACGACATGTTCCAGATTATCCGCACCATCAACCAGAGCGGCGTGGCGGTACTGCTGGTCGAACAAAACATCAACCAGGCGCTGGCCGTGGCGCACCACGCCTACGTCATCGAGCAAGGCCGTATCGTGACCTCGGGCCAGCCTGAGGCGCTGTTGAACAACCCACGCATCCGGGAGGCTTACCTTGGCATCTGATCTCAACAACAATGGCGTGCCACTGCTGGTGCGCCGCATCGTCACCGGCCACGACGCCGCCGGCGCCTCCCTGGTCGCGCTCGATATGGCGCCGCCGCGCTCGCAAGCGTTCCAGCACATCCCCGGCATGGTGTCGCGGCTGGTGTGGGCCACGGAAGGGGCGCCGGCGCTGCCATTCGACGGCGCCGACCCGACGCCGGCCGTGGCCAGCATCGTACCGCCGGCCGGCGGCACCCGCTTCCTGGTCGTCACCTTCCCGCCCGACAGTGTCTTTGCCGCGCCGGATTTCAACCCGGCCGCCGCGGCCGAGGAAAACCTGCGCATCAGCCCCGGCCTGGCGGAACGCTTTGAAGCCGATGGCATGCACGCCACGCCCACCGTGGATTACGGCATCGTGCTCGACGGCGAGATCTGGCTGGAACTGGACGACGGCCGCAGCGCCCTGCTGCGCCAGCACGACGTGGTGGTGCAGCAAGGCACCCGCCACGCCTGGCGCAACAAGAGCGCGCACCCCGCCACGCTGGCCTTCGTCCTGATTGGCGCGGCCATGGCAATTGAGACGACCACTTCATCACCCACTTCAAAGGAAACAACATGACCGACACCACAATCGTCCGCCTGCACGGCAGGCGCGTCTGGGACTCGCGCGGGCGGCCCACGCTGGAAGCCGAAGTCACGCTGGCCTGCGGCGCCATCGGCCGCGCCATCGCGCCGGCCGGCGCCTCCACCGGCAGCGGTGAAGCGCTCGACTTGCGCGACGGCGGCGAGCCGTTTGGCGGCCTCGACGTCAACAAGGCGCTGGCCGCGCTGAACCTGGTCATCGCCCCCACGCTGACCGGCATGGACGCGCGCGCGCAGGACGCCATCGATGCGCACCTGGTGACGCTCGATGGCACGCCGCAGCGCAGCCGGCTGGGCGGCAACGCGATCGTCGCCACCTCGATGGCGGTGCTGCACGCGGCGGCCGCCGCTGGCGGCATGCCGCTGTGGCGCCATCTGGCCGGCGACCGTCCGGTGCGCATGCCGCTGCCGGAGGTACAGATTTTCGGCGGTGGCGCCCACGCCGCCCGCCGCGTCGATGTGCAGGATTTCATGATCATGTGCCCGGCCGCGCGCAGTTTTTCCGAGGCGCTGGAATGGACCGCCGAAGTGTATCGCGCCGCCGGCGCGCTGATGAAACAGGGCGGCAAGCTGCAGGGCGTGGCCGATGAAGGCGGCTACTGGCCGGCGTTCGACAGCAATGAAGAAGCGCTCGACACGCTGTTAAAAGCCATGCAGCAAGCCGGACTGCGGCCGGGGATCGACGCCGGCATCTCGCTCGACATTGCCGCGTCCGAGTTCGGCCGTGGCGGCCGCTACAAGCTGGCGCTGGAACAGCGCACGCTCGACAGCGAGCAAATGATCGCGATGCTGGGCCGCTGGATCGATAACTACCCGATCCTGTCGATCGAAGATCCGCTGGCCGAAGACGATCCCGAAGGCTTTGGCCACTTCACCGCGGAATATGGGGCGCGCTGCCAGATCATTGGCGACGATTTCCTGGTCACCAACGCCGGACGCGTGGCGGCGGCGGCCGCCGCCGGCCACACCAACGCGGTACTGATCAAACCCAACCAGGCCGGGACCGTCAGCGAAGCCCATGCCGCGCTGGCGGCCGGCAAGGCGGTGGGTTTTGGCACGATCGTGTCGGCCCGTTCCGGCGAAAGCGAAGACGTCACCATCGCCCACCTGGCGGTCGGCTGGGATGCCGGCCAGTTGAAAGTCGGTTCGTTTGCCCGTTCCGAGCGCATGGCCAAATGGAACGAAGTGCTGCGCATCGAAGAATCGCTGGGCAGCGCGGCGCCGTTCAGCGGCTGGAGCGCACTGCCGCAGAAAAACCGTCCGCAATGAATCCCGCCACCCATCACACCAACGCCACACCAGGAGCATCGCAATGAAAACCATCCGCTTGATCGGCATCTCCGGCAGCCTGCGCCAGGCTTCGTCCAACACCGCCGTGTTGCGCGCGCTGCAGGAAGCACTGCCGCCGTCCATCGACATGACGCTGCTGGCGCTCAATGATGTCCCGCTGTACAACCAGGATCTCGACACCGCCGAACCGCCCGCCGGCGTGCAAGCGTTCAAACAAGCCATCGCCGCCTGCGACGGCATCGTCATCTGCTCGCCCGAATACAACTTCGGCATGCCCGGTGTGTTGAAGAACGCGCTGGACTGGGCCTCGCGCCCGGCGTTCGCATCGCCGCTGAAAGGCAAACCCGTGCTGTTGATGACCGCTTCGCCCGCCTTCACGGGCGGTGTCCGGGCCCAGGCCAACCTGCGCGAAGCGCTGTCCGGCACCCTGGCGCGCGTGATTGCCCGTCCGCCGGTGGTGATCGGCGCGGTGCACAGCAAAATCGCCAACGGCCGCCTGGCCGACGCCGCCAGCCTCGACTTCGCGCTGGCCGCGGTGCAAGACCTGGCGGCGGAAGTCCAGCTGCTGCGCGGCGCGGCGGCCGCTTAAGCATACGGCGCCACCCGCTACCCACCACCTGTTTCATCATCACCTTATCGCGAGGAACCTATGCTACCCGAAGTCAACCTGCGTCCGCCCTTCAACATCACCCGCGCCAGCCACGTCGTTCTGCACGTGGCCGACCTGGCACGGAGCCGGGATTTTTATGTGAACATCGTCGGCCTGGTGGTCTCCGACGAAGCCGACGGCATCTGCTACCTGCGCGGCTTGTCCGAAGCCTGCCACCACAGCCTGGTGCTGGTCCAGACCACGGGCCAGGCCACCTGCAAGCGGATCGGCTTCCGCGTGTTTCTCGAGGAAGACCTGGACCTGGCCTACGCTTTCTTCCGGGCCGAAGGCTTGCCGGCCGAGTGGGCCGACGTGCCATACCAGGGCCGCACCCTGCATGTGGAAGATCCGTACGGCACCAAGCTCGAACTGTGCGCCACCATGGAGACCCGGCCGCGCATGCACCTTGAAATAGAAAAGTTCAAGGGCGCGCACGCGAGCCGCCTGGACCATTACCAGATCTTCTCGCCGGACACTTACGCTTCCTGCGCCTTCTACAGCCGTCTGGGCTTCCGCAATTCCGAGTACCTGGCCCATGGCGACCGCCTGCTGGGGGCGTTCATGTACCGCAAGGGCACTTGCCTGGACCTGGCCATCGTGGAAAACGACGGTCCGTGCCTGCACCACTTCGCCTATACGGTCTCGGAATCGCACCAGATCTTTACCGCCTGCGACCTGGCCGGCATCTATGGCTATTCTACGGCGGTCGAGCGCGGCCCGGGCCGCCACGGCCCCGGTGGCATGCTGTTTGTGTACCTGCGCGACCCCGACGGCCACCGCGTGGAATTGTTCAACAGCCATTACCAGACCATCGATATTGAAATTGAACCGGTGCGCTGGGATGCGGCCACGCTCAGCACCAATGTGCGCTGGGGCTTGCCGGCGCCGCGTCGCTGGTATTTCGAAGCGACCCCGTTTGACAATGCGGACCTGATCGCCACCCTCAACCAGCCCAATCCCGAAACCCTGGAAAGCTACGTGGCAAAGCTTTCCGCCCATTTCTAACCGTTCCAACCATTCCAACCATTCCAACCCACACACAAAGGACACCCCCATGGCACGCGTCAAATACCTGCAGCGCTCCGACTTTTCCGGCAGCCAGGACGCCCTGTTCGACCGCCTCGAACGCGAACGCAAGGTTCCCACGGCGAACATTTTCCGCGCCCTGGCCCATGCGCCCCTGATCCTGGACCAGTTCCTGTCGTACGCAAACGCGATCCGCGCATCGGAAATCAGCCCCAAGCTGCGCGAACTGGCCATCCTCACGGTCGGCCATTGCACCGACTCGGAGTATGAAGTCGCACACCACCAGTCGCACGCTTTAAAGGCCGGCGTCAGTCCGGAACAGTTGAAGGCCATCGGCCAGTTCGAACACTCGCCGCTGTTCGATGAAGAAGAACGCGCCGTGATGGCGCTGGCGCGCGAATCCACGCAGCGGGTCAACGTCAGCGACCACACCTGGAACCGGGTGGCCGCCTTCATGAACGAAAAGCAGCTGGTCGAGCTGGCGCTCAACGTCGCGTGGTACAACTCGGGCGTGCGCATCATGGGCTCGCTCGGCATCGAACTGGAAGCGTCCTACCGCTGAAGCGGGCCCCCCTGGAGGAGACCATCATGCAAAACAACAAAAACCATCAGCAACAGCGCCGTACTTTGCTGGCCAGCGGCGGCGCGCTGGCGCTGGCCGGTTGGCTGCCCGGCGCAGCCCGCGCGGCGGGAGCGCCGCTCCGGGTCGGCGCGACCCTGCCGCTGACCGGACCACTGGCCGCCGTCGGCGGCATCCACAAGATCGCCGCCGAAGTGTTCATCGAGCTGATCAACAAGCGTGGCGGCCTGCTGGGCCGCAAGGTTGAACTGGTGCTGCTGGACGACCAGTCGCAGCCGGCCAACGCCCGCACGCTGTACGAGCGGCTGGTCACGTCTGAAAAAGTCGATCTGCTGATGGGCCCGTATGGCACCGGGGCCATCATCGCGGCCATGGGCGTGGCGCAGCGCTTTGGCAAGCTGTTCATCCAAAGCAGCCTGGGCGACCCCAATCTGGCGCCATACGTCATGCAATTTCCGGCGTTGCCGCTCGGCCCGGACCCGCGCATCGCCGATACCGAAATCCTGCTGGACGCGTACGCCAGCACCGCAGCGCCGCCCAAGACCATTGCCTTCGTGACCAGCAAGTTCCCATCGGCGCTGGACCTGGCCAAGGGCGGCCAGGAAGTGGCGGCAAAACGCGGTCTGAAAACCATCCTGGCCCTGGAGTACGAATTCGGGACACGCGACTTCGGCGGCATCGCGGCGCGCATCAAGGACGCCAATCCGGACTTGCTGTGGTCCGGCGCCATCGGCCTGGAAGCAACCCAGTTGCTGGACGCGATGAAACGCATCGACTACCAGCCGCCGCGCCAGTTCCACCTGTTCCCGGCCCCGGGCCCCACCGTCGCCAACCAGAACGCCAACGGGCTGACCAGCCTGACCTGGTTCGAAGGCCATGCGCCGTTTTCCCAGTATCCCGGGGCGGCCGAGTTTATCGCGCTGTACACCGAGCGGGCCAAGGCGGCCGGCCTGCCATGGCCGCAAGTCGATTACCAGGCCGCGGCGGAATTCGCGGCGTGGCAAATCCTGGAAGCCGCCGCCACCGCGGTGGGCCGCCTCGACGAACCGGCCATGGCGGCCTGGCTGCGGAAGAACCAGGTGCAAACCGTACTGGGGCCGCGCACCTTTGACGGCAAGTTCAACAGCGGCACCGCCGCCACCAAGATCAAGCAAGTCCAGAACGGCAAATGGGTCACCGTCTGGCCGGCCAGTTTCCGGCCGCAGGGTGTCGCGTTCAACGCGCCCTGACCTGCACTGACTTCCCTTCGAAGCACCTTTTTCAAGAGAGACTATGATGGAAAAAATGATGGTTGCAGCCCGCCTGCACGCACTGGGCACCCCGATGTCGCTGGACACGATCCCGATTCCCAAACCCCGTCCCAACGACGTGCTGGTGAAAGTCAAGGCATGCGGCATCGTGCCGAACATGGCCAATGTGATTAACAACTGGCCAACCTGGTTCCCGCATCAGCCGCTGGCCAAATTCCCCGCGATTTTCGGCCTGGACGCCACCGGCGTGATCGAGGAAGTGGGCGAAGCGGTGATCAACGCCAAGCCCGGCGACCGCGTCTATGTCAGTCCGCTGCGCTCGTGCGGCTCGTGCCGCGCCTGCCGGGCCGGCAACCGCAGCCACTGCCAGTACTACACGCTGAACGGCTATTTCAGTACCAGCCGCGACGGCCAGCGCATCTTTGACCTGTATCCCTATGGCGGCTTCAGCGAATACATGACGGCGCCGGAGTATTCGCTGGTCAACCTCCCGGACAACCTGAGTTTCGAACAGGCGGGCCGCTTCGGCTACCTGGGCACGTCATATGGCGCGCTGAAGAACGCCAATGCCGGTCCGGGCCAGGTGGCGCTGATCGATGGCATTACCGGCACCCTGGGCGTGGCGGCCACCGTACTGGGACTGGCGATGGGACTGTCGCGCATCCTGGGCACCGGCCGCGACGAGCGCCTGCTGCAGCGGATCAAGGCGCTGGCGCCGGACCGGATCGAAGTCATGCGCCTGGGCGAAGGGTCCAGCGGCGAATGGGCCAAGTCCTTGACCGGCGGCGAAGGCGCGGATTTCGCCATCAGCGCGCTGGGCGCCAAGGCGCCGGCCGCGACCATGCTCGATTCCATGAAAGGGGTGCGCCGTGGCGGCCGGGTGGTCAATGTTGGCGGGGTGGCGGAAGATTTGCCGATCGACGTCAAATGGCTGATGGATGAACAGATCCAGCTGATTGGTTCGAACTGGTTCACCACGGCGCAAGGCCAGGAAATGGCGGAAATGGTGCGCACCGGCACCATCGACCTGTCCTACCTGGAACACCGCAAATTCGCGCTGGCCGACGTCAATGAAGCGATTTCCGGCTTGAAGGACCGCGACGGCGGTTTCAGCAACTATGTTGTGATTCCTTAAGCATTACGCCGCCCTGCCCGCCGCCCGCGGCCGCGTCATGCGGCCGCGGGCGTTTCCGCTGTACGGCTGTCAGCGGTACTGGCAGCTGTCCAGCCCAGCGCGCGCCGGATGGCGTCCGGTTCCGGCAGCGGCTGCCGGCTCGCCACGCGCTCCAACAGCCAGCGCCGCACCTGCTCCTTGCCCGGCCTGACGGCCCGCATCGCCGCATACTCCGCCTGGTTCCCCGTTTCCATGTCAACCTCCTTCGACGCGGTGCCGCCACCGCAAACGCAACGGCCTCCCGGACCGATCCTCCCGCACAGCCAGCCGCGTGGGACGAACCGGCCCCGGGAGGCCGTGGTCATGCTGGCGGGTCCGGTCAGAACGCGTGCATGATGCCGATTTCCACCCCGCTGGACGTGGCGCCCGCCACCGCCGCCGGCGGCGTGCCGACTTTGAAGGTGGCCTTGCCGCTGTTACTCAAGTGCGAATACGTGCCGTACAGCGCGGTGCGCTTGGACAAGCTATACACATAGCCCAACGCGGCCTGGCTGGCGTCGTTGGCATCGGTGCCGGCGCCGGAAGCGTTGGCGCGCTGGTAACTGGCTTTCAACAGTCCAGGTCCCAGCGGCGCGGTAACGCCCAGCAGCCAGCTGGTTTGCTTCAGCGCGCCATATTGCGCGCCGTTGAACAGCACCATGACCTTGGCCACGCCCGCGTCATACGACAGCCCCGCGTTCATCAGCTTGAACGGGTTCGAGGTGGCGGTGCCGGTATGCGCATACGCCGCCGCCGCGTTCCACGGGCCGGACTGATAGCCAATACGGGCGCCGCCGTAGCGATTGCCGGCAATGCCTTCGCCCGGGGCCACCTGCACCTGCCCGTACCAGCCGCCAAGATTGCCGGGCAGGTTGTAGCTGACCGCGTTGTCAGTGCGCAGCAGTGTGGCGGCGCCGCTGCCCAGATTGGTCACCAGGTTGAAGCTGGCGCCCACCCCGACCGCGCTGAATGGATCGAACACGGCCAGGTTGTAAAACGTCGGGTTCAAGTCGCGGCCCAGGCGCAGTTCGCCGGCGCCGGTGTACAAGCTGACCGTGGACCGGCGATGCCACAGTTTGCCGGACGGATACATCGCGCCCGTGTCGGCCACCGGCGCCATTTCCAGCCACGCACCGGCGCGCAGGCCGCTGCCCAGGTCTTCTTCGACGCGGAAACCGAGGCGCGAATTCTGCATGCCATCGGTGGCCATTTGCGTGGCCGAGAGCCCCCCCGTGCTGACCGACTTCAGGCTGACGTCGACCAGGCCCCACATCGTGATGTTGGCTTGCTGGGCTTGGGCGGTGACGGCCAGCGTCGCCATGGCGGCCGCCCCGGCCGCTTTATAAAGAGTGGTGTTCAAGATGTCTCCGTATTTTTTTGTGATCGAAAAGTGCATCCCGGGAGCCGATCACCCTGCCCGGCATGGTATGCGAAGTTCTGCGCAACGCGGCAATTTCAGTGCTATCGTTAGCATTACTTTCAGCATAGAATTGTTTAAACCAGATGTCAACCGGGTTTATTTTCCCCATAAACTGCATTTATTGGTGCTTGCAAATGAAAAACCGCTGTGCTAACGTTAGTGCAAACAAGCGCAAAATAATTTCAACCCACACAAGCACGGAGACACCTCATGAAACAAACGGTATTACTGACCGACTACGCCTGGCCCGACGACAGCGTGGAACGCGGCATCCTGGAAGCGGCCGGCCTGCGGCTGGTCAGCGGGCCGGCCGACCCGGCCCCGGCCGACGCCATCGAGGCCCTGGTGCGCGAGCACAAGCCGGCCGCGATCATGACGTGCTGGGCGCGCGTCTCGGACCAGGCCATCGCCGCGGCGCCGGACCTGGCGGTGGTGGCGCGCATGGGCGTCGGACTCGACAACATCGCGGTCGATGCCGCCAGCGCGCGCAACATCCCGGTCACCAACGTGCCGGATTACTGTGTCGAGGAAGTCTCCGATCATGCGGTGGGCTTTGCGCTGGCATGGACCCGGGGCCTGGTGCATTTCGACCGCGAAGTGCGGGCCGGGCGCTGGGCGCCATCGGACGCCAGGCTGCGCCGCCTGAGGACACTGACCTGCGGCATGATCGGCTTTGGCCGCATTGCCCGCGCCACCGCCCGCAAGCTGAGCGCCTTCGGTTGCCGCCTGCTGGCGCACGATCCCTACCTGACCGCGGAGGCCGCCGAAGCGGCCGGGGTGCAGGCGCATGCGCTGGACGTGCTGCTGGCGCAAAGCGACATCGTCATCGTGCACGCGCCGCTGACCGAGTCCACCCATCACTTGATCGGCCAGGCGCAACTGGCATTGATGCCGGCGGGCGGCCTGCTGATCAATGTCAGCCGCGGCCCGATCGTCGACACCGATGCGGTGGTGGCGGCGCTGGCCAGCGGCCACCTGTCCGCCGCCGCGCTGGACGTGCTGGAATCCGAACCCGCGGTGCCCGCCGCGCTGCTGGCGCAGTCCGGCGCCATGTGCACGCCCCACGTGGCATTTTCATCCGACGCCTCGCTGCTGGAATTGCGCCGCCGCGCCGCCGAGGAAGTCGTGCGGGTGCTCAGCGGCGAAGCGCCGCAGTATCCTTGCAATCTGCGCCAGATGCGCAACACCAACCAATGACCCGCGCGCCCCGACCATCATGAACGCCAACAACACCTTGCCGCCGCAGGCGGCCTGCCCCGACCCGGCACTGAACACCTTCCTGCTGGCGCAGAGCCTGGCACGGCCGGAAGAACCCGCGCGCTGGCACGCGCTGACCGGCGGCGTCTCGTCCGACATCTGGCGCGTCGACCTGCCAGGCCGCACGCTGTGCGTCAAGCGCGCACTGGCCAAACTCAAAGTGGCCGCCGACTGGGAGGCGCCGGTGTCGCGCAACGCCTACGAATGGGCATGGATGCAGTTCGCGTCCTGGCACTGTCCTGACAACGTGCCGCGCCCCCTGGCGCACGACCCGCAGGCCGGCCTGTTTGCCATGTCGTTCCTGGAACCGGCACGGCACCCGGTCTGGAAGCAGCAATTGATGGATGGCCATATCGATCCGGCCATGGCCGCCGATGTGGGTCGCCTGCTGGGCGTGCTGCACGCGGCCAGCGCCAATGACGGCGAAATCGCGGCCGCCTTCGATACCGGCGACAACTTCCACGCGCTGCGCCTGCAGCCGTATCTGCTGGCCACGGCGCAGCGCCATCCGACGCTGGCGCCGCGCCTGGAATTGCTGGCGCGGCGCACCGCCGGCATCCGCGCCGCGCTGGTGCATGGCGATGTCAGCCCGAAAAATATCCTGGCCGGCCCCGCCGGCCCGGTACTGCTCGATGCCGAATGCGCCTGGTACGGCGATCCCGCTTTCGACCTGGCGTTTTGCCTGAACCACCTGTTGCTGAAGTGCCTGGTGCATCCGGCATGCACACCGGAACTGGTCGCCTCGTACAAAGCACTGACCGAGGCGTATTTCGAGCATGCCGACTGGGAGCCGCGCGCCGGGCTGGAGGCGCGCGCGGCGGAACTGCTGCCGGCGCTGCTGCTGGCGCGCGTGGATGGCAAATCGCCGGTCGAATACCTGCCCCATGACCACCAGCGCGACCTGGTGCGGGCACTGGCGATTCCCCTGTTGCGCAACCCGGCCGAACACCTGGCCCAGGTGGCGTGGGCCTGGCAAGCCGCCGTCGCCCCGCTGCACTGCTGACCGGAGCGCCCGCCATGCCCACCCCTGCTTCCTCCAACAGCGCCGGCGCCGAATATGTGCTGGATGAGACCGACACCATCATCTCAAAAGGCGACCTGCACGGCAAAATCACGTACGTCAACCGCGACTTCGTGAAGATCAGCGGCTATAGCGAAGCGGAGGTCATGGGCGGGCCGCAAAGCGTGCTGGCCCATCCCGACACGCCGCCCCAGGTGTTCGAAGACTTCATGCGCACCTTGAAGGCCAACAAGACCTGGACCGGCGTGACCAAGGGGCGGCGCAAAAACGGCGATTACTTCTGGGTCGAGATGATTGCCGCGCCCATCTTTGAAAATCGGCGACCGGTCGGCTGCATCACCATCCGTACCAGGCCGTCGGCGGAAAAAATCCGTGCGGCCGAACTTGCCTACCAGGCCATGCGCAACGGTGGCGCGCTGGCGATGGACCAGGGGCGCATCGTCCAGCGCTCGCCACTGCGCCACTGGCGCGGCTGGTCGCGGCTGACGCTGGCGGCCCGGATGAACTGCCTGTCGGCCCTGCTGGCGCTACTGTTCCTGGCGTTGCTGGCGGCGCTGCTGCCGTCGGCGGACAGCCTGCCCGGCTGGTTGCCGCCGGCCTGCCTGCTGGGGGCGATGCTATGCCCGCTGGCCCCGCTGCTGCTGGCGCGCGGCATGGCCCGCCCGCTGGCGCAACTGCGGGGACTCATCGACGACATGAGCGAGGGGAACCTGGCCACCGGCATCGCCGCCCACGGCGACGGTGAAATCGACCGGCTGCACCATTCGCTGCGCATGCTGCAAACCAACCTGAAACTGCTGGTGTCGCAGATCAAGGAAACCACGGAACTGGTCAACGGCGGCGCGCTGCGCATCGCCTCCGACAATACCGACTTGTCGCACCGCACGGATGCGCAGGCGCAATCGCTGCGGCGCGCCACCGGCTCGCTGGAACGGCTGACCGCCACCGTCAGCCAAAACGCCGCCGCCGCGCACGAAGCCAATGAACTGGCGCGCGCCACGACCGGCAGCGCCGCCAACGGCCAGCGCGCGGTCGGCGCCGTGATCCAGACCATGGGCGCCATCAAGGACAGTTCGCGCCGCATTGCCGACATCATCGGCGTCATCGACGGCATCGCGTTCCAGACCAATATCCTGGCGCTGAACGCGGCGGTGGAAGCGGCCCGCGCCGGCGAACAGGGTCGCGGTTTCGCCGTGGTGGCCAGTGAGGTGCGCAGCCTGGCCGGACGCTCGGCCGACGCGGCCCGCGAAATCAAGGCGCTGATCGGCGATTCGGTGCGGCAGGTCGAGGCTGGCAGCAGGCTGGTCGACGATGCCGGGGCGGCCATCGGCGACATTGTCGACACGGTGGCCCGTGTCACCACCTTCATGCGGGACATTGCCTGCGCCAGTGGCGAACAGAAAATCGGTATCGGCGAAGTCAACGACGCCGTGGTGGGCATGGACCGCATGACGCGCCAAAATGCGCAGCTGGTGGGGCATGCTGAAACGGAATCGGCCCGCATGCGGGAGCAGGCCGGCAAGCTGGCCGAACTGGTCAGCGCGTTCAAACTGCGGGTGGCCGGGCTGCCTGCGGCGCCGGCGCCGGCGGCGCGGCAACTGGAAATGCGGCAAGATGAACGTTAGCACAAAACACCCGGGGATACGCCGGACTGCGCGCCAGGCACAGTACACGCCATGCTATGATTTCGTCCATCCTCCCCCCAGAACCAGACGCGCTATCGTTAGTGCAAAAATCAGTGCAACCAGAAAGTCAACCGCTCCACATGATCACCATTAAAGACATTGCCGCCCGCCTGCAAGTTTCCCCTTCCACCGTGGGCCGCGCGCTGGCCGACGACCCCCGCATCAGCGCCGCCATGAAGCAAAAGGTGCAGGAAGTCGCGGGTGAAATGGGCTATGTCGCCAACCGCGCCGCGCGCATGATGCGTGGCGTGTCGAGCAATCTGGTGGGACTGGTGGTGCCGGACATCCGCAACAGTTTTTACTCCACCATTGCCCACGCGCTGTCGAAGTGCCTGGAGCAGGAAGGTTATCAATTGACGCTGTCCGAGACCGATGACGACCGCATGACGGAGCTGCGCCAGATCCGCGAACTTTCCAGCGCCAACGTGGCCGGCATCATCATCGTACCGAGCGCCAAGCCCCATGCGGAAACCATCCGCCTGCTGGGTGCCACGCCGCACATCCAGCTGTTGCGCAAGCACGCCGCGCTGGGCGAGCAATGGTTTGGCATCGACGATGCCCAGGCGATTTACCAGCCAACCCGGCATTTGATTGAACTGGGTCACCAGCGCATCGCCTACATTGGCAGCCTGGCCGAATTGCCGACCGGCGCGGCGCGCCTGAAAGGTTTCCGCGACGCGCTGGCCGGCGCGGGCGGCGTCTGCGCCGGCATCGAGGAACTGGGGCCGCCCGGCTCGCGGGAATTCGCCCAGGATGCGCTGCGGCGCGTGCTGACCTTGCCGGCGCCCCCCACCGCCGTGGTCACCGGTTCCGTGCTGCATACCTTCGGCGTGCTGGAAGAGTTGCTCGACAGTGGCATCAGCGTGCCCAAACAGTTGTCGGTGGCCGGCTTCAGCGACGAACCGGCGTTCCGCTGGTGGGGGCCGGGACTGACCACGGTGGCGCTGCCGGTGTCGGAACTGGCGACCGCCTGCGGACTCTGGTTTGTGCACCGCATGAAGCAAAAATCCGCCAATAGCGCGCCCTACAGCGCCATTTCGCCGCCCACGCTGATCGTGCGCGGCAGTACGCAGCCGCCCCCGCCGGCGGCGTGAACCCCGCAGTTTTAATGAACCGGCGGGCGCCCTTGCCGGCGCGCGCCATTGCTTGCATCGGATCGCCATGCTCCCCGTTCTCGTCCATATCTCCCGCGCCGGCGAGGCGCCCTTTCCCGCCTTGTTGCTCCGTGAGCGCGCACTGGCGCTGACCTACTGGGGCCACGCGCCGCTGCGCGATGCGCATGCCATGGCCGCGCTGCTGCGGGAGTGGCCATCGTATGCCGAGGCGCTGCGGCAATTGTGCACCAGCCCGGCCACCGCCGAAGCCATCGAGCGCGATGGCGAGGCCATCGCCGGATACCAGCTCCACGCGCCGGCGGCGCCCGGGCAAGTGTATTGCACCATTGGCAATTACCGGACCCAGTTGCTGCAAGCGGCGCTCGATGGCGGCGATGGCCCCAACGGGCCGCAGGCCGCCACGCGGCTAGCCGCGGCGGAAGCGGCGATCGCCATCCGGAGGCGCGATGGCGCGCCCTACATCTGCATGAAGGGCAGCGCCTGCGTGGCAGGCCCGCATGATGACCTGCCGGTGCCGGAGGAACTCGGCACGCTGGACTGGGAAGTCGAAATCGGTGTCGTCATCGGGCGCACCGCGTGGCGCATCGAGCGCGCCGCCGCGCTGGACCATGTGGCAGGTTATTGCGTGGTCAACGACGTGACACTGCGCGGCAAGGTATTCCGAGCCGATCCGTCCATCATGGGCACCGACTGGCTGCAATCCAAAGCGCGCCCGGGCTGGCTGCCGACCGGTCCCTGGCTGGCGCCGGCCTGGAACATCGCCGATCCCGGCACGCTGGACCTGAGCCTGCGGCTGAACGGGGAATTGATGCAAAGCGGGAATGCCGGCGACATGCTGTTCGACATCGCCGGGCAAATCGCCTACCTGTCGCAGCACACGCGGCTCGAGCCCGGCGACTTGCTGTGCACCGGCTCGCCCGCCGGCTTTGGCAGCCATTACGGCCGCTACCTGCGCCCGGGCGACGTGGTCGAAGCCGGCGTGGACGGACTCGGCGTGCAACGGGTGCGTTGCGTGCCATAAGCCGCGCGGCAGGCGCTCAGCCCAGGCCCATGGCCGCGCTGTATTCACCCGCCTGCCGGCCCAGCCATTGGCGAAACGCCGTCAACGCCGGATTGCCGGCCTTGCCTTCCGGATAAATCAGGTAATACGAGCGCTCGTTCAGGTACTGGTGGCTGACCGCTTGCACCAGCACACCACGCCGCAATTCATCTTCCAGCAGAAAACGGGGAATCAGCGCCACTCCCATCCCATGGATGGCAGCCTCGGCCAGCATGGAAAACAATTCGAAGCGCGGTCCCGACATGTCGCCCGCCACTTGCATGCCGCGCGAAGCGAACCAGTCGCGCCAGGCATAGGGACGGGTGCTGAGCTGCAACAGCGTGGCGCGGCGCCAGTCGACGCGGCCCAGCGCGGGGCTGCACACGGCCACCAGGTTTTCCCGCATCAGGAACAGGCTGTCGGTGCCGGGCCAGGAGTCCGCACCGGCATAGATGGCAGCGTCAAACTGCGTTTCATCGAACAGGAACGGCCGGGTGCGCGCGCTCAGGTTGACCGTGATGTCGGGATGTTGAGCGGCGAACGCCGGCATGCGCGGCAACAGCCATTTGGTCGCAAAGGTCGGCACCACGCCCAGCTCCAGCGTTCCACCCTGCCCGCCCTTCGCCATCAGCGCCAGCGTATCGCGTTCCACCTCATCCAGCCGGGCGCTGATCTGCCGGCTATAAATCAAGCCCGCCTCGGTCAACGTCACACCGCGCCGCCCGCGCCGGAAAAGCTTTAAATCCAGGAACTCCTCCAGCACGGCAATCTGCCGGCAAATCGCGCTTTGCGTCACCGCCAGTTCGTCCGCCGCCTTGGTGAAACTTTGGTGGCGTGCCGCCGACTCGAACGCCGACAGCGCGGCGGTGGAAGGAATTTTTCGGCGCATCGGCATGTCCTGTTTTATAAGTGCGTTTTACGCACAATTCGGTGAAAACAAATCGTTTGTCTCGGAATGGGCCTAATTGTACATTAGGGACACAACTAACCAAGAGGAATACGAAATGAGCTCAAAGCATAATTACGCCGCCTTTCAGTGGGATGATCCTTTGCTGCTGGAACAGCAGCTGACAGACGAGGAGCGCATGGTGCGCGATTCCGCGCGGGCCTATTGCCAGGACCGGCTGCAACCGCGCGTGCTGGAAGCGTTCCGCCACGAGCAGACCGACAGCGCCATCTTCCGCGAAATGGGAGAGCTGGGCTTGCTGGGCGTGACGATCCCGGAAACGCATGGCGGGGCCGGTTTCAACGCGGTCTGCTACGGCCTGGTGGCGCGCGAAGTGGAGCGGGTCGATTCCGGCTACCGCTCCATGATGAGCGTGCAATCATCGCTGGTGATGGTGCCCATCAATGAGTTCGGCAACGAAGCCACCAAACAGAAATACCTGCCCAAGCTGGCCAGCGGAGAATGGATAGGCTGCTTTGGCTTGACCGAACCGAATCACGGTTCCGACCCTGGCGGCATGCTGACCCGCGCGCGCAAAGTCCCGGGCGGCTATGAGCTCAGCGGCAGCAAGATGTGGATCACCAACAGCCCGATCGCCGATGTCTTCGTGGTCTGGGCCAAGGATGACGACGGCGCCATCCGCGGCTTCGTGCTGGAAAAAGGCTGGCGTGGCTTATCGGCGCCGGCGATCCACGGCAAGGTCGGACTGCGCGCATCGATCACCGGCGAAATCGTGATGGACGCCGTATTTTGCCCGGAGGAGAACGCCTTCCCCGACGTGCGCGGCCTGAAGGGCCCATTCACCTGCCTGAACAGCGCGCGTTACGGCATCGCGTGGGGCGCCATGGGGGCGGCGGAGGATTGCTGGCACCGCGCGCGCCAGTATGTACTGGACCGCAAACAGTTTGGCAAGCCACTGGCGGCCAATCAGCTGATCCAGAAAAAACTGGCGGACATGCAGACCGAGATCACACTGGCGCTGCAGGGCTGCCTGCGCCTGGGCCGCATGAAGGACGAAGGCACGGCGGCGGTGGAAATCACGTCCATCATGAAGCGCAATTCCTGCGGCAAGGCGCTGGACATCGCCCGTCTTGCGCGGGACATGCTGGGTGGCAACGGCATCAGCGATGAATTCGGCGTCGCCCGTCACCTGGTCAACCTCGAAGTGGTCAACACCTACGAGGGGACGCACGACGTGCACGCGCTGATCCTGGGGCGCGCCATCACCGGCATCGCGGCGTTCTGATGGAAGCCACCGCACCAACCTCCCACGGCGCCTTGCGCGGCCTGCGGGTGCTGGACCTGTCGCGGGTACTGGCCGGCCCCTGGGCCGGCCAGTTGCTGGCCGATCTCGGCGCCGACGTGGTCAAGGTCGAACGGCCCGGCGCGGGCGATGACACCCGCGCCTGGGGCCCGCCATGGCTGGCCGGCGCCGACGGCCAGGCCACCAGCGAATCGGCCTACTACCTGAGCGCCAACCGCAACAAGCGCTCGGTCACCATCGACCTGAGCCGCCCCGAAGGACAGCAACTGGTGCGGCGACTGGCGGCCAGGGCCGACATCCTGATCGAGAACTACAAGCTCGGCGGCTTGCGCCAATACGGGCTCGATTACGACAGCCTGCGCGAACTGAACCCGGGCCTGATCTATTGCTCGATCACGGGATTCGGCCAGACCGGCCCCTACGCGGCCCGCGCCGGCTATGACTTCCTGATCCAGGGCATGGGCGGTTTGATGAGCCTTACCGGACGCGAAGACGGCGCCGAGGGCGCCGGTCCGATGAAGGCGGGCGTGGCGCTGACCGATATCCTCACCGGGCTGTATGCCAGCAATGCGATATTGGCCGCGCTGGCGCACCGCGCCGGCACGGGCCGGGGACAGCATATTGACCTGGCGCTGCTCGATGTGCAGGTGGCCTGCCTGGCCAACCAGGCATCCAACTACCTGGTGGGCGGCACGCCACCGGTGCGCATGGGCAACGCACATCCAAATATCGTGCCCTACCAGGACTTTCCCACCGCCGACGGCCACATGATTATCGCGGCAGGCAACGATGGCCAGTTCGCCAGCCTGTGCGGTGTGCTGGGGCAGCCTGGCTGGGCTGGCGACGTGCGCTTTTCCAGCAATCCACAGCGGGTGCGCCACCGCGATGAATTGATTGCCTTGATACGGGCGCAAACAGTGGGCCGCGCGACTGCGGAATGGGTGATGCTGATGGAAGTGGCGGGCGTGCCATGCGGCCCGATCAACAGCCTGGACGGGGTGTTCGCGGACCCGCAAGTGCAGGCGCGCGGCATGCGCATCGATTTGCCGCATCCCCAGGCTGGCACCGTGCCACTGGTTGCCAATCCAATCCGCATGTCGGACACACCGGTGCAATACCGCACGGCCCCGCCGGTATTGGGGCAGCACACGGAGGAAGTACTGGACGCCTGGCTGGCCCTGACGGTGCAGGAAATGGATGCGCTGCGCCATAGCGGCGTAGTCTGACGGCATGAACAAGGGGGAGTGACATGGCGCACCGGCATGCGGCGAGCGTTTCCGAATTCGAGTTGCTGCGTGTCGGTGGCGGCTTTCGCCGCATATCGAAAACGGAACTGGGACAGGAACAGCTTTGTGCCCGCTGCAACGAATCCTGGCCGATGGACCGGGAATTCTACAATGTCTCCGGTTTGTCGGTAGGCTACGAATGCAAGGCCTGCATCCAGGAACGCAAGCGCAAGTAGTATTCGGGGCGATTCCCGAGGCAACGGTTCCTGCCGGCGAGCGCCGGGGAATCACGCGGCACTGGCATGGGCGGCGACCAGCACTTGCACGCCGGCGTCCGCCAGCGCGGCGCCAATCGCGGCCGGCGGCGGCTGGTCCGTCACCAGCACATCGATCGCATCGAAGCTGCACAGGCGGTGCATGAATGCCTTGCTGAATTTGGCAACGTCTGCCACCACGATCACCTGGCTGGCCTGGCGCATCATGGCTTGCTTGAGGGCCGCCTCATCGTCCGACGGACAGGTCAAGCCTTGCGGATCGATGGCGCAGGCGCCAAGCACCAGTTTGTCGAACTGGAACTGGGCCACGCCCAACCGGGTTTGCGCCCCTTCCAGGCTGCGCTGCCACGCATTGAAGCGGCCGCCCAGCACGTGCAACTCGACGCCGTCCTGCTGGCCGAACGCCTCGGCCACGTCGATGGAATTGGTCACCACGGACAGTGGCGTCGCGGTGACCGCGCGCGCCACTTCCAGCACCGTGGTGGAAGTATCGAACAGCACCCGCTCGCCATTACGCAACAGCGCGGCCGCCACCGCGCCGATGGCCTGCTTGGCCGCCGACGCGCCGGTGCGCTGGGCATACTGTTCCACTTGCCGTCCCTGCGGCGGCAACACCGCGCCGCCGCGCACGCGCAATACCCGGCCATCCGCATCGAGCCGCACCACGTCGCGCCGGGCTGTGTCGCGCGTGACGCCGAACAGCGTGCAAATCTCTTCGATGCCGATGCGGTAATGCTGGACCAGGTGCGCGCAGATCGCGTCGAGCCGCGCGGACTGGGACAGTGCCCCATCGCCGCTCATGACCGCCCCGCCCTGTTCCCGGACTCCGCCAGGTAGGCGCGCAGCACGGAAGTCACCAGTTCATGGTCTTCCTGCTGCGGCAAGCCGGACACGGTCACGGCGCCAATCACGCCCGTGCCGCGCAAGACCAACGGGAAGGCCCCGCCATGCGCGGCGAAATCGGCCGCATCGGCGCCGCTGTCGGCCTCGAAGGTCTTGCCCTTGCTCCGGTATTGCGTGCCCACGTGCCAGGAGCTGCGGCCATAGCGCTGCACCACGTTATTCTTGCGGCGCACCCAGTTGGCGTTGTCCGGCGTGGTCCCCGCCATCGCATGGTGAAACAGTTGCTGGCCGTTGCGGCTGATGTCCACCGTGACCGCCTTGCCGGTTTCACGGGCGCGCCCGACCAGTTGCAAACCCAGCGCCAGCGCGTCGGCGTTGGAAAATGCGGTGAACTGCAATTCCTCTTCTTCGCGCGCCAGTGCCGCCAGCACGCTGCTGTAATCCATCTGCATGCCGGCTTCCTTACGCGAAATCGACGGTGCGGCGTTCACGGTGGCTGCGATAGGCGCACTCGATGACCCGCACCACGGCCACCGCATCGGCCGCCGCCACCGGTAACGGCGCGCCTTCGGCGATGGCTTGCCAGACGCCGTGGTAATACGCTTCGTACGCGCCGGGAATGGTCTCGACCGTACGGCAAGTTCCGTCGGCGCCGGTCACTGTGGCGTGGTTGGCCGGGACATCATGACCCCAGCCAGGATCGCCCGGTCGGGCGCCCTGCTTCAGCGCGTCCTCCTGGGTGTCGACGCCATACTTGATAAAGCTGCCCAGCGCGCCATGCACCTGGTAGCGCGGGCCGGGTGCGCGCACCAGCGCGCCCGCATGCAGCACCGCGCGGCACTGGCCGAAATCCAGCACCAGCTCGAAGGCGTCTTCGGTCTGCGCCCCTTCGCGCTGGATCGACACATGCGCCGTCACGGCCTTGGGCAAGCCAAACAGCACCAATGCCTGGTCGATCAGGTGCGAACCCAGGTCCCATAACACGCCGGACCCGGGCTGCGCCTGCTCCTTCCAGCGCGCCTTTACCTGCGGCGCGTAGCGGTCAAAATGCGCGCGGCAGGTATGAATGGCGCCCAGCTCGCCGGATTGCACCGTGCGGCGCAAGGTCAGGAAATCGCCATCCCAGCGGCGGTTCTGGTACACGCTCAGCAGCAAGCCCTTGTCGCGCGCCAACGCCACCAGTTCATCGCCTTCGCTGGATGACAGCACGAACGGCTTGTCCACCACCACGTGCTTACCCGCCAATAGCGCGGCCTTGGCCAGCGCATAGTGGCTGGCGTTCGGCGTGCACACCACCACCAGCGCAATCGCCGGATCGTCCAGCATCGCTTGTGGCGTGTCGTCGAGCGATACGCCCGGATAGGCCAGGCCGACCTCTTCCCGATTGGCGCTGCGGCTGGCAATCCGGGCCAGCTTCAGGCCGGGGGTGGCGGCAATCATGGGCGCGTGGAAGATGGCGCCGCCGAGGCCATAACCGATCAAACCTACTGCATATCGCTGCATATCATCATCCATTTAATCCATATGACTTAACAATTATAAGCGATTTGAATTATTCAACAGGATTCGTCCCACATCTCGTGGAAAAGCTCTACAAACCCCACGGCGATTCCACTAGACTGGGGCCGCCATGCAAACACTCCACATCCTGATCCCCCTGCCCGCTACGGACTTCGATCCCACCGAAGCCGCCCTGTCGTGGCAAATCCTGCGCGACGCCGGCCACACCGTTCATTTCGCCACGCCGGACGGCCAACGCGCCCATGCCGATCCCGTGATGCTCAGTGGCCGGGGCCTCGACCCCTGGGGCTGGATCCCGGGGTTGAACCAGCTGCGCCTGATCGGCCTCGTGCTGCGCGCCGACCGCTTCGGGCGCCGGGCTTACCGCGCCATGGAACAGGACCCGCGCTTCCTGCGGCCGAAACGCTATGACCAGTTGCGGGCCGGCGACTATAACGGCCTGCTGCTGCCCGGCGGCCACGCGCCGGGCATGAAGGCTTACCTGGAAAACCAAGCGCTGCAAGCGTTTGTTGCCGATTATTTTGACCACACCGATGCACAGGGACGGCACAAACCGGTCGCCGCCGTATGCCACGGCGTCGTACTGGCCGCGCGTTCGATCTCAAGGAAGACCGGGAAGTCGGTGCTGCATGGGCGTAAAACCACCGCGCTGACGTGGAAGCTGGAAAAGAGTGCGTGGGATGTGACCCGGTTTTGCGCCCGTTTCTGGGACCCCGGCTATTACCGCACCTACCGCGAAGCCAAAGGCGAACCGGCCGGTTACCGGGGCGTGGAACAGGAAATCAAACGGGCGCTGGCCAGCGCATCGGACTTTCTCGATGTGCCGCGCGACGCGCCCGGCCACTTCCTGAAAACCTGTGGCCTGGCGCGCGACCGCATCGGCGACGACCGGCCGGCGTGGGTGGTCCGGGACGGCAACTACCTGTCCGCCCGCTGGCCCGGCGATGTGCACAGCTTTGCCGCGCAATTCGCCGGGATGCTACGGGAACAGGCCGGGTAATTACTCGACCCAGGAAAACCCGTCGCGCGCCAGCAGCGCAAACGCTTCCGACGGCCCCCAGGTCCCGGCCGCATAGGGATACGGCTTTTCAGCCAGAGTGTCCCAGCCGTTGATGATCGGCTCGACCCATTCCCACGCGGCTTCCAGTTCATCACGCCGCATGAAGTGGGTCAGGCGTCCGCGCACCACGTCGATCAACAGCCGCTCGTACGCTTCCGCGCGGCGCTGGGAAAACGCCGACTGTAAATCGAGGTTCAGCGCCACCTGCTGCATCTTCATGCCACTGCCCGGCTGCTTGGCCATCAACTGCAGCTTGATCGCTTCTTCCGGCTGCAGTTCGATCACCAGCCGGTTGGCCACGCCGCCCGGGCTTTCCGGGAACAGCGGGAACGGTGGATTGGCGAATTCAATGACGATTTTCGATGAGCGGCGCGCCATGCGTTTGCCGGTGCGCAGGTAAAACGGCACCTTGGACCAGCGCCACGTGTCAATATACGTGCGCAGTCCGACAAAGGTTTCGGTATGGCTGTCGGCAGGCACATTGCGCTCTTCCAGATAACCCGGCACTTCCTGGTTGCCGCTCACGCCGCGCACATATTGTCCGCGCACGGTATCGCGCGCGATGCCGGCCAGGCTGAAACGGCGCAGCGAGCGCAGCACCTTGAGCTTTTCATCGCGCACCGCGTCCGGCGCCAGCGACGCCGGCGGCTCCATCGCCACGATGCACAGCAATTGCAGCAAGTGGTTTTGCACCATGTCGCGCATGGCGCCGGCACTGTCGTAGAAGCCGGCGCGGCTACCGACACCGACTTCCTCGGCCACCGTGATCTGGACGCTGGAAATATTCGGCGCGCGCCACAGCGGTTCCAGGATCGAGTTACCGAAGCGCAGCACCATCAGGTTTTGCACGGTTTCCTTGCCCAGGTAATGATCAATGCGGTAAATCTGCGATTCCGCGAAGTGCTTGCCGACGGCTTCATTGATTTCCACCGCGGAAGCCAGGTCGCGCCCCAGCGGTTTTTCCAGCACCACGCGGGCATTGCGGTCCACCAGGCCGGCGCTGGCCAGCTTGTCGCAAATGGTGGTGAACAGCGAGGGCGCGGTGGCCAGGTAAAACACCCGCTCGGCCCCGGCGCGCGACGTTTGCGCCAGCGCCGCCAAGTCATCCTGCTGCACGTCGAGGCGGACAAATTCCAGCAGTGGCAGGAAACTGCGCCAGGCGTCATCGGTGAAATTGCCATCGCTGATGAAGGAGCGCGAGTGTTCTTCCACGAACGCCAGGTAGGCGTCGCGGTCGAAGTCCTGGCGTCCGGTGGAAATGATGCGGGTGGCGGGCGGCAAGTTGCCATGCAAGTGCGCCATGTACAGCGCGGGCAGCAGCTTGCGCATGGCCAGGTCGCCCATGCCGCCGAAGATGATCATGTCGAGGGGCAGGCTGGTGTCGGTATGGGAAGTTGAAGTCATGTCGGTGAAGCTTGAAGTTGAAGCGGTGGCGGGACTGCCATCGATACGCGGGAGACAGGCCTGGTAAGGGTCCTGCCCCCGTAATATAACGCGATTGATTAAAGGCGATCGGGATGGGAAATTTTTAACAGCCGGTTGCTCAAGCCCTCGGCCGTGTAATCGATGGCGTTGCGCCGGCCGCTCGGCCCCTTTTGATGCGCGTCGTTCCATTTGTCCTCGTACATGGCGTCCTGCTGCGCGCGGCCGACCTTGGTCCTGGGATCGGTTTTCTGCAGCGGGCAGCGCCAGACGGCCTGGGCGACGACTTCCAGGTCGGTCGCGGACAGGCTGGCACGCGGCACATAGACCGCCCTGCTGTGATGGAAGCAGGTGCCATCCCCGTTGTACTCATGCGATACCGGCTTGCCGCAATGGCAGCCGCCGCCGCATTCGTTCTTGATCACGTAGCCGGCGTCGGTCTTGACCGCGCTGCGGCCCTGGTTCCAGTCCTTGCCATGGACTTGTGTAATGTGCCCGTACTCGTTGGTAGCGGGATTCTTGAAATAGACGGACGGCAGCGAGTCCACCGGTCCTGTGATCCCGGTGATATTCGCAACGGTGTAAAGGTCATCTCTGTAACCCATTGGTTCAGCTCCTCGAAATGCGGTTGATCGTTGCCCGGCGCCGGCGGACGGCAAATGCGATATTGACGGCAAGCACTATTTTTCGGCGCCGGATTATCATGCGCCGCAGTTGCATGAAGTGTCAACATTTCCATGGATGAGGCGTTGATGGCGCTCCCCACAGGGAGGCCATGCCGGCGGCCGTGCCTGAACTGAATTTGACGTATGTGCGATTGAGGCTGGACGGCGGGCGCCACGCCGCCTAGGCTGGGGTCCCACCATCCACTGGCAACCATTCTTGGGAGGCACCATGGAACACCTTACTCCGGCAGCGCGCGCCGACGTGCTCGACATCATGCAACACGGCCGCGACATGACACTCGCGACCATTCGGCCCGACGGCTATCCCCAGGCGACAACGGTCAGCTATATCCACGACGGCCCAACCCTCTACACCGTCATCGGACTGGGCAGCCAGAAAGCCGCGAACATCCAGCACAACAACAAGGTTTCCGCCACCATCACGCTCGCCTATGACGATTGGCGCCACATCCGTGGCATTTCCCTCGGCGGCACCGCCGAATTCGTGCAAGGCGCCGAAGAGATGGAACGCATCGGACAGGCAATGCTGCGAAAGTTCCCGGAACTGGTACAGTTCAGTCAGGCCACCGGCGCGCCGCCCTGGCCCGGCCTGCTGTTCCTGTGCATCCGTCCGACGGTTTTTTCCGTGCTGGACTACAGCGTAAGCTTTGGGCATACCGAGCTGTACGACATGGCGCCGGAAGCATGAACCGCTGCGCTTAACCTGGGAATCATTATGGAAACCGATCCACCGCCACCACTGCCGGTCGACCATTTGCGCTTTCATCGCCAGCATGAGCATTTGTCCAAGGCGTTCGGCGGCGACGTCTTCGGCCTGCGGGCGGAAGCGTTTGCGCGCTTCTTCGGCACGCCGCTGTTCCTGGTCTTGCAGAGTGTGATTGTCGTGCTGTGGATCGTTGCCAATGTGCTGGGATTCGCGCATTTCGACCTCTACCCGTTCATCCTGCTGAACCTGGCGTTCAGCCTCCAGGCAGCCTATGCGGCGCCGCTGATCCTGCTGGCGCAAACCCGCCAGGCCGAGCGCGACAAGGCGCATGCGGATGCCGACGCCAAGCACCGCGAAGCGATCGCGCTCGAGTCCGACCGGCAATCGGCACAGATGCTGGCGCTGCTGCGGCAGAACACGGAACTGACTGAACTGACCAGGTCGATGGCGGCGCGAATCGAAACGCTGACGGTCGAATTGCATGCGCATCTACTGCAGGACCGCACGCGGCCGGGCTGCCGGTCCTAGGACGGATCATTCTTGCGGCGCGCAGGCGCTTGCACGGCGCCGGTGCGGGAAGAGGACCTGCATTGGATATGGCGGCGGAACTGGCCCGGCGTCACGGCATAGGTTTGGCGAAACTGTGCCGTGAAGTGGCTCTGGCTGGCGAATCCGCACTCGGCCATAATATTTGCGATCGGCATGGTTGTCGCGCCCAGGAATCTGCGCGCCTGTTCCAGCCGCGCTGTTTGCACGTATTGATGCACGGTCACCCCCATGGCTTCGGCAAACAGGCGCCTGAAATGCCGGACGCTGACATCGGCCAGCCCGGCCAGTTTTTCAAGCGACAAATCCTGCGCCAGATTCCCCGCGATATAGGGCAAGACCTTTTGCAGGCGGTTGAAGTGCACGTGCCTGGCGGCGAACCCGGCCTGCGCCGGCGCCGCCAGGCTGCGATGGATTTTTTCCAGCATCACCTGGACCAGGGTTTCGATGTAGGCGGCATCGGCGGCCCCTCCCCGCTGCAATTCGTCGAGTATTTCCAGGGCGGCCGCGCTGGCCAGCGTATTGGCAAAGGGGATCGGCCGGGCTTCGGTGCGGCTTACATCAAGCAGGCGCGCAGCTATCCCGGACGAGGTGTCCAGGAAATAGAACAGCCCGACGTCGGCGGTGCCGCTGTAATGCCAATGGGTGCCGCAACCGGCCGGAACCAGGACGCCCTGGGTCGGCAAATTTTGCGAGCGCCATTGGCTGGACTCCCCTTCCTGCACTTTCGCCCCGCCAAACTGCATGGCCATGGAGAGAATCGGCAGCGCCCGTGAACGCCGGTCCGCACCATCGAGCAGGAAGCGCTGGCAGTACAGCGGCGTGACGATTCCCGCCCGGCCTTCCGCGATGGGAACGCTGCGCATTTCCTTTTGCAGGCGTTTCCATAATTCCATCGGCAACTCCCCGTGGCCAATAAATGACAAATATGCGGCCATCCTACGACAAATGGCCATGCGCTGGTAGAACAAAATTCTCCGGGTGGAAAGCAGTGCCGGCGTCCCCGGCCCTTTCCACGGTTCCTTAAACAACCCGGAGAGACCTGTATGAACTACGACACGCGCGCCCAGGCCGCGGCATCGGATGGCCGGAAGATGGCGCCCTCCTGGGCCCGGTTCTTATTCAAATGGACGAATTATGTGATTTTCGATGTGGGCGGCGGGCGGCGCTACTTTCAACTCGACCACATGATCAATGCGCAAAAGGTCGTGACAGTGTTCCTGATCTTCGGCTTGATGCACTACTACGGCAATTTCAGCATCGCCGCCTGGATCTACCTGGGGCTGCATGGCGTGTATGGCTACACCTGGCTGATCAAGGACCTGTCTTTTCCCAATGGCGCCTTTGGCAAGCGCACCACGCTCGGTGCGGCGGTCGCGTTCTATGGCGTGCTGGGACCGGCCTACTGGTGCCTGCCGTGGCTGTTCATCGCACGCCATGTGGCGCCGCCGGCGCCGGTGCTGTGCGCGGCGGTCATCCTCCACACGCTGGGCGTGGCCTGGATGGTCGCGGCGGACCTGCAAAAGAACTGCATGTTGCGCTACCAGCAAGGCTTGATCACCAACGGTGTCTTCACCTATACGCGCAATCCCAATTATCTCGGCGAAATCATGATCTATTGGAGCTACGCCCTGCTGGTGAGCCACTGGATCGGCTGGGCCGTGATGGCGTGGCAGCTGGTCTTCCTGTTCCTGCCGCGCATGCTGGTCAAGGACGCCTCCATCTCGCGCCATCCCGGTTTTGCCGACTATGAAAAACGCACCGGCTTGCTCATCCCGTGGCGCCTGCTCACGGGCCAGGCGCTGTTCGACAAGCGCGCCGGCTGACGCGCATCCCGACTTACCCAACCATATGGAGACACGCATGCATTTCCAATCTTTGCCAATGAGCGGCGCGGAAGCGCCACTGAGTGAAATGGAACAAATTATCCAGGACAATGTGCATCACTTCGCAGCGACGGTGATGCGACCGGCGGGCGCCTTGCTCGACCGGCTGTCCCCGGAAGACGTGGTGGCGCCCGGTTCGGTGCTGTGGGACGTGTTGAAAAAATCCGAAGCGCTGGGCTTGAGCATGCGTGCCCTGGCCGAGCTGCCGCCGTTGGAACGCGTCAAGCTGTTTGCCATTGCATCGGAAGAGCTGGCATGGGGCGATGCCGGACTGGCCGGCACCATGCTGGTCAATCATTTCCCGGTCCTGTTTTCCATGTTGGCCGGAAACGCCGCGATGGCGCAGCTGTGCGAAGGGAAACGCGGATGCTGGGGCATCACCGAGCCGGACCATGGCTCCGACATGCTCGACGCCAAAGGCGCCTTGGCCGCACCGGGATCGCGCTATGGCCGCCCGGGGTGCGTCGCCAGGATCGCCGGCGACAAGATCATCGTGCATGGGCAAAAAGCAGCGTGGGTTTCCAACGGACTGTCCGCCGAGGTCTGCGCGCTGTTTTGCCACCTCGAGGAAAACGGCGTCACCCGTCCCGGCATCGCCGTGATTGTGCCGCTGGACCTGCCCGGCGTCAGCCGTGGCAAGGCGCTCAACAAGATCGGTTTCCGTGCCTTGAACCAGGGCGAGCTGTACTTCGACCAGGTCGAAGTGCCGCTCGGCCATCTGCTGGCCGGCCCGGATCGCTACCAGGACTTCGCGTATCGCGCCCTGTGCGAAGCCAATCCCCATGTGGCGGGGCTGGCGGTGGGGCTGGGCCGTGCCGCCTTCGAGCATGCCGTGGCTTACGCGCATCAACGCAAGCAAGGCGGCGTTCCCATCATTCAGCACACCGGCGTGCGGGCGCGCTTATTCGACATGTTCCGCAAGATCGAGGCGGCCCGGGCGCTCACGCGGCGCGTCATGGCCTTCAATGCGACGGCGCCGCGCCCGTCCTTGCTCGCTTCGGCCTCGGCCAAGGTGACGGCGACCCAGGCCGCCTTTGAGGTCGCATCGGAAGCGCTGCAGATTTTCGGCGGCAATGGCCTGACGCTTGAATATCCGATGGAAAAACTCTTCCGCGATGCCCGTGCCGGCCTGATTGCCGATGGTTTGAACGAGGTGCTGGCGATGGAGGGCGGAACGGACCTGGTCAATCCCGACCTGTTGCAGGCGTCTTAGCAAGGCCAGCGCTGTCGCCGCGATGACCTGTCCGGCGTCCGGTCAGGCCACAGGAACGGCTCAGACGCTGAAGCTGGAAATATCGACCGGGGCGATGTCGTGCCGTTGGCAGTGGTCGAGGTAGCGCTGCATGACGGTTTTCCAGTTTTCCACTGCCAGCACGTTGCCGGCATCGTCGATCAAGTTCCAGTCGCCTTGCACGATGTTGAGCGTGACGACCTCGTCCTCGCCGACGCCGATCGGCGTGTGCTGGGTGCCGGCGGTTTCAAACACGAAACTGCCGGGAACCGCCGTCCAGTCATGTTCCTTGTATTTCCATTCGCCGGAAATGGTGTAGACCTGCACGGTGCCGGAGTGGTGGTGGCGCGGCAGCTCGACATCGGCGGGCGCCTTGAGGAGGGTGGTCCATTCGCCACGGATCGGATCGACCTTGATGGCCTTGATGAACACCTTGTCCGAGTAAGGCAGGAACGGGGCCCATGGCAGGGCTGCGACGTCGATCAGGGCGGTATCGATTTTTTCAAAAAACATCATGCTGGTCTCCTGGTTATGAGGCTGAGGCGCGGTTGCGCTGCTAGCCGGCGGTGCTATTATGCTGGGCTGGAAATCAGAATATTTGTGATTTCCCCGCAAAATATTTGTGATTTCCCCGCATTTTTAAGCCACCCATGCCGCTCTACGAACCGACCGTTCCCGCACGCTATACCCTGCCGCTGTTCCAGCTGCTGCGCGACCAACAGCCGGACTGGCTCGACAGCGCCCTGGCGGCGGGCGGCATCGACGAAGCCGCGCTGCGCGAGCAGGACGCCACGCTGACGATGGGGCAATTCGATGTCCTGTGGGGAGAAATCCTGCGCCACAGCGGACGCAGCGACCTCGCCTTCCAGCTGGGACGCCATATCCGGCTCGACATGCACGGGCCGCTGAGCCAGGCCATGGTGCGCAGCGCCACGGTCGATCAAATGCTGCGCCTGTCGAGCCGCTACTTCCGCCTGATCACGCCGAGCTTCGCCATGCAATACCGGCGCCATCCAGGGTATGGCGAATTGATCTGGCGGCCGGCGGCCGGGATGTCGGCCGCCGCCCTGCGCGCCTTCGAGGAAATCCACGTGGTGTCGCTGCGCATCCAGCTGCAACAATTGCTCGGCGAGCGCCTGGCGCCCTATGACAGCTACCTGTCGATGCCGCCACCGCCGCACCTGGCGCTGTACCGGGAAATGCGCCCGTTGCGCGCGCATTTCGCATCGGGCGCGGCGCTGCCGGAAGTGCGCACGGTGTTCGACAGCCAGTTGCTCGACATGCCGCTGGCGGTGGCCGGCGGCGCCACGCCACCCGGCCACCGGGAACTCGAGCGGCTGCAGGGCCGCTTCGGCAAGGCGCGCGCCTGGAGCGCGTGGGTGCGGCTGATGCTGCGCGAAGCCGAACATTGCCAGCCGACGCTGGCGCAACTGGCCGAATTGCTGAACATGAGCAGCCATACGCTGGCGCGCCGGCTGGTGCGGGAAGGCTGCGACTACCGCGTGCTGTCCAACGACATCCGGCACCAGCGCGCCTGCGAGATGCTGGCGGAAACCGGTTCCGGCATTGCCCACATTGCCTGGCGCCTGGGCTATACCGACACCGGCAATTTCAGCCATGCGTTCCGCAAGCAAAGCGGCATGACACCCAGCGCCTACCGCCGCGCGCACCGCCGCCACGATTGAGGTCCGCATGGGCCGCGCACCAGGCGGCTTGCATGACCACCAACCTACACACTGAGCGCAACGACCGCAGCCACCGCATGGACGCGATGGCCCGCCCTGGCGGTATTCAGATGCTGTCAGCGCGGCCGCGCCGGTGACCGCCAAGATGACGCCGGCGGCGCGCGCTCCATGCCATGCCCACACCGGCCAGCAGCATCAGCGCGGCCGTCGATGGCTCCGGCACCACTGTCACCTGGCTGAGCGCGCTCTGGTTGGCCAACTGGTAGATCGCACCCGGACCGGCGCCAGGCTGCAGCGAGATGACGCCCAGGTCTCCATCGCCGCCCAGATAGCCGGCCTCGTCGAACAGCGCCCAGCCAAACGTGGTGCCGGCGTCGCCCGCGGCCAGTGCGAAGCTGACGTCGAACGAAAACACGCCGCCCAGGGTGATGGCCTGGACCCAGTCGCTGCCGCCGTTGCCATTGTCAAACACCAGCGGCCCGGGGGCGCTACCGGTCACGGTGCCGGTCACGCTGGCGGCGCCCGCCAGCGCACCGGTGAGATTGTCCACCGTCGCCGTAGCCGGCGCGGCGTCGGCCAGGCCCATGAAGTACAGGCCCAGGTAAGCGGGACCGTTGCCCAGCGAGGCGGTGTCGATGCTGACACTGTACAGGGGCGCGGCCCAGGCCTGGGCCGCGCCGGACAGCAGGCAGACGGCCAGGATGGTCCGGGCCAACAGGGATTGCAGGGATTGCAAATAATGCATGGGGGTCTCCTTAATATTTAACGCTGATCAGCTTGCGGGTGTAGCTGATGGGTAATTTGGATGGATTGCTGAACGTCGTGCTCAACGTGACAGACTGTCCCGGCGCCAAGGCGGCCGACGGCAGCGTGATGTAAGGCACGCCATCCTTGACGCCGCTGGCGTTGTCCAGGGTGACGCCAGCCGGCAACCCTTGCAGATGGAAATGCAGCGGGCCATCGATCTTCTTCGGCGTGGCGTTGGTGATGGTGACCGTGCCGCTGTACTTTTGCGTAAAGCGGTTCACTGTCAGGCCCGATGCCAGCATCTTCACGCTGGCGCTGACGTCGACCGGCGCCAGCAAGTCGTAGCGGGTGCCGTGGAAGCGGAACTCGCCGTACGACGAAATGCCGGGATAGGCCGGATCGGTTGGCGGTCCCGCGTGGTCAACCCGCACCAGGAAGTAGCGGAAGCGTTCGCTCTCCAGGCCCGGCAGCACCGGAATCACTTCCATCTCGAAGTTGCGGGCGCTGGTGTCGGTGGTTTCCCGGCTGGTCAGCAGGGTCCACGTGGCGTTGTCGTTGGAACCGTAGACATTGATGCCTTGCGAGCGGTTGGCGAACATGAAGCGCGCCTGGATGCCAAAGGCCTGCACCGACACGCGGTAATTTTCGCCGAAGTCGATGGTGGCCGGGGCGCGCAAATCGCCCGAATAACTGTTGTAGTCGCCGTCGACCAGGATAGTCGCGCGGTTGACGTCGAGCCCCACCGCCGTCACCATTTTCTTGCTCCAGTCCAGGCTGCCGTCGAACGGCACCCGCGGGTTCACCAGTTCCAGCTTCGCCACCACCGCCTGCACCGATTTCAGCAAGCCGGGGAATTCGGCGTCCGTCACGGTGGACACGGTCTGTTGCAATGGCGCCAGTTCCGCCTTGAAAGTGGCCAGTGACGGCGTGGTGTAGATGGCGGACACGTCATAGCCGCCCTGGGCGGCTTCGAACGCGGCCTGGCGCGAAGGCTGGACGCTCAACCTGGCCGTCATGGTGTTGAGCGAGACGCCGTCGGTGGCGCTGATGACGATGTCATGGACGCCGCCCTGCGCGGCCGTCGGCGTCCAGGTAAAAGTCCCGGTCGACGGATCGAGCGCCGCGCCTTCCGGCAGTTCGATGGCCTGGTAAGTGACGGTGTCGCCGGGATTGGCGTCGGTCGCGGTGTAGGTCGCCTGGTATGGCACGTCCTGCACGATCAGTTCCGTCACGGGGAACACCGGCATCGCGAATTTGGGCGGCGTCAACTGCGATTGCGCGGCCGGGTTCAGGAAGTCCACGTCCACCGTCGCGCCCTCCGGGCCGGTGAATTTGAAATAAATGATATTGGCGCCCAGCGGCCGGCCGTTGACGGCGGCGGTGGCCGTGTCGGGAACGAAGTAGCGCCATTGGCCGGCCGTGTCCGGCACGGTCAGCACGCTCCACGGACTGGCGTCTTCGGTGGCGCTGGCGGCCAGCCGGGTGACGCCGCTGGTGCGCACCATCAGGCCCATCGGGGCGAACTTGCTGCGGTCGGGATACCCGACGTCGTGGAACACCATGGTGGCGCCGGCCGGCGTAATCCTGGCGTGGCCATAGGTGCGCTGGGCATCGCTTTCGGTGCGCCAGTCGCCGTTCAGGAAAATCGCCTTGCGTTCGGTTTCCAGCACGGTGCTGGCCGGCGGGGGCGCCACGCCCGTCAGCGCTTGCGGCAGGGTCAGGAAGGCTTCCGCTCCCATGTCCTTGTTGCCCGGGGTCGCATTGCTCCAGCGGGTCACGAAGTCGTTCGCATGCGCATAGGCGGTCGCCAGGTAGGGTGCCACGGCGTCGACATCGACGCCCTCTTCGTATTTGTACACATTGTAGAGTTCTGGAATGCCGCCGACCTCGTACAGGCGGCCGCGATAGGCTTGCGACATGGTGGACGTGCCGCCGTTGGTGTCGGCCCATGGCGCGTTATAGCCCAGCATGAACTGGGCGTAGGCATTCGCGCCCATCAACAACCGGTTGCCGCCGAACTGGTACACGCTGACCGCATCGCCCGAGGCCGACGGCACGCCGGTGTAAGGATCGACCCGGGTGCCCTGCGCCGTCACCATGCGCAGCAGGCCGGTCAGGTTGTCGACGTTGTCGCCGCCATGGGCCTGGTCGCGCGCCATTTCCTGGATCTGGTAGAACGGGTAGCCAACCTTGTTAAGCGGGTTGTCCGTTTCGATCAGCGGAATCAGCGGCAGGATGGCGCCGTTGATGTCTTGCCGGGTGGAGCTGGCGTTGACGGTCATCCATTCGACGGTTTCATCGTAGCGCGCCTTGTTGTCCGTGAAAATCGCCCCCGCCATGCGGCCCACCAGCGAATACACGTGCTGGTTCATGAAGCGCTCCTTGCTGGCGAAGAAGGTACGCTCCATCGGGTCGATCAGGTTGTCTTTCAGCTTTTGGGTGTCGGTGTCGGTCCACACCAGCGGATAGGCGGCATAGCCTGGATCGCCCGGCGTGTAGCGCAGGATTTCAGCGGCCATCAGCATGCGGTACAGCGGCACCCCCGTATGGATATGCGCGTCGGGATAATACGCGTAGCCATTGGGATTCATGTTGCTCCACGTGCGCAGGATGCGCATGGCGTTGCGGCGGTATTCGTTGCGACCGGTAATGTAATACAGGATGGCCTGCGTCAGCGCACCCTGCGAATCATTGATGATGCGGGTTTGCGCCGTGTTGCCGTTGAAGTTGGGGGTATTGGGCGTGTCGACCTTGCTGGCGTCGCGGTTGGTCGGCAGCAGGTTGATGTTGGCGTAGTTGCAGCAAACCGTGCTCAGGGTGTTGTAATAGCTCTGGTACGGCTGCACGTCGGCGCGCACTTGCTGGCGCGCGTAGTTGAGTTGGTCCAGCGTGAAGCCCAGCGCGGGGTGTTTCAGGCCGGACGCGCCGAGCATGGCTTGCGCCTCGGGCGTGGCCACGAAATCGACCGCCTGCGCCGGCACGCCGGTGCAAGTCCAGAATGCCGCGGCGACCGCCGCGACGCCGGCCTTGATGCGGGCGTGTCCGGTCCTCCGCCCGTGATGCGAATTGAAATGGTTGTGCATGGATTGTCCTTGTCGTTTTTAACCAGGTCGTTCATATCGACCACGGTGTCTCCTCCAAGGGGCCGTGTTATCGATATCAGTGACAAATATAGCACGCACCAGCAACCATCACGTAGCAATTTGTTATCGATATCCTGGAACTGTTGTAAATATCGTCACGTCAATCCACCAGCCGCCACAAAACGATCGCGGCGGAACGCCGTGGCATCGCTTCACGGCGCGCCCGATTGCAGTACAATCGCGGGGCCATGACACAGCTGCAACGCATGACCGCCTCCCTGCAACGCCGACGCCACCCAACCGCGACACGCGGATCGTTGATGGCGTGGCTGGTCGCGGCCGTCTTCATGCTGCAGCTGCTCGCGGCGACGCAACACCACCATGATGCGTCGGCCAGCACGCCGCACTGCGTCGCTTGCGCCCTCCACGCGCAGCCCCATGCGGCCCCGCCCGATGCGGTGCTCGCGGTAGCGCCCTTCGTCTGGGCATGCCTGCACAGCGTGTCCCGCGCGAGTGTTGCGCAGGTGCTTGCCGCTTGCGCCAGCTTCCTGCGGCCACCGTCGCACGCCCCTCCTTCCTTCCCGCCGACGCATTAATACGCGGCGCCGCGAGGCGCGGCCCGGGCGTGTCCGCACGCCTCGGACCAACACGACTATTTGCAGGCGGGAGCGCCGGAACGCCCTGTGCACCACGCGCACAGGCGCGGCCGCGCCGCGTCCCGGCCTGCCGTTGAAGGATTGAAGCAATGAAAAAAAACACCACCATGCGGTGCCTGGCCCTGCTCGCCGGTACCATCCCTTTTGCCACGCCGGCGGAACCTGTTTCCGACCGTGTCGTCATCAGCGGCCAGCGTGCCGCCTATCGCGGCTTGGCTGTCGCCGGGGCGACCAAGACCGACGCGCTGCCCCTGGACTTGCCGCAGAGCGTGCGCACCCTCGGCGCGGACCTGCTGCAGGACGCCGGGATCACGGACCTGGCCGGCGCGCTGGAGCTGGCCAGCGGTATTACGCG
This sequence comes from Pseudoduganella sp. GW821-FHT12E03, assembly GCF_058807115.1. Classification (NCBI taxonomy): domain Bacteria; kingdom Pseudomonadati; phylum Pseudomonadota; class Betaproteobacteria; order Burkholderiales; family Oxalobacteraceae; genus Pseudoduganella; species Pseudoduganella sp. GW821-FHT12E03. The sequence goes on along the minus strand of NZ_JBXAQJ010000011.1, from coordinate 81,738 downwards.
CCAAAGCAACCTGGGCGGACTGTGGGACAGCTACGCGATGCGGGGTTTCACCGGGGATCCCAACTTCGGCTCCGATTACATGGTCAACGGCTTCAGCTCCAGCCGTGGTTACAACGGCATGCGCGATATTGCCGGCACCCAGTCGGTTGAAATCCTGAAGGGCCCGGCATCGGCGCTGTACGGCCGGGGCGAACCCGGCGGCACGGTCAATATCCTGACCAGGAAGCCGCGCTTCGCGCCACAGTACGGCATCGACCTGTCGCTGGCATCCCACGGGACACTGCGCATTGCCTTTGATTTGACCGGTCCGTTGTCGGACACCGTCGCGTACCGCATCAACCTGGCCAACCAGGAGGGCGGCAGCTTCCGCGACACGGTGCACACTGAACGTTCCTACCTGTCGCCGTCATTCGTCTGGCTCGCGGGGCGGGACACCACCGTGTCCTACGAGATTGAAGCCATGCGTCAGCGCGCGCCCTTCGATCGGGGTATCCCCGCCATTGGCGGCAAGCTGGGCGGCGTGCCGCCATCGCGCTTCCTGGGCGAACCGGCCGACGGGCCGGTGACGATCGCGTCATTGGGCCACCAATTGTTCATCCAGCACGGCCTGACGGACGCCTGGTCGCTGCAAGCCGGCGCCGCGTATCGCGACAGCTCGCTGCGGGGCTATTCGAGCGAGGCGAACGACTTGCTGGCCGATGGCCGCACGCTGCGGCGCCAGCGGCGGCAGCGCGATTTTTCCGCCACCGACCGCTCGGCGCGCGTCGAACTGCTGGGCGCCATCGCCCCATGGGGCGTGAAGCACGAACTACTGTTCGGCGCCGACACCTACCGCTTCGACGATAGCCGGGTGCAGATGCGCCGCAATCCAGGCGCCACGGCGCCGTATGCGATCGACATTGTTGTCCCGGTATATGGCGCCCCCGCCGCCCCGCTGGCCCTGTCGATCGACACGCTGGAACACCAGCGGGCCGATGCGCTATACGGGCAAGACCAGGTGACGCTCGCTCCCGGCTGGAAGGCGCTGGCCGGCGTGCGCATGGACCGCTACCGCCAGACCGTGGCCAACCGCCGCACGGCGGCCATCAACCGGCAGCTGCTGAGCGCCACCAGTCCGCGCGCCGGCATCGTCTACCAGCCGGCTGCCACGGTGTCGCTGTACGCGACGGCTGCCCGCGGCTTCCGGCCCAACAGCGGCATCAGTATCGACAACACGGCCTTCCCGGCGGAAGCCAGCCGCTCGTACGAGCTGGGCGCCAAACTGGAGACGCCGGGCGGGCTCGCCGGCACGCTGGCGCTGTACCGGATCGACAAGAAAAACGTGCTGACCACCAATCCCCTGAACACGGACTATTCAATCAACGCCGGCGAAGTCGCCAGCAAAGGCCTGGAAATCGACCTGTCGGGCCAGCTCCGGCCCGGTCTCAGGATGTCGGCCGCCTACGCCTGGACGGATGCCCGCGTGACCCGCGGCGACAACACCATCCGCGCCGGCAGCCGCTTGCCCAACGTGCCGCGTCACAGCGGCAACCTGTTGCTGGTCGCCGGCAACGACCAGGCATGGTTCGGCGCCGGCCTGGCCCACATCGGCGAGCGCTTCGGCGACGTGGCCACATCCAGCGACTTCCGGCTGCCAGCCTATACGACTGCCCGGTTGCTGGCCGGGTATGCGCCAGGCCAGCGCTGGCGCCTCGCGCTGAATCTGGACAACCTGTTCAACCGGCGCTATTACGCCAGTTCCTACAGCCAGCTCTGGGTTGCGCCCGGCAGTACCCGCACGGCGGCGGCGACCCTGTCCTATCGTTACTAAGGCGGCGACGATGAATCATTCCGGCAAGCGTATCGCATCGATCGACGTCATGCGTGGCCTCGTGATGCTCCTGATGACGGTGGACCATGTGCGCGAGACCTTCTTCCTGCAATACCAGGTCAGCGATCCGATGGACCTGGCGGCAACCAGTCCCGGGCTGTTTTTTACGCGTCTCGCGGCGCACTTCTGCGCGCCAATGTTCGTGTTCCTGACCGGCCTGTCGGCATGGCTGTATGCGCACCCGCCGGCCGGACCGCGCAATGCGACCGGCTTTCTGCTCAAGCGGGGCATGCTGCTGGTCGGGCTCGAGATCGTGGCCGTCAACTTCGCCTGGACCGGTACGCTGGCGCCCGGCGTGGTTTATTTGCAGGTGATCTGGGCCATCGGCCTGGCGATGCTGGCCCTGGCGCTGCTGCACCGCCTGCCGCCGGCGCTGCTGGCAATGCTGGGTGTCCTGGTCGTGGCGGGCCACAACGCGCTCGACACCGTGTCGTTCGGCGCGGGCACGGCCGCATCGGCGGCCTGGACGATTCTGGAACAGCGCGGCTTCCTGCTGACCGATCCCATCCGCATCAAGGTCAGTTATCCGGTGCTGGCATGGATCGGCGTGATCCTGCTGGGGTATGCCTGCGGCCCCGTGTATGCCCGGGCCACGGCGCCCGCCCTGCGCCGGCGCCGGCTTGCGGCCGCGGGCGCCGGCAGCCTGGCGCTGCTCGCCCTGCTGCGCAGCGCCAACCTCTACGGTGAACCGGCGCCCTGGGCGGTGCAGGCCGATGTGCTGCACAGCGTGATGTCTTTCCTGAACTTCACGAAATATCCGCCCTCGCTCGGCTTTCTCCTGCTGACGCTTGGATTTGGCTTGCTGGTGCTCTCGCGGCTCGACCACGCTGATGGAACGGCCACCCGGGTGGCGGCCGTCTTCGGCGCTGCGCCGCTGTTCTATTACCTGCTGCACCTGTATGCATTGCTCGCACTGCGGAAGATCGCCGCCTTCCTGTTCGATGTGCCACGCGCGGACCTCGGCCATTTGTGGCAAGTGTGGGCGATCGCGATCCTGCTTGCCGCCGCGCTCTATTGGCCCACGAAACGCTTTGGCCGCCACAAGCGGGAAAGCGGCAAGGCATGGGTCAGGTACTTTTGAGCTTCGCCCCGGGCAACGTGTCCAGCGCGGCCAGCAACTGGCCGAATTCCGCTGTTTTCACCAGATGCAGGTCGAATCCGATGGCGGCCGCCATGTCTTTCACCGCCACGCCGGCCATCGAACTGAATGCGATCAGCGCGAAATCACGCGGCCCCTTGTCGCGCAAGGCGACCGCCACCTCGAATCCGCTCATGCCCGGCATGCTCAAATCCAGGAACACCACGTCCGGGCCGAACTCTTCGATTGCCAGCAATCCCTGGGCGCCACTGTATGCCGCTCTGGCCTGATGTCCATTCTGCGCAAACACTTCCACCAGCAAGTCCGCCACATCCCGGCTATCGTCCACCACCAGGACGCGGCGCGATAATGCGCGCTGCGACATATTGCCTCCGGTCCGCCCCGCCGCCATGTCTGTCGGCCAGGCAGTCCATCTTAGGGCGGATCGCTCGTGCCGCATGTAGGCGCTTGCACGCAGGCGCTGTAGGAAGGGGGCTTGCAGCGGTGTGCACCTGCGGTTTGTTGGCAGGCTCATCAGGCAGCCTCGTCACCATGCAACACATAGCGGTTGCGGCCGCGCCGCTTGGCGCAATACATGGCGCTGTCGCTCAGGCGCAGCAGCGTCTCCCCGTCCCGCGCGTCCAGCGGGGCATAGGCGATGCCGATACTGGCGGACACACTGGCGTTGGCGCCACCCGCCAGCACGACAGGCGCGGCAATCGCGGTCAGCGCCCTGCCGGCAATTTCCCGCGCCTCGCCCGGGTCCGGCAAGTCCACCAGCAACAGCACAAATTCATCGCCGCCCAGCCGCGCCACGGTATCGTGGGCGCGCACGACCTGCCGCAGCCGTGCCGCCACGGCCACCAGCACCTCGTCGCCGGCCTCATGTCCCTGGCTGTCGTTGACGGCTTTGAAGCCATCCAGGTCAAGCGAACAGACTGCCAGCAAGGCGCCGTCACGGGCCTGCCCGGCAATGGCGTGCTGCAAGCGGTCATGCAGCAGGCGCCGGTTCGGCAAATGGGTCAGCGGATCGCGGAAAGCCAGCGCTTCGATCTCATCCTGGCGTATCCGCTGCTCGGTCACATCGGTGAACAGCGAGACATAATGGCTCAATTGGCCATCCGGGCCATCGACGCGGCTGATCGACAGGTAGGCCGCGAACAGCGCCCCGTCGCGGCGCCGGTCCCAGATCTGCCCTTCCCAGTTGCCGCCACGGTCCAGCGCGTCCCACATGCGGGCGTAAAACGCCGCATCCTGCCGCCCCGATTGCAGGATACGCGGACTACGGCCCAGCAACTCATCGCGCTGATAACCACTCATGGCCAGGAACGCGCGGTTGACCTCGATAATGCGCAGGTCGGCGCCGACGATCAGGATGCCTTCCGAGGTGGCGCTGAACACACTGGCCGCCAATTGCCGGTCACGCCTGGCGCGTTCATACGCCATCTGCATGCGGTTGAACTGCAAGGCCAGTTGCGCGAACTCGCGCGGACCGCCGACCTCGGCGCGCACGCCGGGCACGCCCCGCTCCGCCTGACCGGCCGCGTTGGACAGGGCTTGCAGCGCGCGCAGCGCGTCGCGATGCAGGCGCCAGGCCAGCATCGCCCCGGCCAGCAGCGCGCCGGCGACCAGCGCCCCGGCCCATCCCAGGCCACCGAACACTTCAGCCAGCATGGCCCGCTCATGCACGCCGACCACCACGGCCCAGCCGGTTGCCGCCGAGCGGCTGTAGGCAGCGAATACCGGCACGCCCTCCAGTGTCGCTGTCGCCAGCATGCCTTCGGGCGCGAGCGCCAGCGCCGCCCGCACTTCTGGCACGGCCGGCTTGCCGCGATACAACTCCGGCGCGGCGCTGCGGGCGATCACCAGGCCACTGCGGTCCAGCAATCCCGCCACGCGCCCGGCGCCCGGCAGCAGGCGCGCAAAATCGCTGTCGAGCGATACGGCGGGTATGCCCTGCACCAGCACCCGCGGCGCGCGGCCTGGCCGAAACAGCGGCAGCAGCACCGCCACTTGGGGCTTTCCCGATACGGCGCCAATGAACAAACCCGATACCACGGGCTTTCCCGTTGCCAGCGCCTGCCGCAGCGCGTCCGCCGCGCCGCTGCGCGGCAGCACACTGCCCGGCGGCCGCAGCGTATTCATCAACTGCTGTCCACCGGCATCGGCCAGGATGAGGGGGGCGCCTTCAGGCGCGACAGCAACCGCTTCGCGCTGAAAAGCGCCCAGCGCGTCCGCCGCCAGCGAAGGCGACGTGGCCAGCGCTTCCAGCCGCGCCAGCCGGGTCGCGATCTCGCCATCGAACAACTGCGACATGGCGCGCGCTGAACGCAACGCTTCCTGCTCGGCCTGCGCCCGGCCGCCCAGGTACAACGTGGCAATGAAGATGCAGCCGGTGGCCAGTCCCGGCAACAAGGCCAGGCACAGCAGCCAGCCCAACCGACTGTAACGCTCCGGCGCACGGACCAGGCCCCTCACTGCATGCCGCACCGCCCGTAATACTGTTCTCATCGACACCTCCCTCCTGCCGTCGACAACTATTGTCATCCATCTTGCAAGGCACTGGAAGCCGCATGGTCCGCCCCTGTGGCAGTACGCCGCGATATTTATTTCAAGCCGGAGGAATTTGATCTACATCAAAGAATTTGCTCGCACTTCGCACAACACTGGCGAACACAACTTCATCTCCCGCGCAGGATTGCGCACAAAGGAATTCATCATGCCCCACCCGCACCACGCTTCACCGTTCCTGCTGGGAATCGCCGCCATCGACCACGCCCACGCCGATCTGCTGGACTTGCTGGCGCGCCTGCGCCACCTGACTGAGGGCGAGTTTCCGGAAGGTTGCGCCACCCTGGCGGCATGCCTGAAGCGCGATTTTGCGGAAGAAGAACAATTGATGGAAGCGGCCGGCTATTACGCGCTGGAAGTGCACCGGGCGGAGCACCTGAAGGTACTGGAGCGGCTGCAACATGCCATTGCCGCGTTCGAAGGCGGCGACCCCGCGCCGCTGCGCGGCACGGTACTGGACCTGTCCGACTGGCTCGAAGCGCACATCGTCACCATGGATATGGCGCTGGCGGTGGCGTTAACAGTGGCCACGAACGGGCCTGCGCCAGCCCACGTGCGCGATTGTTCCTGCGCCTGACCGTCCTCCCGGCACTTCCGGCCACGCCGCCACCGCCAACCAGGGTTCCCTCATGGTATTGAACAGCCGCAGCCGCTTCATCTCCCGCGCGATCGCGCTCTACGTCGCCACCGCCACAGCCTGGATCCTGCTGTCGGACGACTTGCTGCGGTTCGCCACCGACGCCGGCGCGGGCACCGCACTGGCCACCGCGAAAGGCATATTCTTTGTTTGCGCCTCGGCGGTCGCCCTGTATTTTGCCTTGGGCGCGGTACCCGCGCCGCACACCGCCACGGCGCGGATCGAGGCGGCGCCCCCCACACCGGCCGCGCGCCCGCTGCATCGCCTGCTGCCTTATGGCTGTGCCGCCGCCGTGATGCTGACCACCATCGCCATGTGGCGCCACCTGCCCGGCGCGGCCGGCATGGAGTACACCACGCTGGTGCTGCTGATGCCCGGGATTATCGGTTGCGCGGCGTTCGGCGGTTTCGGCCCGGGGCTGCTGTCCACCGGGATGGCGGCGCTGGCCGCCGCGGGCGCCGGAGCCGTCGCCCGCCAGGACACCCACGCGCTGCAGTTGGCCTTCCTGGTGCTCAGTGGTGTGCTGGTCAGCGCGCTATGCGCCAGGCTGCGCACAGCGCTGCGGGAAACCGAATTACAACGCGGCATGCTCGACAGCGTCGTCTCCGGCACCTCCGACGCGATCTTCGTCAAGGACAGCGCGGGACGCTATGTGTTCGTCAATACCGCCGCCGCCCGCTACCTGGGGCGTTCGGCAAGCGACATTATCGGCCGCGACGACACCGAACTGCTGCCGGCCGATGCCGCCGCCCAGTTGCACGCCCGCGACGGCGCCGTGATGGCGGAGTGCAAGCTGCACACCGTGGAAGAACAATTGACCATGCCCGAGGGCGGCGCCCTGGTTTTTCTCACCACCAAGGGCCCGGTGACCGACAGCGCCGGGCAGGTGCTTGGCCTGTTCGGTATCGCGCATGACATTACAGAACGCAAGCGCGCCGAACACGCCCTGCATGTCAGCCAGGAGCGGCTGCAAACGGTGATCGACGCCACGTGCGACGGTGTCTGGGACTGGAACCTGCGCGACGATACGCTGTTCCAAACCGCCAGCATCAGCCGCCTGACAGGCATTGCCCCCGGCACTGATGCACTGGACCGGCTGATCAGTTCGGTTCATCCGGACGATGCCGCCCCCCTGCGCGAACATCTGTACAACCACCGCTGCGGCCTGCTGCCGGACGTGGATATCGACTTCCGCATCGTTCACACCAGCGGCGCTGTCGCCTGGGTCAAGGCCCGCGGCAAAGTCGTGGAAAGGCAGGCTGACGGTACGGCGCTGCGCATGGCGGGAACCATTTCCGATATCACGGAACGCAAGCAATTCGAGCTGATGCAGCGTGAAGCCGCCACCGTCTTCGCCAGCAGCCACGAAGGCATCATGGTGGTGGACGCGTCGCTGCACATTGCCCGGGTGAATCCCGCCTTCGAACGCATCACCGGCTATACCGCCGTCGAGGTCATCGGCGGCCATCCTGCCCTGCTGGCATCGGGGCGCCATACCAAGGCGTTTTACCGGGAGCTGTGGCAGGCGGTGCTGAACAATGGTTTTTGGCGCGGAGAAATCTGGAACAAACGCAAAAATGGACAGGTCTATCCCGAATTACTCACGATCACCGCCGTGCGCGACCAGAACGACGCCATCGAACATTATATTGGCGTGTTTTCCGATATCAGCCACATCAAGGCGCACCAGGCCGAGCTCGATCACGTCGCCAATTTCGATCCGCTGACCGGCTTGCCCAACCGCCGGCTGCTGGCCGACCGCCTGGACCATGCGATCCAGCGCACCAACCGCACCGGCAGTTCGCTGGCGGTCTGCCTGCTCGACCTGGACGGATTCAAGGACATCAACCAGCGCTGGGGCCAGGCCGCCGGCGACCGGCTGCTGGTGCAGATCGCGCGGGCGCTGTCGGCCGTGATCCGGGCCGACGATACCCTGGCGCGCCTCGGTGGCGACGAATTCGTGCTGCTGATGTCCAATGCCGGCACGCCCGGGGAATGCGCGCAAGCGCTGGACCGCGTGCTGGCCGCCATCCGGGCGCCGCTCGACCTGGGTTGCACGATGGCCCGCATATCGGCCAGCATCGGCGTGGCGCGCTACCCGGATGACAATGGCGACGCCGATGCGCTGCTGCGGCATGCCGACCAGGCCATGTACCAGGCGAAGGAAAACGGGCGCGACCGCTACCAGCTGTTCGATCCGGAAAGCGACCGCCTGGCGCAGCAGCACCACCTGGCCCTGCAGGGCCTGCGCCTGGCGCACCAGCGCGGCGAGTTCACGCTGCATTACCAGCCCAAGGTGGACTTGCGCAGCGACGCGGTGGCGGGCGCGGAAGCGTTGATCCGCTGGCAGCATCCGGTACGCGGCCTGGTGCCCCCCGGGGAATTCCTGGGGCACCTGACGGGCACCCCGCTGGAGCTCGAGGTCGGCGCGTGGGTCATCGACACCGCCTTGGCGCAGATGGCGGCATGGCATGCCGGCGGCCTGCACCTGCCCGTCAGTGTCAATGTCAGCGCCGGCCAGTTGCTGGCGCCCGGTTTCAGTACCGCGCTGGCCGCGGCGCTGGCCCGCCAGCCCACGATCAGCGCCTGCGACCTGCAACTGGAAATCCTGGAAAGCACGGCCATCGAAGACATGGAACAAGCCATGCTGGTGTTGGCCGCCTGCCGCGACCTCGGCGTGCAGTTCGCGCTGGACGACTTCGGCACCGGGTATTCGTCACTGACTTACCTGCGCAAGCTGCCGGTCGACACCCTGAAGGTGGACCAGAGCTTCGTGCGCACCATGCTGGAGGACCGCAACGACTATGGCATCGTGTCCGGCGTCATCCGCCTGGCCCATGCACTGGGGCGCGATGTGGTGGCCGAAGGCGTCGAAACGGCAGCCCACTGCGACGCGCTGCGCGCACTGGGCTGCGAAGCGGCGCAAGGCTACGGCATTGCCCGTCCGATGGCGCCGGAGCGGCTGGTGGAATGGTGCGCCGCGCGCCAAACGGCGCCGGCATCGATGGCGGTTGCGTGCAACGTTACAACCAGGGACTCCGGGGCGGCGCATTGCGCGGCAGCCCGACCGGTTGCCGCAGGATGACACAGGCGCCCCCCTCCAGTCCCATGGCCCGCGCCAGCACGGCGCGCTCCGGCGGCACTTGCATGTTGGTGGCCAGGTTTTCGGCGGCGCAAAACACGCTGACGTTCTGTGCCATGAATCCGGCATCGAGCGCCGCCTGCCAGAGCCGGTCCGGCGCCGGCACGCCGGTCATGCGCGCCAGGTCGGCCACATAAATCAGCTCCAGTGGCGCTGCGGGCCCGTCATGCCCGCCAGCGCCGCGCAAGTCGGCGTCGCCGCACCGGATCAGCACCATGCCGGCGGCGTCGAACCGGTACAAGCCGGTGGCCATGGCGACATACAAATCGATGGCCGCGCCGCCGCAGACCGATGGCGCGGTCCGCAACGCGGCGCCGTCACGGTTGCAGCCGCATGCGGTCCACAGCAGGCGCGACAAGCGGTACTGCGGCACCGGCTCCGGCGCAAATGCATGCTGGGAGTGGCGCAGCAACAGGATATCGCGCAGCGCGATGCCCAGTGCACTGAAGTCCGCGTCCAATTCGAGCGCTTCGCGGCCGATCAGCGGCATGTCGGAACGGTGTTCATATCGGTTATCCATGGTCAGGCTCCTTTGGCAATACGCGGCGCCACTAGCGTGCGGCGCACAACTGCCGGGCCGCATCTGCCAGCGCCGGCAACACATCGATACAATTGGACGGGTGCGGCACGGTGTTGCAGCTGACGATGCGGGCCGGGCCTGCCGCGCGCAGCACGTCCAGCGCGGCGCCGCCAAACAGCGCGTGCACCACCACGCAGACGGGCGGCGGCAATGCCGCGTCCCGCAACAGTCGTACCGCCGCGGCCAGCGTACAGCCGCTCGAAGCGATATCGTCGATCAGCACCGGGACGCAATCCTGTACGGCGCGCCAGTCCGGCACATCCGCGCTGACCGCCACGTCGTTGTCGCCGTGACGCTCCTTGCGCAGCACCACGTACGGACAATGCGCCAGGCGCGCCACCTGGCTCACCCATTGCGCGCTTTCCTGGTCGGGACCGACGAGCACGGGACGCGCCACATTGGCAGTCACCCATTGCGCGATGGCCGGCGCGGACTGCACTGCCCGCGCCGGAATACTGTAGGGCTGCGACAGGCTGGCGTAGCGATGCAAATGCGGGTCGGCCGTCACCAGCCAGTCTGCACAGCCCGAAAGCAACCGCCCCACGTGCAGCGCCGTCACGCCCTGGCCAGGCGCAAAGCGGGCGTCCTGCCGCATATACGGCAGGTAAGGCAGCACCAGGCCGACACTGGCCGCCCCCAGTTCCCGCGCCACGCAGGCGGCCAAGTACAGTGCAAACAACCTGGCATCCGGCGTCTGGCCTCCATCCTGTGCCAGCGCCGCCACCAGCACCACATCGCGCCCGGCGACATCGGCCTCGAACCGCGGGCAGCATTCCCCATCGGGAAAGCGGTGCAACTGCAATCCAGCGGGCTCGCCGGGCAAAGCGGCGGCCAGTCCGGCGATCCAGCCTTGCGCACCGGGCAAGGCAAACAGCAATGGCTTCATGGCGCCTCCACGATCGTAAACAAATGGTCCTGCTGTTCGGCATAAGCCATGGCGTAGGCCAACTCCCCCGGCGATTCCGCATGCAGGGTCAGCAGCGGCTGCCCCACTTCCACCCGGGTTCCCAATGGCGCGTGGAACACCAGCCCGGCGGCAGGCGCCTTGGGCGCCCCGGCCAGCTTGGCGGCGCGCGCCAGGGCCCGGTTGTCCACCGCCACCACCCAGCCCGCGTGCGCGGCGCACAGCACTTGCGTGTGGCGGGCGCGCGGCGGCGTGCGCAGCCCGCCCTGGGCGTCGCAGATATCCTGGAACTTGCGCCATGCCGCGCCGCCGTCCAGCGCACCGGACGCCATGGCCAGGCCGCCGCCAGGCGGCGCCCGGCCGCCCAGTTCCAGCAGGTAGCCTGCCAGCAGCAACCCGCGTTTGCGCAGATCGACCGGCGCCCCCGGCTGGTTTTGCAGCACGGCCAGCGCGTCACACGCCTCCAGTGCCGGCCCGATGCCGCGCCCGACCGGCTGTTCGCCATCCGTCATTTCGATACTGACTGTCATGCCCAGTTGCCGGCCCACCTCCACCAGCCGCTGCCCCAGCCGCCCCGCCGCCTCCGGCGAACGCACCTTGGCGGTGCGCCCGACCGGGATGTCGATCAGCACATGGGTCGAGCCCGCCGCGGCCTTCTTGGACAGGATCGACGCCACCAGCAAGCCATCGCTGTCCAGTCCCAGTGGCCGCTCGACCCGGATCAGCAAATCATCCACCGGACTTAACTGCATGGCGCCGCCCCAGGCGATGCAGCCGCCCTCCCGCTCCACCACGCGCCGCATCGCCGCCAGGTCCAGCGCCACCGGCGCCAGCGTTTCCATCACGTCGGCCGTGCCGGCCGGCGACGTGATGGCGCGCGACGAGGTCTTGGGAATCAGCAGGCCGCAGGCGGCCACGATCGGCACCACCAGCAAGGTCGTGCGGTTTCCCGGCAAGCCGCCCACGCAGTGCTTGTCCGCCACCAGCGGCGCCTCCCAGTGCAGGCGCTGCCCCGCAGCGATCATGGCCGCGGTCAGCGCATGGGTTTCAGCGGCATCGAGCCGGTTGCCGGAACAGGCCGTGATCATGGCGGCCAGTTCAATTTCCGAATAGCGACCCGCCGCAATGTCGGACACGATGGCTCCGGCCACGTCACGCCCCAGCGGGCGGCCGAAAATCTTGGCCTGGATGGCGCCGAACGACAGCAAGGGTGGTGCGTGCACCGCCACCATGGCGTCGCCATCGGCGCCGTCCAGCGCGCGCCAGGCCGCTTCCGACACGCCGATCTCATCAAGCGCCAGGAGCGGGGCGTGCACCACGTTGAGCGTGGCGACAATCGTCCGGGTTGGCGCATCCTGGCGGTGGATTTCCAGCCGCGATTGCGCCTCGAAACCCTCGGACCGCACAATCGGCGCATCGGACCGCAGGTACACCACGCACTGCTGGTAGGTGTCGATGCCCAGCCGGCGCAGGCGCAGGCCGGCGGCGCCGGCGAAGTTGCGGTTCATGACGGTTCCTTTCGACGGCCGCCGCGGCAACCGGACTGGCTACCCCTGCGCCGCTAGCCCACACAATACCGCCGGGGAATATACAAGTCAGGCACACGATTTGACCAAGATCAAATTGCCGCCAGAAACAGCCGGCGCAACGGATACCACATGACGATTTGATTTAAATCATGGAATTCATTATTCAACCCGCCCAAACTGCTATGCAGCATGTCAGACATCAAGGTAGTGGAAGCGCAATCTGCCATGCCGTCAGGCCGCATCACTTTATTTCAACGCAACGAGGGAGTTCACCATGTCCTATCGCACGATTTTGGTCCACGCGGATAATGCCGAGAATGCCGCCGCACGCTTTCAGTTGGCGGCCGGCTTGGCGCTGCAAGAGAGCGCACACCTGGTCGGCGTCGCGATGACGGGCGTTCCCAGGCAGATGTCATCCGTCAATATGTTCGAAGGCAGCGGCCTGATCATCGCGGACTGTGTGCGCCATGCGTCGGAACGCACAAACCAGGCGCTCGCCCGGTTTAGCGACGTCACGGCCAGGGCCGGCATGCCGGCCAGCGAAACACGCCTGCACAATGACGATGAATACACCGGGCTGTGCCTGCAGGCGCGTTATGCCGATTTGGTGGTGTTGGGTCAACCCAATCCCGACGACCATGGCGAGGGTGGCCTGCTGCTCGATTTGCCGGCGCACGTGATCCTGCACTCCGGCAGGCCGGCGCTGCTGGTGCCCTATGCGGGCCGGTTCCCGTCCTGCGGCAAGCGTCCGCTGATCGCCTGGGACGGCAGCCTGGAAGCGGTGCGCGCCATCACGGCGGCGCTGCCGCTGCTGCGCCGCGCGGAGCAGGTCACCGTGGCCATGTTCAACGCCGAGGTGGGCAGCGACGCGCACGGCGAGGAACCGGGCGCCGACATCGCCTTGTATCTCGCGCGGCATGGCGTCAAGGTCGAAGTCATGCGTTCGCCGACACCGATCGACGCTGGCAACGCCATCCTGTCGCTGGCCGCCACCATTGGCGCCGACCTGCTGGTCATGGGCTGTTATGGCCACAGCCGCCTGCGCGAAAAAATCCTCGGCGGCGCCACCCGCACCGTGCTCGCCACCATGACCCTGCCGGTGCTGATGGCGCACTAACCGTCGCGCCCGCGCATGCGGCCGGCCTGCGATTGAACCTGGGGAGAATGCCATGCAATACAAGACTATCCTGCTGCACGCCGACAATGCGCGCAGCGCCGCGGCCCGCCTGGAGCTGGCCACGCAACTGGCGGAGCAACAGCAAGCGCACCTGGTGTGCGCCGCCATGACCGGTATTTCACGCTTCGTTTACCGTGGCAAGGACGGCGGGGCGCGCGATTTCATCCGCCCGGACCTTGCCGAGCGCGCGCGGCAAAGCGCACAGGTGACGCTCGACCGCCACGCCGCCCTGGCCGAACGGCTGGGCGTACAGTCATGCGAACACCGGCTGGTCGATGACGACGCCTATGGCGGGCTCACGCTGCAGTCGCGTTATGCCGACCTGCTCGTCGTCGGCCAGGCCGACCGCGACGATCCGGCCACCGGCGCGCTGCTGCAAGACTTGCCCGAGTATGTCATCCTCAACAGCTGCCGGCCGGTACTGGTGGTCCCGTTCGCCGGCGCCTTCCAGCCGGCCGGCAAACCGGTTCTGGTGGCCTGGGATGGCAGCAGCCAAGCCACGCGCGCCATCACGGGCGCCCTTCCCTTGCTGGTCAATACTGCCGGCGTGACGGTGGCGCTGTTTGATGCGGCGAGCGGGGCCGATGAACATGGCGACGAACCGGGCGCCGATATCGCGCTCTACCTGGCCCGCCATGGCGTCCATGTCAACGTGGTCCGGCAGGCCACCGATGGCGACGTGGGCGAGGCCTTGCTGGCCCTGGCCGACAGCATCGGCGCAGGCCTGCTGGTGATGGGGGCCTACGGACATGCACGCTACCGGGAAATCCTGCTGGGTGGGGTCACCCGCACCGTACTCAATACCATGACCGTACCGGTGCTGCTGGCGCACTGAAATCCTACCGGGTCCATGTTGGTGTCAATCGGTCTTGTCCCCTGCCGCCGCCCGGCGAAGTCCACCTGGGCGCTGCGGGAAACCCATCATCCACGGACAATCCATATTGAGGGGCAGCATGGAACACCTTACTCCGGCAGCGCGCACCAACGTGCTCGGCATCATGCTGGTGCCGAGGCTATACCGACACCGGCAATTTCAGCATGCGTTCCGCCAGCAAGGCGGCATGACGCCCTGCGCCGATCCCCGGCGCCATCATACCAACTCCACTTCGGCGCCATAGGCTGGCGTCTCGGCGTTCCAACCCAGCTTCTCGCCGATCTGGCGGCGCAGCGCTTCAGCCGCATCCGGTTCGCCGTGCGTCAGGAACAGGCGCCGGGGCGGCGCCGCAAAGCCGCCCAGCCAGGCCAGCAGCTCGCCCTGGTCAGCATGCGCCGACAAATTGTCGATCTGGACCACGTTGGCCAGCACGGGCACATATTCGCCATGGATTTTAATACTCGGCGCACCGCCGACCATGGCGGCGCCGCGCGTGCCGCCCGCCTGAAACCCCGCAAACAGGATGGTGTTGCGGCGGTCCGGCGCAAACGCTTTCAGGTGATGCAGCACGCGCCCGCCGGTGGCCATGCCGCTGGCGGCGATGATCACCATCGGCACCCGCCGCTGATTGAGGGCGATGGATTCGGCAGGGCTGTTGACGATCGTGGCCGCGTGGCACATCGCGTCGCACTGCGCCGGCGTCAGATGGTGGTCGTGGCGGTGGCGTCGGTAGAGCGCGGTGACGTCGGCGGCCATCGGGCTGTTCAGGAAGACCGGCACGGGAGGGATATCGCCACTGGCCTTTAACAGATGCATGTAATACAGCAGGTTCTGGGCCCGCCCGACCGCGAATGACGGAATCACGGTCACGCCGCCACGCGCGGCGGTTTCGCGGATGGTGCGCGCCAGCAGGCGGGCCGGATCTTCAGGATCGTGCAGGCGGTCGCCATAGGTGGACTCCATCACCAGGTAGTCACTGCGTTCGACTGTCTCCGGCGGCGCCATCAGCACATCGTGCTGACGTCCCAGGTCGCCGGAAAATGTCACGCTGACGCCGTCCGCTTCGACCGTGATGCCGGCCGCCCCCAGGATGTGCCCGGCGCGCCGCAGGCGCGCATGGAAAGCATGCCCCACTGCGAAGCGGCGGCCGAAGTCCACCGGCGTCAGCAGTTCCAGCGCGGCTAGCGCGTCGGCCTCGGTATACAGCGGCAGCGCCGGCTGATGTTTGCTGTACGCGTGCCGGTTCGCATGCGCCGCCTCTTCCTCCAGCAACCGTCCGCAGTCCGGCAACAAGATGCGGCACAAGTCGCGCGTGGCTTGGGTGCAATAGATGGGACCACGGAAACCGTCCCGCACCAGCAGCGGCAGTGCGCCACTGTGATCGAGATGCGCATGAGTCAGCAACACCGCGGACAATTGCGCCGGCGATACAGGCAGTGCTTCACGGTTGCGTAAGCGCAGGGCTTTATAGCCCTGGAACAAGCCGCAATCGACCAGGATCATGTCGGCGCCACTGCGCAGCAGGTAGCGCGATCCGGTTACCGTGCCGGTGGCGCCCAGGAAGGTCAGTTTCATGGCAATTCCTTTCCACGGGTGCAGCGGCAACCGGATTGGCCGCCCTGCTCCGCTCACACCCACAATACCGCCGGGGAACACACAAGTCAGCCAGGCAATTTGACCTGGATCAAATTATGGGGAGAAACAAATTGAACGGTGGTTGGCGGAGCACGATTTGACGTCATGCGCCACCCGCCGCGCTACACGGCGCGGCGGGCGGCCATCACGCGTTTGACCGTCTCGTAGCCAAGCAGGCTGACCATGCCCAGCCCGAACATCGTCGCCAGTCCGGCCAGCGGCAACTGGCCAAACCGGAACGCCGCCGCCAGGGCCGGCACATACAGCACCAGCAGCAGCAACGCCACCACCACACCCGCCACCACGGGCGGCACCAGGTTCCCTGTCTGGAACTCCTCCAGCACGCTGCGCCGGTGCGACAGGTTCGACAGGATCAGGGCCAGGTTGGCAAACACCAGCAAGGCAAAGCCGGCGGCCCGCGCCTGCGGTTCCGGCCACGCCGCCATGGCCGCCACATAGCCGCAGCCCACCACCACCAGCGCGATCGCCCCTTTCCACAGCGCCCCCAGCACCGTCAACCGGTCCAGCAGCGGCGCCGACGGCTTGCGCGGCGGTTGGCGCATGGCCTCGGCGTCGGACGCCGCATTTTCGAACGCCAGCGAACAGGCCGGATCGATAATCAATTCCAGCACGGCGATATGCATCGGATACAGCAAGACCGGCCAGCCAAACAACGCCGGCAGCAGCCCCATGCCGGCAATAGGCACGTGCACCGACAGCACGTAGGACATCGCGTTGCGCATATTGGCAAAGATGCGCCGCCCCAGGCGGATGCCGCGCACGATCGACGCGAAATGATCATCCATCAGCACCAGCGCCGCCGCCTCGCGGGCCACGTCGGCGCCGCGTCCGCCCATGGCAATGCCGACGTGCGCCGCCTTCAGCGCCGGCGCATCGTTGACGCCGTCGCCCGTCATCGCCACGATCTCGCCATTGGCCTTCAAGGCTTGCACGATGCGCAGCTTTTGCGCCGGCTTGATGCGGGCGCAAACCGTGGCCTGCGCCAGCCGGCTGCGTAATGCCGGTTCATCGAGGCCATCGACCTCGTCACCGGTCAGCACCTGGCCGCAGGCCAGGCCGGCGCGGCGGGCGATGCTGGCCGCCGTCACCGCATAATCGCCGGTGATCATCATGACGCGGATGCCGGCCTGGCGGCACTGTTCCAGCGCGGCGGGTACTTCCTTGCGCAAGGGGTCGGCCAATCCCATCAGCCCCAGGTAGTGGAAGTTGAAACCCTCCTGCCGCTCCGGCAGGCTGGCCGCCTCATGCCGCGCCCGGGCGACGGCCAGCACCCGCAAGCCCTGTTCAGCCATGCGGTCCGCCGCGGCCCGCATGGCCGCCAATTCGTCGCGTCCCAGCCGGCACAGCGCGCCGATCGCTTCCGGCGCGCCCTTGGCGGCCACGGTCGCCGTACCCGGCCCGCCATCGGCCCACACCAGCGACATGGCAGCCAGCCCGGGGGACAGCGGATAGACGCGCAATGGTTCCCCCTGCGCGCTCGTGCCGGCCAGCGCATGAAACGCGGTTTCCATCGGATCGAACGGGCACGGCTGGCTCGCCAGCGACGCATGGCGCGCCAGTTGCACAAACGCCGCAGGCATCGCCCCTTCCGCCACCTGCAACACCACGCCATCGGCGTGCATCTGCTCGACGCGCATCCGGTTTTCTGTCAAGGTGCCGGTCTTGTCCGTGCACAGCACCGTGATCGACCCGAGCGCCTCGATGGCCGACAGGCGCCGCGTCAAGACCTGGCCGCGCGCCATGCGCCACGCGCCAATGGCGGGGAACACAGTCAAAATGACGGGAAACTCTTCCGGCAGCAGCGACATCGACAGCGCAATGCCAGCCAGGATGGCCGACATCCAGGCGCCATCCCGCAAGCCATACAGCACGGTGACCAGCAGGCTCAGGACCAGGCCAACGCCCGCCATCAGCGGGATCAGGCGCGCCACTTCGCGCTGCAGGGGTGAACGTTCACTGTCGAGCCGCTGCAGGCTGCGCCCGATCTTGCCCAACTCGGTGCCGGCGCCGGTCGCCGTCACGCGCGCAATGCCGTCGCCTTGCAAGACCAGGGTGCCGGACCACAGGTAAGGCAAGTCGTCGCCGCCCGGCGCGCCATGCTCCGCCGGCGCGGCGCCGGCCTGCTTGGCGACGGCGCAGGATTCCCCGGTCAGCAGGGATTCGTCGACGCGCAAGCCATTGGCGCGCAACAGCACCGCGTCGGCCGCCACCCGGTCGCCCTCGGCCACCACCAATAAGTCGCCGCGCACCACGTCGCCGCCCGCAATGCGGACCGGCTGCCCGTCCCGCAGCACCAGCGCGCGCGGGCTGCCCAGTTCGCGCAAAGCCTGCAACGCGCGCTCGGTCTTGCCCTCCTGGAACAGCGTCAAGCCGACCGTCATGCCGACCATCAACAGCAACAGCAAGCCTTCGTGCAGGTCGCCGAGCGCAAGGTACAGGCTGGCGGCGCCGATCAGCAACAAGAACATCGGTTCGCGCACCGTGCGCAGGACGAGGGCGCCCCACCGGCTGCGCGGCGCGGGCAGGCTGTTCGGTCCCTCGTCAGCCAGGCGGCGCGCCGCCTCTTCCGTCGATAATCCGGTCAGTTCCGGCGATTCCATGGTCAGCTCCCGGCCCGTTGAAGTTGCCACCATAGTCATCCGCACAGTGGAAATTGTTGACCGGGATCAAATTGCTTCGAATAACCGAGAAAAATCAACGCATGCGCCAGCACGTCATTCATTTTCCGTACGCTGCCCGGCAACGGACTCGCGCTGCGCGGCAATCTCTTCCCGCAGCAAGCCTATCTGGTGCTGCAGCAACCGCATGTCGGCATGCAGTTCGCGCCGGATCCGTTTCTCATCCTCTCCCACCAGCAAGGCGGCAATACTGGCCGTGACCAGTGACAATACCGCATAGCCCAGCAGAACGATAAAACCGGCAAAGACACGCGAGGCCGGCGTGGAAGGAACGATGTCGCCGTAGCCGACGGTTGCGCCAGTGGTAAAGGCCAGCCACAGGCCATCGCCCAAACTATGGACATGCGGCTCCAGCCAATAAAATCCCGCCCCGGCGACGAGCAGCATGCCCAGCGACGCTATGCTGGTCCGCAACAGCGGCCGTGGCGCCACATGCCGCATTGCCAGCGAAACCAGGCGAATGAAGATTACCACGCATACCAGCAAACGCAACAACCATTCCGTATCACTCCATGGCGGCGCCGATGGCCAGATGGAAGTGGTGATGGCAACCAGTAAAAGGCAGTCGATCCGGCGCCAATGCCGCACCTGATGCCGCTCGTGGCAGAGGGCTGGCATTGACAAATGGGCGGTGCAAAGCGCCCCCGCCAGGCCGTACAGCAGTTGCCCCGCTATCCGATAGGACGGCGTGGTCCCATCAAGCACGAGGTAGAAACCGGGTATCGTCAGCAGTAACGCTGCCGGCAGCAGTGACTGCGTCATCTTGCGCCAATCAAGGGACGTCATGGCTTTGATCGCTTTCAATTCCAGCGCCGCGCCGACCGTGCTCCAGCGCATCAGTCTGCGGTCGAATACGGCCGCGACATGGTATCGAGTAGCAACATATTCCAGCCCAACAACTCCCGGATGCGCTCGCGGCTGTGCTCCTGGCTGCGCGGCACCTGCACTTCACGCATTTTGGCCTGGTGCATCGTGCCAGGCACTTCCTGTTTTTCTTGCTTGGGATCCATGATCGCCCCCTCTATCGCTGAACCATGACAACAGTATGGCTGCCAGGCATGCGTTCAGGCAGAGGGTAATCCGGACACACCGTGTAGTGGGACATGGCGAATCTGTTGTCAGGGATCACCTACAAGATCACCGCCACATGCTGGCCCAAACCAAAAAGGCCGGCCATTTGCCCACGTCAGTTGCGAAGTAATTTGACATGGATCAATCATTTTTCCGATCCCCCCTCTAACATGATGACATGCATCGAATTGGCCGCATATTGGAGGGAGTTCACCATGCCCTACAAAACGGTACTGGTCCATGACATGGCACTACACTTGGCACGCCTCGGCATCGAAAATCGGTTTGCTCAACCGGAAAATGGCCGCGTTACATGCCGTCGATGCCGCCCTTGCCACAATGAAGGGAAAATAATGAGTAGCAGCGACAATTTGATCGGTTTGGCCGCGGCGCTCGGCAGCGGCCTGCTGATCGGCATCGAACGCGAACGGCGCAAGGGCGCCACGCCGGCCCCTGCACTGGCCGGCGTACGCAGCTTTGCGCTGGTGGCGCTGAGCGGCGCGCTGGCGCAGTCGATCGACATCGCGCTGACGCTGCTGACGGCGCTGCTGGTGGCGGCGATGTGTGTGATCACTTTCTGGCGCGACGACGCTACCGCACCGGGCATGGTCACCGAACTGGCGCTGTTCCTGAGCTTTCTGCTGGGGGTGAACGCCATCGCCAATCCGGCAGTGTCGGCCGGCGTTGCGGTACTGGTGGCCTCGATGCTGAATCTGCGCGCGCCGCTGCACCATTTTGTACGCGTCACGCTCAAGAGCGGCGAGCTGCGCGACGGGCTGATCCTGGCCAGCGCCGCGCTGGTGGTGTGGCCGCTGCTGCCGGACAACACCAATGGCTGGCTGCTGGGGGCCAACCCGCGCCGCATGTGGGGGCTGGTCGTGGTATTGCTGACGCTACAGGCCGGCGCACATATCGCCATGCGCATGACCGGGCCAAAGATGGGACTGGCATTGACCGGATTGGCGTCCGGCTTCGTCTCCAGTGTGGCCACCACCGCCAACATGGGGCACCGTTGCCGGGAGGATCCGGCACTGCTGGGCATCTGCGCCGCAGCCGCGCTGTTGTCCAACATTGCCACCTACGTCCTGCTACTGGTCGTTACGCTGACCATCGCCCCAGCCCAGCTGGCAGGCTTGGCGCCGACCATCGCCAGCGCCCTGCTGGCGACCATTGTGGTATCGGCCATGTCGCTGCGCGCCGCGCCGCCGACGGCGCGGCGCAGTCAACGCAATGGCCGCGTCTTCAGTATCCGGCAGACGCTGTTGTTCGCCCTGATCCTGAGCGGCGCCACCGCCCTGATCGCCTATGCGCATACCTATCTGGGCGCGGCGGCGGCCATGCTGGGCGCCTTGCTGGTCGGCTTGGTGGACTTTCACGCGGCAGCCAGCTCCATTCTGTCGCTGGCTGACAGTGGCGCGCTGGAGCCGGCGGCGATGCGCCACATCCTGTTGTTTGCGCTGGCTGCCAACACACTGAGCAAGCTGATCGCGGCCGGCGCAAGTGGTGGCCTGCCGTTCCTGTACCGGGTCGGCTGGAGACTGTCATTGATATTGCTGGCGGCCTGCCTGCCTTCGTTGCTGGCCTGACGGAGTGCATGCGCCCGCGCCGCCGCGCCAACGTCCGGGCACCTGCCGTGTATCCGCCGGATTCCAGTCGTGGCTTCCCGGCACGGTGAAAACACTCACATCCGCATTGTCAATGCCACTTACACTGCGATTGGCAACGAGTTGATATACATCAAAGTTTTTGCGGAAGCGGTCCGCCACACTATTGACCAGTGGCGCGTCTTTCCGCGCAAAGCGCGCTCGCGAACCGCTCTTCATCCCTTCACAGGAGCTTGCCATGTACAAACATATTCTGCTGCCCACTGATGGTTCGCCAGCCTCGGCCGCGGCACTTCAATCCGCTCTGCAATTTGCCAAGGAAGCAGGCGCCCACGTCACCGCGCTGCACGTTCAGCCGGATTTCCACTTGTTCAGCTACCAGGCTGAAATGCTGGAAGATTCCCGCGAGGCGTTCATGCGCGATACCGCGGCCCATGGCGCGAAAGTGCTGGCGGAACTGGAGGCGGCGGCACAGGCGCTGGGGGTGCCATGCAAGACCATGGCCAGCCGCTCCGACCAGCCGCACTATAAAATCGTCGAGGCTGCACAGGCGCAAGGTTGTGATTTGATCGCCATGGCGACCCATGGCTTGACGGGGCTGAAAGGATTGCTGCTGGGTAGTGAGACACACAAAGTGTTGCTGCATAGCGCGATCCCGGTGCTGGTCTTTCCCGCAAAACAGGTGACGCCATGAAACGCAACCTTGGGGGCGCGGACCGCCTGTTGCGCTGCATTTTGGGTGCGGGACTGTTGGGCGCCACCTGGTCGGGCGCGATCGGTGCTTGGGGTTGGGTGGGACTGGTGCCGCTTGTCACTGCCGCGTTTGCCTTTTGTCCCGCCTATCTGCCATTCGGCTTCAACTCCACCAACGCCGGCAACGGGGCAACCAAATCATGAACCACGGCGTCCCGTGATGACCATCTCCGCGCCCCCTCCCCGCTGGCCACGCTACGGCGCGGCCAGCGCCTTGCTGGCGGCCGCCGCAGCCCTGCTGTGGTGGTATGAGGGGCCGCTGACGGTCCATGTGGCGCAAGCCGAGCGTGGCACCGTGGTGGACGCGGTTTATGCGACCGGCAGTGTGGAACCCGCCGTCATGATGCCGATCGCGCCGCGCGTCGGCGGCCGTCTTGCCGAGCGCCATGTCGACGAAGGGGCCGAGGTGCGCAAAGGCCAGGTCCTGGCGCGCCTGGACGATGCCGACCTGGCCGGCACGGTTGACGAACAACGGGCGCGCGCCGACTATGCCCGCAGCCAGCACACCCGCAGCGCCGCCCTGGCCGACCGTGGCTTTGTTTCCACTGGTGAAGTCGAGCGCACCCGCAGCGAGCTGGCCGCCGCTGAAGCGGCCTTGCGCCGCGTCCAGGCACAGCGCGGCTATATGGCGCTGACCGCGCCGGCCGACGGCACCATCATCCGCCGCGACGGCGAAGTCGGGCAGTATATCGGCCCCGGACAGGCCATCTTTGTGCTGGCCTGCTGCGCGCCACTGCGCGTGACCACCGAAATCGACGAGGAAGACATCAACCGCGTGCGCATCGGGCAGCAGGTACTGCTGAAAGCCGGCGCCGTTCCTGGCCGGGTGTTCGACGGCACCGTGAGCGAAGTGACACCCAAGGGAGATCCGGTGGCGCGCAGCTACCGGGTCCGGGTCAAGCTTGACGCCCCCGACCCGCTGCGCTCCGGAATGACCGTGGACGCCAACCTGATTGTCAGCCGGCGGCAAGGCGCCGTACTGTTGCCAAACGCGGCGATCCGGGACAACGCGGTCTGGCTGGTGGCCGATGGCCGCCTGCGCCGGCGCGAGATCAAAATCGGCCTGCGCAACGGCGGACGCAGCGAGATCGTGCGTGGCATGACCGGCAATGAGCTGGTGGTGCAACTGCCCGACGACACCTTGCGTGAAGGCCGGCGGGTGCGGCCGGTCTATCGTTAGCCCGCCGCCGGAGATGCGCCATGCCTGTCCAACTGGAGATCGCCCTGACCCATTTGCTGCGGCACCGGCGTTCCACGCTGGTGTCGCTGACCGGCATTGCGCTGGGCGTGGCGTTTTTCCTTGCCGTGTCGGCGCTGATGCGCGGCTCGGAAAAGGATTTTCTGCGGCGCCTGGTCGACAACAGCCCGCACATCACCGTCTACGACCAGTACCGAGCGCCGCATGTACAGCCGGCCCAATTGCGCTGGCCCGGCGCGCTGGTGGCCATCAGCAACGTCAAGCCGCAAGCGGAGAGCCGGGGCATCCGAGGCTACCGTGGCAAGCTTGAGGACATCGAAGCCCTGCCGGGTTTGCGCGTGGCGCCCTTGCTGCATGGCTCAGCCGTGTTGACGTTTGCCGGACAGCAGCATGGCGTCAGCCTGTCCGGTGTGGTCCCGCAGCGCATGAAAGCCGTATCGACGATCGAGCAGCACATGGTGGCGGGGTCGCTGGACGAACTGGCCGCCACGCCGAACGGCTTGATTATCGGCCAGGGCCTGGCCGACAAGTTCGGGCTGCGCATGGGCGGCACCATCAATGTGGTCTCGACGGAAGCGGGTAGCCGAACCATGAAGGTGGTCGGGATCTTCCGCACCGGCAATGCGGCATATGACGAACTCGAAACCTTCACCTTGCTCAAGCGCGCCCAGGTGCTATTGCAACGGCCGAATCGCGTCAATCGCTTCATCATCCAGTTGACCGATCCCCACCGCGCGCGCGAAATCGCCGCCGTGATTGAGCACAGCATCGGTTACAAGGCGGTGTCCTGGATCGAGGCGTCGGAGGACCTCCTCAGCGTGCTCCTGGTACGCAACATCATCATGTACAGCGTGGTCTCGGCCATCCTGGTGGTGGCGTCGTTCGGGATCTACAACACGATCTTCACCATCGTGGTGGAAAAAACGCGCGACATCGCGATCCTGAAATCGATGGGTTTTCGCCGCGCCGACATGCGCCAGATCTTCCTTTGGCAAGGCTTGATCATCGGACTGCTCGGCAGCGCCGCCGGCCTGCTGCTGGGCTATGGGCTGATGCGGGCGCTGGCCGCGATCGAACTGAAGCCTCCCGGCGTTAGCGAGCTGGTACATTTGCCGGTCTGGTGGGGCGCCGATCAATACCTGCTGGCGCTGGCCTTTGCGATGGTGTCCTGCATCGGCGCGGCTTACCTGCCGGCCGACAAGGCCAGTCGGCTGCGGCCGGTCGACATCCTGCGGGGCGCCACATGACCCCCATTTTGCGCGCCGAGCGCGTGACCCGCAGGCTGGGCGGCGAAGTGCCGGCCATCCTGGTCGATGACGTCAGCGTGGAGATCGCACGGGGCGAATTCATTTGCATCATGGGACCGTCCGGCTCGGGCAAATCGTCATTGCTCTACCTGCTGGGTTTGCTCGATGTGCCCGATGCCGGCAGCGTGTGGCTCGATGGCGACGACACCACGCGCTGCAACGATGACCAACTGGCGGCGTTGCGCCTGTCCAGACTCGGCTTTGTCTTCCAGTTCCACTTCCTGCTGGCGGAATTCACCGTCCTGCAAAACGTCATGCTACCGATGCGCCGCCTGGGACGGCGCCAGCCGGACGCGGTCCGGGAGCACGCCATGCACTTGCTGGACCAGTTCGGCATGGCCGCGCACGCGGCCAAGACACCGGCCCAGCTGTCCGGCGGCCAGCGGCAGCGGGTGGCCATCGCCCGCGCCCTGGCCAACGACCCGCTGCTGATCCTGGCCGACGAGCCAACCGGTAACCTGGACACGGCGGCAACGCTGAACGTGCGGCAAATCCTGCGCGGCCTGGCCGATGCCGGCCAGACCGTGATCGCCGTCACCCACGACACCGGCTTCGCCAGCGCGGCCGACCGCCGCATCTGGCTGGTGGATGGGAAAATCGTCCCGGACGGCCCGCCGTCCGCTTGAATCCTGTTGCAGGATGAGCGGCAAGGCGGGCGGCGCCACGTCACGCCACCTTCAGCGCGAACGCATACGGCAGCCCCGGCTTGTTGGCCGGCAGCGTCACCTGCAAGCCTTCCGCCGTCTGGCTGAACGCCAGCGCGCCGCCACGGCCCACCAGTTCCACGCGCGACACGCGCCGCTTCAAGTGTTCGCCGCCGGCGCGCATCGACTTGATCAACACCTTGCCGTCGTCCGGCCAGCCCATGACGAACGCATACACGGCGTCCTTGCCGGCGGTGAAGCGCAGGTCCGCCGCCGTGAACGGCTTGCCCTTGCCTTCATTGAAGCCCTGGCCCGACAGGGGCGCGGCGGCCTCCTCCATGACCGGGCCTTCGCCGAACACGAACCATGGACGGGTGTTGTAAATGGCCTCGCCGTTGGGCGCCATCCAACGCCCGATTTCCTCGACGATGGCGCGCTCCTGCTGGTCGATGCTGCCGTCGCCCCGCACCGGCACGCTCAGCAGCAGGTTGCCGTTCTTGCTGACCACGTCGATCAGCGTGTGCACCACGGTTTTCGCGCTCTTGTAAGCCTTGTTGTCATACACGCGCCGGTCATAGTGCCAGCTGCCGATGCAGGTGCAGGTCTGCCAGGGCAGCGGCTCGATCTTGCTGCTGTGGCCCCGTTCGATGTCCCACACCATGGAGCGCCGCTGCACGTCGTCCAGGATCTTGCCGTTGATGACGGCTTCCAGCCTGCCATGCCTGGCAATGCTGCGGTTGTACTGGTGCGCGGCCAGGCGCAGGCCGATATCGCTGACCGGCCACAGCGGCAGCACCGTATCGTCGTAGTACACCAGGTCGGGATCATAGGAATCGATCAGGTCGACGGTGCGGTTGTACAGGTTGTCGGCATATGCCTGGTCCGGGATCGACGCGCCGCCGCCCCAGTGCCATTGGCGGTGGATGGCCGCGCTGTCGCCGCTCTCGCTGCGTGGATGATGCTGCGCATACAGCGCCTGCGGGTCGCGCCCTTCCCACCACTTGCCCTTGCCGTCGGCGCGCGTCAGGCGGCCGTCATACGGCACGCCGGCATAGGGACCGTTGCGGTCGGCGCCCTGCGCCGTTTCATACCAGGTCCACGCGTGGGCCGCGTGTACACTGACGCCAAAGCGCAGGCCGTGCTTGCGGGCGGCCTTGCTCCAGCCGCCCACCAGGTCCCGCATCGGGCCGAGCGTGGTGGCATTCCATTGCGGCTGGTGCTTGCTGCGGTACAGGTCGAAATTATCGTGGTGGTTGGCCAGCGCGACAAAGTATTTCGCCCCGGCCTGCTTGTACAGCGCCACCAGCGCATCGGGATCCCAGCGCTCCGCCTTCCAGCGCTGGATCACGTCCTTGAAGCCGAATTCGGACGGGTGCCCGTATTTCGCCAGGTGGTAGCGGTAGGCGTCGCTGCCTTCCTCGTACATGCCCCGGGCATACCAGTCGCCGAATTCAGGTTCGCATTGCGGGCCCCAGTGGGCCCAGATGCCGAATTTCGCGTTGCGGAACCAGTCCGGGGTCTGGTACGTCGACAGCGAATTCCAGTCCGGCGTAAATGGCCCCGCCGCCATCGGTTCACGCGCGCCGGGGGCGGCGCCGTCCGCCGCCCGCACGTACGGGGACATGGCGGCGGCCGGGATGGCCGCCGCCATGTGTTGCAAAAGCTGTCGTCTCTTCAATTTCTTCTCCAATAAACGGGCGGCCGGCCAGCGGCGCCTAGCTTCGGAGTGTATTTCATATATTAAATACACTCAACTGTTTTCGTGCGGCTTGCGGCGCGCGTGTCGATAGCCGGGGCGCTCAGCGCCGCAAGCTGACCGTCACGGGCTTGCCTTCATACGCCACCTCGATCCCCCTGTCATCCGCATCCATGCCCAGCCCCCGCCCCGCGCCAACCAGCACCACGCGCAAGCGCTTGCCTTTCATGCCCGGGTAGCCGCCGCGCCGCGCGCCGATCGTCAGCTTGCGCGCGCCATCGTCCCAGCGCAGGTCGACCAGCGCATATTCGCCGCGCTCATAGCCCCAGCCTTCGCCCGCATCTTCGTAATACGTGTAGCGGCCGTCAGCGCCGGGATAAATGCGCAATTCGAGCGGCCCATTGCGGCCTTCGGCCACGGTGTGTGCCACGGGGCCCAGCGGAACGATGCTGCCGGCCCGCACGTGCAGCGGCATGTGCGCCAGCGGAGCGTCCGCCACGATGGTTTTACCGCCGGCCAGTTGCCGCCCGGTCCAGAAGTCCACCCAGGTCCCTTTCGGCAGATAGACCCGGCGCGTCCTGGCCGCGCCATCGATCGGCGCCGAACCCGCCCCGTAATACATCGGCGTGGTGACCGGGCTGACCATGAACGCATCGCCAAACAGCATTTGCGACTTCAAGTCATGGGTATTGGCATCGTTCGGATACGCGAACGCCACCGGGCGGATGAACGACGCGCCCCGCAAATGCACCAGTCCGGCTTGCGAGTAGAGATAGGGGAGCATGCGGTAGCGTAATTGGATCGATTGCACGATCGCGTCGTAGAAGGGCGTGCCCGGCGCCCCGAAATGCCACGGTTCGCGCGGCGTATCCGTGCCATGGGAGCGGAACATCGGCAGGAAGGCGCCGAACTGCATCCAGCGCGTATACAACTCACGGTATCCCAGGTCGTCCGCGCCGCCGTCATAGTCGCCATCCCAGAACCATTGATGGCCCTTGCGTACGAAGAAGCCGCCCACGTCCAGGCTCACGTAAGGATTGCCTGCCGCGCTATAGTTTTGCATTGCCGTCACTTGCTGGGCAAACACCGGCCATTTGGCGCTGATGTCGCCCGTCCACACCACCGCGCCTTCGCGCTGGCTGCCCGCGTAGCCGGAGCGGGTCAGGTTGACCAGCCTTTTCTCCGGTGCGCTCCGGCGCCAGTTGCGCATGAAGCCCTGCGCGTCGGCCAGCGCATACGCGTTCAGGTATTGCGGATCCATCACGGCCGACAGGCCGCGGATATTGCGCGTATCGGCGTCGGCCATGCGCCTGGCGTCGCCGTTCCAGTCGATCACCTCCGGCTCCGTGGAATCGCACCACCAGGCATCGATGCCGTGCCGGCCCAGGTGCCGCCACACGTGACGGAAGTAGGCGTCCGCCGCCTGCGGCCGGAAGAAGTCGACGTAGTTGGTGCCGCCGGCAAGATAGCCGTTGTCTTTCAGGTCGCGGCCCGGCTCGTCTTTTTCGCTGGGGTTGGGCCAGATCGAGATCATGACGCGGGCGTTCAGGTCATGCACCGACTTGGTCATCGCGGCGATGTCGGGATAGCGCGCAACGTCCGGCACGGGACTGCCCCAACTGCCCGGCGTCCAGTAATTCCAGTCCTGGACGATGACATCGAGCGGGATTTTCCGCTGGCGGAACTGTTGGACGGTGTCCACCAATTCCTGCTGCGTCTGGTAGCGTTCCTTCGATTGCACATAGCCAAACGCCCAGTCGGGCAGCATGGTGGCGGCGCCCGTCAACTGGCGGTAGCCGGCAATGGCGCCGTCCATCGACGGCCCCAGCACGAAATAGTAGTCCATATCGTCCACCACGTCGCTGGTCAGCGACATGCCGTCCTTGCCGTCGGCAAAGGTCAGCGCGCTGTACGTATCGAACAGCAGGCCATAGCCCCGGGTCGAGACCACGAACGGCACCACCACGCGCAGGTTATGCTGGTACAGGCGTTTGGTTTTGCCGCGCAGGTTGAGGTCCGCTGTTTCGTCGAAACCCAGTCCATACAAGGCTTCGCCGTCCTGCAGGCGGAAACGCGCCGTGGCCTGCCAGGCTTCCCGGTCCTGCTGCTCCAGGTAGGCGCCGGCCACCTGGCGCTCGCCGTCGACCGTCTTGACGGTCTTGACGGTGGCCGGATCCGGCGCCGGTTTGACGACCGGCTTTTTCTCGAACGTGTGCGGTGACACGGCATGCCCGCCAAGCAGCAATCGCCCCTTGCCGTCATGGAACGCGATGGCGCCCGTATCGCGGTCAAGCCTGACCGTCATTGCCGGGGAACGCAAGGTATACGCCCTGCCCTCTTCCGCCCAGGCGATGGCGCCGGGCTTTTCCGCCACGTCCACGCGCATCATGCTGGCCGTGGCGGACCAGTCGCGGTTGCGGGTCGCCGTCACGCGGACGATGCGGTCGGTCACGAAACCGATGCGCAGGCGGGTATCGCCGGCGACCGCTTCAATGCCCGCATCGGTCTGATGTACCGCCGCCACCGCCGTCCCTGCCGCCTGCGGGGTGGTGTGATGCAATGCCAGCGCCGAGGCCAGTGCCATGGCGATTACTGAAGTGCGCATGCTCTCTCCGGATGTTTTTTGTACTTTATAAATCAAGTACAAATTATAACAGCATCCACATCCTGGAACGCACCGCCCTCCCGGCGCCGGCTACAAGCCGGTCCTCAATCCTTGCTGCCAGTCTTCCAGCGCAGCCCAAACCCGAACCTGCGGTCCATCAATTCGTGCACGCTGGTATTGCCCTGCTGGGCGAAATATTCAACCAGCTTGGTCACCTGCAACTTGCCGCCCTGGTTTTCAATCATGGCAATCGCGCACATGCTCTGGTTCCCGCCCTGGTCCAGCCGCACCTCGATGCGGGGCTGGTCCGGCACCGCGATGGTGACGATGCCGTCGGTGGCGGCCCAGTTCGGCACGCCTTCGTAAATAAAGGCATAGATCAGCGCGCGCCGGATGTGATCGAACTGCACGCCGTTGATGGTGATATTTTCGCCATCGGCCACGCTGCCGCTGCGGTCATCGCCGGCCAGGTGGATGAACGGCGGCCGCTCGTAACTGCCCCAGGCATTGCCCAGCGCCTGCACCACGCCGGCCGCGCCATTGGCCAGCTCGAACATGCAGCCGAGGTCGAGGTCGATGCCCCTGGCCGCCTTCGCGCCCGCCAGGCGCGCCAGGAAACCCGGCTGGCTGGCCGGCGCCGTGCCCTGGTTCCAGTTCAGGTTGACGTGGATGCGGCCATAACCCTTCCCGGCCTGCTTTTCCAGCGACACCTTGTCGCCGCGCTTTTCCAAGGTTACTTTGGACAACGACACCTTGGGCGCCGCCGGGGCTGCCGTGGGAGCCGCTGTGGGCGCCGCCGTGGCGGCAACGGGGGCAGCCGGCGCCGCCTCGGCGCCGCCGAAATGCGCCAGCAGCGCCGACAGGCCGCCATTGAAGCCCTGCCCCACGGCGGCCAGGCGCCAGACGCCATCCTTGCGGTACAGCTCGGCCAGGATCACCGCCTTTTCATCCTGGAAGTCGCTGCCCTGCAAGGGGAAGCGCACGGCATCGGCCACCTGCACGGCGCCGGGCTGCAGCGCGCGCATGGTGGCGTTGCCGTCCATCGCGGCGGTGAACACCAGTTTATCGATGGTGGCAGGCAACCGCTCCAGGTCGACGGCAAACACAGCCTTGCCGCCCGCCAGTTGCAGCCGGACCGCGTCGCCCGGGCTGGCGGTCTGGTTGTAAAACACCATGTAGCGATCGTCGGCCAGCTTGCCGCCGGCGTCCAGGCCGAAGCACGAGGCATCGACCGCCACGCCCGGCGCGGCCAGGTCGACCGTCACCGTGAAGCTGGCGCCACATCCCAGGTCGCTCAACTTGCCTTTTTGTCCGCGTAAAAACTGTTGCATACGTCGCCTCCTGTTGAATGGGAACCCGCCGCCGTCACGCTTCCCGCTGCACGCCGGGCCAATCGGCCAGTGTGTCGGTCGGGTGCGCGCCATAGGTGCGCGAACGTTCCAGCGTGCGCTCGGCCCAGGCGCGGTGCGTGGCCACCTCGCACATCGAATTGTGCAGCGAGAACACGGCGGCGCTGGCCGGATTCAAGATGGTTTCCGCCGCCTGCAAATCGGCCGGCGAGACGCGGAACTGGCGCTCGATCGCCGCGATCTGGCGCGGATGGATCGCGGTCTTGCCGACCATGCCGTACGCCAGGTCTTCCGCCACTTCCCGGGCCAGCAATTCCGGCAAGTCCAGGTGTTCGAACACCGGCGCCGTCAGCAGGAAACCATAGGGCCGGAAAATCGTCACCAGGCGCGCGATCACCGGTCCCAGCGGAGTGTGGTAAATCGTCATATTGCGCGGCCGCCGCAAGCCCAGCAGCGCCAACAAATCGTTGCCGCCGATGCGCAGCGCCAGGATGCGGCTGCGCACGCCCGGCGCCTCCAGCATCTTGCGGAAGGCGTGCATCTCGGCGTCGTCGAACACGTCGGCCGTCTCCAGGGTCGGCATCAGCAGATGGTTCGTGTCGCGCACCAGGCGGAGGTAGGATTCCATGTTGTGGCGGGTGGCCTTGGGAATCACGAAACCGGTCAGTTTATCCGCGCCGGGCATGGCCAGCACGCGCGCCAGCACCTCGGTGTTGCGGACCCGCACGAAGCGCTCGGCTTGCCGCTCGCGCCGCATGTGCTCCAGCGCCACCGACAGGTTGAACAGGGCGTAGCTGAGATCGCGGTCGGCCACCGCGTCCTCGGTGCAAAAGATCAGCGAACGGGCTTCCGGCAACCGTTCCCCGTCCGCCACTTCCATCAAATGCTTGTGGGTCGCCGGCACATACAGCGACACGCCTATCGGTTTAACCATCCTGTGCACTCCTGATAAGGGAAACTGCGTGGTAAGGCAACTCCGGGTCGACCTGCACCGGCACCTGTTTTTCCCGCGCCAGCAGGCGCAAATGCGCCACCTCGGGCGCCTGTCCGGCGCGCAGGATCAGCAACTGCGGGCTTCGCCGCAACAGCACGCGGGTGGCCTCGCCGATGCCGGGCTTGACCAGGTTTTCATCGCCGACGCCATGGCGCCGCAGTGCCTGCGCCATGTACTGGCGCGACACCGCCGCCGCCTGCGCCCTGCCGCCGGCATCGGTTTCAACGGCCCCATGCGCCCGCTCCCGCGCGGCGGCCAGCGCCGCCGCCACCAGCCGGTCGGCGAAGCTGCGCGACACATCGTGCGCCGCGAACTCCTGGTAATAAACGCAGCCGTGGAAATCGTCGGGGCCGATCTCGCCGTTCAGGATCGAGCGGCTGACCAGGCCGGACACCGTCGCGTTCAGGATGCTCGACGGGATCAGGTAGTCGTCGCACGACGCGGCGCCCGCCGCCACGCCGGCCAGGTCCGACAACACGTACAGGCCGCCATCGATGGCGCAGCCATGCGCGCGGTTGAAGCGCGCCACCGCCGCCGCCAGTTCGCGCGCGATGACGCCTTTGCCGGTCCAGCCGTCGACAAAGACGATCGATTGCGGCGCGTGGCCTTGGGCCAGGATGTGGCGCAGCGCGACCTGGTCGATGCCGCGGTCGCGGATGATGGACACCGAATAATGCTGCACCGCGCGGCCGAACACCCGCTCCAGCACGTGCTTGAGCGCCACCCCCACCGGCGTGCCGGCGCGCGCCAGCGACACCAGCGTGACGGGACCGGCGCGGCGCGCGTCGATCAGCGCGGCCAGCCCCAGGCAATCGCGCGCCATGCGGCCCAGGTTGGCCTCGCAAGCGGCGTCAAACACCTGCAAATAGCGCGCCGACGGCAGCGACTCGCGCGTCAGCATTTCACTGTAATGGCGCTGGCCGGACTGGATCAGGCGTTCCTTGTCCGGCACGTCGACAAATACCGCCGTGGCCAGCGGCTTGAGCAGGAAGCGCACGTCTGCGCCGCGGTAGCTGCCGTGGAAAGTCATAGCGCCTCCAGGGTGGCGCCGGCCAACTGGGTGCGGGCCGGCACGATGGCGTAGTCGCAGGCCGCCATGAAGCGCGCATCGACGCGGCTGTCGCCCATGCCGAAGGTCAGGATGTCGCCGCACTCGGCACGCAGCGCGGCGGCCACGTGCGCCACCGCGTGCGCCTTGTTCAGCGCCTGCGGCAGCACGGCCAGGTTGTTGCCGTTACGGTGCAGGTAATATTCGTTCGAACGGGCCGCCACCCACGGCGCCACCACGTCGCGCTCGACCGGTTCCAGCCGCGCGGCAATCTTGCCGGGGTCTTTCAGCACCAGGTAAAACGGCGTGGCGCAATCCTCGACCAGCCGCGCGCGCCCGTCAAAACCGGTGCGCCGCGCATACGCGTCGATCAGTTGCGCCAATTCCTGCAAGCCGGGCAGCGCGCCGTGCATGGCGGCGTGCATCCGCTCCAGCCAGGGCCGGTCCACACCGCCGTCCGGCAGCAGCACCACACCGCCATAGTCCAGCACCGCGTAGCTGCTGAAGTCCAGCTTGACGCGCCGGTAAGCGTCGATGTTGCGCGCCGTGGTGGGGATGATGGTCATGCCCTGGCGCAGGAAGTCCAGCAGCGCGCGCTGCGCCGGCGTGGTGAAGGAACAGGCCACGCCATCCTTCAGGAAGGCGGCCGGTTCCAGGGCGCCGGGCTGGCCATGGGTGCCACATTTTTCCAGCGTCTGGAACAGCGTGTCGTCCAGGTCAGCAAACAGGAATTTCCGCAATGTCGTCAACGTGATCCTCACTGATGAAGTGCAGCAGGCGAGCGTGCAGCGCGCGCGCCAAATGGAACAGGGCCGCGTTGGGCGGGGTTTCGTGACAGATGAACACGTGCTGGTACTGGCCGGGCGCCACGTTGTAAAGGAAATTGGCGATGCCCTCGCCGTAATTGTCGGCCAGGGGCAAGACATGGGACACGGCGCCCCATTGCAAGATGGGCGAACGGGTGGTCGATTGCACCATGACGGCCAGGCCACACTGTTCCAGCGCAGCGCCCAGCCGGTAGGCCGCGTGCATGAACTCGCCTGTGCCCAGCACCAGCACGCGCTCGCCGGAACCGACACCGTCCGCCAGCCGCCGCGCCAGCCCGGCCGGCAGGGTCAATGCGCGCGCCAGTCCCAGCCGGCCAAAGCCGGCGCTGGCGCCGCGCTCGGCGTGCGGGTCGTAGCGCTGTCCGGGCACGCCGGCGTCCAGTGGCGCGCCCGGCGTGAAACGGTAGGCGCCATGCAGGCAAGCGTCCAGCGTGACGGGCAGTTCCAGCCTGCACGCCAGCGCCGCCGCGCCGTTCGCTCCCATGAAATCCGTGATGACGGCCAGGTGTACGCTGGCCAGGCCGGGTTGCAAGCGGCGGCAGGCCTGCACCAGGTTATAAAAAGTGTTGCCGGTGCTGGCTTCGTCGTCGATCAGCACCAGGGCGGTGGCCCGTTGCAAGGTGCCGCAGTCCGGCAAGTGCAGGAACTGGCGCGGCGCATGGCTGTGGGCTTCCTCGAACTCAATTAGCGGGCCGGCGCCGACCCGGTAGCGGGTCGAATGCAGGAACAGCGCCTCGCGCCCGGGGTTGTTTGCCAGCCAGGCTTCGAACACGCCCTGTCCCAGCCCGATGGCGGTTTCCGCCATGGCGATGAACACCACCGGCCCGGCCGGCTCCGGGATGCGCGCGGCCAGGCTGGCGTGGATCTGCGCCATGCGGGACGGCGTCACCGGCCAGTGCTTGCCGAGCACCTTGCTGAGGAAGAGAAAGCCACGCTTGGCGTTGGCGCGGGCGGCAAAGCCGAGCAGGCTGTCCGGCGTAAAACGGCTGGCGTGCACCGTCAATTCCAGTTCGCCCGTCGGCAGGCCGAAGCGCCGAGTGGCGCCCCCGTTGAACTCGGGCGCGTTCAATGTAGCTCCGTCACCAGATTCAATTCCATGCGTAGACGGGCCGATGCCGTCCCCGGCGGTCTCCGGCGCTCTCAATGCAACTCCGTCGCCAGGTTAAATTCCGCCACGCGGATGCCGTTGCGCACTGGCGGCACCGGCACCGCGCCATAGCCGTCGGCAAAGCCGCACAGCGCGATGTAAGGCAGGTTCGGGCCCGCCACGCAGGCCATGCCCAGGCCGCCGGACATGCGCGGGTTGATCTCCAGCAGCCGCAGGCATTCGCCCTGCTCGCGGAACTGCACATTGAACACGCCGTTCAAGCCATAGGCGCCGGCCAGCCGCGCGCAGGCGTCGACAATGTCCTGGCGCGTATCGATCACCTGGCCCTGCCCGGCCAGTTGCGACTTCCTGCGCGCGACCGCGCACACCAGCCGGCCCTGGTCGCCGACGCAATCGACGCTGTACTCCTTGCCATCGAGGTATTCCATCAGCAGCATGGTGCGGAAACTGCCCAGTTCCGCCAGGCCCCGCCGCAAGTCTTCCAGGCCGATGCGGAACTGGGCGCCGGCCAGCAGCAGCGCGGCGCTGCTGCGTTCCTCGTCGAGAATGCTGAAGCCCAGGCCAAACACCGATTGCGCCGGCTTCACGCACAACTTGCCGTGACGCGCACGCAACACCGCGTGGGCGGCGTCGAACTGGCCGATATCGATGAAGGGATGGCACTCCGGCGGCGGCGCCTGCGGCAAGTCCACGGTCGCGTAAAAGCGCGCCTTGTCGTGCAATAGTTCGAGCATCGGCGCGGACGCCGCGCTCAGCACCCGCGTGCCTTGCGCCGCAAAGCGCGCCTGGGCCGCGCTGATGGCAGTCGCCTCGCGGCCGGGAATGAAAATATCGATCCGCTGCGCACGGCAAAACGCCAGGCACCAGTCGAGGTAGGCTTCCGCTTCCAGGCCGCTGGGTTCGACATGGAACGCGTGCGCCACGCGCGCCGCGCCGGCGTGCGGATTGGCGTTGCTGTAGATGAGGTAAAAACGGCCATCCTGGTCGGATTCACGAATCAGGCTGATGGCCGCGTACACGGACGAAAACGTCCTGTTGAACCAGACACGCATGGGCGCCTTACAGGTGAGGGGTGATTTGTGGCAGCAATTCGCCGAAGGTGCGGCCATTGCCGGTCTCACCGATCGCGTGCATTTTCCATTCGCCGTTGTGGCGGTACACCTTGGCCATGATTTGCGCCGTGTGGCTGCCGCTCAGGGTCAGGTTGAAGCGGGCGATCTCTTGTCCGTTGGCGGCGTTGACCATCCGGCAGGTGGCGTTGTCGATCTGTGAAAAATTTTGCCCGGTAAAACTGTTGACGGTGAAGACCAGGCTTTTCACGTTGGCCGGCACCCGCGCCAGCTCCACCACGATCTGCTCGTCATCGCCATCGCCCGCGCCAGTGCGGTTGTCGCCGGTGTGCGTGATGGAACCGTCCTGCGAGCGCAACTGGCGGAACCAGACCGTATCGACCAGCTCGCCCTGTTCGCCGAACAGCAGGCAGGACGCGTCGAGGTCGATTTCCGGCGCCGAGCGGCCAAAACCGAGAAAACCCTTGGACTTGACCGCATCCCAGCCCAGTCCCATCACCACCTTGTTCAAACTGCCGCCCGCTTCCTTCTCGAGCGAAATCTTTTGCCCCTTGCTCAGACTGACACCCATGCTGACCTCCGTAGTGAACGAAAACCGCGATCGGACTGCCGTGTAACACGACGCGGCAGCCTCGGCCGCCGCGCCCTTTACCTTACACGTTCACGCCAAAGGAGCGCGCCAGGGGGCCCAGGCCGCCCTTGAAGCCCTGGCCGATGGCCTTGAACTTCCATTCCGCGCCGGCGCGGTACAGTTCGCCGAATATCATCGCGGTTTCCACCGACCCGTCTTCGGACAAGTCGTAGCGCGCCAATTCCACCCCGCCATTGGCGTTCACGCAGCGGATAAAGGCCTGGTTCACCTGGCCGAAATTCTGGCGGCGCGCGTCGGCCTCGTGAATGGTGACGCAAAACGCAATGCGCTGGACGTCGGCCGGCACGGTGGCCAGGTCGACGTTGACGGTTTCGTCATCGCCCGCGCCGGCGCCGGTGGTGTTGTCGCCGGTGTGCACCACGGAACCGTCGGTGGATTTCAGGTTGTTGTAAAAGATAAAATCGGCGTCACTGCGGACCTTGCCGTCGGCATTCAGCAGGAACACGCTGCCGTCGAGGTCGAACGCCGCGCCATCGGTGGCGCGCGGATCCCAGCCCAGGCCGATGACGACCTTGGCCAGGCCAGGCGCTTCCTTGCTGAGGTTGACGTTACCGCCTTTTTGCAAACTGATTGCCATGTCCAATCCCTTTCAAAAAGATAGCGAAAATTGTCGCCATAACATTTTAAAAAAAATAACTTTACGCAATATAGGGCATTCCGTATTGTCTGTGTAGTTCGAAACGTGGAAAATTTTCCATGCAACAAAATTATGCAAGGATTACACCATGAGCGCTCGCCGTTTACCCGTCTATCTGGCGCTGGACACCTCGGGTTCCATGCGGTGCGAACCGATCCAGGCCGTCAATGTCGGCCTGCAATCGTTCCTGCTGTCGCTGCGCCAGCATCCGTTCGCGCTGGAAAGCGTGCACCTGTCCATCCTCACTTTCGATGGCAAGATCAACCTGGTGCTGCCGCTGACACCGCTGGCCGATGTCCACCTGCCCGAGATCGTCTGTCCCGAATCGGGCCCGACCTTCCTGGGCGAGGCGCTGCACACCGTGTGCGACATGGCGGCGCGCGACGCGCGTCCACCGGCGCCCGGCGCGCAGCCGGACTGGCAACCGCTGCTGTTTATCATGACCGACGGCAAGCCCTCCGACACCCAAGCTTATAACGAAGCCATCCCGCGCGTGCAACAAGCCGGCTTCGCGTCCGTCGTGGCCTGCGCGGCCGGGCCGAAAAGCGTGCCGGACCAGCTCAAGCAACTGACCGAACACGTGGTCAGCCTGGACTTGATGGACAGCGCCGGTTTTTCCCGCTTTTTCCAGTGGATCACGACGGCGGTGACCGCCAGCCCGGGCGGCGACGGTGCCCAGGCGCCCCGCGAATTGCCGCCGCCGCCACCTGAAATCCAGATCGTGCTGTAACCACCAGGGGAATCGCCATGCGCCGCCTGCCCATCTATCTCGTGCTGGACGTGTCCGAATCCATGGCCGGCGACAACCTGCGCCAACTGCAGCAGGGCCTGGAACGGCTGGTCGCCAGCCTGCGCACCGACCCGCACGCGCTGGAAAGCGTTTATCTCTCCACCATCGTCTTCGCCGGCAAGGCGCGCACCCTGACGCCGCTGACCGAACTGGCGCTGTACTATCCGCCGCGCCTGCCGATCGGTTCCGGCACCTCGCTGGGCGCCGCGCTGGACCATTTAATGGACGACATCGACCGCTCGGTGCGGCCCGGCACGCCCGAGCGCAAGGGCGACTGGCGGCCCGTGGTGTACCTGATGACCGACGGCAAACCAACCGACGACATCGAACCGGCGCTCAAGCGCTGGCACGACCAGTACGCGGCGCGCGCCACCCTGGTGGCGATCGGCGTCGGCCAGCGCGCCGCCCTGCCCGCCCTGCAGCGGCTGACCAGCCACGTGCTGCAACTCGACGCCAGCGGCGACGAGGACTTCAAGCGCTTTGTCGACTGGGTGTCGCGCTCGGTGGTGGCGCAAAGCCGCAGCGTGGCCGTGGCCGGCGCGGGCGCCGGCGTCAACCTGGCCAAGCTGGACGACAGCATCATGAAAAAGATCACGGACCTGCAAACCGCCGGCGCCGTCGACGAAGACCTGGTGGTGCTGACCGGCCGCTGCCAGACCAACAGCCTGCCCTACCTGATGAAGTACGAGCGCATGCCGCACAGTGTCGGCGCGCTGTCGCTCAGCGTGGACCTGTACCACCTGACCGGCGTGTTCGCGCTGGAACAGGACTATTACGCCCTCTCCGATCCGCGCGCGCTGCTCCGCACCGTCAATACCGACGCCCTGGTTGGCGCGCCCGGCTGCCCCCACTGCGGCAATCCGATCGGTTTCGCCGTGTGCCGCTGCGGCCAGATCATGTGCATCCGGGGCGAAGGACCGGCGCGCTGCCCGAGCTGCGGCGCCGATTGCATGTTTACGGCGGGCGACGGCGATGGCTTCGACGTGAACCGTTCGCGCGGGTAAATCGTGGCGAGCGGCGATATCGTGTTCCGCCTGCCCAACGCGCGCGCCGGCGCCGCCTATGCGCAGCGGCTGGAACCGCAAGCACCGTCCGGTGCTCCAGGCGCTATAAGCGCTGTTGGCGCAGTTGACGCCGGGTCCGAGCTGCGCTACCTGCGCATCGGCCTGCCGCCCGCGCTGGGCCTGCAGGCCGACACCGCCAGCGGTGCCGTCAGCGGCATTCCGCAAGCAGCCGGCGTGTATGACATCGAGGTCGTGTACCGGCTGGCCGGCCAGGCCAGTGGCGCGGACCGGCGCGCCACGTTTCAGTTCATTGTCACCCCCGATCCCCGCTCATTGTGGCGCGACTTGCCGTCCGATCACAGCGCGCCATACTGGCGGCCCGACCACGACTGCCAAGCCGTTGCGGGCGACGCCCTGCGGCTGACCGCCGCCAGCACGCGCGGCCGTTCGCACGCCCACGCCGGCGCCTTCCGCGACGACGATTTCCGCATCGCTTATTTGCCGGACACACGCTGGCAGATCGCGGTGGTGGCCGATGGCGCCGGCAGTGCGCGTTATGGGCGGCGCGGCGCGCAAGTGATCTGCGAACGGGCGTTGAACCACTTGCGGAATGCGCTCGGGGGCGATGCCGGCGCAGCCATCGACCTGGCCGTGCATGCGGATGTGATTGCGAATGCCAATGCGGTTGCTGATGCCGACGCTGATGCTGATGCTGATGCTGATGCTGATGCTGATGCCGAAGCGGATGCGGCTGCGACTACGACTGCAACTGCCGATGCTGCTGTCGATGCGGCCGATGCGGCCGATGCGGCCGATGCGGCCGGCGCCATGCTGCACCAGGCGCTGTGCACTGCACTGGGCCAGGCCGCCGTGTGCGCGGTGCGCGGCATCGAACAGGAAGCGGCGGCACGCGGCGTTGAAGCGGCGCACTACGCGGACTTCTACAGCACGGCGCTGATCGCGATCTGCAAACGCTATCCCAGTGGCACATTGTATGCGGCCTACCGGGTGGGCGACGGCGCCATGGGCGTGTACGACAGGGAGCGTGGCGTGACCCTGCTGGGCCAGCCGGACAGCGGAGAATATGGCGGCCAGACCCGCTTCCTCGACGCCGGCGCCATCGCGCCTGATGCGCTGCCGCGGCGCATCCACCACACCGTGACCCAAGGCGCCACGGCGCTGCTGCTGATGACCGATGGCGTGTCCGACGCCTGGTTCGAGTCCGACGC
Source organism: Pseudoduganella sp. GW821-FHT12E03 (assembly GCF_058807115.1). Taxonomy (NCBI): domain Bacteria; kingdom Pseudomonadati; phylum Pseudomonadota; class Betaproteobacteria; order Burkholderiales; family Oxalobacteraceae; genus Pseudoduganella; species Pseudoduganella sp. GW821-FHT12E03. Next base: position 41,456 of record NZ_JBXAQJ010000011.1, on the reverse strand, counting down.
CAACCTGGCGCGGCGCGACAGCTGGGACGCGCTGTGGCGCGAACTGGCCCCCTGCCTGGACGGCGAGCCGGCCGAGGCGGCAAGCAGGCTGCTGGCCTGGCTGGATTTCTGGTCCCCCGGCAACCACGACGACCGCACCATCGCGATCCTTCACCACCAACACCAGGAGACATGACATGGCCAACCGCGTCAGCGCAACAGCGGTCGACGGTTCCCGCGTCGAATTCATCGACCAGGTGCGGGCATCCGGCGCCATGAAGGATGTGTATTTCTCGCCCGGCGGCGACTACGTGGTGGCGCTGTTTCGGGGCGCGCCCGATCCCGCGCTGCGCGAACGGCTGGAGCTCATCACCGGCGCCTACCGCGAGCGCATCTTCAACCAGCCCGGCGGCGACTACTGGAAAAAGCTGTTTTGCTGGCCCACCGCCGTGGTCGAATACCAGGGCCGCCTGGGCGTGACGGCGCCGTTCTACGAAGCCGACTTTTTCTTCCGCCACGGCTCGCGCGACAACGACCGGCTGGGCATCCGTGGCCGCGAGAAAGAGGGAAAATGGTACGCCTCGCCCGCCAACCGCAACCGTTACCTGGACCCGCGCGAGCTGGGCAACTGGATGCTGCACATCAAGCTGTGCCTGCAAACCGCGCGCGCGGTGCGGCGCCTGCACGCGGCCGGCCTGGCGCACTCGGACCTCAGCTACAAGAACGTGCTGGTCGACCCGACCACGGGGCGCGCCTGCCTGATCGATATCGACGGCCTGGTGGTGCCGGGCAAGCTGCCGCCCGACGTGGTGGGCACGCCGGACTTTATCGCCCCCGAGTGCGTGATGACGTCCCACCTGGCGCACGGCGACCCGGCGCGCAAATTGCCGTCCATCGCCACCGACCGCCACGCGCTGGCGGTCTTGATTTATCTGTACCTGTTGCAGCGCCACCCGCTGCGCGGCGACCAGGTGCACGATGCCGGCGACCCGCAGCGCGACGAGGAACTGGCCATGGGCGCCAGGGCGCTGTTCATCGAACACCCCGACAACCCGGCCAACCGCATCGGCACCGCGCACTTGCAGCCATTCGAACTGCCGTGGAAGGACACGGCCCGCCTGCCCTGCCAGATCACCGGCCCCTATCTGTCCGAACTGTTCATGCGCGCCTTCACGGCCGGCCTGCACGACCCGTCCCAGCGGCCCAGCGCCGACGAATGGGAACACGCGCTGGTCAAGACGGTGGATTTATTGCAGCCCTGCGCCAACAGCGCCTGCGAACAGCAGTGGTTCGTGTTCGACAACCAGACCCGGCCCTGCTGCCCCTTCTGCAAAACCCCGTTCAGCGGCACGCTGCCGGTGCTGAACCTGTATTCCTCGCGCGCCGAAGGCGCCTTCCGTCCCGACGGCCACCGCCTGATGGTGTACACCAACCAGTCGCTCTACCCATGGCACGTGAACCGCGACGTGCGGCCCAACGAACGGCTGCGTGACGAGGACAAGAAACGGGTCGGCTATTTCGTGTACTTCGACCACGCCTGGTACCTGATCAATGAAACGCTGACCGGCCTGACCGATGCGCGCACCGGCACAGCCATCCCGCCTGGCGGGCGCGTCAGGCTGGAAGATGGGGCGCAGTTGTTGATGTCCCGGGAGCCGGGCGGGCGGTTGTTTGTGGTGCAGATGGCGGGTGGGTGACGGTTCGGCGCCGGGGTGCCGCCACTCCGTTGCACTTCATGCCTGGTCAGCGAAGCCGCGAACAGTGGCAGCGCCCCTTACCTGGTGGGTGACAAGTCGGTCAAGATATTGCCCTTGGTCGCAGCCTACGCCATCAACGACCAGGGCCTGGTGGCGGCCCCTGGCTGACACGTCGCCGAAGTATCCGATATCAACGACAGCGGCAGCATCGTGGGACAAGCCTGCAATCTTGCCGGCTGCTATGCCGCATTGTTAACCCCGGTGCCGGAACCGGCCGTGTATGCAATGTTGCTGGCTGGCCTGGGGTGGCTAGGGTGGCGCCGGGGCAGGAGCGCTCAGAGCCTGTTCCGGTAGGGAGCGCTGCAGGATAGCGGTCCCTTCAGAACGGCCCATGTGTCCCTATCGTTCCAGAACGCCTCACCGCGCCGCGCGCCGGTCAGCGATGCGGCCCAGATTACAGCTTGTGCCAGCGACGTTCGAGCTGCTGCCAATGTTCGAAGCTCGTGAACTTCTCCTTCAGGAATTTCTCGACTTGTTCGGTATGCTGCACTTCCCGCTTTTGCATTTCCAGGCCCTTGTTGGCGATATCGGCGCGGATTTTGGCGACCTTACTCCGGCGATTGGCCTGATCAACGGCGAGCGTGGACTGATTCATCTCAAGCACCCAGTTACGCTCGCGCAAGATCACTTCCGCCTGTTTTCGCTGGAGCGATGCGACAAAGTGCTGCATGTCGGCCACCGTCCGCTTGTTGCGAGCCTTCGCCGAAGCAGCGGCAGCGAAGACTGCCCGCCTAAATGCACTGCGGCGCCGGCGCCAATTTGTGCGCCTCATCGGCGGTGTTATGGGATTCAGGCAAATTCAGTCCTGGCCCGCGCCACCAGGTCACGCATGGCCATGCTGCCGCTGGCTCCGTTATTTCTGCTGTCCTGCCAGGACTGCACCGCGATGGCACGAGGTCCGGCCTCACCAGCCCAAAATCCGAACACAGGTCCACCGGATTGCCCTGGGAACACATCGGCCTGATGCAGGATGGCTTGCGCCGCGGCGTCCGTGCCGTCGACGCGAAAGCCGCCTTGCCACGTCGGACGCTGGCCACTGTTGAGATCGCCCGGGTAGCCCATGTGCGACCAGGCATCAAGGTCGTCCCAGGCCTCGTCGTAGCCGCGCGCCCCCATCCAACCGGTCGTCTCGCCCAAGCGCCGGTCGAGTACCACCACCGCATAGTCGTAATCACCCTCACTGTCGGAGATGATCAAATCACCATCCTCCTGGACATACCAGTAGACGTGCACGCCATAGGCTTCTCCAAACGGCGCGTTGCCGTCGAAGTACGAAGGTGTGAATCTCACCCAGTCGGCCGCAAACCCTTCCGGTGCAGTCCAATCGATGACATGGCTGACCGTGAGCAAGTGACGTGGTCCGATCATCACCCCGGAACCGGACCCACGGTTCGTCTGGACCAGGCCCACGGTCGACCACGGGTAGCTCGTGTCCAGAAAGGCGCGGCGATTGTCAGTGCCAAAGAGGGTGGTGGCAATTCGCGGTTCAGTTAGCACCTGGCGGATGCGCTTGACGCTCTTCAGCCAATCGCGTGGCGTCGCATTGAATCCGAGATGGTCGGGAATATGCCCCGTCAGCAGCCCCGCCAATTGTTCCTCGCTGACCTTGCGTTCTCCGATCCTGCTCGCCTGCCCTCTCATCGCCGCCGGTAGCGCCCGGCCATCTGCGCGGACACCGTCGATGTCGACAATGACCTCCCAATACGGCTGGCCGCCGCCGCGCTCGACACGCTGAAGCCGGGTCGTAATTGACGGTTCGCGATCCGCCGCAACATGGAAGCGCCGCTCGATTGCGATCGGCATTTGTTTGACGGGGCCACGTGATTTGAACTGTTGATCCAGCTCGCTCACCGGAACTGGCTTTTGTATGCACTCTTTCATTTCGAACTCCTTTCACCTGATGTGGTCAGGGTTGATCGAATACGCTGCCGTGTGCCGTTGCGGCGTCAGGCGCGTTGGGGTTAAGTCGCGTTATCCGACACGACAGTGGCGCCGGTTATGGGCTGTGCGCAGTTGGGTCCAAAGGTACAGGGCACCGACTGTCCCCAATCCAAAGAGTCGGCTTGAACCTGGAAGTGCAAGTGAGGACCGGAAGTCCGTCCCGTATTATCGGAAATCGCGATAACCTGGCCCTGTGCCACCAGGTCTCCCACGTTGACCAATACGCCGTTGGTCTGGATGTGGAAATACCAACTCGTAAAACCACCTGCGTGGCGAATTCGAATTGCATTTCCCCAGTTTTGAGGGCTGCCGTCTGGAAACGGTAGGTTGCCGGGTCCATTGGGCTCATTGGGATTGTAGGCTGCGGTCAAGTTTTCCTGCAGCCACTCGACCGCGCCCTCGCGGGCAGCACGAATCTCCGTTCCCGATGGCAATGAGAAGTCAAACGCCCACACCTGGCTGCCGTTGTGCGAGCCTGATGGGTTATTGTTCCCTTGAGCCACGGTATAAGATACGCCGCCTTTCCACGGATACTGGTAAGCGCCGATCGGGCCCTCCTCAATATCGAGAGAAACAATCCTGAGACCTTGCTTGAAGTAGGCGCCATCCTCGGTCTTGAAGTCGACTTCGCCGCGCTTCCAGCTACACCACTGCGGCCCCGAGCCCGATCGCCATACTGCGGCATACTTGCCGTTTTCGCACACCAGTGCTGTCAGGCGGAGATCCTGGTCAAAGTAAGTCCGGTCCTGAGCCGCGAAATCAGCGCCTGACATTCCCCAGCGAATCCATTGCGCGCCCTGTCCCACATGCCATATAGCGGCCAACTTGCCATTGTCGATCGCCAGGCTAGTGACACGTAAGCCTTGGGAAAAATATTTTGCGTCCCGCGCCTTGAAGTCATCTCCGGACATTCCCCAATGCACCCACTGAGTACCGGCTCCGGGGCGCCATACCGCCGCGAATTTGCCGTTCTCAATCGAAATAGCGCTTACATACAACCCCTGCGCAAAGTAGGTGTTGTCCAGGGATTTGAAGTCATTCTCTGACATGGCCCAATGTACCCACTGCGCACCGCCACCCGGACGCCAGACAGCCGCCAGCTTGCCGTGCTTGGTCACTAGCGAAGTGAGACGTAAGCCCTGGTCAAAATAAGCTTTGTCCTTGGCCCTGAAATCGTCATCCGACATGCCCCAGTGCACCCACTGAGCGCCGTTTCCTGGACGCCAAACAGTTGCAAATGCATTACTCATCATCTCCTCCTCTGTCGGTTGATGCCGGTTGCTGTCGCTTGCAGAGCGTCAGCAATTCGTTACGCTGCCTCGTTGTCACGTTGGTGTTGGGGCTACCAACCCCGACCGATTTGCGTTCCCGAATTGGGATGCCAGCCGGTGGAACCCGACGGGTTCGATTCACCGTTGCCGAAATACTTGTACCAGTACAAGTCGCCATTAGGCTCCACGGCATAAAGCGCGATGCCGAAGCCGCCATGAGCATCAGGACCGCCGACGATCCGGCTGAAGCGGTTCCAGCCCTGGCCGATGATGTTGCGTGAGTTCGGATGCCAGCCCGTATTGCCGGACGGGTCGGGTGTCCCGTCGCCCTGGTAGCAGTACCATCGCAGGTCGCCGTTCTGTTCAACGCCGAACAAGACAGCGGATGCGGCGGTGAGGATCTGGAAACCTTGCCAGCCATTGCCGATCACATTGCCCGAATTGCGCTCCCAGCCGGTATTCCCCGACCTGTCGGCAGTACCGTCGCCGAGGTATCGGTACCACCGAAGATCGCCGTCAGGTTCGACGGCGTACAACGTGCTCGCAGGATTGTTCGACGTTCGTCCCGCTTTCGGCGTACACACCAGGTTCACAAAGCCCGCCCAACCGTTTCCGATGATGTTGCGTGAGTTGGCGTCCCAGCCTCGCGAGCCGGCGCGATCTTCGACGCCGTCGCCTGCGCTGTACTGGTACCAGCGCAGGTCGCCGTTGGGCTCGACGCCGAACAGCACGCCGTCGCCGCCACCGCACAGAAATTTGAAACTGTTCCAGCCGTTGCCGATGACATTGCGCGAATTGGGCGCCCAACCAACCGCGCCATCCGGACTGAACTGCCCGGAGCCGTCATAGCGGTACCAGCGCAAATCACCGTTCTTTTCGACGCCGTAAAGTTCACCCACTCGCGGCAGACCGCTGTCTACGGGCACCGTTCCGGCGCCACCACATGTCAAATGCATGAAATTCATGGAAACCTCCGTAGAAGATTGAATATGCAATTGTGGGTTTGACGAGCCTTAATCGCTCCAACCCACGCTTTCTCAACACCGCCCCTACAATCCGCAATGTGTCAGCGCAAGACCTGACCCCGCGTCCCCTGCCGCTCGAGTTCCGTGGTTTCTGCCAACGGTACGTCCATGACGGCGAAAAGTTCTTCGGCCATCGCGATTGTCTGGCGTGCCGTTCGGTTGATGCAGCAAGTCATTTTTTCGCACAGGACAGTGCCAACGACCTGATCGCTATTGGGGATGAAATAGCCCTTGATCCAGTTCAGCGAACCAAGCCCCTCGCCGGTCAGCGTCACCGATGCCGGCGTGTTTTGCGAAGGCGGCGCTACCACACCGGACACGTTGAGGGCGACGCCGGCCGCAAATTCCAGCGTCCCGGCCACCCAGTGAAGAACACGGCACAGCCAGTTCGGGCTGGCCGGCCACCAAGCCATTTTCGATCACGATGGCATCGTGACGGAAGCTCCGGTACGACCATTTTCCATTCAACGCATGCATGATTGCCTCCAGTTGTAATACCCTGATTGGGTTCATGCCAGATTAAGACTGAAGGCGTTACAGATCCGGTACGGATTGCGCGCTCAATTGCCGATACAACGAGAGGGTTTCCGTCGCTGGACTCACACCCAGCCCGCTGAGCAGCGCCAGGCGGCAGCGCTGATACACCAGCAAGGCTTCTGAACGCTGTCCAAGGCGGACGTAGGCCGCCATCAGCCGCCGGTACAAATTTTCGGCCAGCGCTTCGGCTTCGAGCGCGCGGGCATAGCATTCGACCGCCCCGAACCAGTCGCCTTGCTGCTCGATCAAATCACCCAGCGCTTCGCTCATGCCGATGAAGCGGGCACGCAAGCGATGGCGGTACGCCAAAGCCCACGCCGCCGATTCGCCCGGAAGAAAGGGGCCCCGGTAGGTTTCCAGCGTGCGCTTCAGGCTGGCCGCGTCGTCCCCCCATGGCAGTTGCGAGGCACGCTCGAACAGCATGCAATCGACCCACGCATGGCGCGGATCCAGGGATAAGTGGCGGTCTTCCAGGCGCACCACCTGCTCATGCCGCAACAGCTTGCGCAAGCGGTGGAGTGTGGTGCGCAAGATCTGGTCGGCCGCGTCGCCGGCCGTATCCGGCCACAACGCGTCCGTCACACTGTCCTGGTTCACGGCCTGTCCACCAAAGGCGATCAGGCATTTGAGCAATGCGAGAGGTTTGTGCTGGGCCTTGCCAGTGGAAGGCAATGGCTCACCGTCGCGCAGCAATTCAAAACGGCCCAGCGTACACAGGCGAAGCGGCCACGGCCATGCGTCCACCACCGTGTCGGCTTGCTCCGGCGTGATGCCGCGCCGGCGTATCATGTCCTGCACATGGGCAACAGCGATTCCGGCCGCCAGGGCCCGCCCGTACAGCGCGCCAGCGGCGCGGGAGCCGGCCAGTTGATAGGTTGCGCCCCCCATCGCCGCGCTCACTGCGAGCGCGGCGGCAAGAGAGCTCAGTCCCGACGCCTCATGCCCCTGCCGAAAGGCGGCCCGTGCTTCCGCTTCAAGGCACAGGTATTCGATGACGCGGCTGCCCATGGCCTGACCTATCGTACGCGCCGCGCCAATCTGCGCGCCAGCTGCGGCCTCCTCGCCATTGCCGGGCAGCATATGCGCCAGGTCGAGATGGCAATGTGCCACCAGGAAAGGCACGCCGGATTCTTCGGCCATCGCCATCGCATGGCGGGCATGGTCGAGCGCCAGTTGCCATTCGCCGCGCTGCGCCGCCGCATTGCTGCACAGGTGCAGGTAAAAGGCGCCGTCAATATGGCTGTGGCTGCGCATGGTGGCGCCCATCCGGTCCAGCCATTCGGCAGCTTGGCCGACGTCGCCCGCGACCAGGCTGCAGCGCGCCATTTGGGCCGACAACAAAAAGTCGAAGGTGTGCAGTCCACTGTGTTCGGCCAGGGTCAGCGCGGCGCTGACGCAGCGGCGGCAGTCGGCGCACGCCCCCCTGACCGAGTGATATAACGCAACCGCGCAAGACCAAAGGATCCGCACCAGCGGCGACAAGCCATCGACCACCCATGGTGTGATCCGTTCAATGATGCCGCACGCCTTGGCGCCCTCGCCCCGCCACAGGAACCAGATGATCAGGTAGCCGCCAAGCAAGACGGACAATTCGCGCTCGGCTGGATCCAGTAACGCTGCCGCGCGCTCGGCCCACGCCGGCAACATGGGATGCTGGGGCTGCCGATGCAGCAACGTTCCCATCGCCCAGTAGGTGAGCAGTTCGACCGTGCGCGACGGAAACGCCGGGTGGCGCGCGCGCAAACACTCGAATTCGGTGATCCAGCGATCGGCCGGCCGAAAGTCGCGCCATTCAAAGAAAAAGGTTTCCATCACGCCAGCCCAAGTGGAATACAGGCCGGCGGCGTCGTCCATGCCCCGGAATCCCTCGTAGGCTTGCTCAAACACACGGCGCGCGGCAACCGGGTCAAATGGCAGGCATGCCACGGCGCGCCAATAACATAGCCAGGGTGCAGCCTGCAGGCAGTGCTGCGGCAGGCCATCGAGCCAGCGCTGCAGTGTACGGTGGCGCCCTTGCCGGACCAGCGCGGGTGCCTCGCGCAGGGCAAGCGCAGACAAGCCTTGGCTATCCTGCGCCATGAGATACAGGCTGGCGGCGGCATCGGCCCGCCCGGCTTGCGCCAGCAAACTGGCCGATAACTGCTGGAGGGCGCGCCAATCGGCGGCCGGCATCGCCGCAGCGGCCCGTTTCAGCAGAAACGTGCGAAACAGCGCATGGCATTCAAATTCGGGCGGGTCTTGCCCGCACTGCACGACAAAACAATTCTGGCGATGCAATCCCTCCAGTATCGTTGCAGCGTCCGCAATGCCGGAAAGGCTGGCGGCATCAGCCGCGGTCATCGTCGGCAGCAGCGCGGTACGCAGCAGCATGTGCCGTACCGGCTCGTCGAATTGGCCGAGCAACTCGGTGGCGAAATAGTCGAACAGTATTTGCTGATTCCTGTCAGCCCGTTCCGGTAACTCCCGCGCATTGTTGCCGCCTTCCGCCAGCAGCAGCGCAAAGCCGGCGCACCAGCCCCGGGTTTCGTCCAGCAGCCGCGCGATATGCCCCCTGTCCAGCACGACAGCAGGATCGTCCACGCACTGGCGCGCCATGTTCAGGGCCTCATCCGCCGTCAGATCCAGCTCCCGCCCGCCCAGGTGCATGAGGTCGCCATGCATTTGCAAACGGGCGCAGGCTGGCGGCGGCGCGCCACGGCTGATAACGAATAAATGCACTCCATCCGGCAAGGCGGTTGCCAGGTGCGGCAACATTTCATGCAGTGCCGCCTGGGCGGGTGCTTGGTCGTAGTTATCGAAGACAATGGCCATGGGCCGGCCGGCGCAAGCGGCGAGCGCGTCGGCGTAGCGGCGGGTAACGCCGGCCAGATCGGCCATGTGGCCTGGCACCAGGACTGGCAGCGCCGGACAGTCGCCCGTTGCGGCCTTGCGGATAGCCAGGCTGAAGTAATGAAAGAAAGTGGCCGGATCGACATCGCCGGCGTCGATTTGCAGCCACAGGGCGCTGATGCCGCGTTCAGCTAAATAGCTGCTGATCAGCGTGGTCTTGCCGGCGCCGGGCGCCCCCGCGACCCACACAACGGGCGCATCAAGTAAGCCATCGAGCCGCTGGAACAAGCGCGGCCGCAAAACCGGCCGGCTGATGCGTGGAAGGGAGATTTTCGCCAAGCCGGACGGCATGTCCATGGTCGCCATTGCTCCCTCCTTTCCCACCTAACAATTAAACATAGGTGATAGGCGCAGGAAAATCTTCACACTTTGTCACATGTGCTGTTTTGGCAACATTAATTTGGCAGAGAATTGACCATCCTCTACGCAAATCAGCAACACACTCGTCGCTGCTCTCAGTTCAGCCACCAAGCGACCTGGGATGCGGCCCGCCTGTACAAATTCCGCTGTGTCGTAGCCCTTGGGTATACCAGTGGCGGATTGCGTGAAATGGTGATCAATCAGCTTCGCATCAAAATGGCCATGATGCGCGCTGTCGAAACCGCAAAGCTCGCGCAAAAGCAGGTCACCTCCACGCCGCCATCTGTGGAATAAGACTTGCGAGAGGTCATCTGGCGCTTGCCAAAAATGGACCTGATTCATTCCTAGTGGGATAGCACAAAGGCCGGATGGGAATCCGCATCGTGGGTTGGAATCCCACCGCCGCCGTCCGGCCCCGGTGCTAAACGAAGCCGACAACGCGTGCTGTGCGCGCCCTCGGCGCGCAGCGTTGCGCCGCAGGCGCAACAGTCAGTTGATTCGAATAGCCTCGCCCCCTTCAGGGGGCTCCGTCTTCGAATCCCGCCGACTCCGTCCGCCACAAAGCAAAAAACCTCCCGCAGGGGAGGTTTTTTACTTTGTTCTGGCGGAGGCGGTGGGATTCGTACTGGAGCGGTTTGTCATAGGGAGATTGGGCACTCCGGCGCTGCGTTTTTGGTTCGAGGCCCCTAAAAAGGCCCCTATCCGGCGGCACCGCAAATCAATTGCTCTATTGCAAGCAATTCGCTAAAGCTCAGTGAAACTACGATCTGGACACCGGTACTTCCGGATGCGCCAGTGAAAATTCGGTGTAGGCATCCATCACCTTTGTGGCCGCTTCACCGATGATGATGACGCTCATACCGCGGTAATGCCTCAGCGAGCACATTGGCTGGTCGCATGGCGATTCGTTTACCTTTTGTGATCAGAAATGGAGCCGAGACAGAAAATAGTCCACCATTTTCAACTCCCTTTCCGAGCACATGGCGTTGAGCATTGTTATAGCAATTTTAGCGTAAGTGACGGCATACCTGGCACATTCTGAACCTCGCACTTTTTTCCTCGCAGCGCTGTCCCGCACCGGGTCTGGTGCGTATTAACGTTTATGGCGGCCAGCGTTGGGCGCCCGGTTCCGATCCAACCGAGCCGTTGGATCACGTCATTTACGTCTAACTACCAGAGAAATTGCGAACATGACCTTGATTACAACCCTGCGGAAAGCCAGCCTCGCACTGGCCTGCGCGCTTGGCGCCATCGCATGCTTGCCATATAGCAACGCCACGGTCACCACGGATGAGCGTCTCTTGCAACCGTTTACTGTCAAAGATGCAATTGAACGGACAACCATCGATGGCATGGGAGAAGGCAAGCTCACGCACTCCCCGGATGGCCGCCGCTTTGCTTTCGTCACATCCAAAGGCGATCTCGCGGCGGGAATGGTGCGCTCGACGGTATGGATCATCAGCCAGGACAAGGCGGCAAAGTTTGCGGCCACCCCCGTTGCCGAACGCGCCAGCAGTTCCAATGACGCGCCGGTGTCGTCGCTGCGCTGGGTGGATCGAGGCCATGCGCTGGCCTTTCTGTCGCCCGATGCGCGTGGTGCAGTGCAAGTGTTTCGCCACGACCTTCGCACCGGCCGTACCCGGCAAATTACGCAGGTGGATGCCGATGTCAACACGTTTGATTTGAAGGGCGATGTCTGCGTATTTTTTGCGACAGCCAAAGGCAATCCAGCCTACCCATCGCCTGGCGGCTACCTGAAGGACGAATCGCTGTCCAGGCTCATCTTTCCTGAGCAAGACAATCTGGGAAAAATGAGCGCGGCCTATCTGCAACGCGGCCAACGGACGGCACAACGCATTACCGAGCCGGCTGTGAACCTGCTGCGCACCCATGTGCAATTCTCGATCGCACCAGCCGGCGACCAGGCCATCGCGCTGCTGCCCGCCGCCACCACCGATGCGGCGTTTGAAGCCGCCTGGAATGCGGCCCCGGGCGCCGCCAGGCTGATCGACAACCTGCCCAACATGGCGTTGCAGGTCTACCGGATCGACGTGACCAAGCAACGGGTAACGCCCCTGCTGTCGGCGCCCACCGCCACTGCCACCGGCAACTATGCCACCAGCCGGATGCTCTGGTCCCCCGATGGGAGCAAAGTCATCGTGACCAACACCCTGCTTGGACCCAACGATTTACCACCTGGCGCAAGCTTCGCGGCAGCGCCACAGACAGTGGAACTGGAACCGGCACGGCAGGCAGCCGCGAAGATTTTGCCGGCCTACGAGGACGCCCAGCCTGGCGAACGGATCGCGGAACTGGCGTGGAATCACGCCGACGGAGTGGTGGCGTTCAGCGCGGCCGGGGCCGGCGGAGGTGAAGGGCTCGCCAGCATGGCGAGCCAGGGACAGCGCTGGAAGTCGATGTACGTACGCACCGGCGGCCACTGGCGCCGTACCGCGCGCACCGAAGTCCCCTTGCAACCCCGACTCGCCATCGGCAATGTCGAATTCTTCGTCGACGAAGATGCCAACGCGCCACCGCGCATCGTGGGGCTGGAGCGTGGCGCCACTGCACGGCAATTCGAATTCGATCCTCATCCACGGATCCGGCAACTCCGCTTGCTGCCTGCCCGCGCAGTCGGCTGGACCGACCGGGATGGGCATCAATGGTCCGGCGGGCTGATTGTTCCGCAGGCCGAAGGACTGGAGCAACGCCGCTGGCCCGTCGTCATCGCACTGAAATTTTTTGACCCATCCCGCTTTTCCCCTGACGGTCCCTATACGACTGCATTTGCCAGCCAGGCGCTTGCCGCGAAAGGCATTGCGGTGCTGGAACTGAATGCGTTTGACGGCCCGACCATGGGTACAGCGCAGGAAGGCCCGACGCAAATGCGCGGCATCGAATCGGCCATCGACTTCCTTGCCGCGCAATATCACATCGACCCGGAACGGGTGGGCCTGATTGGTTTCAGCCGCACCTGCTATCACGTAAGCTACGCGCTCACGCATTCGCGCCGCCGGTTCGCGGCTGCCACTATTGCCGATGGCCTAAGCGGCGGCTATCTGCAATATCACGCGTACTCGCTCAATCATTCGCCCGGCAACGGGATCAAACCGCTATACGATGGGCTCAACAGCGGGCCGCCGTGGGGAGAAAACCTGCAACACTGGCTCACCCACAGCCCGGATATGAATGCCGGCAAGATTTCCGCCCCTGTCAGGATCGAGATGCTGGGTAAATCATCCGTGCTCCAGGAATGGGAACTGTATTCGTCGCTGAAGCTGCAAGGCAAGCCGGTCGACGTGCTGTATTTGCCCGACGCAACGCATGTATTGGTCAAGCCGCAAGAGCGCTATCTGTCCCAGCAAGGCAACGTCAACTGGTTCAGCTTCTGGCTGCTGGGCGCCACCGCCGGCGACCAGCAAAGCGGGCAAGACTTCCAACGCTGGAAAACCTTGAAACGCGGCTCGTGAAGCGGTTGTCAGCGTCGGTGCTACAATTTTCACAAGCGTCGGGATAGGCCATGCAACACGAGTCTCACTACGAGCAGGAACAGGAGCGCTTGAACCGCCGCTGGCGGCCTGCGCTCATGTCGTTCTTCCGCCGCCGAGTCGGCGACCACAGCGAGGCGGAAGACCTCACACAAGAAGTCTTCGTGCGGATGCTGAGGACTGAAACGGATGGCGCGCCTGACCATTATATTTTTCAGATTGCACAGAATTTACTGATAGACCGTGCGCGGCGGGCCCAGATTCGGCAACAATACCGCGAATCGGCCGGCTTCAGCGACGCCGGCGACATCGACCCGCTGGATCCGCAGCGCATTGCGCTGGGCCGCGAAGAACTTGCCCGCTTCGCCGCCGCCCTGGCGGAGTTGCCCGAACGGACGCGCACCATGTTCACCCTTTACCGGATTGATCAGATGAGCCAGGACGTGATTGGTGAAGCGTTTGGCATTTCCGCGAGCGCAGTGAAGAAACAGATCGCGCATGCGATGGCGCTGATCATGGCACGAATGCGAGAGGAGCAATGAATCCCGACGACCCAAAAACCATGCTCGAGCGCGACACCGAAGCCGCCATGTGGAGCATGCTGCTCGCCGAGCGCCAGCTCGATGCGGACACCCAGCGCGAATTCGATACATGGTGCGCGGATCCGGCCAATATGAAGGCGCTTGAAGACGCATTTCGCGTGTGGCACGCGGCGGACCAGGCCGCGGAGATGGCGGAAGTCATCCGCGTGCGCACGGCGTCGCTCGACAGCTTCCGGCGCGCCAACAGCAGGCGCTGGATGCCGCCCGCCCGGCGGGCATGGGCGTGGTTCGGCGGCGTCGCGGCCATGGTGGTGGCCACCGTGACCGGCCACCTGGCGTTGCAAGACGCCGCGCTGGTATTTGAAACCGACACTGGTGAACGGCGCGTGGCGCTGCTCGAAGACGGATCCCGCCTTTCGCTGGATGCCAGGACCGAAGTCAATGTCCAGTTCCGCAATGACCGCCGGGAGTTAATCCTGGTGCGCGGCCGCGCCAAGTTCGACGTCGCCCACAACCCGTTGCGCCCGTTTTCCGTGCGCGTCGGCGACAAGGTGGTGGTCGCCACCGGCACGTCGTTCAGCGTCGAATTGCTGCAATCCCAAGCCCACGTGCTGCTCTATGAAGGCCGCGTCGCGGTCCTCGAAGCCGGCAAGGAAAATCCGGTATTGCAACGGCCGCGCGAGGGTGCGCTCAAATCCAGTGCGGACGCCTCGCTAATGCCAGGGCGCGAACTCGTGGTCGCGGTGAATAAACCCGCGGCGGCGGCGACCGTCACACCAGTCGACGCCGAGCGCAGCCTGTCGTGGGAGCATGGCCAGTTAAGCTTCGACGATGAACCGCTGTCGACCGCGGTGGAGCGGGTCAATCGCTATTCGAAGCGCAAGGTGGTGTTTTCCGACCCGGCCATCGCACGCATGCGTGTCAACGGCATGTTCAATGTCGGGGATGTGGATGCGTTTGCCGAAGCGGTGACGGCCTTCAATGCCGTGCGCGTCGTTAAATCCGCAAAAGAAATTCAACTGGTGCGCTAATTTTTCCGATGTTGCTGTCCCTTCGCGCGGCTGGCGCGTCTTAACGTGTACTGGCACAACACACCAGATAACAACGAGGAGATGCGATGAAGAACGTGAAGTGGAACTGCAAGAAAAAAGTACTGCCGGCCAGCACTGCGATGGCGGTCCTGGCGATGTTCGCCCAAGCCGTACCTGCCTATGCACAGGCGCAAACCTATGCGCTCGATATACCGGCCCAGGATCTGGGCCCCGCGCTGCTGGCGCTGGCGCGCGCCACCCAGCAGCAAATCACTTTCGATAGCAATGCCGTCAAAGACAAGCGCGCGCCGGCGCTCAAAGGACGATACGGCTTGGCCGAGGCGCTGGCGGCGCTGCTTGCGGGTTCCGGCCTGCATGTGGAAAGCGGCCAGTCGGGCCTGCTGATTGTCCGCCCTGATGTGGCCATGGCGGCAGACAGCGCCACGCTGCCAGATGCCACGGGCGAATCTGTCGAGCGCGTCATTGTGACCGGGTCGCGCATCGCACGCTCATCGAAATCGATACCGGGTTCGGTCACGCTGTTCGACAAGGAGAGCATCGAACGCAGCGGCGAAAGCTCGGTGCGCGACGTGGTCGCACAAAGCAGCCAGGCCGGGATGACACCGTCGACCGCCAGCGCCTTTCTTGGCGCCGCGCCGATCCAGCTCCGAGGCCTGAGCACGGGCACCACGCTGGTCCTGGTCGATGGCCGAAGGGTCACGCCTTCCGGCGCTACCGGCGTTTCCTTTGACCCCGGCAGCATCCCCCTGTCGGCCGTCGAACGGATCGAGGTGCTGGCCGACGGCGCCTCGGCGATCTATGGCGCGGATGCGGTCGGCGGCATCGTCAACGTCATCCTTAAACGCTCCGGCAACGGCTTGACGCTCGATGCGCGCTATGGCGCGGCGCAAGGCGGCGTGGGCCAGGAGCGTAGGCTGTCCGCCAGCTACGGGTTTGCCTCCGGCGGCCTGCGCGGTTCGCTGACAGCCGACTATTTCAAGACTGGCAGCATTACCTTCGGCGACCGGGAACGGACGCGCGACCTGGACTACCGCCGCTTCGGCTTCACGGACCGCCGCGTCCCCTATACCAGCCAGGGCACGGTGTATTCGCGCGATGGCCTCAACCTGCCCGGACTGGCATCGAGCCGGGCCATCATTCCCGCCACGGCCAGCGGCACGCCATCGATCGCGGATTTCGCCGCCACCGCCGGACAGGAGAGCCGCGGCAGCGAATACTATCAGCAAAGCTATTTGCAATCGCCGGTCGAGCGTATCGGCGCCTCGGCCGACCTGACCTATGATCTGGGCGGCGGTGTCGCCACCTTTGCCAACGTCCTGGTCTCCCGCCAGAACGGCGAATATCTGTCGACACTGCCCTTTGTCAGCACCACGCTGATTGTCCCGAAAAGCAATCCGTACAATCCCTTCGGCGTGGATGTCGGCGTCAACAAACTGCTGACCGGCGTCAGCCCCGATATCAATCAGCCAGCCGACACCTTTACCCGCGTGCTGGGCGGCGCGCGCGGAAAACTGGGTAATGGCTTGCGCTGGGAACTCGCGGCGAACTATTCGCGCGACGATAACCGCGTCCACGAAGAACATTACTACGACACCGCCAGGATACAGGCGGCGCTGAACAATCCAGACCGGGCCGCGACGCTGAACCTGTTCACGGCCGGCCCGGCAGGCAGCGCAGCGCTGCTGCAATCATTGCTGCCCTCGGTCGACAGGCGATACTTGGCCAGCGCCGTCAGCGCGGACGGCCAACTGAGTGGCTCGGTGCTGGATTTGCCGGGTGGTCCGC
This sequence comes from Pseudoduganella sp. GW821-FHT12E03, assembly GCF_058807115.1. NCBI lineage: Bacteria > Pseudomonadati > Pseudomonadota > Betaproteobacteria > Burkholderiales > Oxalobacteraceae > Pseudoduganella > Pseudoduganella sp. GW821-FHT12E03. Next base: position 24,830 of record NZ_JBXAQJ010000011.1, on the reverse strand, counting down.
TGTCATTCGCGGCTGGCGCGGAAATGCGCCGGGAAAAACTTGAAATCACGTCGCCGTTCGATAACACGCGCGGCGCCAGGAATGTCGCCAGCGCCTATGTTGAACTGCGCGCGCCGGTCTTGCAAACGCTGACGCTGTCGGGCGCCGGACGCTATGACCACTACAGCGACTTTGGCAGCACCTTTAATCCGAAGATCGGCTATGAATGGGCGCCCGTTGAGGGGCTGCTGCTGTCCGGCACGTGGGGATCGTCGTTCCGCGCCCCGCCGCTCTCGTATGTGAACAGCGTGCCGTTTACCGTCCCGGTCACGGCAACCGATCCGGCGCGCGGCGGCGAAGTGGTCAGCGTACCGGCAACCAGGGGTGGCGGCGCCGGCCTCAAGGCGGAAACCGCCCACGGCTATACGCTGGGCGTCCGCTTCACGCCCATCGACGCGGATACCCGCCATGCCGACGTCGGCCTCTCGGCCTGGTGGGTGTCCCAGAAGGACCGGGTCGTCTCGCCGAGCTACCAGGCCCTGGTCGACTACGCCGCGCTGTTTCCCAACCGTATAGTCCGGGCGCCGCAGAACGCAGCAGATATCGCGTTGGGCCGTCCAGGCGCCTTGCAGTCAATCGATGCGGGTTACCTCAATTTCGGCAAATCCAGGACCAACGGCCTTGACGCGCAGTGGAACTACCGCGACCGCTCTGGCCCCGTCCGCTGGTCGCTCAGTGGCAGCGTCACGCGGGTCCTGAATTACGAGGCGGAGCTAACCCCGGGGGTCATCGAAAACCGCCTGGCGGCCTTCTCTTTCGACGGTTTCGCCCCCAAGTGGCGCGGCTCGCTGGCCGGCTCGGCCGGCTACGGCGCCTTCGAACTGTCGCCGACGATACGTTACGTTGGCAGCTATGAAGACCGCCGCGGCACGCCGTACACGCTTGCCGCCAGCATGTTCGTCGATCTGCAACTGGCGTACCAGGACAAGACTGCCACGGGTTTCCTGAAGGGCCTGCGCGCAGCAGTCGGGGTATCCAACCTGCTGGCCAAACAGCCGCCGTTCTTTAACGCTTCGTTCGGTTACGACCCGTACAACTACAACAACCGGGGCCGCTTCATTTACCTGACGCTGCAAAAGAACTTCTAATCCCCGTTTCGCTTGCTTCCTCCCTTTGGCCCGCCCTGGCGGGCCGTTTTTTCCTGCGCGTCCACCGGCTGCCTGCCAAGGGGGCGATTAATGATACTTCCTGCGCGCTTCGGCACAGCGCCAATCAGCGGCCGGTGCCACCACTCCCAATGGCAGCCGAACACCGCTGCACCGCTTCACGCACCAGTTGGCCGATTTCATGCCATTGCCCGCGCGGGATCGTGCTACTGATGAATGCAACGCTGAGAGCCGCAACTGCGCGCCCGTTGCGGTCGCATATCGGTGCACCGATAGAGGTCACCCCGGGCTCGTGCTCTTCATCGGCGACAGCAATCCCATTCTTGCGCACGCGCGCCAGTTCGTCGGCAAAGGCCACGGCGTCGGTAATGGTATTCGGGGTACGGGCTGGAAATGGCGGATCGCCAACAATCATCGATACCTCTTCCTCGGACAGCGTCGACAGCAGCGCCTTGCCCATCGCAGTCGAATGCGGTGAAACAACCGCGCCCGGCTCAGCACGAATCACCACGGCGCCACGGCTCTGGAACGTTTGCAGGTAAACAATCTGCCCACCCTGTAGTCCACCCAGGTAGCCGTTCAGATGGCGCACTTCGGCTAGTCGGCGAAGCTCGGCTGCAGCGCTGACAAACAGCGCATCGCTGTTCATATGTTTCGATCCCAGCGCCAACGCGCGATGCCCCAGGCGGTAGCGGCGCGTATCGGTGACTTGTTCCAGGAATCCCGCTTCGCTCAGGCTGTTTACGAGGCGCTGCGCAATGGACGCACTGACCTCGAGGCTGCGCGCCAGTTCCCGGATGCCCACAGGCCCTGGCGCAGCGTCCACTATTTCCAGCAGTTGCAAGCCACGGGCTAACGATTGATTGGTGCTCAAGATGATGTACCTTTAAGTGGAACGTTGTGCCGGTATTTATACACGAACATCCGACTGCCACGCAAGTCCCGCCTACCCGCCAAAGTGGAGCCAAATGAAAACTGTGCTACGGCCCCGTAAAAGTCAGCTGGCGCAACTTGACTTCCACGGCAAACGCGTGCAATTATGTACCGCATATAGGAATGATGTTCCACTTAAAGGAACAAGCAATAATTAACTTTCTGCTTTTGGAGGTACCTGCATGACAAGATCGGTCCATCGCCTGCCCATACCACCAGGGTAATCCTGGTCCACATAATCAAGAAAATTGGAGACGTCTTATGAAAGATCTCAATCTGCTCCGGGGGCTGTTCATTGTTGCGGTTTCCCTGGTTTTCGGGCTGGCATCCCTGCGCTATCCGCTGGGGACGTTCAGCCAGGCGGGACCAGGTCTGTTCCCGCTGATGAATAGTTGCCTGCTATTCCTGGTCGGCGGCTTCATGGTCGGCCGCGCGCTGCTGGTGCAACCCGTTCCGATCCACCTGAACTTGAAAAACATTGCCGTCATCATCGGCAGTCTGTGCGGTTTTGCGCTAATCACGGAACAAGTAAATATGATCGCCGGCATCGTCTACATGGTGTTCTTTGCCGCCATGGCAGGCACGGCAAAGTATTCGGTGGCACGCAACATCAAAATCTCGGCGGGCCTGGTCATCGTAGCCCTCGCCTTTCAAAAACTGCTTGGCTTCAATTTGCCCCTCTACTAAATGGACATCCTGCATAACCTCGCGCTCGGTTTTGGAGTCGCACTGACTTGGGACAATCTGATGTACTGTGCGATCGGCTGCATCGTCGGCACACTGGTCGGACTGCTGCCGGGACTCGGTCCGCTGGCCACCATCAGCATCCTGCTGCCCCTTACCTATTCGATCCCCACCAGCGGCGCGCTCATCATGCTTGCCGGCATTTACTATGGGGCCCAATATGGCGACAGTGTCAGCGCCATCACGATGAAGATTCCCCATGCCAGCAGTATCGTCGCGTGTATTGACGGCTACCAGATGACGCTGAACGGAAAATGCGGGCTGGCGCTGTTCACGGCGGGATTTTCCAGCTTCGTGGGCGGCACCGTCGCTATCGTTGTGCTGACCTTCTTTGCGCCCGTGCTGGGCGAGGTAGCTTTCCTGTTCGGGCCTGCCGACTATTGCGCGCTGATGCTGGTTGGCTGCGTCTGCGTCAGTTTCGTGACGTCCGGTAGCCTGCTGAATGGTTTGGCCATGTGCCTGATCGGCATCCTGCTGGGACAGGTCGGCACGGACGTCAATAGCGGTATGCACCGTTTTACCATGGACTTGCCGTTCCTGGCCGAAGGCATAGGCCTCGTCAGTATTGCGCTGGGCTGTTTTGGCATTGCCGAAATTACCAAGAACCTCGACAACAAAGACGAGCGAACGCCGTTCAGCGGCAAGATCAAGCTCATGCCAACCTGGCTGGAATTCAAGCGCATTATTCCCAGTGCATTGCGCGGTAGCGTGATCGGTTCCGTGCTGGGCATCATGCCGGGTGGCGGCCCAGTCATTGCACAGTTTGCTGCCTATGGTGCCGATAAAAAATTCAGCAAGTATAAAAATGAAATTGGTTCCGGCGCCATTGAAGGCGTCGCAGGCCAGGCTGCGGCCGACGAAGCCGCTGCGCGCACCAGTTTCATCCCATTGATGAGCATTGGCATTCCGGAAAACGCTGTGATGGCGCTGATGATGGCAGCTTTCATCATCAAAGGCATCCAGCCGGGCCCGAACATGATTGCCGGACACCCGGATTTATTCTGGGGCCTGGTGGCCAGTATGTGGGTCGGGAACATTTTCCTGATCACGCTGAACGTCCCGCTGGTGCGCTACTGGCTGTCCGTGTTCAAGATTCCCTACGCGGTCCTGTTCCCGTCGATTCTGTTCTTTTGCTGTATCGGCACCTACAGCGTCAACAACAATGTGGATGACATCTTCATTACCGCCGCTTTCGGGCTGATCGGCTACGTATTCGTGCGCCTGAACCTCGACGCCGCACCATTGTTGCTGGGCTTTATCCTGGGGCCTATGCTGGAAGAAAATGCCCGCCGCGCCCTGCTCATCAGCCATGGCGATTTCACGTCCTTCCTGACGCGGCCCATCAGCGGCACGCTGCTCAGCCTGATCGCCCTCTTTGCCGTGTGGCAGGCGGTTTCATTCTTCGTGCAATACCGCCGGACCAACGCCGCCAGCGAACCACTACTTGAATAGTTCGCCCCGGGCAAAGCGCCGCAACTCAGTGAGCGCGCTGCACGTTGATGCCTTGGCGCCGATCGAGCGCCAGGGTTGTATCTCCCCTACAACACCACATGTGGCCTGCGCTGCCAAGCGCCGCCGCAAGCTGTTCCCAATTTTATCGAGGATATGTCATGGAAATACGTAACCCTTTTGAGGTCAGCAAGACCATCGATAGCGACACGCAGGAAACCCAGGAGTGGCTGGATGCGCTCGATAGCGTCATCCAGGCGGCAGGGCCGGAACGCGCCCGCTTCCTGCTCTCGCAGTTGAGCGTTGCCGCGCAGCAAAGCGGCATGCAATGGCGTGACGGCAATTGCACCCCCTATGTCAATTCGATTCGTCCCGAGCATGAAGCGCCCTTCCCGGGTGGCGCCGATGCCTTGTCGGCCGAGCAGTACCTGGCGAACATCATCCGCTGGAATGCCATGGTCATGGTAGTGCGCGCCAACCGCGCTTATGGTGAACTGGGTGGCCATATCGCCAGCTATGCATCGGCCGCCGACTTGTTCGAGGTCGGATTCAACCATTTCTTCCGCGCCCGCACGGACTCCTTTGGCGGCGATCTGGTGTACTTCCAGGCACACTCCGCACCCGGCATTTATGCCCGCGCCTACATGGAAGGCACTCTGACGGAAAAGGAACTGTCCTTTTATCGCCAGGAACTGGAAGCAAAAAAACACGGCGCCCATGGTCTGTCGTCGTACCCTCACCCCTGGCTGATGCCTGACTTCTGGCAGTTCCCGACCGGCTCCATGGGTATTGGGCCCATCAGCGCCATTTACCATGCGCGCTTCATGCGCTATATGGAAGACCGTACGCTGCTGCCGCAACAAGACCGCAAGGTGTGGGGCGTGTTCGGCGATGGCGAAATGGACGAGCCAGAATCGCTTGCCGCACTGAGCCTGGCCTCGCGCGAACGGCTGGATAACCTTGTCTTCGTCGTCAACTGCAACTTGCAGCGGCTCGACGGCCCAGTTCGCGGCAATGGCCATATCGTCGATGAACTGGAAACCATCTTCACCGGCGCCGGCTGGCATGTCATCAAGCTGCTGTGGGGTTCGGACTGGGACCCCTTGTTTGCACGCGACGCCACCGGCGAACTGGTGCAGGCGCTGAACCAGACCGTCGATGGTCAACTGCAAACCTTTGCCGCCAATGACGGCGCCTATAACCGGGAACACTTCTTTGGCCAGTCGCCTGCACTGAAGGCGCTCGCCGCATCGCTCAGCGACGACGACATTGACCGCCTGCGCCGCGGTGGCCACGATATGAAGAAGATTCATGCCGCCTACCACGCTGCCGCGAACCATCGGGGCCAACCGACGGTAATCCTGGCGCAAACCAAAAAAGGGTATGGCATGGGCGCCGCAGGCCAAGGCAAGATGACCACGCACCAGCAGAAAAAGCTCGATACGGAAACGCTCAAGGAATTCCGCGACCGATTCCGCCTGCCCATTTCTGATGCCGACTGCGAAGCGCTGGCCTTCTTCAAGCCAGACCAAAGCAGTCCGGAAATGCGCCACTTCCTGCAACGGCGCGCTGCACTGGGCGGCTTCATACCACGACGCAACAGCAACCCGGATGCGGCGCTCACATTACCAGACGCGGATAGCTATGCGGCATTCGCGTTCCAGGCAGGTGGCAAGGAAATGTCGACCACCATGGCCTTGGTCCGCATGCTGGGGTCCCTCTTGAAGCACGACAAACTGGGCAAGCATATCGTCCCCATCGTCGCTGACGAGGCACGTACCTTCGGCATGGCCAACCTGTTCCGCCAAGTTGGCATCTATTCGTCGCGGGGGCAGCTGTATCAACCGGAAGACATTGGCTCGATCCTCTATTACCGCGAAGCGAAAGACGGGCAAATCCTGGAGGAAGGCATTTCCGAGGCTGGCGCGATTTCATCGTGGGCGGCCGCCGCCACCAGCTATTCGGTCCATGGCCTGCCGATGCTGCCGTTTTACATCTACTACTCGATGTTTGGCTTCCAGCGTATCGGTGACTTGATCTGGGCCGCCGCAGACCAGCGCGCGCGGGGTTTCCTGATCGGCGCCACGTCCGGCCGCACAACGCTGGCCGGCGAAGGATTGCAGCACCAGGATGGCTCCAGCCACGTGATGGCGGCCATGGTGCCCAATTGCGTATCGTACGACCCGGCATATGCCTATGAAGTCGCGGTCATCCTGCAGGACGGTATGGAGCGCATGACGCGACAAAATGAGGACGTGTTTTACTACGTCACCGTCGGCAATGAAAACGAAGCCCAGCCTGACATGCCGGCCGGGGTGGAAGACGGCATCCGGCGCGGCATGTATTGCCTTCAACCGCAAGCCGGGGCAGCCGTACGTCTGCTGGCGTCCGGTCCGATCCTCAAGGAAGCCCTCGGCGCGGCTGAGCTGCTGCTTAAACAATTCAATGTCGTGGCGGAGGTATGGAGCGTCACCAGCTATACGCAACTGGCGCGCGATGGCATGGCGGCCGAACGCGCACGCGCGTTTGGTCAAGAGTCCAGCCTCCCCTACGTCACACAACAACTGGGACACAGTCACGCACCGGTAATTGCAGCCAGCGATTACGTACGCGCCTATGCTGACAGCATCAGCGCCTATATCCCTGCCAAATTCCATGCGTTGGGAACCGATGGTTTCGGCCGCAGCGATACGCGCGCCAACCTGCGGGATTTTTTCGAAGTCGACGCGAAATGGATCGCGTTCTCCGCACTGCGCGCAATCCGGGGCGAAAACAACCCGTCCCAGGTTGGCGACGATGCGCGCTCGCTGGGACTTAATTTGTCGAAGCCATTTTCCATGACTGAGTAAGCGTACCAACAAATGACGAATACCATTTCAGTACAGGTCCCGGACATCGGTGATTACCAGGACGTGGAAGTCATCGAGTTGCTGGTCAAGCCTGGCGACACCATCCGCGTGGACCAGCCGCTAATCACGGTCGAATCCGACAAGGCCAGCATGGAGATTCCGTCGAGCCTGGCTGGCAGAGTCACGGAATTACTGGTCAAGCTGGGTGATAAGGTTTCCAAAGGCTCGCCATTGCTGGCGTTAGAGACCGCTAATGCTACGCCATTGGCCGCACCATCGGCTACCGCACCGGGTACGTCTGCACCGCCTGCCACACCGATGCGGCCTGCGCCGCCGGCACCGTCACCGCTGCAAGTTGCCCCGCATTTGCCCTCTGCCAACGCGCTGATTTCGCCGCTGGCTGGCGCAGCGGGCCATTCCCGCCAGAGCCACGCCTCCCCGTCCGTGCGCAAGTATGCGAGGGAACTGGGCGTCGAACTGGAACGTTTGCCGGGCACCGGCGCGAAGGGCAGGATCCTGCACAGCGACGTGCAAGCTTTTGTCAAGGGCGTAATGTCTGAAACACGGGCAGTGCAAGCGGGAGCAACGGCGCGCAAGGACGGCCAGGGCCTTAACTTGTTGCCATGGCCATCGCTGGACTTCAGCAAGTTCGGCGAAACCGAACTGCAAGCCCTGCCGCGCATCAAGAAGATTTCCGGCCCGAACTTGCACCGCAACTGGGTACAGATTCCACACGTGACGGTCTTCGAGAAAGCCGACGTGACGGACCTGGAACAGTTCCGTGTCGACTCCAACGCCGCCAATGCGAAGAACAAGGACGCCGCCAAGCTGACCATGCTGGCCTTCGTCATCAAGGCTTCCGTGGCCGCGCTGAAGAAGTTCCCTGTGGTGAACTCGTCGCTGGATGAAAAAGGTGAAAACCTGATCATCAAGAAGTACTTCAACGTTGGCTTCGCCGCCGATACGCCGAATGGCCTGGTGGTGCCGGTGGTGAAGAACGCCGACCAGAAATCCGTGCCGCAGATCGCCCGCGAAATGGGTGAGCTGTCGCTGCAAGCGCGCGAAGGCAAGCTGAAACCTGCCGACATGCAGGGCGCCACGTTCACGATTTCGTCGCTGGGCGGCATTGGCGGTACGGCCTTCACGCCGATCGTCAACGCGCCGGAAGTCGCGATCCTGGGCCTGTCGAAATCGGCCATCGAGCCGGTGTGGGATGGCAAGCAATTCCAGCCGCGCCTGATGCTGCCGCTGTCGCTGTCGTTCGATCACCGCGTGATCGACGGCGCCCTGGGGGCACGCTTCAACGCCTATCTGGCCGAAGTGCTGGCCGACCTGCGCAAGATCTTGCTGTAAGGAGCCCCGGATGACCGAAGTTAAAGTACCGAATATCGGTGACTTCAAGGAAGTCGAGATCATCGAAGTGTTGGTCAAGGTGGGTGACACCATCCAGGTTGACCAGTCGCTGGTGACCGTCGAATCCGACAAGGCATCGATGGAAATTCCATCGAGCCACGCGGGCGTGGTCAAGGAATTGAAGGTCAAAATAGGCGACAAGGTGGGCGAAGGCTCGCTGGTGTTACTGGTCGAAGCTGGCGCGGGCGCTGCTGCTCCTGCGGAGGCTTCGGCCCCTGCGGCTGCAGCGCCGTCACCGGCTGCTGCGGCTCCGGCTGCACCGGCCGCGCCGGTGGTGGCGCCGATCGCGGGAGGTTATTCCGGCCAGATCGACATCAACTGCGACATGATGGTGCTGGGCGGTGGCCCTGGCGGCTATTCGGCTGCCTTCCGCGCTGCCGACCTGGGCATGAATACCGTGATCGTGGAGCGTTATGAGACGCTGGGCGGCGTGTGCCTGAACGTGGGCTGCATCCCGTCGAAAGCGCTGCTGCACGTGGCGTCCGTGATCGATGAAACGGCGCACATGTCCAACACCGGCGTCACCTTCGCCAAGCCGACGATCGACATCGACCAGGTACGCAAGTACAAGGAAGGCGTGATCAAGAACATGACCGGCGGCCTGGCTGGCATGACCAAGGCGCGCAAGACGCAGGTGGTGGTCGGCGTCGGCCAGTTCCTGAGCGCCAACCACATCGAAGTGACGGCCAAGGATGGCAGCAAGAAAGTGGTGCAGTTCAAGCAAGCCATCATTGCCGCCGGCTCGGCGGTGGTGAAGCTGCCGTTCGTACCGGAAGATCCACGCATCGTGGATTCGACCGGCGCGCTGGAACTGCGCCAGATTCCGAAGCGCATGCTGGTGATTGGCGGCGGCATCATCGGCCTGGAAATGGCCACCGTGTACTCCACTTTCGGCGCGCGCATCGACGTGGTTGAAATGATGGATGGCCTGATGCAGGGCGCCGACCGCGACGCGGTGAAGGTATGGCAGAAGTACAACGAGAAGCGTTTCGACAACGTCATGACCAAGACCAAGACGGTTGCGGTCGAGGCGCTGCCGGAAGGCATCAAAGTCACCTTCGAAGCCGCCGAGGCGGGCGCCACCGCGCCTGCGCCACAGGTGTACGACATGATGTTGGTGGCGGTTGGCCGCAGCCCGAACGGCAAGAAAATCGCCGCCGACAAGGCTGGCGTGATCGTGACCGATCGCGGCTTTATCAACGTCGACAGCCAGATGCGCACCAACGTGCCAAACATCTTCGCCATCGGCGACCTGGTGGGCCAGCCGATGCTGGCGCACAAGGCGGTGCATGAAGGCCACGTGGCGGCGGAAGCCGCGGCAGGCCAGAAGTCGCACTTCGACGTGAAGGTGATTCCATCGGTGGCCTACACGGATCCGGAAGTGGCATGGGCCGGTATCACGGAAGATGAAGCGAAAGCCAAGGGCATCAAGGTCGAGAAGGGCCACTTCCCTTGGGCCGCTTCGGGCCGTGCAGTGGCCAATGGCCGCGCCGAAGGCTTCACCAAGCTGCTGTTCGACGCGGAGACGCACCGCATCATCGGCGGCACCATGGTCGGCACGCACGCCGGCGACATGATTGGCGAGATCGCCCTGGCGATCGAGATGGGCTGCGATGGCACCGACATCGGCAAGACCATCCACCCGCACCCGACCTTGGGTGAGTCGATCGGTATGGCGGCGGAAGCCAATGAAGGCGTCTGCACGGACTTGCCGCCGAGAAGACGTTCTTAAATAACTTGATAGAGATTCCTTTCAACATGAACATAGCAGAAAGTGCCGGGACATACGCCGTGGCCGATGCCGGTGAAACGCTGACCGGTGCTGAAATCCTGATCCGATGCCTGCAGCAAGAGCAAGTCGAACATGTGTTTGGCTACCCCGGCGGGGCCCTCCTTCACATTTACGACGCCCTGTTTTCCCAGGAGACGATCAAACACGTTCTGGTGCGTCATGAACAGGCGGCTGTGCATGCTGCCGATGCCTACTCGCGCAGCTCCCACAAGACAGGCGTCGCGCTGGTGACATCGGGCCCTGGCGTGACCAATGCCATTACAGGCATAGCCACCGCTTACATGGATTCCATTCCACTGATTGTCATTACCGGACAGGTTCCGCTGGACACCATCGGACAGGATGCATTCCAGGAATGCGACGCGGTCGGCATCACACGTTCCTGCGTCAAGCATAACTTCCTGGTCCGCGACATCCGCGAACTGGCGGCCACCGTCAAGAAGGCCTTTTATATCGCCCGCAGCGGGCGGCCCGGGCCAGTCCTGATAGACATACCCAAAGACATTACCTTCAGCAGCACGCAATATACCTACCCTGACGAGATCAAGCTGCGCGCCTATTCCCCGCCGACCAGGGGGCATCCGGCCCAATTGCGCAAGGCCGCCAAAGCCCTCGCCAGCGCCCGGCGCCCGTTGATTTATGCAGGCGGTGGCGTAATCCTGGCCGATGCGGCGGAAGAATTGAATGCGCTGGTGGATTTGCTGGGTTCCCCCTGCACCAACACCTTGATGGGACTGGGCGCGTATCGCGGCAGCAGTGAGCGCTTCCTGGGCATGCTGGGCATGCACGGCACGTATGAAGCCAACATGGCCATGCAGCATTGCGATGTCTTGGTTGCACTGGGAGCGCGCTTTGACGACCGTGTGATCGGCAACACGGCACACTTCCTTTCCGCGCACCGCACCATCATTCACGTCGACATCGATGCGTCTGAAATTTCCAAACGCATCCCCGCCGATATCCCCATCGTGGGCGATCTCAAATACGTGCTCCGGGACTTACTAAGCCTGCTCCCCGCCGCCACAGCGAAGCATCGCAATACGCACAGCGACTGGTGGAACCAGATCACCGCGTGGCGGGCCAAAGCATGCCTGGCGTATCCCGCTTCGGACACGCTGATCAAACCGCAAGCGGTTATTGAAACGCTGTGGCGGGTAACTGATGGCGACACCTTCATCACATCGGATGTGGGCCAGCACCAGATGTGGGCGGCGCAATATTCCCGCTTTGATGCGCCACGGCGCTGGATCAACTCAGGCGGTCTGGGCACAATGGGGGTCGGCTTACCCTACGCGATGGGCGTGCAACTGGCCAATCCCGGCGCCACCGTCGCATGCGTCACAGGCGAAGCATCCATCCTGATGTGCATCCAGGAGCTCGCCACGTGCAAACAATACCATCTGACGCCGAAGATCATCATGTTGAACAACCGCGCGCTTGGCATGGTGCGGCAACTGCAGGATGTGTACAGCGGTTCTCGCTATTCGGAGTCGTACATGGACTCCCTGCCCGACTTCGACAAACTGGCCCATGCCTATGGCCATGTCGGCATGACGATTACCGATCCGCGCCAGGTGGAAACGGCGCTTCGGCAAGCCTTTGCGATGAAAGACCGCCTGGTCTTTCTTAACTTCATCACGGACCAATCCGAAAGCGTATGGCCGATGGTGGCGGCGGGCAAAGGATTAACGGAAATGATCCTGGACGCCAGCGATCTGGAATAAAACAAAAAAGAGGAGACAACATGAGCATCACAAATCAGCGGGATTTCGCCGCCGGACTCACGTTCACCGCCATTGGCATCGGCTTCGCAGTGGGAAGCCGCCAGTATGCAATGGGCACTGCAGCAGGAATGGGCCCCGGCTATTTCCCGGCCCTGCTGGGTACAGCCTTGGCAATACTGGGAGCGCTGGTTGCCTTGCAGGCCCTGGCCACGCAGCAGGAAGCGCACCGCATCGGCGCCATTGCCTGGCGTCCGTTGTTGCTGATCATCGCCGCCAACCTGGTATTTGGCATTTGCCTGGCCGGTATTCCATCGATCGGCTTACCACCACTTGGCCTGGCTGTGGGCATTGTGGCACTGGTGCTGCTTGCATCACTGGCCAGCCGTGAATTCCATTGGCGTCCCACACTGATCCTGGCGGCCGTGCTGGCCATAGCGAGCTATGTCACGTTCATCAAATTGCTGAGCCAGCCGTTTGACATGTGGCCTGCATTCATTACCGGATAAGGGGAGCGACATCATGATGGACTTGATCCAACACTTATCGATTGGCTTCGACGCTGCCTTCACGCTACAGAATTTACTGTACGCGCTGATAGGCTGCATCTTGGGCACCGTGATCGGGGTGCTGCCGGGGCTGGGCCCACTGGCAACCATTGCCATGCTGCTGCCTGCAACCTACGCGTTGCCGCCACTGTCGGCGCTCATCATGCTAGCCGGGATTTACTATGGTGCGCAATACGGCGGCTCCACCACGGCGATCCTCGTCAATTTGCCGGGCGAGGCATCGTCCGTCGTCACCGCGCTAGACGGGTATCAGATGGCCCGCAGAGGCCGTGCCGGCCCGGCTCTGGCGGCTGCAGGCATCGGTTCGTTCATTGCTGGCTCATTCGGCACGCTGATCCTGGCGGCGTTCGCCGCGCCGCTGACGGAACTAGCCTTTAAGTTCGGCCCCGCCGAATATTGCGCGCTGATGGTGCTGGGCCTGATCGGCGCCGTGGTGCTCGCCAAAGGCTCCGTCCTGAAGGCCATGGCCATGGTGATCCTGGGCCTGCTGCTGGGCATCGTCGGCACCGATGTGAATTCCGGTGTTGCGCGCTTTGACTTCGGCTTGTCGGAACTGTCCGACGGCATCAGCTTCATCGCCATTGCCATGGGCGTATTCGGCTATGGCGACATCATCCAGTCGCTGTCCCACAGCGAAGAAAAGCGAGAAATATTCACAAAAAAAGTCGAGCACTTGTTCCCGACTTCCGCGGATTTCAAGCGCATGGCGCCCGCGGTCATGCGTGGCACCGTGCTGGGCTCGGTGCTAGGGGTGTTGCCGGGCGGCGGAGCCCTGCTGGGTTCTTTTGCGGCCTACTCGATTGAAAAAAAGACGCGTTTACAGCCAGGCGAAGTGCCATTTGGCGAGGGTAACATCCGCGGTGTGGCGGCGCCCGAATCGGCCAACAATGCGGGAGCGCAAACGTCATTCATTCCCATGCTGACGCTGGGCATTCCGCCCAACGCCGTCATGGCACTGATGGTGGGCGCGATGACCATCCACAATATCCAGCCTGGACCGCAAGTGATGAGCAGTAATCCGGAACTATTCTGGGGCCTGATTGCATCGATGTGGATCGGCAATGCCATCTTGCTGGTCTTGAACTTGCCGCTGATCGGCGTCTGGGTCCGATTACTGACAGTGCCCTACCGCTACCTGTTCCCGTCCATTGTGTTGCTGTGTGCGATAGGCGTGTATTCCACCAACACCAGCGTGTTCGACATCTGGCTGGTGGCCTTGTTCGGCATTGTAGGATATGCCTTCATCAAGCTGGGTTGCGAGCCAGCCCCTTTGCTGCTGGGATTGATCCTGGGCCCGATGATGGAAGAAAACTTGCGACGGACCTTGCTGCTGTCGCGCGGTGACTGGAGCGTCTTCGCCAGCAGGCCATTGTCGGCGTCCCTGCTGGCAGCGGCCGCGATCCTGTTGCTCGTCATGCTGTCGCCTGCCATCAGCAAGAAACGAGACGAAGCGTTTGTCGAAGATTGATGGGGGCTTTGTCATGAATTTATACAAACTGCGCATTGGCGCCCGCCTGGCGATCAGTTTCAGTGTGATTCTGGCCTTGCTGACACTGATTGCCGTGGGATCAACCCTGCTAACGGCACGCAACAAAGACCGCCTGATGGCGGGTCTTGCCGCCAGCAACCACAAGGCCGAACTGGTGGCCACCATGAAAAGCGCGCTGCTCGAGGGTGGTATTGCCATGCGCAACATGCTCGATACCGCGTCGGTGGACAAGCACAAGTCGCGCGTAGCAAGCCAAAACAAGCGCTATGCCCAAGCCCGCTTGCAGCTAGGCGACTTGTCGCTGTCAGTACAGGAAAATCTCGCGCTGGCGGAACTCGACAAGCTCGAACGCGACGTGCATCAGCGTTACCTGATGGCCATCAAGCTGGCAGAAGGGTTGAACAATGATGGCGCCGCGTCCATCATCACACGCTTTGTCGATCCCGCCAACTTGCGTTCGGTGGCGGTGATGGACCGCCTGGTGGAACTGTCCGCCATTGCAGGACGCGCATTACTGGACGAGTCGGTGCAGGCCGACCGTGAGCTGACGCTGGGGCTGGGCGTCATCAGCGCCGCTGCCGTATTGACCGGGATTGGCTTTGCCTGGTCCATCACACGCAGCATCGTCACGCCTCTGAATGACGCGGTGACGATTGCCGACCGGGTCGCGGCGGGCGACCTGACGTCCACCATTGAAATGGGAGGAAATCACGAAATCGGCCGCCTGCTTGATGCGCTGCGGAGCATGAATGGCGGACTCACGCACATGGTGGAACAAGTCCGGACCGGCACCAGCACCATCAGCCATGCGTCGCGCGACATCGCCGCCGGTAATGCCGACCTTTCCATCCGTACTGAAGCGCAAGCCACGGCGCTTGAGCAGACCGCCGCTTCAGTCGGGCAACTCACACTGACCGTTCAGGCCAACAGCAACCATGCCCGCCACGCCAACCAGCTTGCGCTGTCCGCGTCCGGCGTGGCGCAGCGCGGTGGCCATATGGTGAGCGAGGTGGTGGACACGATGGCGTCCATCAAACGCAGTTCGGACAAAATCGTCGACATCACCAGCGTCATCGACGGGATCGCTTTCCAGACCAATATCCTCGCGTTGAACGCGGCAGTCGAAGCCGCCAAGGCGGGTGAACAAGGACGGGGCTTCGCAGTTGTCGCGGAGGAAGTACGCAACCTGGCACACCGGTCCGGCACGGCGGCCAGGGAGATCAAAGCACTGATCGGCGACTCGGCCGCCAAGGTCCGGATCGGCAGCCAACTGGTGGCGGACACCGGTTCCACCATGGAAGAACTCGTTAACAGCGTGAAGCAAGTCGCCGCCATCATGGCCGACATCCTGGCTGCCAGCGAACGGCAAAGCGATGGCATTGCCCGCGTCAATCAATCGATCAGCGACATCGACCGGGCTACCCAGCAAAATGCGGCGCTGGTTGAACAAGCCGCCGCTGCCGCCGCCAGCCTGCAAGAGCAGGCGGCATTGCTGACGGGCGCGGTCAGCGCGTTTCGCTTGCAGGCTGCAGGCACCGGCGCGCGAGAGCCGGACACGGTACGCCCCGCCGCGGCGGCGCAGCCATCGCCCGGCATTAAACGATACTCTGGACAATTGCCAGCATGCCGACAACCATAGTTTCCGTCCATGCCCTCGAACAGGTGATGGCCGGCGCCCTGATGCGCCACGGCGCCTCGGCGTTCGCGGCCACGGAAGTCGCCAAAGCATTGCGGCGGGCACAGCAAGCCGGCAACCCGCACTGCGGACTGGGTCACCTGCTGCTCGATTGCGCCCAGTTGGCCAGCGGCAGGGTTGACGGCGCGGCGACGCCCGTTGTACGTCGCGCCAAGCCCGGGCTGATACACGTCGAGGCCCACAACGGATTCGCGCAACCGGCATTTGCGCTAGGTTTGCCCGCCGCCTTGCATGCCGCGCAGACGCTGGGCGTGGCGGTCCTGGCCATCCGGCGCGCCTACACTGCCGCCGCGCTGGGCTATTTTCCCGAGGTCATTGCAAAGCACGGCTACATCGGCTTGGCCTGTACCAATGCCTCCGCCAGCGTGACGGCGCCTGGCGGGACCAGGCCGATACTCGGGACCAATCCCATAGCCCTATCCGTTCCCGACGGACAGGGCGGCATTGCCTTCCAGTTCGACCAATGCACCAGCGCTGCCAATTTGCGCCACGTGCGCGAGGCGGCCTTGTGCGCTACGCCGATTCCGCCGGACTGGGCCGTGTCAGCCGCCGGTGAGCCCACCACCAATGCGCAGGAAGCGCTGGCAGGCGCGCTGCTGCCGGCCGGCGGCAGCAGAGGATACGGCTTCAGCCTGATGGCTGAACTGCTGGCGTCGATCTTCACTGGCTCGGCCATGTCGCTCGACACATCCAGTCTGAGCGCCACGGAAGGTCCGCCGCACGGGCTAGGTATTTTCTGCCTGGTGCTGGACCCCGCTACGATCGGGGGAGCCGGATTCGCAAATGGCCTCGATAAATTAAACCGCGCCATTCAGGCGCAGCCGGGAACCCGCTTGCCGGGCACACAGCGTCCACGCAACGCCAACGCCGGCATCACAGTTGATTCTGCCTTGTGGGAGCAGGCGCAAAGCCTTGCCAACGCGGCCATGCCACAACCATGACACCAGCCAGGCAAGGCACGCTCCTGCGTGCCTTGCCTGGCAAATTACCCTATTCCCCCCACCGCCTGGCCTGTCATGCGCGGCTTGCCCCGTTACGCAAGTCCCATTCGCATGGCCCCGCGTAGAACGCGTTTCTGCGCCGAATGCAACAGCAATTTTTCGCAGCTTTTCGCCTTGACGCTTCGATTTCTTTGTGCAAATATGTATCACATATAGGAATGCTGTATCGATTATAGGAACATATAGTCGCAACCAGACCCTGCCAATTCCCAACTTCACTGACGCTAGAGGTACTTACCATGCTTTTGAACCAACCCCGCTTGCAGGCGCTGTGCGCCAGCGCTTCGATCGATGCCCTGGTGGCAACCGCACCGGAAAATGTCACGTACAGCACCGGTTATTGGGCGCTGTCCCAGTGGATACGCCGCGGTCCGCAGTCATTTGCCGTGCTGCCAGCGCGTGACTTGGACGCCACGTGTGTGCTGGCGCCCACCTCGCTGCTGGACCAGTTAGCCGACCAGGAAGATGTCTGGGTGCGCAATGTGCGCCGCTTCGGCTTTTTCCACATGGACCAGGCCAATGTGGAACACACGCCGCTCGACCGCGAACTGGTCCGCCTGAACAGCCTGCCCGACATGAAGGACGGCATGGCCACCCTGATCGCCACCATCAAGGAAATGGGCCTTGAACGCGCCACGGTCGGCATCGACGAATTGGGCCTGATGCCCGGCCAATGGGAATTCCTGGCCCGCGAGTTACCCAACTGCAAGATCACACCTGCCTCGGAATTGTTCCGCAACATCCGTGCGGTAAAGACCCCGACGGAAATCGAGCGCCTGCGGCGCGTGGCGACGATTGCCGAGCGTTCTGTTGCAGCCGCGCTGGCCATTGCCGAAGAAGGCATTACCGAACTGGAACTGGCGCGCGCTTTCCACACCCGTACAGTGCAGGATGATGCATTCCCTGTGCTGGGCTGTATCGGCTTTGGCACCCGCAGCGCCATGCCGAATGTGCACCCTGGCGATACCGCGCTGCGCCGCGGCGACGTGATCCGCTTCGACGTGGGTGGTCGCTACAAGCACTACCGCGCCGACATTGCGCGCATCGCCACCCTGGGCGAACCCGACCCGCGCGTCAAGACTTACCAGCAAGCACTGCACAATGGTGTCTATGCCGCGTTCGACGTGATCCGCCCCGGCGTCGCCGTGGCCGACGTTTTCAATACCGCCGTGGACGCGGTGCGCCGCTCTGGTATTCCCCACTACTCCCGCAGCCACGTCGGCCACGGCATTGGCCTGGACGGCTATGACGTGCCAAATCTCGCGCCCGGCAGCAAGCAAATCATTGAAGAAGGCATGGTCATGTGCGTGGAAACGCCTTACTACGAGTTGGGCTGGTGTGGCCTGCAAGTGGAAAACACGGTCGTGGTGCGCGCCGACGGTCCAGAACTGCTGCACCGTACGGACGGTTCCCTGCAGGTGCTGGCATGAACACCCACGCCACCCTGCTGTGCATCCGTTGCGGCGCCGAGCATGCATTGAACTACCTCGGCTCCGGATGCATGCATTGCTCAGGGGATAATGCGGCCAACCTGGCTGTGCGCCATGCGCCTGCCGATCGCGCACGCTGGGATTTCAATGCGGTAAAACACCAGCCGCCCGGGGTGTGGCGCTATTACCCTATGCTTGCCGTCAATGACGGTGCGCCAGTGAGCCTGGGTGAAGGGGGAACCCCAATGGTGCCGTTGCAGCGGCTGTCGCGCGACATCGGCATCACCGAACTATACGTCAAAGATGAGTCGCGTAATCCGACGGGCTCGTTCAAGGACCGGCTCAGCACCGTTGCCGTCACCCATGCCGTACGCCATGGCATCGAGACCGTGGCCACGGCGTCGTCTGGCAATGCCGGCGCGTCGCTGGCAGCGTATGCGGCACGCGCGGGTTTGCGCTGCGTAGTGGTCGCTGCAGAAGGGGCAGCGGGACCGATGCTGACGCAAATCCGCAAGCTGGGCGCACAACTGGTGCTGCTCAAACGAAAGGAAGACCGGTGGCCACTGTTGCAAGCGGGCATACAGCACGAAGGCTGGCTGACGACGTCGCCACGCACGGCGCCGGTGGTCGGCAGCTTACCAATCGGCATTGAAGGCTACAAGACGATCGCCTATGAAATCGTGGCCGACCTGGGACGCGCACCGGACTGGGTAGTGTTGCCGGTGTGCTACGGCGATGCCTTGACTGCCGTGACACAAGGATTCATGGATTTGATCACCGCAAAAGTGATTGGGCGAATGCCGCGCCTGGTGGCGGCCGAAGCGCACGGCTCGCTTGCTGCCGCCATGCGCAATGGCCAAGACTGTGTCTACCCCGTGGTGGCAGAAGAAGTGGCGCTTGCCAAATCGGTCGCAGCCAACCAAAGTTCTTACCAGGCATTGAAGGCATTGCGCAACACCGATGGCGTGGCAATACGGGTTGGCAACGATGGTCTCATCGCCGCGCAGGAAATGCTTGCCAGCCAGGAAGGCTTGTTCCTGGAACTGGCCAGTGTCATGCCACTGATCGCAGTCAAGAAGCTGGTTCAGGCCGGAACCATCCAGCCGACACACACCGTCGTCTGCATTGGCACGGCAGGCGGAATGAAGGACGCCGACGTGTCGTCCACCGGCCTGCCACCGCTGGCAGTGGAACACGGTCCGGTTGAAGAAATCCTGGCGCGGCTGCGCTCCCCGCTTGGCACCGTTTGACCCATACTTACAAACTAACAGGAGACATCACATGCTTCGCCGTATATTTCTTAGCACCCTGGCTATTTCCGCCGCGATGTTGCTGCAACCAGCTTATGCGGAGACGGTTTTCCCCAAACAGGCGATCAAGATTATTGTGCCGTTCGGCCCGGGAAGCGGGCCTGACATCCTGGCCCGCGTGGTCGGAGCCAAACTCAGCGCGGCCTACAAACAGCCGGTCGTAGTGGAAAACCGCGTGGGCGCCAGTGGCATGATCGGCAGCGAATTTGTCGCCAGAGCGCCTGCCGATGGCCATACGCTGCTGATTACCACGCCATCGAACACGATTGCCACCGTGTCGGGTCGCAAGTATTCGTTTGATCCCGTGCGTGATTTTGCGCCGGTCACTATGGGTGTTTCCCTGACCCCGCTGCTGGTGACTGCCGCGGATTCCCCATGGAAATCGCTCAAGGAGCTCACCACGGCAGCCAAGGTGCAGCCCGGCCAGCTGACCATCGCCTCTGGTGGCGTCGGCAACTCCCAGCATCTCGCTGCGGAAATGCTGAACCAGTCGGCCGGCATCGACCTGCTGCACGTGCCCTTCAAGTCCACCAATGAAATCGTGACTGCGCTGGTCAACAAGTCTGTCAACGTTTCCTTCGTCGATCCGTCGGTGATTCCCATGGTGAAAGCAGGCCGCGTGCGCGCATTGGCTGTCGGCGCGACAGTACGTTCGAAAGCCTTGCCGGACGTGCCGACAGTTGCCGAAGCCGGTGTCACCGGTTTTGACTATACCAGCTGGTATGGTTTTGTGGTGCCGGTCCGCACACCACCGGCCATCATTGCCTCGCTCAACCGCGAACTGCAAAAAGCGCTGGCGGACCCCGAGGTTCGCAACACGCTGGAAAAAGCTTCATTGGAACCACGCCCCGGCTCGCCAGAAGATCTCGGCAAGTTTATGGCGCAAGACATCGCAAAGTGGCAAAAAGTTGTGACCACCGGGCGCATCAAATTCGAATAAGCACCGGCTGATTTCGCCCGTCTTTCCAATGAAAGGGATTCCAGCATGATCAACCTACCCCGCTTGCGGTGCTCTTGACCGGAATCCCGCCGCGCCCGTCGCTGTCCTAGGCGGCTGGCTTATCCCGTCACCTTATGCAATCCGGCCGCCATGGCAGCCGAGGGACTCTTGCACCCTATGAATTGATAAGAACATTCATGCATCAGGCAAAACGTACTGCGCCCAGGGCGAAATAAAAAAACGTTTGCTATCGTTCAGGAGATTTAAAAAATGAATAAGAACATCATCACGCTCGCCGTCATCGGATCGTTTACCGGCGCGGCCTGGGCACAGAGCTCGGTCACCGTGTACGGATCGTTCGATGGCGGTTTGCGCAGCGTGACCAATGCCGGCTCCGCCAACGCCGCGACTTCCGGCACCAAACTCACCATGGGTTCGGGCGGCACCTATAACTCCAACCGTCTCGGCTTCAAAGGCGTTGAAGACCTCGGTGGCGGCATGACAGCGCGCTTTACGCTGGAATCAGGCTTCAATACCGGCACCGGCGCCATGAACAACACATTGGGCCAGCTGTTTGACCGGGTCGCAGCAGTCGGTGTCAGCACGGATTGGGGCACGCTGGATTTCGGCCGTCAATACAGCGTGTCATATAAGGTGGTAGCCGCCCACGATCCGCTGAACTTCAAATTTACCCCGCTGGCGCCGGTCACTGCCTGGCCTGCCGGCTCGCAAGGCACCAGCGCCAATCCGCTGGGCTACGGTTCGATACGGCTCAATAACGATATCCAGTACAGCAAGTTAATCGGCTCCGTCACGGCGTATGCCGAATATGCTGCGGGCGAAGTCACCGGCAACCGCGCGAATGGCCGCACCATGGCGGTCGGCGCAATTTACCGCGACGGCCCGCTGAGCCTGGGCGGCGCGTACACGGCCCGCAAAACCGACGGCGTGTTCCATGCCGCCGGCGCGCCGTTTGCCAACACCATCAACCTGGCAGCCACCTCTGCCACGCCATTCGACAAGAGCAACCAACAGTGGACGATCGCCGGCGCCTACAAGATTGGTGGCGCGCGGCTGGCAGGCGGCTACCTGTATGAAAAGCAGGATTTGCGCGCCGGGGGTGAGTTTCAGACCAGGAATTACTGGGCCGGCGTCAGCTACTACGTTACTCCATTGACGGAAATTACCGGTGCCTATTTCCAGACCAAGGCCACGGCGCCTGGCTTCGAAGGCACGCGTGGTTTCTATATTCTGAGCGGCACCTATGCGTTGTCCAAGCGGACGGTCATATATGCCGACATTGATTACAACAAGTACGAAAAAGGCGCCATTGGTTTCTTTGCACCGCGCGGCGTTGAGCATCAACGGGGCATATCAATCGGTATAAATCACTTCTTCTAAGCACCTCACGCGCGGCCGGCGCAAGCCGCGCCGGCCGCGCAATGCCGGTGTATTGAAAGGATACCTGGTTATGAATACGCAAAAAACGGAGCCGTCCTGGCGGCCCACCAAAGAACTGGTCAGGAAATGGCTGGCCATGCGGTTCCAAACACGTACCCCTTTGCCGGAACTCTGCGAGATCCGGCGCTATCTCATTGGGGACGAAGTGCGACCGCTTGACGACGCCATCGAGACGGCATTTTAGCTGAAGCATGCTGTGCAAGCCTCCGATTGGAACATATCGTGGTGCTGCTGTCCTGCCGCTGGGAAGAATACCTTCGATGCGTTTCCGGAAGAAGCACGGCCGACATTTAGCCAAACAAAATTAGTTATCGATAACAAAGAGCGAGCTACAATTTCCGCGCGCCCTCTCTTTCTTACTGATATGGATACTTCGCGTCGACACTTCCTTGGTTCAGCCGCCAGACTGGCCGCGACCAGTCCCCTTTTGTTCGCCTATGGCTCCGGCACGCAAGCTCGGGCCGCGACCTTGTATAACGTGCGCGACTATGGGGCGCGCGGCGGTGGCAAGGCGGTCGACTCGAATGCCATCAATGCGACCATCAATGCTGCAGCCCGGGGCGGTGGCGACACCGTGCTGTTCCCGCTGGGAACTTACCTGTCGGCGTCGATCCGCCTGCAAAGCCGCGTTACCCTGCACCTGGAGGCCGGCGCAGTGATCGAGGCGGTGGACTGGAAAATCAAGCCTTACGATTTGCCCGAGCCCAACGACGCGGCCGGCAATTTCCAGGACTTTGGGCACAGCCACTGGAAGAACAGCCTGATCTGGGGCATCGGCCTGGACAGCGTAGCCATTACCGGCACGGGCATGATCCATGGCAAGGGACTCAATTCAGGCCACGTCATCGCCCCGGACGGGACTCACCATTATGACCGCGACGGCGATCCAGGTGAAGGCAACAAAGCCATCGCGCTGCGCGAATGCAGTAATGTGCTGCTGCGCGATTTCGGCATCTTGCAAGGCGGCCACTTCGGCATCCTCGCCACCGGCTGCCGCAATATGACGGTGGATAACTTGCGCATCGACACCAACCGCGACGGCATGGATATCGATTGCTGCAACAATGTGCGCATTACCCGCTGCAGCGTCAATTCACCGTGGGATGACGGGATTTGCCTGAAAGCGTCGTATGGCCTGGCCAAGGTGACCGCATGTGAAAACATCACGATTTCAGACTGCTATGTGACGGGCAACCTGGATCTCGGTTCGCTGCTCGACGGCACCTTCAAGCGCAGCGCGCCGTAATACCATTCCGGGCGCTATGGCCGCATCAAGCTGGGCACGGAATCGAATGCCGATTTCCGCAATATCACGATCACCAATTGTGTTTTCGACGATTGCCGCTGCCTGGCAATTGAAAGCGTTGATGGCGCGCATATTGAAGACATCACGATATCCAATATTACGATGCGCAACGTCGCCAACGACCCGATCTTCATCCGCCTGGGTGCGCGCCTGCGCGGGCCGGATGCACCCGCCATTGGCGCCATCCAGCGCATCAATATCAGTAACGTCGTGGTGTCCGGGGCGCAAAAGGTGTTTGCCAGCACGATCAGTGGACTGCCCGGCCCCCCCATCACCGGGCTCGCCCTGTCCAACCTGCACTTTGCATTGAGCGGCGGCGGCAGCGCCGCCTTGCGCGACGTGGCGCCGCTGGAAAACCCCTGCAACTATCCCGAGCCCGGCATGTTCGGCCCGCCGCCGGCCTATGGCTTGTATATGCGCCATGTCGATGGCATTCAGGTCGACCATGTCACCCTGCGGCACACCCTGCCGGAAGCGCGCTGCGCGGTCGTGCTGGAAGACGTTCAGCGCGCCCGATTCGGCGCCATCGAAGCCCAGCGGGGCGGCGACGGCGCGGCGCTGTTCGAACTGCGCTCGGCCACGGATATCACTATCCGCGATACGCGCGATATCAACGACCTGCATATCGTGCAATCGGGGCCAGTCCAGCGCTTGTGAACGGCACCGGCGGCGCCGGCATGGCGGATCACGATCCGCCCTACAGCGCGCCACCGATGATATTTCCGCGGCCGCCAGTCAGGCCAGGCCTTCGGCGACCAGCGCCGCGCGCACCGCCGGTCTCTCGGCAACCCGCGCCAGCAATGACTGCAGGTTGCCCAGCGCGGAAAGGTCGACGCCGACCAGTTTGCCCCAGCCGGACACCACGAACAGGTAAGCATCGGCCACCGTGAAGGCGGCGCCCATCACATAGTCCCTTCCCTCCAGTTGCTGGTCCAGCCAGGCGAAGCGGCCCAGCACGCGGTTGCGGTGATATTGCCTGCCCTGCTCCGGCATCTCGGGATTGAACAGCGCGCCGAAATTCTATTCTTGTGCAGCTCGCCGCCGATGAAGGCCAGCCATTCGATCAGGCGGTAGCGCTCCATGCTGCCCCAGGCAGGCGCCAGTTGCTTGCCGGGCGCCTGGTCGGCGATATATTGCATGATCATCTGGCCTTCGCTCAGTCGCTGGCCATCATCGAGCTCCAGCAAGGGCACATACCCGCGCGGGTTGATGGCGAAATAATCGGAGCCGCTGTCGAGCGTGTGGCTTTTCAAGTCGACACGCTGCGTAGTGAAAGGCAAGCCGCTCTCGTGCAGCACGATGTGCGACGCCAGCGAACAGACGCCGGGGCTATAGTACAGTTTCATGGTCACTCCAGTAAAACAGGGGTTGATTGGGGTGGATTGGTACGTGGCAGCGCGCCGTCACAGGCCGCCCAGGGCCACGTACTTGATTTCCAGGTAGTCGTCCACGCCATACTTGGACCCTTCGCGTCCCAGGCCGGACGTCTTGACGCCGCCAAACGACGCCACTTCGGTGGAAATCATGCCTTCGTTGACACCGACCATGCCGAATTCCAGTTCTTCCACGACCCGGAAAATAC